>NZ_BMQI01000014.1 GCF_014648035.1 Shewanella algicola | reverse complement strand
CGCTGTCTGCCGTGTCAGTGGATGCGCATTATAGGCAGCTTAAGATTTAGTGCAAGCGCTTTTAATTAATAATAGTTTCGAACGTTGAACTTTTGTTCAGATCGTTTCTTTTTTGAGTTTTTTGCTTAAAGAAGCACCTTTAGCTAGATCACAAAATGGTTATTTCTGATATTTAAGTTAATTTTGAGCTCAATTTTTCAACAGTAGTCTGGTGTATCTGGCAAAATTTAATTACTATGTAACGGTTTTTAACAGTTATTTATCATTTTTATATTCATTAGAGATTATTTTATGCAGAAATCATTCGTGATTGTTTTGATTGCGGCGCTTCTTGGCGCTTTTGTTTTTTCTCAGTTTGGCGGTGCATCTTCTTCTGTAGCGTTTATTGCTGGTGTAGTAGTGGCAACGTTGATTTTTACCTTTATGCCAACAAGTTCAGCAAACTCTGCTGATGAACCTTATGTTGGTCCAACGATGACACTGTATGTAGGTAACTTACCTTACCGTGTGCACGAAGGTGAAGTGAAAGCTTTATTTGGTGAATATGGTCCGGTTAACTCGGTGCGTTTGGTTCGTGACCGCAAGACGGGTCGTCGTAAAGGATTTGGTTTTGTTGAAATGTCTGAAGCTGGAGCTCAAAAGGCAATGGCTAAGCTGAATGACTACAGCTTCCAAGAACGTACTTTAAAAGTAAGAGAAGCTAAATCACAAGAATCTGACTCTGATAGTAGCCAGAATTCGTAATAAGTGAGCTAGCGATATCGTTAGTCGGTTATGGTTACCAGCGAAAAATCACTAAAGCCATAATCGACTAATGCTTCTTTAAGCCCTTCACTAATTTCTGCTGTATAACATGTTTGTAATTGCTTACTGCCGTAATGTTCTTTCGAAAGCAAAAAGCTGACCCGCTTCGCTATTGCCTCACCCGAATCTAATAATGTCACACCAGCTCCTATGCAATCACTAATTTCAGTAGCAATCATCGGAAAGTGTGTACAACCTAATACCAATACATCTATATCAGATTCAATAATTGGTAGTAGGATAGCTTTTAACTTATTTTTATCGATAGTTTGACGTGCTACATGTTGTTCAGCTAATAACACGAGTTCAGATGTTCCAAACAATTCGACTCGACAATCTTCAGCGAATTGATTGATAAGCTCTTGAGTGTAATCTCGTTTCACTGTTCCTGGTGTAGCCAGCAAACCTATGTGTTTCTTTTGCGATAACATTGCTGCAGGTTTGATTGCTGGTACAACGCCAACAATTGGAATAGTAAGTGACTGGCGCAATTGAGGCAGTACGAGTGTACTTGCAGTATTACATGCAACGATCACTATACTGGCATTGAGGCGTTTAACTTGCTGGGTTATTAATGCAATACAACCACTGATCAGCTCTTGTTCTGACAAGTTGCCATATGGCAAACGGGCATTATCAAACAGATAGCAATAGTCATGCTGAGGTAGCTGTTTTCTAATTTCATTCATGACCGACAATCCGCCGATGCCAGAATCAAATACTAATATAGGTCCAGACAATATGGGCTCCAAAGATGAATCTGCTCAATATTTATTGTTATGTCATTTTATCATTAGGCTCGTAATACTAGACATCAGTGTCATTTAGTATAATATTTGCGCCCTTTTTTACAGTCTTAGGTGGACGATATGAATTTAGCTGCAATGGATCCTAAAAACTACGATGCACAATTACAACAAAAGCGCATCAAGCTTGAACAGGCCTTTGCCGATTTCAATCCACCAGCGCTAGAAATCTTTGCTTCTGAACCTATGCATTATCGTATGCGTGCCGAATTTAGAATGTGGCATGAAGGCGATGACTTATATTACTACATGTTTGATAAAGCACTGAATGCAAAAGTGCGTTGTGACCAATATTTACCAGCAGGGTTACTGATTAATCAAATGATGGCGGCAATTATAGAAGAATTAAAGCCTAATCCAGCATTACGTCACAAGCTATTTCAGATAGATTTTTTGTCAACGCTTAGTGGTGAGATCTTAGTGTCACTGCTCTATCATCGTCAGCTTGATGATGAATGGCGCGAGCAAGCGACTCAATTAAAAGCTAAGTTAGCGACACAGTTTAATGTCAATATTATTGGCCGAGCTCGCAAGCAGAAAATCGACTTAGACAAAGACTTTGTGGTCGAGTCGTTAACGGTTAATCAACAAACATTACAGTACAAGCAAATTGAAAACAGCTTTACTCAGCCGAATGCAAAAGTATCAGTAAAAATGCTCGAATGGGCGATAGATGTAACTAAACAAAGCCAAGGTGACTTACTGGAACTGTATTGTGGCAATGGTAATTTTACCATTGCATTAGCACAAAACTTTAACCGAGTATTAGCCACGGAATTAGCTAAGCCATCTGTTGATGCCGCTCAATACAATATTGCTATCAATAAAGTGGATAATGTTCAGATTATTCGTATGTCGGCAGAAGACTTTAGCGACGCGATGGCGAAAAAACGTCAATATCGACGCTTAGAAGGAATTGATTTAGACAGTTATGATTGCAATACCATCTTTGTTGACCCGCCACGCGCAGGTATTGACCTGGAAACGTTAAAGTTAGTACAAGGCTATGAGCGAATTTTATATATTTCGTGTAATCCTGAAACCTTAAAAGACAACTTGCTTACGCTAAGCGAAACCCATGAAATTAGCCGCTTTGCATTATTTGACCAATTCCCATATACCGACCATATGGAGTCAGGTGTGTTGCTTGTGCGTAAATAACTCAGCGCGATTTGCTAGATACAACGAGGGCGCATTCATTGCGTCCTTGTTGTATCTACAATACAGAAAACTCTTAGGTACGATTGTCCATTTTTTGCTGTAACGCTTCTGCGCCCGTTGCCACCATGCGCAGCTGTAATACAAGCTGATCAGCTAACGCCTTTCGCTCACTACGTTTTAAATCTAACGCCGATGCTCCAGCATTAAACACTAAAATAACTAATGCTTCAGCCTGTGCTCGAGCAAGTTCAGGCGTGCGGTTGGCTTGCGCTTCAGTGTAATGCGCGAGCTCTGAAATAAAGTGTTCTATCTCACGCTCAACTGCAGCTCTAAACGCGGCAGATGTTCCTGAGCGTTCATGTAATAAAATACGAAATACGTTTGGATTTGATTCTAATACTTCAATAAAGGTATCGACTGAAATACGGATGACACTGCCACCGGCTTCTGCACGTTGACGACCTTTGCGCATCATTTGGCGCAAGGTTAAACCACCTTCATCAACCATGGTTAATCCAAGTTCGTTCATGTCTTTAAAATGACGATAGAAAGAAGTGGGAGCAATACCTGCTTCGCGTGCAACTTCACGCAAACTTAAACTCGAAAAACTGCGTTCTGCGCTTAATTGATTAAAAGCTGCATCCACTAATGCACGACGCGTTTTTTCCTTTTGTTGTGCTCTAACACCCATTTACTAATCCATTCAGTCAACATTTAGCAACAGATAATACCGTTTTTAAAACAGAAACACAGCCCTGTTAAACTTGACCCGTCCCTATCGACTAAGTTAAATTAGCGTACAAATGTACGCTCAACTTGCTATAACCTATTATTGGAATCTTATTAAATGAAAAAACCTCCAATCATTTGGCTTAATACCCTGCTATTTGCCATTACCTTAATTGGCGCTGTGGTATTAATCCCTTGGCGTGGCTTCACCCATGGCTTTGACGGCATTGAATGGATTGCATTTGTTGTTTTTGCTTACGCTAGTGGTTTATCGATTACCGCCGGCTACCATAGATTATGGTCTCATAAAGCATATAAGGCCCACCCTGCGGTTCGTTTTTTATACGCCTTAGGTGGCGCATTAGCACTGCAGAACAGTGCTTTACATTGGTGTAGTGACCATCGTATACACCACAAACATGTTGATAATAATGATAAAGATCCGTACTCGGCTAAAATGGGTTTTTGGTATAGTCACATAGGCTGGATGCTACGTGAATATCAAGCCAGTCGTTACAGCGATTACAATAACGTACGCGACTTACAAAACGACCGTATCGTTATGTGGCAACATAAACACTACTTAGCTTTAGTCATTTTGATGAACATTGGTTTACCAGCATTTTTAGGTTGGTTAAACGGTGACATACTGTCGATGGTGTTAATGGCAGGTTTATTACGCTTAGTGGTAGTACATCACTGCACCTTCTTTATTAACTCTTTAGCCCACATTTGGGGTAAACAGCCGTACACAGATAAAAACACTGCGCGCGATAATGCCTTTTTAGCGTTATTAACATATGGCGAGGGTTATCACAATTTTCACCATATTTTTGAAAACGATTATCGTAATGGCATTAAGTGGTGGGATTACGATCCAACCAAATGGTTAATCAAAGCGATGAGCTGGGTTGGCTTAGCCACTAACCTGCGAAAAGTGCCGCAAGAGCGTATTGAAAGTGCACGTTTGCAGATGCAACTTTTACACGCGCAAAATCAGGTAGCACATTTACCTAACTGCGATGAAATTATTGAAAAGTTTCAAGCTGAATACGATTTAATGAAGCAACATTTGCTTGAATACTATCAAGCGAAAAAGAGCTTAATTGAAGCCAAACGTAAACAATTAGCCGATCATAATCTTAAACAACAAGTGCAACACTTACGCAGCCAGTTTTTAGAAAGGCAGCGTCAATGGAAAAGCTTAACCGCAGCTTACGCCCAGTAAGTGAAGTAACACTAAAAAGGCTATCTGAGTTAATCCAGATGGCCTTTTTGTTTATCTACTGGTTCATGTCAAATTGTTGTGTCACCTGCTTTTGCAATGCCATGCGGCTAGTTGTCTCTCCCACTACGGGTGCGGTGATATTCACTTTCACTCTAGACCAAAAACGAGTAGGTTTGGTCGTTAATGCATGTCCGCCTTTATGACTAAAGTACGAGCCCCATAACCCATTAAGTGCAAGTGGTATTACGGGTACTGGGTCGCGCTGTAATATCTTTTCAATTCCTGGTCTAAACTCACCTATTTCACCGTCTGGCGTTAACCGACCTTCTGGAAATATACACACCAGCTCGTCATTGGCTAATGCCTGGTGGATCTGTTCAAATGCACTTTCATAGGTGGCTTCACACTTTTTAGGTGAGCAGATAGGAATCACCCCTGCATGCCTAAATAAGTACCTTAAAAGTGGAATTTCGCTGATGGACTTATCCATTACAAACCGAATAGGCCGCGTTGAAGCTCCCATAATGATTAATGCATCAACATAACTCACATGGTTACTGACAATGATCCCTGCTCCTTGCGCCGGAATGTGCTGTCTTCCATTCACATTAACGCGATACATCACGTGGCTGAGCAAATAGCTGATAAACCGCTGGGTGAACTCAGGCACCTGTGAGTAAACATACAACAATACCGCTAAATTCATTATGCCAATTAACATAAATAACTCAGGAATTGTCCAATTTAATACCCCGAGTAATACGATTGAGAGTATTGCAGAGCCCACCATAAACAACGCATTAATAATGTTGTTAGCCGCAATGGCTTGAGCGCACTCTTGTTTTTCTGCGCGGGTTTGAATAAACGCATATAAAGGTACAATAAATACCCCACCACTTAACCCAACCAAAAACAGATCAATCATGACTCGATAATGCTGAGTATTGCTAATAAAAGACTCAAAGCTATACACAAAACCAGGCTCAACCACTTGTAGCGGGATTGCGCCTATCATGTCGAAGCTAAATACACTGAGTCCCAATACCCCAAACGGCAACAGACCTAGTTCAACATGGCCAAACGAAAAACGTTCACACACAAAAGAGCCAACGGCAATGCCGACAGAAAACAACGCCAACAACAAAGACACGACGGTAGCATCAGCGTGCAAATGCAACTTGGCAAAATTAGGAAATTGAGTCAGATAAGTGGCACCTAAAAACCAAAACCAACTGATGGCTAAAATTGCCATCCAAATTGACTTTGTTTCACGTGCTTTATTAATACAGCGTAAGGTACCAGAAAATAAAGAAAACTTATTTGGGTTAAGTTCACCTTGTGCTGGCAAAGAAGGAATAGCTCGACTGGAAAGGTAACCCGCCATAGCAAGCACCGACACAATAATCGCTGCCCAGGTTAAACCATTTTCATTCGCTACCACTAAGCCAGCACTTAATGTACCAATAAGAATCGACAAAAAGGTGCCCATTTCAACTAAGGCATTACCTTTGACTAATTCCGCCTCGCTCAGCGCTTGCGGTAATAATGAGTATTTAACCGGACCAAAATAAGCAGATTGGCTACCGGTTAAAAACAACAGAAACAACATCACCATATAACTCTGACTAATTATCGCGACCGCAGCTGTGGACATGATGATTAGCTCTAAAAGCTTTAACCGCCGGATCAATTTTGCTTTGTTCATGTTATCAGCCACGATACCCGCATGAGCTGAAAACAAGAAAAACGGTAAAATGAACACGCCAGCGGCTAAATTGACAAACAAGTTAACGTCGATAGGTAATGCATTAAGCTGACTGTAGGTCACTAGTAATAACAAGACATTTTTGTAAAAGTTATCATTTAGCGCCCCTAAACACAGAGTCACAAAATAAGGTAAAAAGCGTTTAGTTAATATCATGCAAACTCCCTGTTTTGCTTATACCAGCAATATATCCTTGTACATGACTGCACAACATAGTGTGTAAGTCATTGTGCGTTGCAAATAGCTTTTCATCTAAGGCTAAAGTCGTTAACCCATGAATACCGCCCCAAAGCACTCGGCTCATCAATTCTGCTTGTGGTTCACTAATGTTTGTACAATAACTGCGTAATTGCGACTCCACTAAAGCAAATAATGATTTAACAATCGTGGTGTGGTTTTGCGGTAAAGGCTGATCGTCTGGCATCGTTAATTCAAACACCAACCGAAAACAGCTTTTATGTTGTAGAGCAAAATCACTATAAGCCATTGCCATATTTTGAATATTCGTTATCGGCGCCTGCAATGTTAACCCTTGAAGCACCGCAGATAGATTCACCAAAGTCTGTTCTGATACAGCCAATAATAAATACTGATAACTGCCAAAAATATTTATTAAGGTACTCGGCACATAACCAATTTGACTAGCCACTTTTCGCAGACTCAAAGAATGAAGGTTGTCATGTTGCAAATGCATGACAACGGCTTCGATTGCCATATGTTTAATTTGCTCATGAGTGTGCTCTTTACGTCTTGCCACTGTAGTTACCTAACATCATTTGTCTTGATGAGTGATAAGCTAACAGCAAACAAAATAAAAAACAATGTTCACAATAATTTATTTTATCGAACATAAAGTAATAACTAGATTGTATAAATGACTAAAACACAAGATATTCTGCCTAATAGTGATTATAATTGCTGCTCAATACGCCGTCTAAAGATCACCCTATTATGTCTGAGCAAACAGTAAAATTAACCGAATATAGTCATGGCGCCGGTTGCGGCTGTAAAATTTCTCCTAAAATCCTAAGCACTATTTTGGCCTCACAACTCCCCGTTTTTACTGACCCTAACTTACTTGTCGGTAATCAAACCCGTGATGATGCCGCCGTGTATAAGCTCAATGAACAAACTGGCATTATTAGTACTACTGACTTTTTCATGCCTATTGTTGATGACCCTTTCACTTTTGGTCGTATTGCAGCAACTAATGCGATTAGTGATATCTACGCCATGGGTGGCACACCTATTATGGCTATTGCAATTTTAGGTTGGCCAGTCAATGTTCTCCCCCCAGAGGTTGCCCAACAAGTGGTTGATGGTGGGCGCCAAGCTTGTGCTGATGCAGGCATAATGCTTGCCGGTGGCCACAGTATTGATGCACCTGAACCGATTTTTGGTTTAGCCGTAACGGGGCAAATCCCATTAGAATTACTCAAGCAAAATAACACGGCAAAAGCTGGCGATCGCTTATACCTCACCAAACCAATTGGTATTGGTATTTTGACCACGGCGCAAAAACAAAAGAAATTACGAGACGAGGACAGTCACATTGCCCCACAAGCTATGTGTCAGCTTAATACTATTGGTATTGAAATCGCAAAAATTACCGGTGTGAATGCGTTAACGGATGTCACAGGGTTTGGTTTGGCAGGCCATTTAATTGAAGTGTGCCAAGGAGCAAAACTCAAAGCTAACCTTGCATTACATAACGTACCTTTACTGCCAAAGGTTGCTGATTACTTAGCGCAAGACTGCGTGCCGGGCGGCACCCATCGTAACTTTGACAGTTACGGTGAACATTTACCGCAACTCACCGATGACCAAAAAGCCATTTTGTGCGATCCGCAAACCAGCGGTGGTTTATTAGTGGCAGTAAACGCAGAAAGCGAAGCTGAACTACAAGCATTGTTAACGGCAAATAATATACAAGCGATGTGTATTGGTTCAATGGTCGAGTTCACGCCGGTTGGTACTGGCGATGATACTCTCATCGAGCTAATTTAATGGGTGACATTATCTCCAGCTCTGAATATGGCCGGTTATTACTTGAAAACAGACCATTAATTGATGTGCGAGCACCAGTGGAGTTTACTAAAGGTGCTTTTTCGCATTCGGTTAATTTGCCATTAATGCAAGATAATGAGCGCACTAAAGTCGGCACTTGCTATAAACAACATGGCCAGGATGCCGCCATCGCACTAGGCCACCAATTGGTCGCCGGTAAAGTGAAGCAAGCGCGAATAGAAGCATGGCAAGCTCAATTGTCACAACACCCTGAAAGTTATTTATATTGTTTTAGAGGTGGATTACGTTCAAAGCTATCCCAGCAATGGATAAAAGATGCAGGCATGAATGTGCCTTTTATCCAAGGCGGCTATAAGGCAATGCGCAGTTTTTTAATCGGTGCTATCGACAATGCACCAAAACAAACCAGTATGCTGATATTAAGTGGTATTACTGGTAGTGGTAAAACAGAGTTGATACATCAGCGCGATGAGTCGGTTGATTTAGAAGGTATCGCAAACCATAAAGGCTCAAGTTTTGGCAAAAACATTGAGCCACAGCCGACACAAATCAATTTTGAAAATAACCTTGCGGTTTCATTACTCAAGCATCAACAGCTGCAACATCGCCATTTACTACTTGAAGATGAAAGCTATCTGATTGGTCGGTCGGCATTACCGCACGCTTTTTATCAAGCGATGCAACAAGCAGATATTGTATTACTCGATGAACCCAGAGATATTCGCTTACCTCGGTTACTCAAAGACTATATCACCGATAAGTTGGCTGATTATGTTGTTAAATTTGGTGAGCAAGACGGGTTTGAAGCATTTAGCCACTATCTCACCCAAAGCTTAACGGGTATTCGTAAACGCTTGGGCGGAAAGCAACATCAGCAGCTTCAACAGCTTGTTGATGAGGCTCTATTACAGCAACAAAGTCAAAATGATGCCAGCAAACATCTAGACTGGATAAGTTTGCTATTAGACGTTTACTATGACCCTATGTATGAGTTTCAATTAGAAAAGAAGCGCGATCGGGTTATATTTCAAGGTGACAGGCAAGCCATTCATCAATGGTTAGACGCTCGTAAAACAGCCTAAAAAAATAACGCCCTCTTTTGAGGGCGTTTGTTTGTAGGCTTAATAAATATCTACAGAAATTTGTTCAATAACATAATTATCATAAAAATCTGACCGAGTTTTCAAATCAGCGCGTTGTATTTCGACTGCTTTTGTACGGAATTGATTATACTGGCTCGACGAATGACTAAAGTAGCCATAAATCATTACCGATAAATTCGCTTGGGTAATTTGCTCAAACGGTGTTTGTAAATTTGTTGGTAAATCCAAATCTGGAAACGTCCCTTTTAAGGGGGCTTCAATTGTCCAGTGCGCAATGCCGTTTTGACCAAAATTAACCTGAAGTAAGGTTTTACCTGTCCCTATCCCCGTAAAATCATAATTACTGGCACCGTCTTCACTAAAGCTAGTTAAAATTGCATCTGTACTTTGCAGCATTTTTTGCTGGTTTTGCTGTAATTGGACAATTTGAGTATCGCCTGGATCGGTTACGCGATGACGCCGACTGGTGTAATAATATACCTCGCCGTAAGCATCGCCTCCTAAGTAATCAAAATGAGATGAAGTAATGAAGTTATTATCAAAGAGTCCAGGGAAAACATGCGGCGACATCATCCATGAAATCCAGTTTGCTCGGCCATAATCTGTTTCTGAAAATGTTCTAAAATCTGGGTATTCAATATTACTGTTGGCACTGCTTAATACAGCATCGAGTAAAACACTTTCATTAGCGGCGTTTTCAAATATAGAGGGGTCAACATATATAGTGCGATTGGCAGCATAATTGTTAACATCGATTTGTGCCGCATAGGATGTTAGCCCATCATCATGGCTGGGAGTGAGGACTAAATTAACTGGAGGGTATTGACCATCTTTTTTACAAACGTTGGCACGTCTCGTCTTGTTGTCGCCATTAAGGTAAACGGTATAGCCATTGTAAGCGAAGTAAATATCATCGAACGAAAAATTAAAGTCAGTGCAAGAGCACGCCGAGTCAAGGTTACTATTACGTCCACCCACAATGCCGATATCACCCGCAACAACATTAAGCAGACTGTTCACGAACAACTCATCGTTGATGGTCTGAGCATATGAAAAATGATAAGCCTCACTCGGCCAAGCGATATCAAACTTACCCGTTGAAGGTATTTTTGATTGGCTTAAAATACTGCCATCTTTACGATGTACAATAATGTCAGTTCCCACCGCTGGCTGTGTGACATCACACGCTGCGGCGTAATAAACAACATCGCCAGTTAGGCGGCCATCTGGTGTGCCGCCACCGCTGTCAGGTGAACTATCATCACTACCACCTCCACAACCTGTCAATCCAATCGCTCCGAGGATTAATAACATCGAAGTTGAAGCAGTATACATTCCTTTGTGTCTCATGTGCCTTGCTCTCAATAAAACAGCTTATTAACAATTGAGATACAATATTCACACGTCAATATAAAAGCAATATGCTACATAAAATATATTTACCAACCGACACGCTTAGGTTGTAAGTAAGATATCCCACGGTAAATTGGGGCTACCTACAACGATAAAATTAGGGTTTTCCAAGCTTTCCCGCTCGTTATACGTTAATGGTTGTAAGTTTATATCAATGAGCGCACCGCCTGCTTCTTCAATAATAATCTGTGCAGCGCCGGTATCCCACTCACCCGTTGGGCCTAAACGCACATAACAATCAGCGCGGCCTTCAGCGACTAAGCAACTCTTTAAGGCTGCACCACCCATCACCACTAATTCGCAATGATTAGGTTTATTCAGTAACTTCAAAACGGATTGTGGATCTTGGCGACGACTTACCGCTAAACGAATATTGTCAGTTTCACCGTTTGCTATCTGTTTACTGGTAATACGCAGTTCATTTTTGCCATCACGTTTATATGCCCCAAGCCCTGCTATAGCGTAATAGCACACTTGAGTCATCGGGACATACACAATGCCCATTATCGGACGGTTGTGTTCAACCAGCGCAATAATGACAGAGAAATCACCACTGCCTGCAATAAATTCACCGGTACCGTCAAGCGGGTCAACAAGCCAGTAACGCTTCCAGGTTTCGCGATCACTTAAAGGAATGTCGGCAGCTTCTTCGCTTAAAATAGGAATGTCGGGTGTTAATGCCGCTAGCTGACTGCAAATAATATCATTGGCAGCTAAATCTGCTGAAGTGACAGGAGTATTATCAGATTTCACTTCTCGCTTAAAAGTCCCTTCGAGGTAAATCTCACGGATTTTTTTGCCGGCTTCTGTCGCTATATCAATAACTTGCTCAATTACATCTTCTGGCTTCATTACTACTCCAATCGCTGAGTTCGATAAGGATGGCCTTATAAGGGGAACAATTCGTCCCTTTATGTCGCGGTTGTTTGCCTAAATTTGTGCGTACATCAATAAAATATAGTCAATGATGTCACTGTTAACGCTTATTTTGTCTGCTCTGTTGAAGCGAGGTATTGTTGGGTTAAAAATAAAGCGCTTACGCTACGAGACTCTGAAAAATCAGCATTATCAAGCAGAGCTTGCCAATCTGTTAATGGCCAAGGAATGATATCGATTGGCTCAGGTTCATCACCTTCTAAACGACTTGGGTAAAGTTGCTCAGCCACAAAGATCTGCATTTTGCTTGAAAAATAACCGGGAGCAAGTGACAACTCTTTTAACAGTGTCAGCTTATGGCTGCCAAAGCCAATCTCTTCTTGTAGCTCACGGTTGGCAGCTTCAATGGCGGTTTCGCCTGGGTCGATCAACCCTTTAGGAAAACCTAACTCGTAATTATCGGTGCCCGCAGCGTACTCACTGGCGAGTAACAGTTTACCGTCGTGGATAGGCACAATCATAACTGCACCTCTGCTACCGCCTTTCATTCTTTCATATTGGCGTTCTACGCCATTTGAAAACTTCAGATGAACCTGCTCAATTTGAAACAATCGGCTTTTGGCAACGATCTCAGTGTGCAGGATTTCCGGCTTTTCATGCCGCTGTGTCATTGCAGCCCCATGTGACGAATTAATAAAGACAAGATACAATATTACTATCCTACGTATATTCTACAACCGGAATTTGCATGTTTCCTTGGCATAAGATAGACACAGTGCTTCTTGATATGGATGGCACTCTATTAGATTTGCACTTTGATAACCACTTTTGGCTACAATTAGTGCCACAACAATTAAGCCTGTTACGGCAAATTAGTTTAGATGATGCGAATGATTTAGTGACTCAGGCGTATCATAATGTCGTTGGCACATTAGACTGGTATTGCTTAGATTATTGGCAACAGCATTTAGGCTTAGATATTTTGGCTTTGCATCATACGGCTGCAGATAAAATAAAAATCCGTCAAGACAGTATGCCATTTTTACAAGCGCTTGCGAGCGCAAGTAAACGGCGTATTTTATTCACAAACGCGCACCCTCATAGCTTGGCATTAAAGCTCACTCATACTAATTTAGCCGAAGGTTTGGACGAGTTATTGTCGAGCCACGAAAGTGGCTACCCCAAAGAGCATCCCAACTTTTGGCAATATGCATTCGATAAATTTAAGCTCGACCCAGCAAGGTGTTTGTTTGTTGACGACAGTGAAGTCATTTTAGCCGCTTCAAAAAGAGCCGGCGTAGGTTATCAGCTAGGCATTAGTAATCCTGACAGCCAAAAAACACACACGGTATTTAATCAATTTCCGGCGGTGAGTGACTTATTGCGTTCGCTCTAAATTGCTTTAACTAAAAAGCGCGTTGATATTGCTATCAACGCGCTTTATTAAGATTTGCCACTACAGTCCAGGCACGATGCCTTGGTAATTTATAGGATAATAGCCCTGGCTATCTTGACGTCCCAAAAATTGTAATGACTTACTTAAATCTTGTGGTTGCGCGTCAGTTGGTTTTATTTTAGCACTGATTTTTACTAAGTTACCTTCACCTAAAATTGCAGTACCTGTTAACCCTAATGCATTTAGTGTTTCATCTGTGGCGAGTTGTAATTGGCCGTCAATGCAACTTAACCCCAATGCAATATTACCTAACGGATAAATACCAAACTGATTTTTAACATCAGTACTATTTAAAAATAATTTACCCTTGAGCTGCTCGCACCAAGGTTTCCCCTGCTCCAACACCTCAACCATCAAACTCACGTCGCCATTTATTTGCGTTTTAAAAGGTAGTCTAGCACCCGCTAATAAAAAGCTGTCGGGTACATCAAGACGGATATTTTTACCACTTACACCAGCAAACGACCAGGTTAGGCTCCCTTTACCACTCACCGGTGTTGCGCGATTGCCAATGCTAAAGTCAATGTTAGCCAGGCCCATAAACAAACCCCATGGGCTTAATTGCCAGGCAACATGCTCAACTTGACGTTTATCGACACTCACTAATGCTGCTTTGCCTTGCCATAAGGTGCCTTCAGCGCCACTGATTAATACATTGTTAGGTAACGGCGCAATGCTAACCAACCAGTTTGCTGGCACATAGGCAATCATAAAAATGATATAAACCACAACACCAAACAGTATTTTAAAAAATAAACTCACAAAAAATCCTTACTGTGAAAGCTGAATACGTCTGACTTTTACAAAGCCAGTTACATCAGATTCGGCTAAATCCACGCTGTCTAGCGTTAAGCCTTTTTGCTCAACCAATTCGTGCAAGTAACCCAATAATACATCAAATGGGATATCATCCATCCATATTTGAATTTTGTCACCTTGAGGCTGCATACGGGTAATTTCTAGCTGGTATTGGCCTGCTGTTTGGTTGACAATAGAACTTAAACTGCCACGTGCACTGGCTTTAGTACCTGCCTGTTTTAAACCGGCTAACTTATTCGCAGTTTGTTTGACATAATTTAACGTTTGTTGAGCAGCCTTGTGGCTGCGCTCAGCGTCAATTTGTGCATTCGAAATGGGTGTCCATATGCCCCAATAGACAAAGCCGACAACCAAAATAGCAGCACAAAACCCAACAAGCTGTTGCTCTCGTGTCGCTAAACCTTGCCACCAAATACGTAAGTTTTCCATATTATTTGGTCCTCAAGGTTAAAGTGCTGGTGACGTTTTCATCGGTGCTATTCATTGCCCCACCTTCTAACTGAAAGTCTTTGGCAACAATTTCTTTAAACTGGTCCACCTGGGCATAGTTTTGCGCGGTAATTTGCATGCGCAATTCTTCACGGTTACCTTCAAAACGTAAACTGTTAGGTTTTAAGTCTGGTACTTTATTAAATGCTGGCTTAAGGCCGTCGAGCATTTCAAAGAATGCTGCGCCACCACCTTGGCCTTGCATACGGCGCAATTCACTGTCCATTTGCGAGCGTAAATTGACAATACGGTTTACGCCAGGCACGGCTTGCTTAAAAATCACTTCGCTTTGTGCCCGTAACAGGTCGGTGTCATTGTTGAGCTGGTGAATCGCCAACCCTTTATTGATGAGTGCCAACACTATTGCAACCACCACCATAATGGCGGCATTTTTCCACACAATGAGATGTTTGCTGTATTCACGCTTGGGCTTATAAATACCGCTTAATAGGTTAATTGGCGCATTTAAAATACCTTTAGCCAGAACCATCATCGGCAAGTCGAGTGGTTTATTATCAACTTGCACGCCTTCGATTGCGATGTCGTCGCTGTAACTGGCAACATTAATCGTTTGATTATCGTTTAATGCCGTTGCGTTATTAACCAGTTGCGGTAAAGCAAATGTCGACCAGGCTTTAGGTAAGCTAATGCCACTGCCTTCAGATGTTCTAATTAAGTATTCGTTACCTAAGCTCATTGCAGCCCAGCGGCATTGCTCTAATGGTAATGCTAAACAGTCTGGCACAATGCGTTTTACTTTTAAGCCCGCTTCTTGCAACCAGGCAAGCCAGGCTTGCATTTGCTCATGAGCAACGGCAGCAACATTGAGCTGTTCACCTTCGCGCGGGCCTACAACAAAGTGCATGTTATCGACATCGGTTGCGAGGGTTTCTTCGAGCATATAAGGTAACGCCTTTAATGCTTGGCGTTGACCTTTTTCAGGTAGAGCAATTTGGGTCAATGTCATGCTGGCAGCGGGTACCAATACATCAACAGGACGATTACCTGCACGCTCAGCAAGCGTGCTGAGGCTTGCTGCATCAGCTAACTCACCCGAGGCGATAATCTCTTGCTCTTGCTCAGACCATACTAACCATGAACATGGGTGTTCTGATGTTTTTCCTAATCGGATAAATAGCCGTTCAGACACTGTTATTCTCCACCACTCTCAATACGTCTTTTACACGCAATGAACTTGTTATTATTGTTGGCCACCGTACTGACGGGTGAGCACTTCTAAGTTGTTACCATTGCGCTTAAGCACGCTATCCATTCGAAATATTGCGTTGTCTACTTTGGCGCCAGCGTGTAATAGAAAATACTCGCTGTCGACCACAAAACTGGATTTAAGATCATCTTCTGCTTCAACACTGCTGAGCGACGAGCTTTCCCAAAATTCTTCAATCGTACCGTAACCATCTGCGGGGCGTTCGTTAATAATGCTTTCTGCTTCGCTTATCGATACTTGGTTTTCTAACATACCCACAAGTAGTGCGGCTTGCTCTACTTTAACGGTGTTGACATTCAATATCTGTCGGCTGTCGCCCGGTATTGCACATACATAATCTAAAATATTTAAATATACATTTTGATTAAAACCCAATACGGCTCTTAATTCACTGCGATGTTGCATCAAGGTATTTGCCGCACGATAGGGCACATTACGTGATTCATATTCGGCATCTTCGGCACCGTATGCACTCGAGACAGAATCGGTATCAATATAGTCTTTTAATGTTTGTGTTAATTGTTCTGCACCAAACTCATCAACGCCTAAGCTAATCAACATAGCCTGAAACTGCCTTGCAGCCAATGTCATTTTAGGCTGGTTATTTTCAGTGTTTATTGAAGGCTCGCCCACTGCATTAACATTAAAGCAAGCGCGCATGTCGTTTATTTCACCAACAATTTCACCGTATTCGGCTGGAAATACCACATTAGCCAGTGCCCAATATTGTTGTAAATGTACAGTGCCTTCGGCATCTTCAAAATCTTGCTTTAGCACTTTAATTGCAAGCTCTTCAGCCGACATGGCATACCAGTATGCTTGGTCATATTGCGCCATATTCAGCGTGCGCCGCATTGATAGTTGGTTACGACTGGTAATGTTTGTCGCAATAACAACAACCATAGCCACAATCAGCATGACCACAATGAGAGCAACTCCGCGCTGCTTTTGCCCACCCATTAGGTTGCCCCCTCATCATCTGAGTCATCTTTTGTATCATCGTCAGATCCTTCAGCAGGCGCACCTTTGGGCAATAAAAAGCGCCGCTGGATTTTTCCTAAACCCTCAATCTCTATTTCCATGGCAATACCTTTAGGCATGACGGTGCCATCAACTTTGGTTTGCCAGCTGTCATCAATATAAAACGAATACTCCACCGATAACACATGGTCAATCACTAAACTTTTTAATGGCTCCGCACCAACAACGGGGTCAGGGTATGGATAATACCAACGCTCTAAACGCCCCGCTTGCACCACATAGGCAACCGACTGCACACTGCCTCTAGGTAACATGCCATCAGGGTTTAACCAACCTAGTCGATAAAACATTAATGCCTGGGTATCAGAGTCGAGAATATTATTGCCCGCTTGAAAAAACTGACTGCCACGGCCACCTTCAAATGATCTTGGTGTGCGCGCCACCATTTGGCCTAAATCCCTTTCTAATGCACCAAAGCCTTGTTGTAATGCTTTAAGCCGAACAGAAAACTCTTTGGTAACTTCATCGTTTTTCATTACTGTCGATAATACCGAGTTAGCCGCGAGGCCTAACATGGCAAAAATCGCAATCGCGATGAGCATTTCAAGTAAGGTAAACCCTTTGTAATTAGTCGTTGCTGTGCACATAACTACTTACCTGAGCCACAATACGTTGATAGCGGTTATCGTCACTGACACTCACTTTGATCATTCTAAATTTTTCATCGGTAGTTTTAACTACTTCTTGGCGCCAAAACCATTCACGCCCTGCAAGTTCGACCTCACCTTCTTTTTTACCAATGTCGGGAAATGCACCAGTTAATCGCACTTCAACCATTTGATTACTGGCAACCCATTGCGCCAAAGTGCGCTCTTCTAAAATGGGCATATTGGCCATTTGTTCACTTAGACTTTTGGTCACTGAAACAGCCGCAATTGAAAACACGGCTAAGGCAACAATCACCTCGAGTAAGGTCATGCCCTGACCTTTTGTTATTGATCCTTTTAGACGACGAGAAATAGGCCTACTCATCGACACGCCCTAACGTTAGCCGTCCTAATGCGTCGCCAACGACCAATACATTGATCCGCTTAAGTTCGTCAGTAACGGTGGTAAAATTAAGTTCAAACGGCGTCATTTCGCCACTAGGAAAAAGCAAAATTTGCGGTTCTGGGTGCTTTTTTTTATCTTCTTCGCTCTCTTCGTCAATAAATGGATCGTCAAACCAAGATTCGTCTTGCTCATCTTCTTGCACTAATGGCATGCCATCTATCACAACATCAAGTACGATCCCGGGATCCATTTCTCGAGTCGCAAGTAAACGGTCTTGCTCCACAGCCGTCCATTTACCTTCTCGGTAAAACACAAATTGATATTGGTCTTCGTCAATCACAATGCCGATAAATTGACCACTGAGCACACTTTCATCCAGCACCATTTCGGTCGCCGATATAAATCGTTGTGCTTGCTTGTTAAGGGCTTGCTCTGGTCCTGCAGCACTCATAGAAATGGTGACAGCCGATGCCACCAATCCCATTAATAATGCGACCAGTAATACCTCAAGTAAGGTAAATCCAGCATGACGACGAAAATGCATATTATTGGAAGTCTTGTAAGTTCCAGCTGCCAATGTCGTCTTCAGAACCTGCTTGTCCGTCTGGACCGGCACTGAAAATGTCTATTTTACCGTTCTCACCTGGGCTTAATAGGTAATAGTCATTACGCCATGGGTCTTGAGGTAAACGCTTAACATAACCACCGTCACGGAAATTACGCGGCTCTGGCGATGAGTTAGGCTTATTGACTAATGCGTCAAGCCCTTGCTCTGTTGTCGGGTAAATACTGTTATCTAGCTTATACATGTCTAGGGCATTTTCGAGCGCAACAATGTCTGAAACCGCCTTTTGTTGGTCGGCTTTGTCTTTGTTGCCCATCAAGTTAGGCACAACCATTGACGCTAAAATACCAAGAATAACAATCACCACCATCACTTCAAGTAAGGTGAAACCGCGTTGTTTGTTGTGTTGTTGCATTAAAGACTTCCTTCTAAAAATGACTCAAATCTTAAATTTATTGGTTTTGCTGAGTTGCTTAACCACTGATTAAATTATTTAACTCTAAAATTGGCTGTAAGATTGCCATGACAATAAATAATACAACCGAAGCCATGCTGACCACCAGCATAGGTTCAAACACCCCAAGTGCAATATTAACGTTAGACTCAAATTCGCGGTCTTGGTTGTCTGCCGCGCGTTCAAGCATGTTTTCTAACTGACCACTTTTTTCACCTGAGGCTATCATGTACAACATCATTGCTGGAAATAGCTTAGTATTCGTCAGCGCCGCACCCAAACTGGTTCCCTCACGCACCCGCGCAGTGGCATCATCAACAGCTGCACGCACTTTGACGTTTTGTAATACTTCACTGGCAATACGCATACCATCAAGTAGAGGCACAGAACTTGCCGACAAAATACTTAAAGTACGGGCAAAACGGGCAGTATTGAGACCTTTACTCACTTTGCCGATAACAGGCATATTGAGTAATGCTGTGTCGTATTTCATCCGCATAATTGGATTACTCAGCATGCGCTGAAACAAAATCAAGCCGCCAAAAATAATCAATACAACCAATACGCCCCAGTGCTGAACAAAGTCAGACGCTAAGATTAAAAACTGGGTTGTACCGGGAAGTTCTTGGCCCATATGCTCAAACTGACCCACAACTTTAGGCACTACAGCCGCCAGCAATACGGCAATAACGCCGATGGCAACTACGGTAAGCACAATGGGGTAAATCATGGCTTGGGTGAGCTTAGATTTAAGCTGTTGGCGACGTTCGGTATAGTCTGCAAGACGATTAAGCACCACCTCTAAATGGCCCGACTTTTCACCCGATGCGACCATTGCACGGTATAAGTCATCAAACACATGAGGAAACTCAGCCATTGAGTCCGCTAGGCTATAACCCTCTACAACCCTAGAACGTACGGCCATAATCATGTTGCCTAAACGGGCTTTTTCTGACTGCTGGCCAACCGCTTTTAATGCTTCTTCAATTGGTAAGCCTGCTGCAACCAACGTGGCAATTTGACGGGTGATTAACGCCAGTTCTGCAACTGAAATCCGTTTTTTAAACACATTGCCAAGACTAAAGCCTCCGCGTTGTGTTTGGGCTTCTTTTTCATTAACGGGGTGCAATTCAAGCGGCATTAATCGTTGCTCACGTAGCTGACTACGAGCATGACGTGCAGTGTCTGCTTCTACCACACCTTTAACTTGCTTGCCTTTGTGATCAAGGGCTTTGTATTCAAACGCTGCCATTGATTATTCCTCGCGCGTCACGCGTAGTACTTCTTCAAGAGTAGTGACGCCCGCTAATACTTTACTCATGCCGTCATGTCGAATGCTCGGCACGCTTTTACGTACGTATTTTTCGATGGCTAGCTCGCCACGACCACCATGAATAAGCTCGCGCACATTGTCATCAACAATCAACAACTCATGGATACCCGTTCGGCCACGATAACCGTTATGACCGCAGGCTTTACATCCTTTTGCACGGTAAATAACGCGCGTGTCGTTCGCGGTAACGCCTAATAACTCACGTTCGCGCTCGTCGGGCTCGTGGGCCTCTTTACAATGAGGGCAAAGGGTACGA
Organism: Shewanella algicola; assembly: GCF_014648035.1. Lineage (GTDB taxonomy): Bacteria > Pseudomonadota > Gammaproteobacteria > Enterobacterales > Shewanellaceae > Shewanella > Shewanella algicola. Next base: position 75,647 of record NZ_BMQI01000014.1, on the reverse strand, counting down.
ATAAGACGCTGGGCTAATACCCCAAGTAAGCTCGATGACACCAAGAAAGGCTCAACGCCCATGTCTTGTAAGCGGGTAATCGCACCAGATGCCGTGTTGGTATGCAAGGTTGAAATAACTAAGTGACCCGTTAATGAGGCTTGCACAGCAATTTGGGCTGTTTCAAGGTCACGAATCTCACCAATCATCACTACATCAGGGTCTTGACGTAAAATCGCCCGTAAACCGCGGGCAAAAGTCATGTCAACTTTGGTGTTTACCTGGGTTTGACCAATACCTTCTAACTCGTACTCGATTGGATCTTCAACGGTTAGGATGTTGGTATCTTTCGAGTTAATCTCAGTTAAACCAGCATACAAGGTGGTACTTTTACCCGAACCTGTTGGACCGGTCACCAAAATAATGCCGTGAGGTTTACGAATTAATTCGTCAAATTGTTCACGAATACCCGCCGTCATACCTAACTGTTGTAGATCTAAATTACCGGTGTTTTTGTCTAATAAACGCATTACCACACGTTCGCCATGGCTTGATGGCATAGTCGACACTCGCACATCAACAGCACGGCCAGCGATACGTAACGAAATACGTCCATCTTGTGGTAGGCGTTTTTCAGCAATGTCTAAGCGCGCCATAACCTTAATACGTGACACAAGTAGTGATGACAGCTTACGGTTTGGCTTTAAGACTTCTTTTAATACACCATCAATACGAAAACGCACTACAAGTTGTTTTTCGTAAGTTTCGACGTGAATATCAGATGCTTCTTCTTTAATGGCTTCTGATAATAATGCATTAATCAATTTAATGATTGGTGCATCGTCATCACCTTCAAGCAAGTCTTCGGTTTGCGGCAGTTCTTCAGCTAGGGTAAACAAGTCCATTTCGTTGCCAATGTCTTCCATTAGCTGCTGCGCTTCTGAAGAGTTAGCTTGGTAGGCTTGGGTTAATTTAGCTTCAAACTTAGCAACTTCTAACTTAATCACCGCTAACTCAACTCCCGCATAGCGGCGCACTTCAAGCATGGCATTGAGCGGAGTATTGTCGGTATAAAATAAACAAAGTTGCTCGTTTTCTTTGGCTAATACCAATTGAAAACGATGTGAAAACGCAAATGGCAGGCGCTCTTTGCTGTTCGAGTGAAAAACCTCATCGCCTTCGACCACTTCCATAGCGACATCACTAGATACTTGGGCTAATGGCTCTGTCACTGCGCTATCACTCATTGTCTTCAGCCTTGTCCTTTTGCATGCTTTCATCAATGATACGTAGCGCTGGATCAGAATCTCGCAGTTCAGTATCTAACCCTTGACGATTTTTATAACGTTCTAACACGTCATTGACCTCATCTGGTAGGTAAGCTTCTTGATTCCATTCTTCAAGCACTGGTACATCAGTGTTAGGCATTAAATTAACACCACGGCCTTGTTGCTCTAATTGCAATGCTCGGAAATAGTTGTATTTACGGCCTGCAATACCTTCCATTGTGATCCCGTCACGGATAATGGTCGGTTTAATAAAAATCATTAGATTGCGTTTGGTCGTAGAACTCGAAGACGATTTAAATAACCAACCTAAATAAGGGATATCGCCAAGAATAGGTACTTTTTGCACACTTTCCTGAACGTCTTCGCTGATTAATCCGCCTAAGACAACAATCTCACCAGAGTCAGCCATTACGGTTGTCGTTAAGCGACGGGTCGAGAAACTGATATCGACACCTGTATTACCATTCACACCAGAAACTTCTTGCTCGATGGTCATTTTAACCGACGAGCCTTCGTTAATTTGTGGTACCACTTTTAACTTAACACCGACTTCTTTACGTTCAACGGTTTGAAACGGATTGTCATTACTTGAGCTCGACGTTGAGCCTGTAATAATAGGCACTTCGTCACCGACAATAAATGAGGCTTCTTGATTATCTAACGTGGTAATTGACGGCGTAGCCAGAATATTTGAGTTGGTATCACTCGATACCGCTTGAATTAATGCCGCAAAGTTACCGGTCGTCACGCCCCACGCCATGCCATTCACTTTGCCTAGTGCTTCAGCAAGTATTGTATAGTCACCATCAGATGTTGGGTTAGTTGTTGTTGTCGAGCCACCATCTGAGTTCGTGACCGTAACGGTAGTTCCATCTTCTTCTTGAGCAGCTAATACACCCGCACCCACTTCACTGATACTAGGGCCTATATTGTTAAATTGCGTTAAGCCACCAGCAGAAGTTCCCCATTGAATACCAAAGCCAACATCATCACCTTCGGATATTTCAACAATAATCGCTTCAACTAATACTTGTGCACGGCGAATATCTAGCTGATTGATGACACTTTCAATGGTACGTAACTGATCTGGCTCGGCACTGATGACCAATGAGTTGGTGTCTGGATGAGCCATAATATTAATGTCACTACGACGCTGGCTACTTGCACCTTGAGCCGATGTACTACCGTCTTTACCTTCTTGAAGGTTTTGCGCAAACCTCGTAAGAACTTCAACTAAATCTTCTGCCTTAGCATAATGCAAATAGCGTACTTTAGTATTACCCGTATTCGCTTGTTCGGCATCAAGGCGTTGAATAAGCTCAACGACTCGCTCACGGCTTTTTTCATCACCACTGACGATGACGGCATTGGTACGCTCATCGGCAACCACTTTAGGGGTTTGACCTGGTAATTGCGCTTGGTTAGCACTTGAGCGATACAATGCTTCAACAATACGAACAATTTCACCCGCTGAGGCAAAATTAAGTGAGACGACCTCGACAGCAGTGTCACCTTGTTTATCTACACGACGTACAATTTCAACCAGTTTATTGACCACAGCTGCACGGCCAGAAATCATTAGCACATTAGCCTGGTCATAGTTGACCACGTTACCACCGCCGGCATTGTCGTTTAACTGGCGTAATAACGGAGCAAGCTGCTTCGCTTCAGAGTTATATAATGGCACCACGCGGGTCACCATTTCATCTCCTAGGCCTGGCATCTTGTCATCGGCCACACGAATAGCTGATGTTTTAGCGTCTTTGTCTTTAATGACTTTAATGACGTGGTTTTCCATCTCAACGACGGCATAACCATACACTTGTAAAACGTTTAAAAAGAATTGGTAATATTGATCATCGTTTAACAAGTCGTAACTGCGGACGTTAATTTTACCACGTACAGTAGGGTCAACGATGATGGTTTTATTGAGGTTTTTACCGACAATATTAATAAACTCTTGAATGTCTGTGCCTTTGAAATTAGCCGCATATTGCTCCGACCAAGCCATTGGCGCTGCCATCATCGCAGCGCCGACTAACATTCCAGCAATAATCTTATGTCGGATCCCTTTGTTATTCATTTTACTCAATCCTCTAACGCCAAATTATTCTGGCAAACTAAACATGATTTCGACCAACTGCCCTTCACGCTCTACCATGACAGCCATTTCGGTGAGCTCAGGCAATTGCGCCATCACTTCTAAAGCCTGACCCATATCGGTCAAGTCATACCCATTGATTGATTTTGCTAAATCGCTTGGTTGAAAACCCGCTTGCTTAAACAGCGCAACATCTTTACCTGGGTTTAAACGATAACCAGATAGCTCCTCGCCATTGCGAACAGGTGAAATAGCTAAATAATCAGTAATTTTACTTGGATCAGCCAGTAACTCATCGCGAGAGTTAGACAGCTCTTCAGAGAAACGTTCATTGTTACGACGATCTACTCGAGTCACCCTTTTATCGACCTTGGCTTGTTGTAACCGCTCGTTGGCCTGGCTTTCTGCACTGTATTTAAGTCCATCAAGCATCAAGGTTTCATAGCGGCCACCATTGGTGATGATAATCCTGTCGGCATACACTTCTTTTAACGATGCTGACGTACCTTTGATTTTGTCACCTAAGCTATAGGTTTCTTGTTGACCACTAGACTCAATAATCGCCAGGCCTTGCTCTTCTGTTGTAGAAGCAACAACACCAGTCAATTGGATTGAAAGGTTGGTTTTTGGGGCGTCGGTAATCTGCTCAACAACTTCAGCTTTAGGCTTATTGGCATTGTCATCAACACGGCCAAAAAGTAATAGATTACGCACACCAGAAAGCTCAATGCGCTTTGCTGTGCTAGCAGAAATAGGAGAAGGTTGCCAAATCGCGGATGGCGAAGAGACTGGCATTAACTTCCATGTAATTTGTGCAGCAAGTAGCAACACAATGACCAATCCCAGCCAAAATACCACGCCACTTATCGGTTTATGCGGCACAGATGCAGCTTTGTTGATCAGTTTATCTAATAAATCCATATGTTTTTGGACCCTCTATACGTCTTGGTACAGGTCTCTGTTTTAATGTTTAAAATGTTATACTTATTTGCCATGCTAACCCACAGAGAATAAAGCAACAACCCTCTAGCATATCGATTGGCGAATCTACACCAAATATGCTAAGTTTGCGCCCACAAATGAGGCTCAATTTAGCCCCAGGATGCAATAATACTTGTATTGTATGGCAGTTAAGTTATTCAGTCTGTGAAATCATCCCTGTTTTGGAGGCCCTTTGAATCAAATTCAGTCCGAAAAAAGCATTATTCGGTTAGATAAATGGCTTTGGGCGGCACGATTTTATAAAACTCGCGCCATCGCAAAAGATATGATTAACGGCGGTAAAGTACATTACAACGGTCAAAGGACTAAATCCAGTAAGAATGCTGAAGTTGGTGCGAAAATTCGCCTTCGCCAAGGTAATGATGACAAAGAAGTTATTATTAAAGTGTTGTCTGGTCATCGACAAGGCGCAAACATCGCGCAAACCTTGTATGAAGAAACCCAGGAAAGCATTAGCAAACGTATAATCAACGCTGAAGCTCGGCGACTTAATATTTTGAATAATCCGGCACCAGATCATAAACCGGATAAAAAACAACGACGACAGCTTATGCGCTTTAAAGATTTTTAAGCGCCTAACAGAGTTAAGAGAGTAAAGATGAACAACGATATGTTACACCGCTATCTATTTGACGACGCCGATGTTCGCGGTGAAATCGTGCAACTTGAAAACTGCTATCAAGAAGTGCTTTCAGCCCACGACTATCCAGTCGCATTACAACATTTGCTAGGCGAATTAATGGCCGCTACATCGCTATTAACCGCGACCATTAAGTTTACCGGCGACATTAGCGTGCAATTGCAAGGTGACGGCCCAGTATCTCTTGCTGTTATCAATGGTAATAATGAGCAAGTATTGCGCGGTGTCTCGCGCTGGAAAGGCGAGATAGCCGACGATGCCAGCTTACAAGAAATGTTTGGTAAGGGTTATATGGTGATTACCCTTACACCAGATGAGGGTGAACGTTACCAAGGTATTGTCTCGCTAGACCACGTTAACTTGGCAGCTTGCTTAGAAGAATATTTTAATCAATCTGAACAATTACCATCACAAATTCAATTGTTTGCTAACGGCAAACAAGCTGCAGGTATGTTATTACAAGTGTTACCCACCAAGTCTGAACAAAATGATGACTTTGAACACTTATCAACATTAACCGCCACAATTAAAGCAGAAGAGCTATTTACACTTGAAGCACCAGAAGTGTTGCATCGCTTATACCATCAAGAAGAAGTGCGTTTATTTGACCCTGTCGATGTGACGTTTAAGTGTACTTGTTCACGTGATCGCAGCGCCGCCGCAATTAAGACGCTTTCTCAAGCAGAAATTGAAGCGATTTTAGCTGAAGATGACAAAATTGATATGGGCTGTGAGTATTGCAACCAGGTTTATACCTTTGATGCTATCGACGTTGCTGCGCTATATGCGGGCAGTCACAGTAGCGATGCAAAGCAGTAAACCCTAAAAGATCTAAAAAACGTAATTAATTACACAAAAAAGCGCGAAAGCGCTTTTTTTGTGCCTAAAAACAGTCAACAAAAGTACTAAACATTAAAAACTTTCACAAAAATTACCAAACTGTACGTTACCAATGCCTTAACATCAGTTACAATCGCCCTCGTTAGCTCACAGCCATCGTGCAATAACAATAATCGAGCTAATCACAACATAATAAAATCGACTAAAAGCGAACACCGACCTAAAAGACATGGAGATCAACACTATGGCGGATTTAACACACCGCGTTAACCTTAACCCTACGACAGCACAACTTGTTGAAATCGCGCTTCTTCGTGGAGAAGGTCAGCTAACCGCCAATGGTGCATTAGTGGCTAAAACGGGCGAAAGAACAGGTCGCTCCCCTAACGACCGCTTTATTGTAAAAGATTCAACTACCGAGGCAGATGTGGAATGGGGCAACGTAAACCGCCCATTTGATGCTGGTAAATTTGATGCATTATGGGGCCGTGTTGAAACTTACCTGGCAGACAAAGAATTGTTCATGTCTGAACTCGAAGTCGGCGCCGATGATGAGCATTACATTCCGGTTCGTGTCACCACGGAATATGCATGGCATCAAATTTTTGCCCGTAACCTGTTTATCATTCCAACCGTGTTTAACCGCAACAACAAAGACACATGGCAAATTATTAATGCGCCAGGTTTTGTGTGCGACCCAGAACGCGATGGAACCAATTCAGATGCCGCTGTGATTCTAAACTTCGCCGAACGTAAAGTGTTACTAGCTGGCTTGAAATACGCCGGCGAAATGAAAAAGTCGATGTTCTCAGTGCAAAACTTTTTACTCCCAGCTAAGGGCGTATTACCTATGCATTGTTCAGCAAACGTTGGGCACGATGGCGATACAACGTTATTTTTTGGCTTATCGGGCACGGGTAAAACAACCCTATCTGCCGACCCTAAGCGTTTGCTCATTGGTGATGATGAGCACGGTTGGGCTCCCGGCGGAGTATTTAACATTGAAGGCGGTTGCTACGCCAAATGCATCGACTTAAGCCAAAAAAATGAGCCAGTAATTTGGGATGCGATTCGGTTTGGCACAGTATTAGAAAACGTGGTACTTAATGAGCAACGCGTACCTGACTATAACGACACCAGCTTAACTGAAAACAGCCGCGCGGCTTATCCACTTGAGCATATTGCCCAACGTAAAGAAGAAAACCACGGTGGGGAGCCACATGCTGTCGTGTTTTTAACTTGCGATGTATCAGGTGTATTACCGCCGGTATCCGTACTGAGTAAAGAACAAGCCGCTTACCACTTTTTATCGGGCTACACAGCAAAAGTAGGCTCTACTGAAATGGGCTCAACCTCAGCCATTCAGTCGACCTTCTCTACCTGTTTTGGTGCACCATTCTTCCCTCGCCCAGCAGGTGTATATGCAGAGCTACTTATGCAACGTATTGAATCGTTTGGTAGCCAAGTTTACCTGGTTAATACCGGATGGACTGGTGGCCCACATGGTGTTGGAAAACGTTTTGATATTCCAACCACTCGCGCCATTGTCGATGCGATTGTCAGTGGTGAGCTAAAAGATGTTGAAACCGTCCACATTGATAAACTCAATCTAAAGGTGCCAGTTGCCGTAACAGGTGTAAACAGCAAGTTACTCAACCCAGTTAATACGTGGAATGATATAGCTGAATACAACAAGTATGCACAGCAACTAGCACAAGAGTTCAGCGAAAACTTTGCTAAATATCAAGTGTCTGATGTAATTAAGCAGGCTGGCCCTAAAGTGTAAAATATCACTCGGCGAAATAAACTGTGAACAACAAAAATCCCAACTCTAGTTGGGATTTTTTATTTTGTAGCCTCATATTCATCCAGAGGTAATGCTATGATGTCATATCAATTTACCCCCTTACATCATTACCTTGAGGTCTTCATGCGCCGTTTTTTGCTTGCTAGTTTATGGGTCAGCCCTTTGTTATTTTGTGCCACGGCCAGTGCGACGACAGAACAACAAGCACAGCCCTCATCACTCACCAGCATCACGCCAGCAAATACCTTTATCAACGACAGCATATTACCGCCGATTAAGCCTTGGTCAGGTGCCAGCGAAACCTTACTTATGGCGACAGACCAACCATGGGCAACCCCTTTTGAGCAACAAGGTTACCTCAGCACCCCGAACTATGACGACACCATGGCGTGGTTAGATAAATTGGTCGACAGTAGCGATTTATTACACAAAGTTAGCCTAGGGAAAAGCCCTCAAGGACGCGATATCTGGATGATAGTTGCCTCAAGTGAAGGCGCCGAAACGGCAACGGCATTATCCAACAACGACAAAGCAACGGTACTGGTACAAGCGGGGATCCATTCGGGAGAAGTTGACGGTAAAGATGCCGGAATGATGTTGCTAAGAGACATTAGCCACGGCAACAAAAGAGCGTTACTTGAAAACGTTAATTTTTTATTTATACCCATATTAAGCGTTGACGCCCATGAGCGTAGCAGCGAATACAATCGCGTTAATCAGCGTGGCCCAATAAATATGGGTTGGCGTACCACGGCAAATAACCTCAACTTAAACCGCGATTATGCCAAAGCCGATGCACTAGAGATGCAACACCTGATCCGCACCATCAATATCTGGCAACCCGATCTCTACATTGATGTACACGTTACCGACGGCATTGATTACCAATACGATGTCACCTTTGGTTACAACGTAAAACAAGGTTACAGCCCAAGCAGCTTTACTTGGTTAGAAACGATTTACCGCCCTGCAATAGAAGCCGCCTTGACCGAACAAGGTCATATTCCTGGTCCGTTAGTGTTTGCGATAGATAATGCCGACATGGCCAAAGGTGTATCGTTATGGAACCCTAGCCCACGTTTTTCCAATGGTTATGGTGATGCTCGCCACTTGCCAACTATTTTAATCGAAAACCACAGCCTAAAGCCCTATAAACAAAGGGTGTTAGGCACTTATGTTATGTTAGAACAAACGCTGAAAACGGTAGCCCAAAATAGCACCAAATTAAAGTCAGCCATTTATGAAGATAAATACCGTAATCCAAGCAAAGTAACTCTAAGCTGGCAAAGTGAAATGCTGCCGCAAGGCCGAGATTTTAAAGGGATTGATTATCGAATTGAAACCAGTCCAATTAGCGGTGCAAATGTAGTGCGTTGGACGGGTGAGCCTAAGTTGTATGCCAATATTCCTGTAAAGGCAAACACTAAGCCAGATGTGATTGTATCGCGACCTGTCGCCTATTACATTCCACCTCAGTGGACAAAAGTGATTAAACGCTTGTCTTTACATGGCATTCGTATGACTAAATTGACCAAGCCAACCTCTATTGCTGCTCAACAATATCGGTTTAGCGATCCAACATTTTCAAGCGCTGATTATGAAGGCCATCAAACGGTTACCGCTAACACCAGTCGTCATAAAATCACCACTTTATTACCCACTGGCACAATCCGCGTAGCAACCGACCAACCTCTGGGTGATTTAGCCATATTATTACTTGAGCCACAGGCTGAAGACTCATTATTTTATTGGGGGTTTTTCAACACTATTTTTACTCGCACAGAATACATTGAAGACTATGCGGTAGAGCCTCTTGCGGCAAAAATGTTAGCAGAAAACCCGGCATTACAAAGCGAATTTGAGCAAGCATTAACCGATCCAATCTTTGCCAATGACAGCAAAGCTAGATTGAGATGGTTTTATCAGCGTAGTCCTTATTATGATAATCAGTATCTTGTGTATCCGGTATTGCGCGCGGCAAAGTAAGATCCCGCTTAGCAAAGCACTACGATGCCAAGGGCAAAAGCATGGCTTGAGAGCCTACTCTAGATATATGGCGTCAATAACGATATCGCTGATACAAAGTTTAATCATTATCAGCGCTGCTACTTGGCCGTAAATTGTTCTATCATTTGTAGTTTTTGTAATCGAGACAACTTTTTTACTGCTATCTCACGCTTAAGTGCCGAGCTACGGTCAATAAGCGTCTCTTGGTACATTAACGTTAGCGGGCCTTTGCCTTTTAAAAATTTAGCCGCTTTGGGCCCACCACTTTGGTGCTCAGCAAAGCGCCGAGTAACATCTGTCGTTACACCCGTGTATAAATGCGAATTAGCACAGCGAATAATGTATAGATACCATGAAGAAACAGCGTCAGTTTGTGACATAAGTGAGAAAAACCTTAAGTATGATCATAAAACTCTTTTACCATCATGGCATACTAAGCGCTATTAATAGCGAACATCATTTTTAACTCAGGCACTAAAAGAGTGCCTTAGGTATTCATTAAGGAAGTTCAGATGCCAAACAATCAAGACCCTTGCGCGCAACCTAAGCTAATGCATCCAGATCAAGCCATTGAACAATTATTAGCGCAAGTTGATGCAACCCAAGATACCGAGTTAGTGACATTAAGCAATGCCATCGACCGCGTTTTAGCAGAAGACTTAGCATCAAGTATCGACTTACCGCCGTTTGACAACTCAGCAATGGACGGTTTCGCATTCCGTTATGTCGATTTAGATCTCTCACAAGATAAAACTACGCTCACTCTTATTGGGAGTTCTTTTGCAGGCCATCCTTTTAAAGGCAAAGAGCAACCCAATAGCTGCATCCGTATTATGACCGGCGCTCCTGTTCCTGCTGGGTATGACACGGTACAAATGCAAGAAGAGACCCAAGTTGACGGCGACAGTATCACTATTGTACATCCCAAAAAACTCGGCGCCAATGTGCGTGGCCGTGGCGAAGAATTATTGGCAGGCACCAAAGTATTACATCGTGGTATCACCATTCGCGCTGCAGAAATGGGGGTGTTAGCCACCATAGGGATTAGCCAAGTACGTGTAACACGTAAGTTAAAAGTGGCATTTTTCTCAACAGGCGACGAATTACGCCCTATTGGCAGTGAGCTGTCACCAGGACAAATTTACGATTCAAACCGTTATTCGATTCAAGGTTTATTGAGCAAAAGTCACGTCGAATGGATTGATTTAGGCGTCATTAACGACGACAAAGAAGCAATACGCGGTGCCTTTAAAGAAGCCGCCACTATAGCGGATATGGTACTGACCTCTGGCGGCGTATCTGTAGGCGATGCTGACTATACTAAACAAATATTATCTGAAGAAGGCCAAATCACCTTTTGGAAACTCGCCATTAAACCAGGCAAACCTTTTGCTTTTGGTAAAATAGGTAACGCAATATTTTGTGGTTTACCAGGCAACCCTGTGTCTTCAATGGTGACATATTATAAATTAGTGTTGCCCATATTAAACAAGATGCAGGGCATTACGCCTAAAGCCCCGTTATTGTGTCAAGCGACACTGCAAACCGACATTCGTAAACATCCAGGTCGAGTAGAATATCAACGTGGCATATTAAGCCGTAATGCCTCAGGCGAACTCGAAGTGTCCATAACCGGAGGCCAAGGTTCAGGCATGTTAACGTCGATGAGCCTAGCTAATTGCTTTGTGATTTTAGAACAATTCCAAGGCGACTTAGCCAAAGGCAATACAGTAACCGTAGAGCCTTTTAACAGCGTGCTGTGCTAGGAGAATTATGCAGTCTGAAGACCAAGAAATATTAACCGACAATGAAATGCTGCGCTATAGCCGTCAAATCTCCATTAAAGCCATGGATATCGACGGTCAAGAAAAGCTCAAATTAGCAAAAGTACTCATTATTGGTGCTGGCGGTTTGGGCTGCGCAGCAAGCCAATACTTGGCTGTTGCCGGTGTTGGCGAAATGACGATTGTCGACTTTGACCATGTTGAACTGTCTAACTTACAACGCCAAGTACTGCACTTTGATGCCAATGTTGGTCAGGCCAAAGTTGATTCGGCCAAACAAACCTTGGCTCAACTTAATCCGTTGATTACCATCAACGCTATCAATAAATTGTTAGATGACGATGAAATTAATCAGCTCGTTAGCCAGCACAGTTTTGTGCTTGACTGCACAGACAATGTTGTCGTGCGCGAACAGTTAAATAGAAGCTGCTTTAACCATAAAGTGCCATTGGTTTCTGCCGCAGCCATTCGGATGGAAGGCACAGTAACCGTATTTGATTATCAAACCGACACCCCTTGCTATCAGTGCTTTAGCGCGCTATTTGGCGAGCAGCAATTAACCTGTGTGGAATCGGGGATTTTAGCGCCGGTTGTAGGAATGATCGGTTGTATTCAAGCTACTGAAGCCATTAAGGTTATTAGCGGGTTAGGCAAACCATTGGCAGGAAAGTTGTTAATGGTTGATGCCATGACAATGGAGTTCAGAGAGCTAAAACTGCCTAAACAGGTGCAATGTAAAATATGCGGTAACCCCCAGCCTAAGCGTTAGAGAAGGCCTACTGCAGCGAGAGGACGAGAAGCGCTAGCTCGGTGTCGTCCCTCTACTGCTCTGTAGAGCATTGATTAACGTCGCCGTTAAGCAAAGCTTGTTGTGCTAATCTTTCACGTTCAGCTTTTGACACGTAAGCCGGTTTATTGGTGCTATGCAATTTAGCATTGGCTTTTTTGGCTTTGGCCTTAAGGGTTTGATTGATTTTCTTTTTACGGTTCATAGTGATTACATCATCGACTCGATAAGTTGCTCATTATAACGCTTATGCCGCATAATCTCTAATGAGATCGAGTGATTGCGATTAACCAATCTGCTGAACCATTACCACTTTGAAATGGTTATAGATCCTCTTGTAGCACAACCCAAAGTGCGTGGATTAAACCCGGAATAAAAAAGAAAAAACACAATAACACATTAATCAATAGATCTTTACCTAAGCCTTTTTTCAAAAAAACGGCTAACGGTGGTAGCAAAATTGCGATAATTACCAGTAATAACTTATTTGTATCCATTTATCATCCTTAATTGTTTGCTTAATTCAGCAATTGCCATTATAAAAACAGTAACTGACATCATTTGTTTATGATGAGAATTTACCCTAACATTTTGCTACTCAGTTCACAAAATATCTATGGACCCAAAAACTGTAGCACTCTATTCACGGTACGTTGTTAAATACTAATAGGTCATATGGAAGATAACCAAAGTATTATTTTTGTTCAATTTTTTTTCTTAATAGGTGCCAGCTGCACCATTGCATGGGCCCTATATGCTGGCGTATTCCGTATTGCCCCTAAAGCAAGTTGGCGCTTTGCTTTTGCCAATTTACTGACCGTAATAGGTATTTTACTCTATACCCAACGCACCACAGAAGTTAACTATTTGTATTGGTTCGTGGCCGATATGACTATTTTGCTGGGATTTGCTTTCGCGCGATGGGGTTGCCAATACTTGTTTAAGCAGCCCGCGTCTTATCTCTTCGACCTGGTTGCTCTAGCCACTTGCGGCTTATTAATGTTAATGGTACCCCCTTCACTTGGTTACGCTGTCTATTTAGTGATTTTAATGAGCGTCACTGCTGCTGTGTTACTCTCTTTAATGGGGCTTGATAATGTCAGAGCAGCCAGAAAGCATCTCTCTATCTACTATGCCACACTGATAAACGCACCGTTTTTTTTGATGGCATCGTTATTTTTAATTCGCGCTCTTGCCCTGTTTATCTACCCTGAAAAGTTAGCTAATTTATCTGCCGCAGATAAATTAAACTCCCCTCTAGTGATGTGGAGTTACATCATTTTGCTGCTGGTAAGTAACCTCGTTTTGTATGGCAACGCCTTAACACGCTTAGTGTTCAAGGTGGCCAGTTTGGCCAATAAAGACCAACTAACAGGACTATGGAATCGCCATGCATTACTGAAAAAATTAGAAGAGGTTGACGCCTTATGGCAACGTAATGGATTAGCTTATAGCATCCTCGTGCTCGACCTAGACCACTTTAAACAAATTAATGATACCTATGGTCATCTTGCAGGCGACCTTATCATCAAAAATACGGCAAAAGTGTTGCAGCAATCCTTACGCAAAATTGACTTTATTTGTCGTTATGGCGGTGAAGAGTTTTTAATTATTTTGCCGTTAACTGCTGATAATGATGCTCTTGTCGTAGCGCAAAAAATTCAAACTAAAATTAATAACAGCTCTATTTTGTGGCAAAAAAATACCGTCTCAGTGTCATTAAGTATCGGTTATGTCACCAGTAAACCGCATCTCAGTGTAGAGCAGTTATTACAATTAGCTGATGACGCTATGTATATCGCCAAAAACAATGGCCGTAACACTATTAGCACCAAACAATCTGCATCGTCAGACAACGTCGAGCCAAGTCAGTAATATTATGGTAATGAATAACGCTGTGAGTTAGCGTTTGCTCGGCCAGAGCAATCGCTCAGGTTGATCCCATTGCTCGTTAACTAGTTGAACAAACGACTCATCAACAAACTGATCCCCGTGAAGTGGTAATTGTTCAAACGCATATTGCTGGCCTAAATAGTTAAAATGCACACAATACGCATGTAAATAGCAGCGATCACTGTCATCTTTACCGTAAAGCGTATCGCCTAAAATAGGCACGCCAATACTCGCCAGCGCAACACGTAGTTGATGGGTTTTACCACTTAAAGGTTTGAGTAAATAGCCACGTTTACCTTCACTGAGACTGGCACAAAAAAACTGCGTCATAGCTGGGTTGTCTGTAGTACGAAGTAATTTGTACATACTTCGGCGAGATTTCGCCATATCACCGACTATCCAACCTTGTTTCTTTTTAGGCTTACCTAATGCGATGGCTAAGTAGTATTTTTGCACCTGATGAGCGGTAAACATTTGGGTAAATACATTGGCCGCTTGTGGGGTTCTGGCCACAATGAGCAAGCCTGAAGTGGGAGTGTCTAGGCGATGGACCGGATACAATTTATACCCTAAATCCGCTTCGGCTTGAGCGATAACCCCTGCGGTGCCATCTTGGCTATGAAAATGCACATTAGGGTCTTTATTTATGACAATAAAGTCATCTTGCTCGCTCAGCAGTTGATACATGGATGGATCCAACTCAATCAAAGCCAGCGACTGAGTCGCTGACTATTTAAAATGAATATTAACTAACAACCCTGGGTTATTGTCGTGTAATGAAATAGTGGCTTTATGACGTGATAAAATGGCTTTTACCATCGACAAGCCCAAGCCAGTCCCTTTGTAATGACGGCTCGGGTCTAAGCGCACAAGGCGGTCAAATACTCGCTCTTTATCTTCATCAATAATCCCGGGGCCATTATCACTAATTTGGATATGTTTACCACGCTGCTTTATACAAATGGATGCGCCAACTGGTGAATACTTAATCGCATTATCGACTAGATTAAATAGCGCTTGGAATAATAGGTATTTGTCACCATTAATCTGCACGTCATTTTCAAGTGAAATGTCTAATACCTGGTCGCGAGACTCAGCAATCACTTCGGCCATTTCAAATAAGTCTTGGCAAATTTGTTGTAAGCTCACTGGTTGTAAATCGAGCGTTTGCTGGCCTTCTTCAATTCGAGTTAATGACAACATTGCATCGAAGGTGCCTAAACAATGGTCTAACTCTTCAAGTAACTCTGCGCTAGCATCGGCCAGCTCGTTGGTGGGTTTGTCAGCGAGCTGTTCAATACCAATTCGCAAATGCGATAGCGGCGTACGCAGGTCATGGGCGATATTATCTGTCACGCCCCGCACTGCACGTAAGTTTTGTTCCAGGGTGTCTAACACTAAATTAAATTGCCGCGCTAGCATATCAAACTCATCCTGACTGTCGCTGACAGGCAAGCGAGTTTCGTAATGTCCGGCCTCAATTTGCTCGCTCAAACGGTTATATTCGACCAGTCGTCTAAGGATGGCTTTTGAGAAAATATACCCCAAAGCCAGCGTTAAGCCTAAAGTGAATGCCACCGCCCAAAATGCCGCATTGATAAACTTTTCAATGAGAGTTGCTAGGTGATCGGTACGGGTGGCAATCAATACAGGGCCGTAACGGGTAATCACCAGACCACCGGTCAAAATATGTAATTTATCAGGGCCACCGGTAAAAATAGGAAAGTCTTTGGTTTCTGGGAGTTGCGGCATGTTTTCAGGCAAAAAAGTTAATGCCCCAACCATGTCGACACTATTACGCCATGCAATTAAAGCAGTTTTAGGATCGGCGGCGCGAATTTGCGCCGCAAAACTGCGGCGATTCACGGTTAACGCTAACTGCTGATATCGCTGCATTTCGGCGGCTAGGTGCTTATCTACCTGGTTTTGTTGTTCAATGACTAACTGTCGATAAAGGCTTAATACCAACATCACAATTAAAATGGTCACTAACGTCGAGAAGATAAGCGTGATGCGCCACGCACTACTTTGATAAGGCTTAATGGCCTTTGCAGAGGCGATAACCCGCACCCCTTACTGTTTCAATTAACTCACCGTGTCCAAGTTCTTCAAACTTACGACGCAGTTTTGCAATATGCACATCAATCACATTGGTACGAGGGTCAAAGTGGTAATCCCACACCGCTTCAAACAACAGTGTACGGCTTATCACTTGGTTAGGATGTTCCATGAGGTATTTGAGTAACTGAAACTCTTTTGGTTGCAGCATTAACTCGTTCTCATCGAGGGTCACTTTACGAGTTAGCAGCTCCATTTTTAAGCCGCCGACTTCAATATCGGTCGCCGCGGGCTCGATAACATTACGTTGAACCAGTTTCTCAGCACGCACCAATAACTCAGCAAATGCAAACGGCTTGGTCATGTAGTCATCACCGCCGGCACGCAAGCCTTTTACGCGCTCATCTACATGGCTTAATGCGGATAAAATGAGTACCGGTGTTTTGTTACCGCTGGTGCGTAAGGCTGACAATAACGTCAAACCATCAAGCTTAGGTAACATACGGTCTAAAATGAGTAAGTCGTACTGATTGTGCTTGGCTAATGTTAAGCCTTCTTGGCCATCAGTCGCACTGTCTACTTGGTAGTTTTGTGCAGTAAATCCATCGGCCACATATTTTAACGTCGTGGCATCATCTTCAACCAATAAAATACGCTTAGTCATAGAGTCTTTAATCCCATTTGAGCAGTGGAAGTGGACGCAGGGTTTCAATGTCGAAAGCAATGGTATTTTTACTATCTTGATTGAGTAATTTTAGTTCGAGATAACTAATAGATAAGTCGTGGTCCAATTCCGCTTGCGTTAAGTATCCTTGTTGATCTTCAATCGCTAAAGCGACTAGCGCAGAAAATGTCATATGCTTAGCTTGTAACATTTTAGCGGCATTTACAGAGCCGATATCGTCAGAATTATAAGCAGATGATTTTTCGGTTAGCAGTACACCATCTAACGCTCGGTACTGGTACTTACTGATTTCTCGTGCTTCTACGTTAACCATAGAAATCTTGTAAACCAGTAATCCTTCTTCCACATCAACATCAAAGTCACATATTGTGCCTTTGTCTTGTTGTTCTAACTGCTCCATGACCACAATGGGTTTGAGAAACTCACCGTTGATCAATAAAGTGTGCATCGACGGCGTAGCCATCACGGCACAAGGAAGAAAGCATATTGCTAATAGCAACCGAACCATCACTAGCCTCTATTTGATTGAAAATTTTATTACAGCACTACTCTACCTAAGAGCGGCCAAAGTCCCAAGAAATCTAAGATTAATAATTGATCATAAACACCGCAAAACAAGGCCTTCGAGCTAAAATCAATTAGAATTAAGGGGTGTTTAAGATATGAATTTGCTCAGACTTTAACGCGATAGTGGTTTGCACTCCGGTTTGTAATGCTAACTTTTCAACTAAGTGGGTTGGTACGTCAGCATTAAGTATTGAACCAATACCGATAACAGATGCTATTACGCGTGACGATTCGCCCATGACTAATACTGACTCAATCATGACATCAAGCTTATTGATGCTTTTACATAAGCGGCCACTGCTGATGGCATTAAACCGAATCCCTTGATTGGGGATAACCCAACGGATAGCTTGACCCTTTGCGAGTGGTGGAGCACTGTCGCTGATAATGAGTTCTTCACCGAGCTTAAACCAAGTCATGTTACGCTCAACGTCTTGCTCAACCACTTCACCATCAAAAATATTACGCAAGCCCATTTGACGAGCTACCGCTTCATCATTAGGGTGCGATAGCACTTCAAATGGTTGACCTTGTTGCAGCATTTTGCCTTGGCTAATTAACATCATTTTATCGGCGAGCAATAACGCCTCATGAATGTCGTGAGTCACCATCACCACAGGAATGGACAGTTGTTGCTTTAACCTTGCAAGCTCAATGTACAAGCGTTCGCGGGTTTCACGGTCAACAGCCGAAAAAGGCTCGTCGAGTAATAAAATGGCAGGCTCGCGAGCCAATGCTCGCGCCAATGCCACACGTTGACGCTGACCACCCGAAAGTTGCGCCGGAAGGCGGTTCGGTAAACCATGTAAATTAACCCGTTCAAGCCAATCTAAAGCACGCTGTTTACGTTCTGACTTAGGGATATGGTCAAGCCCTGCTATCACATTATCTAACGCCGACAAATGCGGAAATAGACCAAAATGTTGTGGCATATAGCCAATATGGCGCTGCTGCGGTGTTAACATCACAGCCTCTGCAGAATCAAACCATAAAACATCACCACATTGAATACGGCCTTGCTTGGGGATTGTTAGCCCAGCAATCATTCTTAGCAAGGTGGTTTTCCCGCCGCCAGAAGGCCCCACTACCGCTAACACTTCACCGGCTTTACAGGTAAAGTTTGCCGCCAATGGAATAGGCAGCTCTTGGCTAATATCACAAACAAGATCAGCGTTGTGTGGCATTAAGGCCTCCTAAACGCCGCGACATACTGGTTGTTAATGCCAAAGCACTCACCGCAAACAGCAACAATACCAATGACATCATGCCTGCAGAATCAAAGTCGAAGGCTTGCACGCTGTCATAAATGGCTATAGAGATCGTTTTGGTTTCGCCAGCAATATTACCGCCGAGCATCAATACCACACCAAATTCACCTAACACATGGGAGAAGCACAACACTAATGCAGTTAATACACCAGGCCACACCATAGGTAACTCGACTTTAAGAAAAATCCGCATACGGCTCATACCACAACAAGCTGCTGCGTCGCGAATATCAATTGGAATGGTTTCATAAGCACGCTGTATCGGCTGCACAGCAAAGGGAATATTGACAATAATGGAAGCTATCACTAGCCCGGAGAAATTAAACACCAGTTGTTGACCAAAAAGCTGCTCAGCAAGGCCGCCGATGAAGCTTTGATTACCCAGGCCCACCAGCAAGTAATAACCAATGACAGTCGGCGGCAACACTAAGGGCACTAAAATTAATGCTTCTAACCATGATTTACCGCGAAATTGAAAGTACGCCAACCCTCGGCCGATGATGATCGCCAACGGAATTAACAACAACACAGTAAAGCTACTGAGTTTGACCGACAGCAACAGCGCTTGCCAATCCATTAGTCGAGCTTCACTGTTGTTTTAGGCAAGTTAAAACCAAACTCACTTAATACTTTTTGCGCTTGTGGACTTTGCATGTATTGATAAAAGCGCGTTGCGGTTTCTGAAGCATTTGGCATTAATGCCATGCGTTGATTTAGCGGTTGGTATAAATTATCAGGAATAACCACATGGTTAGCTAACTGAGTAAATTGCGGCGCAAGTACCAAGGACAAAGGTACGATGCCACCTTGAGTTGAACCACTAATGGTAAACTGAGCGGCTTGTGACGCATTTTCACCAAAAATGAGCTTAGGTTGCACAGCATCCCATAACCCCTTGGCTTTTAGCACCTCTCGGGCACGTTCACCGTAGGGAGCATGATCGGGATTGGCTATCGCAAAGCGCTTAAGCTTACCGTCGCGAATAAATTGCTCTAACCCCACCAGCTCAGCATCAAGAATTAACGGTGATTGTTTTGGTGCTGCTAGTGCTAAGCGGCCGATGGCATAAATAACCCCAGCATCTTGGGTATAACCCGCCTTATGCAATTGCTCAATATAAAACTCATCGGCACTGAGCATCATTTCAAAGGGGGCGCCGTGTTGAATTTGAGTGATAAAGTTGCCAGATGAGCCATAACTGATACGAACAGACAAACCGGTTTGTTGTTTGAAGTTCTTCGCGATGTCATCAAGGGCAAATTTAATATTTGCTGCGGCAGCGATGGCAGGAGTATCGGCAGCTTGAGCAACATGAGTCGGCAATATCACACTCAATAGACCCAATACTAGCGTGAAGGCAATAGCGTAACATTGGCTTTTGAAACGCTCACCATGAGTAAAAACAGATAACGAAGTAGAAAACATTAATAACTGACCTTATTGGTTGAGCAAACAACGGCAGAATATTAGTTAGATTATTTTTGCCACACTATTTTTGCCACATTTTAGCCGCTTGCTCATCACTGTCACGAGCTTCGACCCATTTACTGCCAGTATCATTGGCTTCAAGTTTCCAAAATGGTGCTTTGGTCTTTAAAAAATCAATTAAAAACTCACATGCAGCAAAGGCAGCCTTACGATGAGCACTGGTGACACCGATAAACACAATCTGCTCACCTAGCGCCATCGTGCCGACACGGTGAATAATGGTCACCTTGTTTAATGGCCAGCGCTCACGTGCTTGTTGGCAAATTTGATCTAATACTGACTCGGTCATGCCTGGGTAATGCTCTAACGTTAAATCAGTCACTGCGCTGCCATCATTAAAATCGCGCACTTTACCAATAAAATTGACCACTGCACCATCTTGGTTGTCATTGGCTAGTAAGGCATATTCGTCGGCAACACTAAAGTCCTGAGTTTGCACTCTAACAGTGGTTACATTTGTCATGATTAACCCCCTGTTACTGGAGGGAAAAAGGCAACTTCATCACCGGCTTTTATTTTGGTATCCCATTGGCTTATCGTTTGATTAACCGCAACAAGTAGCTTATCCGAAGTGAGCACTTTGGCCCATTTATCATCGGTTGCAGCCAGTGCTGCGCGTAGCTCTTCTGTGGTATGAATATTGGCGCTACTGTGCTCCACTTTCGCGGTACCGAGTAACTCGCGGACTTGCGCAAAAAATAATACTTGGATCATAGTGGTCTCTCAACACATTAATTTGATGACAATAAATAATTTAACTAGCCAATATTAAGCAGTAAAGTGGCCAGATTTTCCGCCGCGTTTTTCTAGTAATCTCACCTGCGAGATAATCATGTCTTTTTGCACGGCTTTACACATGTCGTAAATGGTTAACGCAGCCACAGACGCAGCGGTTAACGCTTCCATTTCAACACCGGTTTTACCAGACAATTTGCACAAGCTAGTGATACGGACACGGTTATGTTCTGGCTGAGCTTCAAGCTCAACTTCCACTTTGGTTAACATTAAAGGATGGCATAACGGAATAAGATCTGAAGTCTTTTTAGCAGCTTGAATACCAGCAATACGCGCTGTAGCAAACACATCACCTTTATGGTGGCTACCGCTCATGATCATCGTTAATGTATCTGCGGCCATGTCGATATATGCTTCAGCTCTGGCTTCGCGTTCGGTCACGGCTTTCTCAGTGACATCGACCATGTGAGCATTACCATCGGCATTAATGTGGGTGAAACGATTACTCATGATATGAATACCTTATCAAACAGAATTTGTAGGTTAACGACACTTATTTTGAGCTAAGAAAGGTGGCGACTAGCCACCAATAGAGGCTAGATGCTTCGTCACGCCAGTAATGCCTTGATGCAGAAAGTGAGTTTCTTTCTTTTGCTCTAATTGGCCATGCAAACGAGAGATTAGTTCATCACGTTGCGATGCATCTTGCAGTAAATCGCGTAAATCAACGCCATTTTCAGTAAATAAGCACAAATGCAATTTACCTTTGGCAGAGACCCTTAGACGATTACAGCTGGCGCAAAAGTTTTTGGCGTACGGCATAATCAGGCCAATACGGCCTTGATAATCACTGTGACTGAAGTTTTGTGCGGGGCCATCATCGGCACTCGGTAAATCGTATAACCAGCCTTCTTGCTCAAGCTGCTTTTTAATGTCGATTCCGGCCAAGTGATGGGCATTGAAATAGTCACGACCTAGGCCTGTCTCCATCAGTTCAATGAAGCGCAAATCAATAGGCGTGTGTTTAATCCAATGTAAAAAACGCGGTAAATCTTTATCGTTTAAGCCTTTTAATAGCACCGCATTAATTTTGACTCGCTCAAACCCCGCCTCAAGTGCTGCATCAATACCACGCATCACTTGGTCGAATTTATTTTCACCGGTAATTTGGTAAAACATTTTTGGGTCTAAGCTGTCTACTGAGACATTAATACGGCGCAAACCTGCGTCATACCATTCTTTTGCATGCTGCTGTAAACGATAACCATTAGTAGTCATTGCTACTGTATTGACATTAGGATTATCAGCAACGATGCGCACGATATCAGTAAAATCTTTGCGAAGGGTTGGCTCGCCACCTGTGATACGAATTTTTTGCGTACCCACAGCAGCAAAACCCGCAACGAGGTTTTCAATTTCGTTGAGCGTTAAAAAAGTAGGCTTGCCATCAGGGCGATAGCCATCGGGCAAGCAATAGGTGCATTTGAAATTACAAACATCAGTGACTGACATCCGTAAATAATGAAATTTTCGTCCAAAATTGTCTTGTAACTGGGACATGTTAACCTTTCCAAGTGTGGGAGGTAAGTGCATTTCTTTACTCACCCCGGTGGCAAAATTACCACGGCAAAATGCCCATATCATTGACGTAGGGCAAAAAGCTCGGAGAACCGTCAGACCTAATTATAGGCCTATTTGCGGGTTTACAAATACCCCTTTAGACGAATATCTTATTCAAAATGACTAAATCGTTAACTATTTGTGACTCGACTCACGCTGATAAGATTGTGTTTGCCCCTGTGACAAAAGCAAATTTTGCGGTAAGGTGAGTAAAAGGATAAACGATCGTTTAACTATCGTGATAAAAAAACAATAAACCCGCACGCTAACGGGAAACTTTGAAAGGTGAGAACATGGAACGCGAGTCAATGGAGTTCGACGTTGTAATAGTCGGTGCAGGCCCAGCAGGTTTAGCAACGGCTTGTCGTTTAATGCAGATATCAAAAGATGCCGATAAAGAAATCACGGTATGTGTGGTAGAAAAAGGCTCTGAAGTGGGCGCCCACATTTTATCTGGCGCGGTATTTGAGCCCGATGTACTGGACGAGCTATTCAATGATTGGCGCGACTCTGATATTCCCCTCAACACCAAAGTCAGTCACGACGAAATTTATTTACTCAACTCTGAGTCAAAATCACGCTTAATGCCCAACAGTTTAGTGCCTAAAACCATGCACAATGAAGGCAACTACATTATTAGTGTGGGCAACCTTGCTCGTTGGTTAGCTAATCGCGCCGAAGCCATGGGTGTCGAAATTTTTCCGGGCTTTGCTGCAAGTGAACTGCTGTTTAATGACGACAACAGCGTCAAAGGCATTTTGATTGGCGATATGGGCGTCGATGAAAATGGCCAGCCTAAAGACAGCTACATGCCAGGCATGGAGTTACACGCTAAATATACCGTGTTCTCTGAAGGCTGCCGAGGCCACCTCGGTAAGCAGCTTATTCAGAAATACCATTTAGATAATGGCAAAACCCCACAACATTATGGTTTAGGGTTTAAAGAGATTTGGAAAATCCCTGCTGAGCAACACCAGCAAGGTAAAGTGGTTCACACTGGCGGTTGGCCGTTAGTCAATGGCTCATCTGGCGGCGGATTTTTATATCACATGGAAGACAATCAAGTCGCTGTGGGATTAATTATCGACTTAAACTATAAAAACCCGCATTTAAGCCCGTTTGACGAGTTTCAGCGTTATAAAACGCATCCGGTTATTGCTCAAACACTAACCGGAGGTGAACGCCTAACTTACGGTGCCAGAGCCATTGCTAAAGGCGGTTTAAACTCACTGCCTAAGATGAGCTTTCCGGGTGGATTAATTATCGGTTGTAATGCAGGCACCCTTAACTTTGCCAAAATTAAAGGCACCCATACTGCGATTAAGAGCGGAATTATTGCAGCGACAACCTTAGGTGAAGGGCTAATTGCCGGGTTAGAGGGCGGTAAAGACCTTGACTGTTTCCAGCAACGTTTTGAAGAAAGCTGGCTGCATGAAGAGCTACATCAGTCGCGTAACTTTGGCCCTGCGTTGCATAAATTTGGCACCTTAATGGGTGGCGCATTTAACTACGTAGACCAAAACTGGTTTGGTGGTAAGTTCCCGGTAACGTTCCGCGATACCACACCAGATTATGCCTCAATGGGTTTAGCTAGCGAGTACAGTAAGATTGACTATCCAAAGCCAGACGGAAAACTCAGTTTTGACAAGTTATCTTCAGTGTATTTGTCGAACACCTATCACGAGGAAGGTCAACGCTGTCATTTACATTTAAAAGACCAAAGCATTCCGATTTCAGTCAATTTAGTCAAATTTGACGAGCCTGCGCAACGTTATTGTCCTGCTGGCGTATATGAAGTCGTAGAAGATGAGGGTGAAAAAAAGTTTGTCATTAATGCCCAAAATTGTATTCACTGTAAAACCTGTGACATTAAAGATCCAAGCCAGAATATTACCTGGGTAACCCCTGAGGGCGGCGGCGGACCAAACTATCCAAACATGTAAACGACAAGTTATGTTTATTTGCCATTAACTCGTTGTTCACCCATCGTTAATTTATTGGCTACTGTCAAAAAAATGCACTTAAAAATAGGTGCTTTTTTTTTATTTTTTCGACTATCATTAACCACATAACATCACAAAGACCTACACCATCAGCCGTTTTGTACTTTATGAGTAAATACAAAATTTTTATCAATTTATTGCCATTGTGTCCGATATAACAAAGAGACACTTTTAGAGGCCGTTGTAGATGAATACATTTAACACCCTTACCATTAAGCAAAAAATCCTACTCACCGTTACTTTTGCTGTGCTGCTATCAACCATGTTAGTTGGGTTGCTGAGCCAGCGAAGTGCGAAACAAGTGGTTGAGCAACGTATGCTTAACTCTGAAATGCCCAGCTTGTTGATGCAAATTCGCAATGAAGTCGATCTTCAAATCAGCACAGTTATGAATGCTGGTGAACAGCTAGCAAAAAGTAAAATGTTGCTTGAATGGCTTGAAAATGGTCGACCTGCAGACCAAGAAGAAATTGTTATCGCTGAACTTAATAGTGTAAAAAATCAATATGATTTAGCACAAGCATCCTACGCCGACCGCGAAACGGCAGCCTATTATAATCAAGATGGTTTTTTGCGTATATTAAACCAACAACAAGATGCTTGGTTTTTTGATTATCGCGATAGCAAACAAGAACGGATGCTAAATGTATTTACAGAGCCAAGTAACGGCGATGTTAAACTTTACATTAATTATCAACAACCTGACGGTAGAGGCTTGGTCGGTCTCGCTAAATCTTTAGATGATATGGTGAGCTTACTAGCTTCATTTAAAATTGAAGACAGCGGTTTTATATATTTAGTTGACACGAAAGGTGACGTAAAACTACACCAAGACACCAGCCAAATAGGTAAAGCGACTTTAAGTAATTTATACCCTAACGCCAACACTAACAACTTACTCAATAAAAATGACTTCAACTTAATCAAAGCTGATGTAAATGGCCAACATATGTTAATCGCCAGCAGCTACATTAAGTCTATGGATTGGTATTTAGTTGCGCAAGTGCCTGAAGCTGAAGTGTTTGCCTTACTTGAAGAATCGGCTTATCAAATCCTATTATGGACAGTGTTAATTGCTGCAGTATTCATTGTGATTGCCATTTCGGTTGCAGGCTCAGTAAGCCGTCCGATCGCACAAGTTGCTGAAATGTTCAGAAACATCGGTGAAGGCGAAGGCGATTTACGCCAACGGCTGCCAGTCAATGGCGAAGATGAAATCGCCCAATTAGCTCGCGGGTTCAATAGTTTTATTAGCAAAATTCAAGAAACTGTTGTTGAAGTTGCAGATACTAGCCAACAACTTGGTCTATCTGCAGTGGATGTGTCTAATCAGGCACACCAAACTCTAGATGACAGTCATCTGCAAAAAGATCGCACCATGATGGTTGTCGCTGCTATTAACGAAATGGGCGCCACGGTAAATGAAATTGCAGCAAATGCCGCACAAGCTGCCGTGACAGCTCGTGATGCAGATACAGAATCCGTCGATGGCCAGAAAGTGGTAACACGCGCTCGCTCAACCATTAATCAACTTTCAATCGATGTGGCACAGGTAGGCGAAGTGATTGAATCACTTGCGACCCATACTAAGTCAATTGGCAGTATTTTAGATGTAATCCGTGCGATTTCAGAGCAAACCAACTTACTGGCACTCAACGCTGCCATTGAAGCGGCCCGCGCCGGAGAAGCCGGCCGTGGTTTTGCCGTTGTAGCTGACGAGGTACGTAACCTTGCTTCACGTACTGCTGCATCGACTAACGAAGTACAAACCATGATTGATAAGCTGCAATCAGAAGCCAGTCGAGCTGTAAATGCTATGGCACAATCGAGCAGTCGCTCAAAAGAAGGGGTTACTGCAGTTGATGAAGCCAGCCAGTCGCTCAGTGGCATAAGTGAGCGTATTGCTCAAATTAGCGATATGAACATCCAAGTCGCGGCTGCAACAGAAGAACAATCAACTGTGGTTGAAGATATTAACCGTAATGTGACTGAGATTAATGATATTACTCAACGTACCTCAGACACAGCACAAGCGGCAGCTGAAGCAAGTAAAGCCTTGAACCAGCTTGCTAGTCGATTAGATGTGTTGGTGGCTCGCTTTAAGGTGTAATTCCATTTGAGTGTTTGCAACCAGCAAATACTCTACAGCTCGTAAATATAATAATGCCACTCATTGAGTGGCATTATTTTTAGCACCTTAAGGTATTATTTCAAAAACTTAATCGACAGTGGATAATGATAGGCAATGCCGTCGTTGGCTTTGACTATCGCGATAATAGTACAAATAATATCTAATAATGCTAACGCTGCTAGCAGTAATACGCCAACGCCCACCAAAATCAAAACAGCCGAAATCATCGCATAAATCATTAAACTCAATTTGAAGTTAAGGCAATTTTTACCACACTGATTAGCAAACTCAAACTCGTCACGCTTCATCAGCCACACAATCAACGGACCTAATACGCTACCAAATGGAAACACATAGCCCGCAAAGCTTGCGGCGTGGATCAATAAGCCCATGTCTTTTGCTTGTTTACTTACTTCACCTGTCGGTTCAGACATTCGATTTTCCTTATCATGCTGTTATTTAGTATACGTTATTGTCTAACAGTATTTTTAACTGGCTTTACCATACAAACGCATTGCCCAGTCTTCAATACTTTGTTGTGCTAAGCGGCGTTGCAGTGATTCTACCCAGCTTTGTGCTAAGCCTTCACAAGCAAGTAAAGTTTGATACTGCTCGGCATCAAACTCAGGTAAAAAGTAAATTTGCATCGCCTTAGCAATACTAATGTCAGATTTACGCTCGATTAAACAAATACTATCGCTTGGGCGAATAACCCCTTCAGACAACACTCGATAAAACCAACCACACATGCGGCTCTCTTGCATAGCGAGGGCAAATTTAGGCTGTTCAAATTGTACATTGAGTTTAAAACAAGGTGAGCGTGGTTGGGTAACTTGCAAAGTGACATCGCCAATTTGAACAATATCACCAATATTGACGAGGGACTCATTTACACCGACAGTACTAATGTTTTCACCCATCGATGGCGCATCTTTAAAATTAGACATTAAGTCCCAGCGGCGATATTGGCCATAATGCTCGCGGGGAAAATGATGCAATACTCGATCTAAGCCGCCATGATGCTTAGGATCGGCCTCACTATTGCCCACCACGCGATCAAACTGCACAGTCAGTTGTGTTGCGGCATGTTTTTGGTTAATACCACTGGCAACACCATTGTGCATTTGCACCTGGTCACCTAAATACAAACCCGAAATACGGTTAACCCACTTTTTATTCATCCAGCCTTCCCCACAGATCCTGTAGAGTCAATATACCCAAATTTCAGGTAAAAAAAAGCCTTACTCGTAAATAGTAAGGCAACAAAAATAGGGAGTTAATACCGAAAATACCCAATACATAGACGTATTTACGCTTTGCTATCGAGTATAAGTTGATTAGACCGGCACATAGTAATGATCAACCATGACATAAAAATGACAACGGCAAAGATTTTCATTAACTTGCTGTCAGGTGCTTTTTAAGCGCTTCACCAGGTATAGAGCTTGGGGTTGCAACGGCAAATGAAGCCCATAACGCCCCTTGATGCATTGCATCAAAAATGGGCATATTTTGGCATAAACCATGGATAACACCCGCAGCATACGCATCGCCTGCGCCAGTGGTATCAACAACCTCAGCCATCACAGCGGGAACATGCTGTTCGCCTTCAACACTGTAGGCTATTGCGCCTTTATCACCATCGGTAACAATAAAATACTGTAGCGCATCGCCAGCAATAGATTGAGCAAACTGCCACGGCGCTTGATTACAACGCCCCTGCATATCGGTAATCGAGGCAATCAACACATGGCAAGGACGCTTGCGCTGATCTTTAGCCAGTTGCGCAATCACTTTGCAATGAGGATTACTGTCAATAGCATCTTGGGCCCATATGTCGGCACCATTTGCAGATGAATTGATATAAAACGCGTCCCATTGTTGCCAATTGGGAGCGTGAGATAACTCGAATATCGGCCGTTGTGGTCTAATAATGGTGCGTTCGCCGTCTGGCGTCATCACCAGCAACATCTCACAGGTGTTACCGCTAAAACGATGAACTAAACGGCAATCTAATCCAAGGGTACTCGCTTTCGCTAAAATCCAATCGCCAATGTCGTCACTGCCCACTTCGCTGACTAGCGACACATTGTGTTTTGCCCACACCAAACCTAAGCCAGTATTGGCACCGCCACCGCCTAAACGTAAGCCTCCGTCCTGATAATGAAACCGCCCGCCAGTTTGTAATGGTTTATCTAACCGTAAAATACGGTCACAATTGATATTAGCGAGCAGTAAAATATTGGCCATAGCGATACCTAGAAAAACCCCGACAAAAGAGTGTTGAGTATAACAAAATCGGCGTAGATCACACGGTTATCGACATAAATTACATGTCTGCCTCAGCAAGCGGTTGACGCAACTGCGCACGCACATTGTCCATACCAGAGTAAAACTCTTTCATCATCAATAAGCCCAACATTTTACCGTTGTCGGTCACAATTAATTCGTCAGGATTAACCGGATCATTTTTTAGCGCGCCCATGGCTTTCATTGAGGCCATTTCTTTAAATAATGCGGTGTCTAAATTGACATTAAAGTTATCGCGGAAATATTTACGCGATAAACGCCCAGAGAACATACCCAGTAAGAAACGATATTGCATCACTTCTTTTAATTGGTATTTTTTCTGTTGTTCAACGGCCATGCGGCCTTGTGCAATACGTTGTTGGTATTTTTTCAGTGAAAAGGTATTCACATACAAAGTATCATTTAAAAAACTGAATGAGCCTGAACCCACACCAAGGTACTCATCATAATCAATCACGTACTCATCAAAACCCTCATTATCGGTTTTACCAAAGGCCCAAGCTGAAAGCTGGTTATACTGACCTGTTAAACTATTCAAGATTTGACGATACTGGTTAACCATTTCACCATGAGGCGCTGCGAGTTCGCCTTTGACACTTTTACGTGTTTGGTGAGTAATCATTAATGGATAAGTGGTAATTTGGCGCGGGTCTAGCTTAGATGCCATATCGAGATCAGACTGGATAATCTCGTCAGTTTGACCTTTAAAACCAAAGATTAAATCAACGTTGATAATTGGAAATAATTCTTTTGCCGCCATAATGCGATCAAAGGTTTCTTGCCCAGATCCAAACTTATCTAAACGGTCGGTCATTTTTAAAATGCCGTCATCAAAGCTTTGCACCCCAATCGACATTCTGTCGACTAGGCCTTTTAACTGTTTAAATTCAGGGCTGCCTAAATGTTGTGGATCAGACTCACAAGACACTTCTTTAATACCCGGGAATAATGTCTTTGCGTGTTCAATAGTGCGAGCGAGTTCATCTTCTAAAACCGTGGTGGTGCCACCGCCAATGTACATAGACTCAAATTCATAGCCTAAATCTTTCGCCATCTGCATTTCTTTGCGTAGCGCAATAAAGTACTCACGCGCTTTGTCTTCACGGAATAAAAAGCGGTGAAAAGTACAAAAAGAGCACAAGGTATGACAAAAAGGAATGTGGGCGTACAACATATACTTTTTGCCTTCAACAGGCTTAGGCATACGGTCTGTTGAAATGGTGTCAAGACGCAGATTTTTATCGACATAATACTGCATCACCCGCTCCATTGAACTTATCATCCAGTTAGGCACAGTAATATTGGCTTGGTAAGGTTTAATCAACTCTTGGCCGGCTGATTGAATGATTGAAGACATAGAAAATCCTAATTGAATGAAGCCCTAAGAGCAAAACCATTGACAGTAAAATGTTAGATATACAAATACGTCACACGCAGAAAGCAAAAGTATCACTTTAGCGGTAGCTAAAATGTGAAGTAACTAATAGATATGCAAACTAACATGGTTAGAAGAGATCATTTGTTAAGCAGATCATGTTTTAGACACTGCTGTAGTGAAGCGTGTCTAAAACGAGGTATGACACTTGAGATCACTGATTGATAGACAATTAATTCGAACTTACTTGCGTCTCAACAAGCGCAAAAGAGATCATAAATAGACGTTGTTGGTCAGGGTAAACCTGTTGGATAAGGTGTTTAAGTTCGTCTAAAGGTAAGCTTTCTTGGTCGGCATGAAATTCATTGATGTCGTCAAAGGCTAATGGCTCAACGGCCAAAATAACAATGTCACAAACCTTAGTATGGCTTTCAAGAGTGTAGACCTCAACTTGAGTGCCAGGTTGGTAATGACTTTCGCTGAAATCACGGATGGTAATCGTCTTTTGCCCCGACGCTACGAGTGGCGTTAAAAACTCAAAAAACGTTATTTTTGTGGGTGCAATTGCTGACATATTAAACCCTTAATCAATGAAATACCCCAACGAAAATGCGTATTATAACCGAGCAAACTCACCTGGGCTTTGATCAAAGTAGCGTTTAAATTCACGGCTAAATTGTGCGGTGCTTTCATAGCCCACCTGGGTAGATACCTCTTTCACTTTCAGCCGTTGTAATTGCAATAACTCTCTGGCTTTATTTAAGCGAATTTTCTTTAAATATTGAATAGGCGAAGACGTGGTAACCTCTTTAAAACAACGATGAAATGCCGACGGGCTCATGTTCACTAAGCTCGCTAGCGTATCCACCTCAACCGACTCACCATAATGCTTATGGATATAACTCAAGGCTTTTTCAACCCGAGACAAACGAGTGTGGCTTAACGACAAAGCAAACAGCGGCGCGGAATTTGGCGCATCTAATAAGCGATATAGCAGTTCGAGCACTAACGCCTCGCCCATCACTTTAGCCTCTAACGGCGACTGCAAAGCCTGCAATAAGCGGATAACACTGCAATCCATGTCTTCAGTGCTGTCGGCAATAAAAAAACCACTTTGGCGCGACTCATTTAAATCTTTTGGAATTTGATGATGTTCGTCCATTAACTTAACGATGTAATTTAACTGCACTAAGTTAATATCCACCATCAACACTAACACCGGTTCTTCAATACTGGCAAAAGTTTCACATTCAACCGGGAGCGGTACCGTCATTACTAAAGAATGCTGACGGTCGTAGTCAAAGGTTTTATCCTCAATATAGACACGCTTTTTGCCCTGACCCACAATCAACACCCCCTGGGAATAGCATAATGGCCCCCGAGAAGCATATTGTGAGCCACGAAACACACGTACCCCAGCCAAATGAGTATTATTAACTCCTTCTTGTGGTGCAAGCTGTGCCATTAATGTTGCTATCTCATTCATAAAACCACCTTAATAAAATTAACAGCACCATTGCCGAGTTACGATAGATATTACCAAAAAAGTAGTAAAAGGCATTATATTTAGCAAATAAACGTCTTATTTAAACAAAAAAAAGTAGGAATGAGCATGAACGCAATAGTTCTGTGTATGTTTATTTTTACTCAAGAGATTATTATAGACACATGATTTCTGGCTGTTGTTTACGTCACTTTTACAACCTGATGTTTAAGAGTATCGGTAAACAGCAACGTATTTATTGTTTTATCGCTAAACCAAAAGGCGCCTATTATGCTTAACTTTAATTATCGTAACCCTACTCATGTTGTTTTCGGTAAAGACCGTATTGCAGAGTTAGATCAACTTATACCAGCCAATGCCAGAGTATTAATCACTTATGGCGGCGGCAGCGTGCAACGTTTTGGTACGCTTGATAAAGTCAAAGCCACTTTAGGTAACCGCACTGTATTTGAATTTGGTGGTATTGAAGCCAACCCAAAATATGACACTCTGCTAAAAGTTGTAGAAGTGGCACGTAATGAAAAAATCGACTTCTTGTTAGCTGTGGGTGGCGGTTCAGTTATGGACGGCACCAAATTTATCGCCCTTGCCACTCAGTTTGACGGCGATACAGCAAGCTTACTACAACATGGATTTACCCCAGTGCCAGTGGCTGATGATAAAGTGATTCCACTCGGCGTGATTGCTACCCTGCCCGCTACCGGTTCTGAAATGAACGCCTTTGCCGTTGTAAGTTATCAAGGTGGTAAATTCCCAGTAAACCACCCATGTGCTTACCCTACATTTGCCATGCTAGATCCTGAATTAACCTTCAGCTTGCCAAAAATTCAGGTTGCTAACGGTGTGGTTGATGCATTTGTGCATGTGCTTGAGCAATATGCCACTTACCCAGTTGATGCCCGCGTACAAGACCGCATGGCAGAAGGTATTTTACGTACCTTAATTGAAGTTGGCCCAATCACAGTTGCAGAGCCAACTAACTATGATGCTCGTGCAAACTTAATGTGGAGTGCCACATCTGCCCTAAACGGCATGATAGGAACAGGCGTACCGTTAGATTGGTCGACTCATATGATTGGCCACGAACTAACTGCCCTATTTGATATTGACCATGCACAAACGCTCGCTGTGATCTTGCCATCATTATGGCGTGTGCTGAAAGAGCAAAAACACGCCAAACTCGTACAATATGCTGCACGCGTGTGGGATATTACAGAAGGTGACGAAGCAAGCCGTGTAGATCAGGCTATCGACAAAACCGAAGCTTTCTTCAAGCAAGTGGGTTTACCTGTGCGTTTACGTGACCATGGTGTAACGCAAGAGCAACTATCTCAAGTTGTTGACGCGTTAGAAGCCCATGGCATGACAGCATTATCTGAAAGTGGCAAAGTTGATTTAGCCACCAGCCGTAAAATTTTAGATATGGCATGGTAGTCAGCATTTAATCGAAGCGACATTAGGGTCGCTTCGAGTTGCTCGAAACGAAAAAGGGCTTAACAGTCACGTGCATTGTTAAGCCCTTTTTCGTTACCTGTCCTTCTACGCTAATGCGGCGTCACATTCGAAAATAAATTCATTATCACCACACCAATCAAAATAAACCCCATGCCCACCAGTGCACCTAAATCTAATTTTTGACCGTACATCACCCAAGCTATTAAGGTAATAAGCACAATCCCAAGGCCTGCCCATGTGGCATAAGCGACACCTACCGGGATCCCTTTTAATGCTAGAGAAAGAAAGTAAAAAGACAACACATACCCAACAATAACCACTATTGAAGGCGTAACTTTAGTAAATCCATCACTGGCTTTAAGCGCAGATGTCGCCACAACTTCGGTTAAAATCGCCACACTTAACAATATCCAACTTTTCATTTTTACTTTCTACCCAGCCAAACAGGCGAGCAGTATAAAGATTAATCGCCAAAAAATCAGCCCGCGAATGCTTAGCTATACGATAACTAAACTCAACCCGCACCCATTGTGTCTATGTCATCATAGTTTGCGACTCAGACAATCAATCACGACGATTACTTGTATTTACATTCACTATCTGTTTATGTTGTTAATATGTTAAATGGATATCGCTGTATAACAGCCCCCAAAAATCAGGTATTGAATTGGTGACAACGTGAAGGGATTTTCTACAACTTCTTTATCTATGTTTTTACTGTGTATTTACTGCCTTAGTGCCGTAGCAGACATTGGGGTAACGGAAGACATAAATAGTGAAACTAACGTTATACTTGAACAATGTAACACTCGTATAAAACAAGTCTCTCCCAAAGCTAGCCTCAGTTTTTGTAGCCAACAACTCACTGCATTAGATAAAGAAAATTACCCTATTACAGCCGCTAAATTACAATTAACGTTATACGATCTTTACCTTGAGTTAGACAATGCTGCGGCCGCTGAACAACAACTCATCGCTGTAAAAAATAGCACCGGATTTAAACAGAATGACGAAATCAAATACCTTTGGTTTCGCAAAAGTGCAGCAGAAAAACTCTACAAAAAAGACTATGTTGAAGCAAAAAGTCTATTTGAAAATGCATTAAATATCGCGCAAACAGCACAATCTGACCTTTGGTTAGCCAAAAGCTACAACGACTTAGCGTTAACGGAGCAGTATTTAAACCACTATGCAAAAGCCTTAAACTACTATCAAAAAAGTTTGGCTATTAAAGAAGCTTTGGGGAATGATTTTTATACCGCAATAACTTTGAGTAATCTGGGCCTTATCTATAAAAAGCTCGAAAAATATACCGAGTCTCAACGCTACTTTGAACTGTCGCTCGAGCATTATTTACGTCACACAAGTGGCAATGCAGACGTAAATGCCATTAGTTACATGTCGCACCTCTACGGTAATCTTGCTGAAATATATAATATAAACAATGAGTTCAATAAAAAACACTTTTATAGCGATAAGGTAATATCGGCCTATAACGACAATTTAACGGGTAACGACAAACTTTCGGCTTTAATCAATTTGGCCACAATCCATATCAATGCTAGTGAATTTGTACCCGCTCAAGCAGTTGCAGAGAGTTTATCTGAATATTTACCTCGTCAAGATCACTCATTTCATGATGTGATTTACTATTTAAAAGCGCAAATAGCCAATCACCAAAAAAATGCCACACAAGCAATCACATTCATTGAAAACGCCATGGATTATAGCGACACCAAGCAAGACTCATTACAAAAAATGAGTATCTATCAATATGCAAGTGAGCTCTATTATGACAATGGGCGTCCTTATGAGTCCTTAGTGTATTTAAAGCGATATCAGGTATTACATGAGGCTTTGCTTGAAAAAAAATACAGCGAAAACATTAAAGTAATACAAAGTGATATTGAAAATGAACGCGTGCAACGAGCATTAGCAGAAGAGCAAATCATCAACCAACAAAAAAGCCAAGAAATTGATAAATTGCTTAACTTAATTTTGAGTATCACCAGTATTAGTTTACTTGTCGGTTTTGTAGTGAGTTTTTATATTTATCGAAAGCGTAAAGCTCAGCAGCATTTAATGACCATTATTGAGTCACATAAGCAGCAGTTATTTTTATTGTCAAATGACGACACAACAGAGCATGAAGAGAGCGAACAACAACCTGACACCTCACCACAATCACCAAGCGAATTAACAGCCTCGTTTGCAGAATTACTGGTCACGACCATGCTTGATTGCATTAATATTTGGGAAAAGAGCACTAAAACTAATAAAGTAGAATTAGCCGACAGAAGCCAAATTTGGACGATATCTATCGACTCTGGTCGTCTAAGAACACGCTCTTTAGATAAATACCTACACGTAAAAAAATTACCTGATAATCCACGTTGGCGTAATGTTGTTAAAACATGTCACTTCATCTTGTCTGAGTGCAATTTGTCTAACGATGATAGAACACTACTAACCTCGCATCTTGACCGAATTATGCAAGTGATCAAGAGCGAGTCTTTAGGCGTAACGTAATCGATTAATTTTGCGGTTTACCCACCTTTTTTAAGTAATGGTTGCTGTAGTTTAATCTCACGAACACTGTCTCTTACTACTGGTTTAAGTACATTTTTATACACGCAACTAAACGTTAATCCTTCGGTCAATCGGTAATCACTTTGCTGTGCTGTTTCAGGATTTATCCCCACTAAAAAGCTATTAGGTGCAATAAACTTAGGCATTAGATTATTATTTTGATCTTTGATATTAATCGAAGCATAAGCATTACACATCGACACAGCCACAAGCCCTGCAATATTGATTCGATTTGTCACGCTATTAAGATCGGGTGAATTAGCATTATTGTCTTGTAGCTTCGTGAATGGGTCTATCACACCATGAAACCCGCCGTATTCCTCTAACTCGACAATAGGTTGTTGTAGCTGCTTTGTTTGCGTTGACTGCGCATCTGATGCGGCAACATGATCATTGTGTAATACGAGTTGTTTACTCATCATCCATTTTTCAATATCAAAGTACTGAGCACGGTAATGATACTGTTTAATCATATCCATCTCGCTCAGTTCAAAAGTTATTTCGGTTTTAATCGCGGCACTGACAGGCGTGAGTTCATTAAATGCAAGTTGGTGCGCAGATGCGCTACTAGCACAACTAAGCAGAGTGACTAGGGGTAATATGTATTTCATAAAATATCCTTTTTAGAATGAATGCATCAACTTAGACGCTATGCATTTCCATTTTTATAGTCCACTAAATAGTAGGGTAAATTTGGGTAAAACATAAAACGCCCCCTTTTTAACCCTCTAACTTTACTGACTTTTTTATCTTAACTGTTAGTTTTGAATCAGCTTAAGTCATTAAGCATGCTTCAACATTTTACTAACCAGAATAAGGAAGGTCAGGATGAGTATATTCAAAAAAACATTAATCAGTATGTGTCTAATGAGTGCATCAACAATAGTTTGTGCAACCCCAATAACCGCTAACGTCACAGCAGATAACGATTTCATTGTGGTACATTCACCAGGTAATGGTAGTACACCTACAGTCGTTTACCGTGGGGCCAATGGCAGTAATTGGCAAAAAATTGAATCATTCAAGTTTGATATTGACAACTCAGCACAATCGCTAGAAACCTGTTCTGTCAGTGTGATTGCATGGGGGGATGGTAAAGTTTCACAAGGCATGGCTGCCATATTCAAAGGTGACAATACTATTTATACTGGTTCAGGCCACTTTAAGGGATACCAATCAACGACACCATCGTCCGGTTGGGCACAAACTGGTGGGCCTAATGCGAGTCAAATTAATGCATTAATTGCAGGTTCTTTAGCTAATGGGCAATCACCTTACTTGTTGCCTGGTTCTGTCGCCGGAGGCACCTCACCTTGGGGAACCATGAACTTCCCTCTCGCCAGTAATGTGAATGCGAATAATTTCCGCTGGGCTTGGTCGACGAATAATTTAGCGAAGAAGACCTATTCAGTATTTACCGCAGCCTGTGGTGATATCGTTGACTCGGCACAAGTTGCTGTCCATATGCCTGGAGAACACTTCCAATGTTATGGCGTGCAGAAAGGAGATGCTCTTCGTGAAGAAACCATCATGATAGAAGATCAGTTTGGTAAAACGCGTGCCGTTTTGGGTAAGCCAGTATTGTTATGTAACCCTTCAATCAAAATCCACAACGACAAGATGTATAAAATTCGAGACGAAAAGCGTCATATGGTTTGTTATGACTTAATCAAG
Organism: Shewanella algicola; assembly: GCF_014648035.1. GTDB lineage: Bacteria > Pseudomonadota > Gammaproteobacteria > Enterobacterales > Shewanellaceae > Shewanella > Shewanella algicola. The sequence continues at coordinate 38,056 of NZ_BMQI01000014.1, read as the reverse complement.
CAAAACAAAGTGAGAAACCACAATCTTGAAATCAATAACCAGTTTGCACCAGATCAGATAGTCAATGGTCAACGTGAGTTGTTCTGTGTTCCTTCGAGTAAAAAACACTTAAAGCCAGTCAAACCAGGAAAACCCGGTAAGCCGATCCCAAGAGAAATGAAAAGAGCAGAAATAAAACCATTAAAGCAACTATAAATCTACATCGATAAAGGGTTATACATAGTCAGTGAGCCCCCTCACTGACTATTTTTTATTGGAGAAGAATACAAAATACATTCTCGTGCATAGAAATCTACACGCCCATCTCAACCGCTTTTTTAGGCGTAAAACTACTGCCTATTGACGCAATAATCACTAAACCAATAGCGAGCCACTGTAATAAAGATAATTGTTCACTCAAAATAACAAACCCCGCTAGGGCCGCAATTGCAGGCTCTAAACTCATGAGTACACTAAACGCTTGCGTCGGCATATTACGCAGCGCAACCATTTCTAATGAATAGGGTAAGGCACTTGATAATACAGCCACCAATAACCCAAGCGGTAAGACTTCCCAACTAATTAACGTTAACCCTTGGGTAACAGCACCAACGGGCACTAAAATAATTGCAGCTACCGTCATACCTAAGGCCACTGTTATGCCGCCAGATGCTTGCTTGCCTGTACGAGTACCAAATAAAATATACCCAGCCCAACAAGCACCGGCTCCAAGCGCCATCAATGCCCCTGCTATATCAAGCCCTTGAGCGCTCGACAAACTTGGCATGAGTAATAAAATGCCCGCAATGGCACAGGCTACCCAAAACAAATCGCTTTTACGTTTTGAGCTAAATAAGGCGACTGCCAAAGGGCCAGTAAACTCAAGTGCAACTGCAATGCCTAACGGAATACGCTCAATCGCAAGATAAAATAAGATATTCATCCCGCCCAGGCACAAACCATAAATAATAATGCTTTGCCAATCTCGACCTTGAGGCATTGCCCGCCAAGGGCGGAACACCAACCACAAAACGGCTGCAGCAAAACCTAAACGCAAAGCCGTGGTGCCTTCAGGTCCAATAATAGGGAAAAGTTGTTTTGCTAAAGAGGCGCCAGATTGAATCGTCACCATTGCCAACAACACACTACCGACAGCAGTAAGAAGTACACGATTGATTTGCATAGAAAAAACCCAAAGATGAAAAACGCAATAACGGCATTCTACATGAGCACGTTAAAACCGAGCAGTATTAAATATCAACATGCACAGAAGTCATACCATTAAGCGATTAATTTTATGTCTGTGTGATGTTTTTTATAAAAGCAATTTTGCTGTTTGTTGTTGCACCATTATTGTCATAACCACAGATATGATAACCACTGGCAATAAGCATATGTAACATGTTGGGAAACTGATTCATGGACTTAACCTTAATCGCTTTAAATCCTTGCGCAACCGCCCAAGACTCTTGCAACTGGCGCAACTGAGAGGCGACTTTCATTTCTCGGTGCAGTGGTACAACACCGCCAAGCCAACTGTAAAACTCATCATGATTGAGCGAGTAACCCACTTTAAAACCAATGGGCGCTGTATCGTACTTAGCCACTAAAATTAACGCGCTTTTACCCGCAAGACGCTCGGCGATTGTGGTTGCCGTGATGCTATTGTCAAACTCAGGGACCAATGCAAGTACCGCGACAATATCCTCTACCGTACCTTCAACAAACTGGTAAGTCATAATGCCCTCTCTTTATCCGTAATAACCGACCCAGCATAACCGCAAATGTGCCTGCAAAAATAACCTACCGCAATACAACACAATTTGCTGCGTTTATGGTCATTAACATTACCCTTTTTACGATAAAAATACCCCGTAGGTACCGCATACAATGTCAGTAAATTTAACAAATGAATATAGCCAAAATGATTAAAAAATAGCAAGCCTAAATGCGCAGGCATAAACAATGACACCATGGCGTAAACAGCATCAACATGTTTCCTAATGCTTTGTGCGATATGCAGTGGCTCAAGGTAATGCATTAAGTCATGCTTAATCAATAATGATGAAGTCTCTTTCGAGGGATAAATAAAAACACCTTATCAGTTGCCCAATAAGGTGTTTAACAGATGACACGCCATTAATTTACTTTTTGTAAGTTAAGGTGCCATTTTCTTTGATTTCATCAAACCACAAGTTGTGATGTTGAGTCGCCCAGTTTTCGTCGCAGTAGCCAGAGACCATACACTCCATACCGCCTTCAGACATAACTGTAGCCATAAAGATATGCACGATAGAAAACGCGGTAATAATAATGGCGCTCACCGAGTGAAGCACTAAAGCGATTAAGCTTAGAGTACGGCTTGGTTCAAATATATTTGGGAACAGTAACAACATGCCTGAAGCACAAATCACTAGACCAAATAATGCAAACGTCCAAAACCATAGTTTTTCACCGGCGTTAGCAAACCCTGCGTCAGGGTGCTTACCTTTAAATGGACCAAAATTAATATAACCACCAACATAGAGCATCCACTTGATGTCGTACATTTTTGGCATTTGATTTTTAGCCCAAAGCACGGTCATCAGTAGCCAACCGAACATAAATGGAATGGCCATATAATCATGCACTAACTTAGCGGCATTAATTAACCCAGCCCATAAGCCTTCGCCCAAGTATGGTTGGAAAAAGAAACGACCCGCTAGCAAGGTTAACCCTGTTAAAATCAGTAACAAGCAAGGAATCGCACCCAACCAGTGAACACTGACATCAAACTTTGACCAGCGATGTACCATTTTGCCAGAAAAACCACCGTGTAATTTTGAAATGCCGTTTACTTTAATAAACAACACAAACACGATAATCATGCCAAATAACGCAGCCATAATGGCGGGTGCTAATAAGTCGCTACGTAGTTGAAACACACGCATGTCGTAGGTATTAATTAGCTGGTTATGAGCCTGGCCTTGAGACGTGGTAACGCCTTGAGCACCATCTTTTACTTGAGTCCACATTAACTCGTTGGCTGAACTCGGCTCTTCTGCGGTATTTGCCAGGGCAAAACCACAAAAAAGTAAACTCAGCGCCACAGATAACGCGATTAGTATATTTTTCATGTTACATCCTTTTGAGTCGCTAGGTGCTCAATATCTTGAATACCTAGCAACACTTGGAGACTAACTTAACAACAGAGAATTAACCCCAAATTGCATTGTTAGAACCACGAGAAGCAACACGCTCACGGTAGATATTTGATACCACACCGGCATCACCCGCAAGCAACGATTTAGTTGCACATAACTCAGCACACATTGGCAACTTACCTTCAGCAATACGGTTAGAACCGTATTTGAGACGCTCTGCTTCAGAATGATCTTCTTCAGGGCCGCCAGCACAGAAAGTACATTTGTCCATTTTGCCACGGCCGCCAAATGTTGACTTTTGTGGGAACTGAGGTGCGCCAAAAGGACACGCATAGAAACAGTAGCCACAACCGATACAGGTATCTTTGTTGTGTAGCACTATGCCGTCTTCGGTAGGGTAGAAGCAATCTGTAGGGCATACTGCCATACAAGGTGCATCGGTACAGTGCATACAGGCAACAGATATTGATGCTTCACCTGGCTCACCGTCTTTGAGTGTCACCACGCGGCGACGTTGAATACCCCACTCTAAAGCAGAGTCGTTTTCGTTTTTACATGCAGTGACACAGCCATTACATTCAATGCAGCGCTTGGTATCACATAAAAATTTCATTGTAGCCATGTTGGCAATTCTCCTAGCTTAACTGCAATTACGCTTTTACAATCTGACAAAGTGACGCTTTGGTTTCCTGCATTTGAGTCACAGGGTCATAACCATAAGTCAATGCAGTGTTAGCCGATTCACCGATAACGTAAGGCACTGTGCCTTCTGGATAGTTAGCCGCCAAACTCTCGCCGTGCATCACACCTGCAAAGTGGTATGGCATCCAGGTAACACCCGGCTTAACGCGTGGCGTAACCATGGCTTTAATCTTAATTCGGCCACCTTCAGCACCTTCAAGCCATACTGTATCGCCATCACGCAGGCCACGATCAGCAGCATCTGCAGGGCTAATTTCAACAAACATTTGTTGTTGAAGTTCAGCAAGCCAAGGATTAGAGCGAGACTCTTCACCACCACCTTCATATTCAACTAAACGACCCGAAGTCAGTGCTAGTGGATATTTAACTGAGCTGTCGTGGTCTTGAATTGATTTATACAAGGTCGGTAAACGGTGAACTTGCATATCATTGTAAGTAGGATACTTAGCCACAAGATCGCGACGCGGTGTATAAAGCGGCTCACGGTGAACAGGTACTTGGTCAGGGAAGTTCCAAACAATACAACGCGCTTTAGCGTTACCGTAAGGAATACAACCATGCTTCATTGCCACACGCTGAATACCACCTGAAATATCAGTTTTCCAGTTGTGACCGTCTGCATGTTGCTTCTCTTCTGCAGTTAAATCATCCCACCAGCCAAGCTGTTTAAGCATGTCTGCGGTAAACTCTGGGTAACCGTCCTCAATTTCAGAACCAACCGAGAAACTGCCTTCAGCAAGTAAGTTTTGACCTTCGTACTCAACACCATAACGTGCACGGAAGTTACCACCGCCCTGCAATACATGTTTATTTGTGTTATACAAAATTTGAGTACCAGGGTGTTTTTGCTCTGGTGTGCCCCAACATGGCCAAGGTAGACCATAGGTTTCACCTTTCACTTCACCGCCAAGTGCTTCAAGAGTCTTATTGCTAAATAAGCCCCAGTTTTGGGTATGTTGCTTAAGACGCTCTGGGCTTTGGCCTGACATACCAATAGTCCACATACCACGGTTAATTTCGCGGGTAATGTCTTCAATCACTAACAGATCGTTAGCGTTTTTGGCGATGCGCTTGGTGTATTCTTTATCGATGCCCAGCTTTTGCGATAAGCGGTACATGATTTCAAGGTCAGTTTTCGACTCAAATAATGGCTCGATCACTTTTTCACGCCATTGCTGGCTACGACCTGAGTTTGACACAGAGCCTTCAGTTTCAAACTGAGTTGCGGCAGGTAACAAGTACACACCATCTTGGCGACGATGCATTACACCGGCCATGGTTGGGAATGGATCCACAACAACGACGGTTTCCATCTTGTCTAATGCATCACGCACATCTGACTGACGAGTTTCAGTGTTAACAGACTGACCCCAGAAGAATCCCATGCGAACACGGTCTTTTTGGGCCAGTTTTTCAGGTGTTTCTAATACACCGTCATGCCAGCGAGAACAAGGAATACCAGGTGTATTCATCGGCACACGGCCTAAGTATTCGTTTTGGTCAAAACGTGATTTAACCCAATCTAAATCTAAGCTCCAAACGTTGCTCCAATGTGCCCAAGCGCCTGAAGTTAAACCGTAATAACCTGGTAAGGTATCAAATAACAGACCCAAGTCTGTTGCACCTTGCACATTATCGTGACCACGGAAGATGTTAGTACCGCCACCTTGAATACCCATGTTGCCTAAAGCAAGCTGTAAAATACAGTAAGCACGAGTGTTGGCATTACCCACGTGATGTTGAGTACCACCCATACACCAGATAACGGTGCCTGGACGATTTTCGGCCATGATTTTAGCAGCTTGGTAGACTTCTTCTTCGCTACAGCCGGTAATGTGTGCCACTTCTTTAGGCGGGAACTTCTTCACTTCTTCGCGAATAGAGTCCATAGCAAAAACACGTTGGTCAATAAAGCTCTTATCTTCCCAACCGTTTTCAAAAATATGCCATAACATACCGTAAATAAATGGAATATCAGTACCAGGACGAAGACCACAATGTAAATCAGCGTGTGCAGCTGTGCGTGAGAAACGCGGATCAACTACAACTAATTTAGCGTTGTTTTTTTCTTTGGCGATTAAGATATGTTGCATTGCAACCGGATGCGCCTCTGCAGGGTTAGCACCGATAAAGAAGATTGCATGTGCATTCTGAATATCATTAAAAGAGTTAGTTTGCGCACCGTAGCCCCAAGTGTTTGCAACACCGGCTACCGTGGTAGAGTGACAAATACGCGCTGAATGGTCGACATTGTTGGTGCCCCACATCGCAGCAAGTTTACGATACATGTAACAGCCTTCGTTAGAAAACTTAGCGCTACCCATAAAGTAAACAGAATCAGGACCTGACTCTTTACGGATATCCATCATCTTGTCGCCAACTTCATTAAAAGCTTGATCCCAAGAGATTTTCTTCCACTTCCCACCCACTAATTTCATTGGGTACTTAAGGCGTTTTTCACCGTGGCCATGCTCACGTAATGCAGCACCTTTAGCACAGTGTCCGCCGGCATTAAACGGATGGTCAAATGCTGGCTCTTGGCCAGTCCACACACCATTTTGTACTTCAGCGTATAAACCACAACCTACCGCACACGCACTACAAATAGTCCGTTTGATTTCAGTAGGTGCATTATGAGGTACATCTTTCGCTTCAGCGCGGCGGATCATACCTGTACCCATCATTGACGCTGCAGCAATACCACCTGTTGCAACACCCATTTGTTTCATAAACTGACGACGATTAATACCAAGCTTATTAGAAGCATTATTGGTAAGAGCCGTATCTGACTTGCGAGTTAATTTCATCGCTAAAATTCTCCTGAACTAGCCGCGTAAGCTATCGTAATAACTGCGAATGTGGGCTGTTTCTTGATAGCCTTTAATTTGAGAAGTGCTTGCACTTTGCTCTGTTGCGTTGGCAACCTTAATGCCTGTCGCGGCAATAGCGACGCCTGCTGTACTACCAATAGTGATAGCTTTCAGCAAAGATCTGCGATTCAGATCAGGTTGTTGCTTACTCATGTAATCTCCATCGAAAAAGAAGCGCTTTTTAACATGTTGCCAATGCTGCCATCTTGTTAAAAAGCACGGACTGAACACCTTGCTTAAGCACAGTGTTTAAAATTTCGAGGTGATATTAAGAGGGATAGCGCTGTGGTAAATTGATCTACATTAAGGAAGGAAGATTTTACTGGCTTAAAAAGTCATAAATGCCTTTTAGATCACACATATAAGTGTTTAAAAATTAAACATTAAATTACCTTGGTTTAATTAAGCATGTTCAGCAGGATAAATGTTATTTTTCGAGGGCACTGTTTGAGGTGGGAGAGTATAAAAAAACACCCCGAGGAGCATCCTCGAGGTGTGATAAAAATATCGTTAAATTGCGCCAATTTATTGCGACACAACGCAACCTTAACAAGACATGAAAAAGTCTCGTAGTAAAAATTTATTCAGCAATAGCTTGATGAAATGCCTTAATAAATACTGGGTAGTCTTCTATTTGTGGCATATGGCCTAACCCCTCAAGTTCGATTAAGGTTGAGCCTTTAATTAACTGATGCGCATTAACACCCAGTTTTTTATACTCGCCTAATTTTCTGGTAACCCCTTCTTTTAGCCAACCACGACCTGGGCCGGTTTGATCTCGGGTACCGATAATGAGTACCGTTTCACTGGTTATCTGCGAAAATCTATCAACGAGATTTTCAGAGAATATAGGCCCATAAGTGAGGGCATTGTTCCAAGCAACGATAGGCCAATCATCGCCAGCCAACATACCTTGTAACGGCACTAATAACTTTTCATACTCACTAGACCATTTGCCATCATAATAATTGGCTTTTTGGTAATTGCGCGCTTTATCTAAGGTTTTACCTAGCTCATTTTTGTAGAAAAAATTCACGTCTTTAAATTGCACATACTGGCTGTAATCTTCTAAGCCGATAGGGTTAATCAAAATCAATTTACTGACTGCACTTGGATAATTAACCGCAAAAGTTGTCGCAAGAATACCGCCCATTGAATGGCCAACAAGCTCAAACTGGTTAATCTGTAAGCTGTCTAACAACAATTTTGTATTGAGCGCCAGTTGGCCAAAACTGTATTGATAAAAGTCGGGCTTAGTTGATTTACCAAAACCAATCTGGTCAGGAATAATCACTCGATAACCGCTTTTTAGCAGGTCATTAGCAACTTGTTCCCAGTAATAACCCGAGAAGTTTTTGCCGTGCAATAATACCATCACTTTTTTGGCATCTTTGTTGCCAATGTCCATATAGCGCATGGCTAAATCGGTTTTTTGCGAATTAAAATTAAACGTTTTAACATCAAAAGGATAATTAAAACCATCTAACTCTTTGTTGTAGGTTACAGGCTCGGCAGCAAATGCTTGTGGCACCAACAAAACAAGGCTTAATAATATTAAAAAAAAGTTCTTCATACTGATCTCATAAAAAAATCATAAACAAGCAAAAATACACAATGCCAGTGATTTACGCTTAGCACAACATCGTAATTCTCACCTCTTAAGCTGTTACATTTCTTGACGAACTTGGCCATAAGCTAGCATGGCAAATAAACCTGTTCCGCCAATGATATTGCCAAGTAACATTGGTCCAATATGTAACGACAGCGCCGTAACAAAATGCAGCTCGCCATTTAACACTAAAGTAAATATTTCATTCGAGCCGGCAATAACATGAGTAAACTCACCTGCCGCAATTAACCAGGTAAACATCACAATCAACATTAACGATGAGCCTTTTGCTGATGGCAACATCCACACGAGTGCTGCGATAAAGAATCCTGCCGGAATACCGCGTAATAACGATTCAGAGGGGGATAACTCTGCTACGTGCCGTGATATCTGTAATATGGCACTAAAAATATCTTCGGTTAAAATGCCGCCATGCACCACCATCGCAGCCGTAAAAAAAGTCCCGACAAAATTTGCTGTTAACACAACAGCCCATAGACGCGCTGTTCTAGCTAAATGATGCTTTGTTGTATTGGCAAGCAAGGGCAAAATAACGGTAATAGTATTTTCGGTAAATAATTGCAGCCTGGCTAAAATGACCAAAACAAAACCAAATGTATAACCCAGACTCTCAACCAAAGATAAGTAAGGATGATCGCTACCCAGATTGCTGCGGATAACCGCTTCGGCTAATACCGAAGATGAAATACCAATACCAGCAGCAATGCCAGACCACCACAAAGACAATAAAGGTCGCTCTAATTCTTCTTGGCCTTCACGCATTATGATTGAGTAAACGGTCAGCGACGAAAGGCTGCTATTTTCTACAACGGCTTCACGCTCCGCACCGGTCAAGGCGACTTCTGATGGGCTTATTTCGTGCTCACGCGTCTCACGTTTCACCGCGTTGCCTGTCGGTTGAGATGGTCCATTTTGTGTCATGTTGCTATCCTTTTCTGCAATAAATCTGCTCTGGTGTCCCTTGCTTAAAAATCCTTTACCTTATTGATTATTAGCGCTAATGCTAAAACGAGATTCAATGGTGGTTAATGCGTGTTGTTAGGCAACAAGTTGTAAGCTGTTCTGACTGTATCATAGCCATATAGTCGCTCTAACTTTCGAACAATAAAATGGCCTCTGGCCATGTCTTGAAAGTGATCAATAAACACAGTATTGATCATTGCACCACCAGCAGCGCCAATAGCCGGTAACGCCTGAGCCGCCGCTTTTTGGGTGACTTGTACGCCAAACTTTTCAGCAATATTGCTGATGAGTTTCACCAAAAGCGGTGCTGCTTCGTCAGTTATTCCTTTTGTTACCATAAATTCAGCCGCCTCCGACACTGACTTTGCTAATGCAGCTCTCACCGCAAAATATCCTGATTCACTGCTATCATCTAAATCACTCGCGCCTCCTAAAGCAAACACTTCTAAGCAAGCCATTTTTGTGTCGAGGGAGGTAATTAATTCACCTTCACTGCGGGCAATATCCGCAATAGAACGCAACATAATCGTTGTAGAAACCGGCAGTTCAACTGCAATAGCGGTTAAACCAAAAAAGCCACCCACGCCACCACTCACTGCAGCTCCAAATTTGTGCCAGCGATTAGATGATGCTTCACCGGGAATATCTTTCATGGTAAAGATAGCGGCTTCAGAGGCTTTCATTAACGATTTTTCAGTGACTTTGGCGATATTTTTATTCCAGTTAGCAGGCAGTAACGCCAAACCCTTTTCAATTGGCGTACCAATAAAGTGGCTTATTTTTACGGCTAAACCAGGGTTTTCTAATAGCGATTTGGCAATAACAAGTTCTTTGTAATGCGATTTTGAAATATTCAACGAGCCCCCTTATTGGTATGGCAATGACGTGGTAACAAAAGCTGAAGAGCTTCTGTTATTGATGCAACAAAGTCAGTTCCAAACTTAGTCATCTGTTTTCGCGTTATGTCTAACGGTTTTGGTACTCGTTGCTTTACTTACCATCGCTTGCATTTCGTGCTCGGTTTTGAGGCGGCAAACAGACAATTGGCCTAAACGCATAGCCTTAATAGCCTCTAAGGGATCATCAATCTGACTGCCTCGTTGTGACATTTCATAAGCAGCACTATCATCAACATTTTCATCAACGGGTGTTTTATCATTTTTTGGGGTTGCCATTACAGCCTCTTTTAATCATAGATGTTTTAGCAACAAACTGTCGCTTAGGTGGGCTAATCAGACCATTTTCAGGATATTTAATAGCATACCCTCTTTCTCTGATCATGAGGATAACCTTTGGTCATGACAATATTCGGATCATATTTATCACGCACCATACAACAAACAGCTAAAACAAAAAAATGCCAATAAAAAACACCTTGTCAGTTACCTAACAAGGTGTTTTATCTCTACCATAAACAAGTGTGTTAACACTTACTTTATAGGGTTACTCTTTGTATTTTAACGTGCCATCAGCTTTGATTTCGTCGTACCACACATTGTGGTGCTGCGAAGCCCAGTTTTCGTCACAATAGCCAGATACCATACACTCCATACCACCTTCACTGAGTACGGTTGCCATCCAAATATGTACAATCGTAAACGCAATTAAGATTGCAGCGCTGACGCCATGTATCAACAAGGCAAGCAACGACAACTCTCTTGGTAAGTCAAGTGTAGGGAACACTAACATGACCCCTGTGGCACTGATGCTTAGACCAAAAATAGCTAAGGTCCAAAACCACATTTTTTCACCCGCGTTAGCAAATCCACTGTCTGGGTGTTTGCCTTTAAACGGACCAAAGTTAATGTAGCCACCCACCACTAAAAACCATTTCAAATCGTACATTTTAAAGGTTTGTAATGGCATCCATTTAATAATACACAACAACCAAGAGACCATGAAAATAGGCCCCGACCAGTCGTGAGTAAACTTACTAAATGCGATGATACCGGACCATATTCCTTCACCCACGTAAGGTGCAAGAAAATGCCGTCCGAGCATAATGACGATACCCGTTACCATCAGAGTTAGGCAAGATATCGCCATAATCCAATGTAACCACAGATCGCTTTTACTCCAACGAAGTACCATTTTGCCTGAAAAGCCTTTACTCAGTTTAGATGGACCATTCACTAAGTAAAACACTAAAAAGGCACCAAAAACCCCTATCACAGCTAAGCCGATTGCAGGTTTTAGGTAGGTATTTCGCAAGGCCTTTCCTTCATTACCTGCGACATTGATAAGCACATCGGCTTCTAAGCCTTTATCTGTACTGTATCCCGGTTCGCCGGCTTTAACTGCGCGCCAGAGATCTGCATCGCTGGATTTAGACTTTGCTTGTTGCTGGCTAGATTGCTCATCAGCGGCATACACCGGCGATGTGACCAACCCCAATCCCATACACAGAACCAACAGAGCAAACATCCTGCGCAGTGATTTGTTTAACGTTAAAGTTAACATTGTCACTCCTTAAATGGCTGCGAACTTAATCGCAGCCTATGCTCTGGTTAGATCATTTCACCTGTTTTAGGATTGTAGCCCCAAATCACATTTGGATTACCGCGTGCTGCCATGCGTTGACGGTAAATGTCAGACACAATGCCTGCATCGCCCGCAAGTAGCGCTTTGGTTGAACACAACTCAGCACACATTGGCAATTTACCTTCTGCGATACGGTTTGAACCGTATTTTAGGCGCTCTGCTTCAGAATGATCTTCTTCAGGACCACCCGCACAGAAAGTACATTTATCCATTTTGCCACGGCTACCAAATGCAGTCTTTTTAGGGAACTGCGGTGCACCAAACGGACAAGCATAGAAACAGTATCCACAACCGATACAAGTATCTTTGTTGTGTAGCACTATGCCGTCTTCGGTACGGTAGAAACAGTCTGCAGGACATACGGCCATACAAGGTGCGTCGGTACAGTGCATACACGCCACTGATATTGATGCTTCTCCTGGTTCACCATCGTTTAATGTCACCACGCGGCGACGTTGAATACCCCACTCTAAAGCAGAGTCGTTTTCGTTTTTACAAGCTGTGACGCAACCGTTACACTCGATGCAGCGTTTGGTGTCACACAGAAATTTCATGACTGCCATAATGGCTTATCTCCTCATCAAGTGTTGTTAGGCTTTGCTGATCTGACACAAGCTAGACTTAGTCTCTTGCATCTGAGTCACAACGTCATAGCCATAGGTCATTACCGTGTTGGCTGATTCACCAATAATGTAAGGTACAGTGCCTTCTGGGTAGTTTTTCTCTAGGCTCTTGCCTTCAAATACACCCGCAAAGTGGTACGGCATAAAACATTCGCCAGCAATAACACGTGGTGTCACCATTGCCTTAACCGTAATTTTTGCCCCTTCTGGACTGTGAACAAACACGTCATCGCCATCACGTAAACCGCGATCAGCTGCGTCTGCTGGGTTGATCTCGATAAACATTTCTTGCTGTAGTTCTGCAAGCCACGGGTTTGAACGTGACTCTTCGCCACCACCTTCATATTCAACCAAACGTCCGGTTGTGACAGCAAGTGGGAAATCGGTAGCAAAATCCTTGTCTTGAATTGACTTATAAAGTGTAGGTAGGCGCGCTACCATACGGTCTTCATAAGTGGGGTACTTAGCCACTAAGTCACGACGAGGCGTGTATAGCGGTTCGCGGTGTAATGGAATGTCATCAGGGAAGTTCCATACGATACAACGCGCTTTAGCGTTACCGTAAGGCATACAACCATGTTTAATTGCCACACGCTGAATACCACCAGAGATATCTGTTTTCCAGTTTTTACCTTCTGCTTTGACTTTCTCTTCAGCCGTTAGGTCGTCCCACCAGCCAAGCTGTTTAAGCATGTCGGCAGTAAACTCTGGATAACCGTCTTGAATTTCAGACCCTTTCGAGAAAGAACCTTCTGCAAGAATGTTATTACCTTCGTGCTCAACACCATAACGTGCACGGAAGTTACCGCCACCGTCTTTAACTTCACGACCTGTGCGATACAGAATTTGTGAGCCTGGGTGTTTCTGTTCTGGTGTGCCCCAACATGGCCAAGGTAAACCATAGGTTTCGCCTTTAGCTGGGCCGCCAGGTGCTTCTAGTGATTCAACGTTGAAGGTGCCCCAGTTTTCTTGGTGCATTTTCAAACGTTCAGGGCTTTGGCCGGTGTAACCAATAGTCCACATACCTGTGTTAAATTCACGGGTGATATCTTCCACTAATGGCTCGTCACCATTGACTTTAATGTGCTTACAGAATTGATCTGCAACGCCCCATTTTTTGGCCAATTTGTACATAATAACGTGGTCAGGTAACGACTCAAATAGTGGCTCAATCACTTGTGAGCGCCACTGAAGTGAACGGTTAGATGCAGATACTGAACCATAGGTTTCAAATTGAGTTGCTGCTGGCAGTAAATACACGCCATCTTGGCGTTCGTGCATAACACCCGCCATGGTTGGGAATGGATCGACAACCACAATCGTGTCCATCTTGTTAAGCGCTTCACGCACTTCACGACCACGAGTTTCGGTGTTAACAGACTGACCCCAGAAGAATCCCAAACGAATGTTGTCTTTTTGGGCAATCTTGGCTTTGTCTTCTAACACACCATCGTGCCAGCGCGAACAAGGAATACCTGCAGATGTTTGTGGTGATTGACCTAGGTATTCACCTTGGTCAAAACGATCTTTAACCCAGCTTGGTTCTAGATCCCATACATTTGACCAATGGTTCCATGCGCCAGATGTTAAACCGTAGTAACCTGGTAAGTTATCAAATAACAAACCAAAGTCTGTTGCACCTTGCACGTTATCGTGACCACGGAAAATGTTTGTTCCTCCGCCTTCAATACCCATGTTGCCAAGGGCTAACTGTAAAATACAGTAAGCACGAGTGTTTGCGTTACCGATGTGATGCTGAGTACCACCCATACACCATACGATAGTGCCAGGCTTAGTTTCAGCCATCATTTTGGCTACGCGATACATTTGCGCTTTAGATACACCAGCAATGTTTTCAACTTCTTCTGGTGTGTATTTTTTCACTTCTTCTTGGATACGTTCCATGCCGTATACACGTTGAGAAATGAATGATTCATCTTGCCAGCCGTTTTCGAAAATATGCCATAACAAACCATAAATAAATGGAATGTCAGTACCTGGACGAATATGAACATATTCATCAGATTTAGCTGCTGTACGGGTAAAACGTGGGTCAACCACAATGATTTTAGCGCCGCGTTCTTTACCAATTAAAATGTGCTGCATCGCCACTGGGTGAGCTTCACATGGGTTAGAACCAATAAACATCATGCATTTTGAGTTGCGGATGTCGTTAAACGAGTTAGTTTGCGCACCGTAGCCCCAAGTGTTTGCAACACCGGCTACCGTGGTAGAGTGACAAATACGTGCAGAGTGATCGACATTGTTAGTGCCCCACATTGCCGCTAATTTGCGATACATATAAGCTTGTTCGTTTGAAAATTTTGCACTACCCATAAAGTAAACTGAATCAGGACCAGATTCTTGACGAATCGACTCCATTTTGTCGCCTACTTCATTGATGGCTTGATCCCATGATAGACGCTTCCATTTACCACCTTCTAACTTCATTGGGTATTTTAAGCGTTTTTCACCGTGGCCATGCTCACGTAATGCAGCACCTTTAGCACAGTGTCCACCTTGGTTAAATGGATGGTCGAACGCAGGCTCTTGCCCTGTCCATACCCCATTTTGTACTTCAGCATAAATACCACAACCAACAGAACAGTGAGAACAAATGGTTCTTTTCACTTCTGTAGGTGCGTTATGAGGCACATCTTTTGCCTCTGCTTTACGCATCATACCTGCACCAAGCATTGACGCTGCGGCAATACCACCTGTCGCCAAACTGGCAGACTTGAGGAATTGACGTCGGTTAAGACCTAAGCCGGACGTTGTTTTAGTCTCGACTGTGTCTGATTTGCGGGTTAATCGCATCACACACTCTCCTTTGTTATTTGCTTAACGAAGCATAGTAATTACGAATATGCTCTGTTTCGCGATAGTTATTGCCCTTAGGCTCTTCGGTAGAAGGTTTAGTCACTTGAGCAAGTGCTGGGGCACTCACACTTGCAACAGCACCTGCCGCACTGCCGAGCGCTAATGCTTTTAGCATTTGACGACGACCCATGTCGGAAGCTTGCTTCTTCATAATGTCTCCTTATTGATAAAAAGATGTGGCCGGGTAGGCCATCATCCGGTTTAGTTAATTTGCACAGCTTGTTCTTCTACTGGTTCTAAGTCAGCACTACCTGGACAATTCACCGGAATATTTAAACTTAACTGTTCAAATTCGTTAGCTTCGGCCATAAAAAAGGCGTTAGCAAGTTGCGCAACCGCAACGTAAAACTGAGCACTAGGTGTTTTAGCTAAATTGTCGCAAAAGCGAATAATCCAGCTACCAATATGGCGTTGATAAAACGCTAATTGGCGATAACCTGGAGCCTCTAAAATGAGGCAACCCATCACTTCGCATAGCGCGGCAACATGATCTTCTGGTTCTTTGACGTTTTCTTCGCGTTCAAATCCTAATTGCATTAAGTCACTGCGTAATGCGGCTAGGGGTTTGTCCATTAATGAACCTGTCATAAACCAACTGCCGTAAGGCATTATTTCACCGCTGCCGACCCCTAAGAAGATGGCAAAATATTCATCTTCTAGGGTATCAGTATCACTTTTTTGTGCTGCTTGCTTCAATGCAACCCAAGCATCGCTCATGGCGTTGCCTTCTTCGACTTCTATGTCTAAATCAGCTAAAAACTGCAATAATTCGGCACTCGGTTGACGACGCATTAACGCTGCCAACAACTGATAAATATCAGCTCTTAATTGGTCGTTCTCGCTTATTTCTCTCACTGTTTCTGTCATAGCAGATCTCTTATCGCAATTGCTTTTCTGGATCGTCAAGGATGTCTTCAAACATGTCTTTTACTCGGCAGTCGCCACACATTTTCAAACGCTCTATATTGGCGCTAAATGCACTGTGCGCGCCGACCATTTCTATCATTTTGTGCACCATTGATTGGGTGGCAAACTCGCTACCGCATCGTATACATTCAAATGGTGGTTCTTGTTTTAATATTTGAACTTGTTGGCGCTGTTGTGGATTAAAGTTAATTTGTGCCACTAAACTAATGACTTTTTCAGGGCAAGCGGCTTCACATAAACCACATTGCACACAATCTTGCTCTGTAAACTTAAGTGCAGGCTTGTCACCACCATCTTTTAGCGCTTGGGTTGGGCAAGTCGCAACGCATGACATACACAAGGTACATTTGTCGCTGTTAATGCTCACAATGCCATAAGGAACATTAGCAATAGATAACACATTATCAACCGCTGCAGCTTGGCTGTTTAGATGATCAATCGCTTGAAACAACAAACTGCGCTTGGCATTGCTAGCAGGCCCAGCGTCAGCTTGGTTTACTGTCATTGGCATAATGACTGGCCACGCTAAACTGATTGCCAATGATGGGTATAAATCAGCAAGATCGTCTGGGCTAATTAGGCGTATACGTTGTGGCTGGCCCATTTCATCTAAAATGCGATTTGCTAACGCTAACTCACCGTTTAACATTTGGGTTAACGTAGGTGCGGTCAAATCTGTATTAAGAATAAGGATTTCACGCGCGCCATACGCTAGCGTGGTCATCCAATGGTCAATACTGGCTACGGTAATCTCTTCCATTGCGATGGGTAACACATCACCGCTTAACTCATCTGTAATAAACTGCGCACCAGCTTCATTATCATGAAATAACACCACGGGTGCTGTTTGCGCTTGTAAACGGTAACGACTGACGAGCTTTTCAAGGTAAGAATGTAATGATTTTGGTGACGGTAAGTCGTAACTTAACGCCCCAGTTGGACATGCGTTGCTGCAACTGCCTGCGCCATGACAAAGGTATGGGTCGATTTCAATTTTTTGTGCCACGCTGCTAATTGCATCTGCAGGGCAAAAATTTAAACAACGATTACAACCATTTAAACCATGTTTGTTATGAGCGCAAATGTCATGATTGACTTTGACGTATCTTGGTTTATCAAACTCACCCACTAAATCAGGGATTTGTTCAAGTGCATCAGCAAGTAGCGCTTGGTCTTGGCCAACGTAAAAATAGCCTGGAGGTAACATTTCTAAGTTAATACTTGGACTGTGGCTTAAGTCGAGCACGATATCAAAGTGGGCTTGACGAATTGCCACCACACTTAAATCGCTTACGCCGTAGTCACCTTCAACCTTAACCTGAAACTGGCCTAAAAAGCCTTTAATACTGATTAATTTATTATAGTAGCTTTCAATGTCAGTTGCGGCATTCATTACTGCTTCAAGGTGAGCTTCATCCTGGCTGGTAATCGCTTCATTCGCCAAAATGACACAGTTGTTCATAGTGGACAATTTGTCCGCGGCTAAACGGGCAAGATCTTCTGGGCCAATGACTAATACATTACCTTGAGTAGTATAGCTGACTGTTGGCGGGATCAGATTTTGTAGGATCTGCGTATTCGCCATCACCTGCTGCCGAGCTTGTTTCAGCATAGGTTGGTTTTTAATTATGCTCATTGCGTTCCTAATATCGGTTTTATTCTGGGTTAATGACAGTGGCTCATTACTGTTATTAACGCTTGTTTAACTAAGCTCATTCAAACGACTGACCGCACACCCATTACTTTATCAATATCATATAGGTATGCAGAGGTCTGTTAGCCTTTAGCCTCATCACTGGCAAAAGCTGGCACAAGCTGGTCATCATCCTGAACTTGTGCACGACTGGCCATAAGCGGCTCTGTCGATTGTTGAGATAAACTTAACGATTCATCGCCATCGATAACATCTGTGTTATTTGCCGTTTCGGCCATTTCAGCTTCAAGCGGGGTATCAATACTGTCTTCTACTTCTGCTAGCTGTTCATCTTCAGCATCATCAGTTTTTTCAACAACATAACGAAATACTTTATTGGCTAACTCAGCTGATACATCAGCAGATAACACTGGCTGATTGGAGTAATCCAGAGCGTATTCTAGTAATCCATCAATATGCCCATATTGTGGTTGTTTCCATAAGGCACGTAATGCTGCCGCCTTCGCGGTTGGGTCTACATTTTTAGCCATAAAACGGGCAAAGCTGCCACCCACTTCAATGGTATTTGGATCGGGCAACGGCTCGTCTTCGACGTTGGTATCAGTTAATGCCTCATCAACATCGTTTGTTTGACTCGCATCATCTAGGGCGACAACATCAACAGTTTCATCAACATGAGCGGCTTCTTGCTCAAGCTGTTCAGCTTCTTCAGCGACTCGTTGGCGACGTAACTCCCAACGACTTAATAATCCGTCAGAGCTACTCATCGCATGTTTCCTAAATGATCTGCACTCGGGCCTTCATTTTTACGACGATTAACATGCTTACGACGATGGGCGCTGATTTCCACTTCGCCATGGCGGGTAATAAAGGCTTCAATCCAACAGGCAACGGCGCCTGGCATGGCAACGTTTAGCACTGGCGTGTCTGACTCTAGACAACCGGCACTCACGTGTTGGTCGGCCGAAATCATCGCAGGAACCCAGGTGCCATCGCTTAGCTCATCGCATACGATGAATAACGTTGGATTTTCCATATCGAGATTAATGCGGTAACTGCCGCGTTGATCTTTGTATAACTCAAGCGGAATTAATACCGCATTTTCTGGTTTAGGTTGCGTTGCTGGCACCATGTGTTCAAGCTCCCAGCGCACTGATGACCAGCGCCCGGTTTGCACTTGCACTTTTTTGAGTGACACATACATCGGCCATATCTTGTCGGTATGTTGCATATTGATGCTGACCTCTGACTTAAATGACGTGCTGAACTAGCCACGGATATTTGAATTGCTATATCTTAGTTACAGCAAAAATAGTGCCAACTAAAAATCAAAATTAACTTTGAACTTGATCCCAATTTACCCATTAACAATAGGACATTATGTCCACTCTGCAATGTTAACTGGGACATTAATACACGTTAAAAGTATTGATTTGTTGAAGATTTGCGCCAGATCACGCTTAAGTAAGATGTTTTCAGTTTTAGGGAATAATTATTGCTATGCTTCATCAACCATGAAGCCATTTATTTGTGCCAACATCTCAATAAAGACACCTCAAGAGGCTACCTATGACCCAATCTGCTTCGGCAAAATCTGCAACTCCAAAGCCCGTTAATTTTGTTAAAACAGCGACTCAAGTTCCATTAACACTTGCAGTAAAAGCCGTTGATGATCAAGGTGAAATAGTCGATAAATTTGTCGCATGTGAACGCCCATTAACTGTGTATTTAAATTGGCGTCCAATCGTGACCTTAATGACCCTAGGTGCTAAACCCGAGTCATTGACGATTGGTTATCTTAAAAACCAAGGATTTATTAGCGATTTAAGCTTATTAGAGTCTGTCATTGTTGACTGGGAGGTGAGTTCTGCAGCGGTAATTACCCAAGAAGTCTCTGATGATATTGAGCAAAAACTGTCTGAAAAAACGGTTACATCAGGTTGCGGTCAAGGTACGGTTTATGGTGGTTTCTTACAAGGTTTAGACGATATAGTGCTGCCGACACCAGCATTAAAACAATCAACAGTTTATGCGCTACTCAATAATATTAATGCCTACAATGAAACCTACAAAAATGCGGGTGCAGTACACGGCTGTGGTATCTGCCAGGACGATAAAATTTTAGCATTTGTTGAAGATGTTGGGCGTCATAACGCAGTAGATACGTTAGCCGGCGATATGTGGCTAGAGCAGCAAACAGGCAGCGATAAAATCTTTTATACTACAGGCCGACTCACCTCAGAAATGGTGATTAAAGTCGCCAAGATGGGAATACCGGTATTATTGTCTCGCAGTGGTGTGACTCAAATGGGCTTAGACTTAGCCATGCAGCTAGGCATTACCTTGATAGCACGCGCCAAAGGGCGTCATTTTTTGATTTATCACGGCAGTGAAACCGTAGAGTTTGATGCACTCAAAAATAACGTATAACACCTCAAGCTAACCTCGTAATTGTCCCCACTGCTGATGTAATTGCGTGGGGATAAAGCTCCACGCCAAAATGCGAGTCACTTTATTACCTTGGGCCATCTCAATGGTTTTTACTTCAACCGCATTTAATTGCTTAAGCAGTTGATAGCATGGCTTGAGGTTATCGGACTTTGAGACTAACGAAGTAAACCACAGTACTTGACTGGCAAACGCTTTACTTTGGTTGATCATATTAGCTAAAAATTGTTGCTCGCCGCCATCGCACCACAGCTCAGCTTTTTGCCCACCAAAATTCAACTTAGGATTAGTTTGTACTGCAGATAAATTGCTTGAGGTTTTGCCGTGTTTTTGTTGTTGGCTTTTAGCGAGATTAGTCACCTTACGCAAAGTACCTGCGGAGGCTTCGGCTAAAGAACGATGAAAAGGCGGGTTACACATGGTGACATCAAAACGTTCGTTTTTAATAATAATGCCACTAAAAATAGCCTGAGGGTCGGGTTGTAACCTTAGCTGTAAGTTTGCAGCAATATCAGGGTTTTGCTTGACAATATGAGCCACGTTATCAATCGATGCTGGATCAATATCTGAAGCAACAAATTGCCAACCATAGGTGGTAATCCCCAACAAAGGATAAATGCCATTGGCACCGGTACCAATATCTAACGCGCGTATTCCTGCTCCACGTTTAATGTGACCTTTTAATGCTAATAAGTCAGCAATGTAGTGCAAATAATCGACACGTCCAGGCACTGGGGGGCATAAATATCCTGACGGAATATCCCATGCTTTGATTTTGTACTCACTGAGCAACAGCGCCGCATTTAACGCCTTAACAGCTTGAGGGTCAGCAAAGTCGATTGATGGATTTCCATAAGGATTAGGCCGCACAAAAGTCGCTAATGACGGCATTACACTAACTAACTTGTCAAAATCATAACCATGCTGGTGAGCATTACGAGGGTGTAACGTTTTGATTATGGTTTTGCTCTGTGGCGCTTTTTTCTGTGCCATTGGCGAGCGTTTACTTGTAGGTTGCTTAGCTCGACCAACACGAGATTTGGGATAGGTCATTAATCGTATAAGTATTTGGTGAACAGTAAATTAACCACGATTGCACGGCCAACTTCTTGCTCCATTAAACGGTTAACGGTTTCATAGCATTCACGGCGAATTTCTTCACGTCCAGATAGCGATTTCACTTTATCTTCAGACTGGTTACCCAGAATCTCAACTATAGCTGAGCGTAATAGCGGGTCGTGGTGCTCTAAACTCACAAGATCATTAGGATCTTTTACCATCAACTCAACACTGATCTTAACAAAACCTAACTTTTTACGATTAGAAATATAATTAGTCACGATATCAGGCTCAAAGCCATAATATGCGTAATCTTCAACACCTTCATCTGCCGCGTTGACGTTTAATGAAACACAGCACCAAATAACTAACGTAAAAAACCATTTTTTCATAATAAGAGACACTCCTAAAGATGTAACGTTAATTAAATCGGCCATGTTGTCCACACCTTGAGGCGTGTTTGGTGATTCACGACATGATAGACTATTGCCGTTGAGGTATATTGTAACGAGTTTTAGATGAACGTGACCAGTGTTAGCTTTCCATATGGTGAATCAATTCATTGGTTTTCGCCACAAAAAATCGATTCCTTACCCGATAACCAACTTAAAGACTGGTTATTAGCGCCAGGCAGTTTAACCCAACGACTTAAAACCCATTGTCGCCATTTTGAAGTCAAAGTCCTTGGGGAGCATTTGCTCTCACCTCTTGAACATGAGTTTCCAAGCCACAATGAACCGGTTTGGATCCGTGAAGTACTATTATGCCTTGATGGCACACCTTGGGTGTTTGCCCGCACATTAATCCCGCAAAATATTTTACATACTCAGAGCCATCATTTTGAAGGTTTAGGAACCCGCCCGCTTGGAGAGGTATTATTTACCAGCCCAGATATTACCCCTGGTGATATCGAAGTGGCCCAGTTCGAAACCTGTGGCAGACTTGCGGCATTAGCCACAAGCCTTAACCAGCATGTGGCATCGAGCTTGTGGGGGCGAAGGCGTTATTTTAATTTACTCGATTCACAACTGATTGTTAGCGAGATTTTTTTACCCGCTGCAGTTGATTACATCAATAAAAATTTGGCCGCACCGCAATAAAAAAGCCCATTATGTAAAGTAACGGGCTTTTTATGGGTTGTGTCGATAATCTAATCGTTAAACGGTTTGAGTCCGCTTACGATACCCACCAGAAAGTGCCAGCAGCACCATACTTAACCAACCTAAACTACCGCCACCACTGCTACTGTCAGTAGATGTGGTCTCTGTTGGCGTGGTGGTAGTAGGCGTGGTAGCAAGCGTAATCGTCACATTTTGACTAACCGTTGATTCATTGCCTAATGAGTCTGTTGCGACTAATGTCACCGCATAAGTGCCACTCTGGGTGTAAGTGTAGCTCGGGTTTTGTACTGTGCTTGAGGCACTGCCATCACCAAAATTCCAAAGGTAAGTGAGCCCGCCAAAGCCTTCGGTTGAACGGTTTGTCATACTAACACTGGCATCCGTTTGAGTTAACGTAAACGCAGCAACAGGTAATATGACCACTCGTACGTTCTCTGTGGCGGTAACCGTATTACCCGCACTGTCTTTCACCACAACGCTCACGGCATAATCACCTGATTGTGCATAAGTATAAGTGGGAGCAGCATCTGTGCTAGTGGCATTATCACCAAAAGACCAAGCATAGGTGTAGTCGCTACCACCTGTCACCTCAGCACTAAAACTCACATCAGCACCGTTTACTTGTGCGCTAACCTCTGCAGTCAGCGTCACGTCAGGTAAAACACTGCTGTCAGCTAAGGCAAACTCAACGGTTGCCGTGCTGCTATCGGAGGCTTGCTCAGTTACCTGCATGGTTAACCCTAACTCAGGTAATATCATACCTGCTTGTGGCTTAAGTGGCGCACTGTAATCTCGGCTGTCATCAAATAATGACTCAGCGCTTAAGTGAGTGTCACCAGAATAACTATTTTGAGCATACAAGCTAAAGGCCGCGTCACGAATTTGCACGTCGGTACTGCGGGTGCCAATAAGATTCTGATCAGCATCAATCACCCCAATTAAACCTTCACCAGGATGCACTGAAACGTTATTGTCGTCCTGATTAAAGTTCTCTAACCATAGCAATACGCCCGGTTCGTATTTTTCATAAAACAATCCACCATCAACACCTTGATGGCTTCGAAGCTGGACAATATAACGTCTTGCTTTACCAGGACGATTATCATCAATGCGGCTAAAACCTGATAAGGTTGCAACACCACTAGACTCTGCGCCATCGACATAAAATGCGCTACCTTGATTGGTAAGTTGAATGTCATCAATCGCCATACCATAGTCGCCTACAGCTTCATCGGTTTTATACACCATACTAATTTGAACAGTGCGGCCAGCATAAGCACTAAGGTCGAAACTAAGATCAACCCAAGACTCTGTCCCCGTTGCCGTGCTGATATCACTCGACTGGCCAGATATAAAGTTTTTAACACTAGGGTAAATAGTATTATTTGTGGCGGTGTAGTTACCCGCAATAGCCACACTGTCGACCATCACTTGCACATAATCATAATCAATTTCAATGTTCCAATGTGCTTTAAATGTCAGCGCTAATGGTGTATCTAAAGGTAAAGCCACATCAAAAGACATTGCATTATTAACCATGTTGCCTTGGCCAGAATAATACTGGTACTCGCCACTGAAAGGAGCTGTAAAGGCAATATCTTCAGCGGGCAAGGCTATCGATAGCTGGTTTACGGCATCGGCATTAACCGCATGATTTAACTGTACTGCTGTACCACTACGGGTTAAATCGGCTAGGGCAATATTTTGCTCGTTAACCCATTTGCCTTTATATTTTTGTTGAAGATACGATCTCGCATATGGGCTAAAGCCACTTGGCTGAGCCCCAGCAATACTACCGGTCCAACTGCCGTCAGACATTAACGACCAAGCACCTACGGGTGAACCATCGCCACTGTAAGTGAGATCATATTCATCAGGTAAACCTAAGTCATGGCCAAACTCATGGGTACAGACACCGGCAGCAGAGTCGATAGGCTGCACGGTATAACCAAATACTTTAAGGCCACCACGCCCAGGTATGGCATAACCGCTTGTGCTAGAGTCTACATAATAGCGATGCGACCAAATAGCATCATCGGCTAATACACCGCCACCCGCTTCTTCACCAATACTTGAGTGAAACAGCATTACATGGTCAATAATGCCGTCGGCTTCATCGTAATTACCGTCGCCGTCTAAATCGTATGGGTCTTCTACATCATAAGAAGCTAACTCGGCATCGGTCATATCAGCAACCGCTTTAACCACCGCCTCTTTAACCAATTCAGGCACGGCTTGATCATCTTCGTCAGCATTATTGGCACCATAATATGCCGCGTTATTGTCTGCTGTAACCCAACCTTTTACGTCACCGGTAAAAAAGAAACTCTCGCCCGATACGGCCTGAAAATATTGATATGCCGACTGTAACGTTTCATTATTGGGTCCAGTAAAACCAGTCTCTGAGAACAACAATTGCTGATAATGTGATGCGGGGTAACTGCTGTAATACATCGCAGTATCCCCAGACTCAAGCTGGTTAGCATCGTAAGGTAAATCAGGAAAGTCCACCAGCACGGCCAACACCTTAACCGTTTTAGTTATATCTTGGTCAGCCTGAACGGTGTTATTTGAGGCCGCATATTGAGCAGTTTTATTGCTGCTACTTGACCGTGATAACTGATTAAGACGCGCTTGCTCCGCTTTGGCTTCAATGGCAGCAGGTTTAAACGTGGCATCACGGCCGCGGCTCACAAATGCTTCTACAGCAGCTTGCTTTTCTGCATCACTGGCATCTGCTGCTAATTCACCGCGTTTAATTAACCAATACAATACTTGCTGTTCATTGATGATAGCGCCATCGGTTGGCGTGCCCGTTTGCGGCGCGGCTACCGCGGCCATGCTGCATGCAAGCAACAAGCTAGAAACAGCAAACCCTTGATATTTAGTTAACTTACTCATTACGACTTACCTGTATTTGGTGTAGGTTTATGGCATTTTTCAAATGCTTTTTGACGCTTAGCAATATAGTCGGCAACCGTTTTATCTATTTGTGCCTGCTCCATATCGTCGGTAATTATTCCTTTGGCGCGCAAGTTTACAATTAACTTGCTGCGATCTCGTATCGGCGGCATGGCGCTAGGCCCGCAATCTTTAATGATGGGTTGTGTGACCCCTTCTGCGGTCTGTTTGCTGGTTTGCGTCTCAGTCACTTGATGTTGGCAACCCTGCAAGCTCAAGCTTAGCAGTCCCAACATAATCAAAATATGCTTCATATATCACCCCACCCCATAATTACATGACATTAACAGCTGCAACGATAGACTTACAATTAAACTTAGACATTGTTTAATGTATTGATGACCGTTCGATTAAAAAGTAGTAAAAAAATCATTACGAAGGCCGAAAAAGCAAAAAACCGACTCATTAAAGTCGGTTTTAAAAGTAAATACAGCCGATTGGGATTAACTGGCAGTGTGGCTTATATAATTTGAAACACCATCGAGCAGCATTTGCACTGAAATCATCACCAGCACCATACCCATCAATCGCTCAACAGCAGTTAAGCCTTTTTCGCCTAATAAACGGGTAAATAATTTGTAAAACATCAAAATAAACGCACTTAATGCCCATGCAGACACTAAAGCAATGGTCCAATCCATCATTCGACTGCTATCGGTATGTGCTAATAAAATCAACGCGGCCAAAATAGACGGGCCAGCCATCAAAGGAATAGCCATAGGTACAATAAACGGCTCTTCTCCCGCGGCTAATCCTGCTACGCCACCAGGCGATGGGAAAATCATTTTAATCGCAATTAAAAATAGAATAATCCCGCCGGCAATACTGACCGATTCTGAACGTAAATTAAGAAAATTCAAAATAGCTTCACCAGCATACAAGAATGACAGCATAATAATTAACGCAAATAATAATTCACGGATTAAGACTCTGCGGCGTTTTTTGGGATCGATGTGGCGCAATATGGAGGCAAAAATCGGTAAATTACCGAGGGGATCCATAATCAGAAATAACATCACAGCAGCAGAAAAAATATCCATGGACAACAATCTTTTAATTTGTAAAACAGTGGCGATATTGTATACCGAAACCATCACAACAATCGACGTAATGAGTCAGATATTCGTTTAATCTGTTTCCAATCGCATAACCTTCTACCTTCACGGTGGCCTATGGCAGACTGTCGAGCATTGCTTACCTCATCTGTTTTAAGTAAATTTTTCAGCTTGTGCTATTCGCACGCTACAACATAATTGAAAAATGTTATACTGCATCGTTTTTTTTCGATTGAACTCTTGGATAACATGCTCTATCTCATCGCTAGTTGTATCGCATTATTATTTGGGCCACTTTTTTACCGTTATTTTTCATCGGGAAGTGGGCTGCACAAAGGCTTAGACGGGTTTATATTCGTCTCACTAGGCGGTTTAGTGCTCATCCATATATTGCCAGAGCTGCTTCAGCACGGCGGTTTTGTTACGCTATTTTTTGTATTGCTCGGTGTTTGGGGCCCTACAGCCAGTGAAAAACTGTTTCATCGATACTCAAACATTACCCATAATATTACTTTAACCCTCGGTATTGGCGGTCTGTTACTGCACACCATTACCGATGGTGGTGCAATGGTGCTCGCACAGCAAGAAGGCAATTCTATCTTACTTGCCTTGGGCGTGATTATGCACCGCCTACCTGTCGGGGTGGCTATTTGGTGGTTATTAAAGCCGCAAGTGGGAACCCGCTGGGCCAGTATTGTGTTAGCAGCAATGATGTTACTCACCGCAGCAGGCTATTTTGCTGGTGAGCAGTTATTAACTCAATTAAGCCTGGAAAATACGGTTTATCTACAAGCATTTGTAACCGGTTCAATTTTACATGTTGTACTACATCAACCTCATGGTCATCAGCACGAAGACAAGCAAGGAAAATATCAATACCAGGCAGGCATTGGCAGCTTATTAGGCTTAGGTTTATTGGCACTATTATTGTTAATGGACACAGGAGGTCACGAGCATGCACATCATAACCATGGCCCTGAACAGTTTGTGAGCTGGTTATTAACCATTTCACCCATTTTATTAGCCAGCTATGTTATTGCGACAGCCCGATTTGCTCTGGGTTTACAACCATCGCATCACTCACTCGCACTGCGCTGGTTACAACGCTTAGCAGGGCCTGAAGCGCTATTGGTGACCTTACTACTACTGGGCCCTTGGTTTGCACTGTATCAACTGTTTGGCTTATTGGCGATAGGTGTGCTGATGACAACCACTAAAGTCGAGATTACCGACCCACACCCTTCGCAGCCTAAATCAGCGTTGCGTTTTGGTTTTGGCCAACTCGTTGACCGAAGCGCGCCTTGGATAATATTAAGTTTAGTATTGGCTAATTTAATTGGTCATCCATCCGTACCACTAGAGAACCCAGCGACACAGGTGTTTATTTTACTGTTGGTCTTTTTACCTATGCGCTTTTGTAATCTTGGCACCGTTATTTTGGCATTAGCCTTGGCGTACAGCGGGTGGAGTCAGATAGCCATTGCCTTTACGTTATTAGCTGCACCTGTGCTCAGTATTGGTCAGTTAAAATTAATGAATTGGAAACAAGGCTTAATGTTAGGCGTTATTTTATTAGCGGGGCTAATGGTCGCAGACCAAGTGACATTAAGCTCAACAGCTACGTTAAATCTGCCAGATAGCGTCAATATGATTGGCTTGGTGGCGATAGTATTATTATTTGGCGCAAGCTTGTTACGCCTTGGACCTCGACAGTTTTTAAGTCGCTTGATGATTAATATAAAATCTGCGCCACATGACCATGCAAAAGGTCATGACCATAGCCATCATCATTCTCATGCTAAAGCTAATAACTCAGAGCACAATCATCAACATAAATAACCCGTAAATACCATTTATGGTTATGATGGGGTTACCGTCCTTTAACGAGTAGCCCCATGTGCATTTTATTTGTTGCTATTGATGCCCACCCAGATTACCCACTGATTGTTTGTGCTAATCGTGATGAATTTCATCATAGAGCAACAGAGCCCGCTTATCGCTGGCCAACCATACCGACTATTTATGCTGGCCAAGACAAACTCGCTGGCGGCACTTGGCTTGGAGTGAATGATCTTGGCCACTTTGCAGGGTTAACCAATATAAGAGAAATGGAACAACAAAACGGCGTGCGAAGTCGTGGTGAATTGGTCGTTAATGCGTTATGTACGACTGATATAACGCCACAATGGCTAAGCGAACATGCCATCAACTACAACCCTTTCAATTTAGTATTTCAACAACAGCAACAACTGTATTGCTTTAACAGTAAAACCTTGCAAACGACATTGTTATCACCAGGATTTCATGCGGTGAGCAATGGTGCGTTAGACGATGTATGGCCCAAAATGGCTAAAGGCCAACAAGCACTACAAAGTTACATATCCAAAACAGTTCAACCCGATGTGGAAGCCCTACGCACATTAATGCTCGACACTTCTCAACCAGCAGATGCCGATTTACCACAAACAGGCCTGAGCATGGAGTGGGAACGCAGATTATCATCCATTTTTATTCAACACGAAGAGTATGGCACCCGCTCGACTAGCATATTACTCAAACACCGAAGCGGCAGTATGACCTTTTGTGAAACGCGTTATGACGGAAAAGCCCGAAATCTCGGTTCGCAGCAATTTACATTGGGTTAACTTCAATATTTTACGGTAATAGACTGTGATATACGCCTCATTACTAACAAAATCTCATATCAGCGAGCGCTAAACTGCATGGGTTTAAACAAGCAACATTCATTTTTACAACCTAGATCAAGTTAATTTGTTTACGAACATTGCATACTTCGCGTGTTGCTAATTTACCCCCGGAGGACACGCCTTGAAGCAGCCCACTCAGATTAGTTGGGATCAGTCGATGATCGAAAAATACAATTACAGCGGTCCCCGTTATACTTCTTATCCGACCGCATTAGAATTCGATGACGCCTTTACTGAGCAAGATTTACTGACATCGATTAAAAATAGCAAAACCGACAAACTGTCGTTGTATGTGCATATTCCTTTTTGTGCCAAGCTTTGTTACTACTGTGGCTGTAATAAAATTATTACTCGCCATGCCCACAAAGCAGACCAATATATTGAGTATTTAGCCGCTGAAATTATTAAGCGCGCACCACTATTCAAAAACTACACCGTAACCCAAATGCATTGGGGCGGCGGCACACCAACCTTCTTAAGTCCTGAGCAAATTCTTAAGTTAACGACACTAATTAAAGAACACTTTAACTTTGCTGAAGTAGGTGAATACTCAATTGAAGTCGACCCGCGTGAAATAGAACTCACCATGTTAGACACGCTAAAAGAAGCCGGCTTTAACCGGGTATCTATTGGTGTGCAAGACTTCAATAAAGATGTTCAAGTTGCGGTAAATCGCGAACAAGACGAACAATTTATATTCGACTTAATAGCCAGAGCAAAAGAACTAGGATTTGTATCGACAAACGTTGACCTTATTTATGGTCTACCGCTACAAACACCCGAAACCTTTGCGAAGACTATCGCGCGTATTATTGAATTATCGCCAGATCGTTTATCGGTATTTAACTATGCGCATTTGCCATCACGTTTTGCGGCACAACGTAAAATTAAAGATGCCGATATGCCATCACCACAACAAAAACTCGATATGTTGCATCAAACCATTGAGTCGTTGACGGGTGCCGGTTATCAGTTTATTGGTATGGACCACTTTGCTAAGCCAACAGATGAATTAGCTAAATTACAAAATGCCGGCAAGCTGCATCGTAATTTCCAAGGTTATACCACTCAGGAAGAATGTGACTTATTAGGTTTAGGTGTTTCATCAATCAGCCAAATTGGCGATTGTTATGCACAAAATCAAAAAGACATTCGCCCTTACTACGAGTCAATTGACGCTAATGGTCATGCACTTTGGAAAGGTTGTAGCTTAAACCGCGATGATGAAATCCGCCGTGCGGTCATTAAGCAAATCATTTGTCATTTTGACTTAGATATGGCCAAAATTGATGCCGCATTTGATATTCAATTTGAAGACTACTTTGCTGAAGACTTAAAGTTATTACAGACCTTTATTAACGATAAGCTTGTCGATATAACGGACCGCAAACTTACCGTTAGCGCGACCGGTCGTCTACTTATCCGTAACATCTGTATGTGCTTTGATGTCTATTATCGTCAAAAAGCCCGTCAACAGCAGTTTTCACGGGTGATTTAACCCAGCGTTAATCAATATCTGAACATAAAAATAGCCAGCATTTGCTGGCTATTTTGTTATGTACTTTATCAGGTTTAACGCAATGTTTTATTGGCATTCAACTCAAGCTATTTAAACTCAGGTTATTTCTCTTTTCTTGCGTATAACGCTTTACGCTCATTGTCTGACAAAAACGCCATCTCAACGCCATTACGTTGCAAGGTTGCCAATTGGTTATCGCTAAAGCCCATTTCTGATTTAACCACACGATACTCGTGCGCGATATCAATTGCGCTCACGCCTGGGTCATCAGTATTCAAACCAATTAACACACCAGCGTCTAAAAATTTACGCAGAGGATGCACATCATAGTTTGCGACGGTTGAAGTATGTAAATTACTGGTTGGGCACGATTCAATACCAATACGATGTTTAACAAGGTATTCCATTAATTTAGGATCGTGAATAGCATTAACACCATGGCCAATACGAGTGGCACCTAAAACGTTAATGGCTTGCCACATGCTTTCAGCACCCGCCGCCTCACCCGCATGAGCAGTGATTTGTAGTCCGGCATCACGTACACGTTTAAAGTGTTCGGTAAATAAATCGCCTGGGAAACCTAGCTCATCACCCGCGAGATCCATTGCAACAATGCTGTCACGGTGCGCTAAAATGCCTTCTAACTCTAAACGGCATTTTTCTTGGCCAAAAGAGCGCGACATAATGCCAATGAGGTTAATTTGAACGTCGTGCTCTTTAACGCCAGCACGAACACCATCAATAACCGCTTCAACCACGCCTTCAATGGGTAAATTATGATTCATCGCCATATAATAAGGACTAAAGCGCAGTTCTGCATAATCTAATCCTTGAGCTGCTGCATCGGCTACGTTTTCATAGGCAACACGCTTAACAGCATCTAAATCAGCCAATACAGCAACCATCCAATCTAGCTTCTTTAAAAAATCAACCAGATTGTTTTCTTTACCCTGAATTTGCACAAAAGGCGCAAGCTCTTCTAACGAATTAGCGGGTAACTGAATGCCATGTTGATGGCCTAATTCCCAAATGGTTTTTACGCTAACATTACCGTCTAAGTGACGATGTAAATCAACCAGCGGAATGGTTGTATCTATCATAATTAACCCCTATAAACTTACCCTGCCATTGGTTTAATTTTTTCGGTCAGAGAATAGCATTTAGTTTAACATGTATTTACATATTTTCTGATGACGATTGCTTATTTCTGAACCCTGTCACAACAAACCTTAACTGTATTTGCCATGTGTTTTTAGATTGAAATCGGGCATACTCTCAATAAACGAAGCCAACACTTTGCTACATGAAAGGACTTTCGATGCGCTTGCTGCTTTTACCTGCACTTTTTGTATTCAGTTTATCTGGTTGTCAATTTAACGCGGCACCACTAGCTTCCGCAGTAGCGCCTGCGACACAAGCCAATGCCGAACAAGACTTACAGACCTTAATAGATAAAAGCTGGGAGCTCACTTTAGCGTATTCTCCTGAGCTTGCTGCCAGTTTAGGCAACAAAGATGCTGCCAGTAAACTCACCGACTTATCCCCAGAATCATTAGCACAAAAAGATCAGCGAATAAAAACGTTGCTCAAACAGCTCGCTGCGCTAGACCGTAGTGAGTTATCGAGCGCTAGTGTTATCAACGCCGATATGCTCCAAGCTCAGCTGCAAAATGATGTTGACCTTTATCGCTTTCATGACCATTACCTGCCGATCACCGCTGAAAGTGGCTTTCACGCGTATATCGCCTCCATCGCAAAATCATCTTTTAACAATATTGAAGATTACCAGCAATATATTGCCAAGTTAGAAGACATGCCTCGCTATTTTGAACAACAAACATTCTGGCTTAAGCAGGGTCTTGCCAGCGGGATAACGCCGGCAAAAATAACCTTAAAAGGCTTCGAAGACAGTATTAGTGCTTTTATTGTTGAACCACAAAAAAGTGGCTACTTTAAGCCATTTACTAACTACCCAAACCATTTCAGCGCTGCACAGAAAACCGCACTTACCCTGCAAGGCCTTGAGTTGGTATCAAATACAGTATTGCCAGTATACCAACAGTTTTATGATTTTATGACTGAGCAATACATACCCAATGCACGCTCTGAAATTGCCGCATCAGCACTACCTGATGGCCCAGCGTTTTATCAAAATAGAGTTAATTACTACACCACAGTCGACATGAGTGCCGAGCAAGTCCATCAACTTGGACTTGAGGAAGTGGCAAGAATACGCGCCGAAATGGAGGCGATTATTCAACAGGTAAAATTTGACGGCAGCTTTGCGGACTTTTTACATTTTTTACGCACCGATCCGAAGTTTTACCCTAAGTCGGCTGATGAGCTACTAAAAGAAGCCGCCTTTATTGCCAAAAAAGCCGATGCCATGCTGCCTAAATATTTTGGTAAATTACCTCGTACACCTTATGGCATTGCCCCTGTGCCTGCAGAAATAGCACCTAAATACACCACTGGACGCTACTCTGGCTCAAACCGCGATGACGAACCTGGCTATTATTGGGTTAATACTTACGCTTTAGATAAACGCCCTTTATATGAACTTGAAGCACTCACGCTGCATGAAGCAGTACCAGGGCATCACCTGCAAATTTCATTAAATAAAGAGCTAACTGATTTACCCAACTTTAGACGTTATAGCTATATTTCAGCGTTTGGTGAAGGCTGGGGACTATATTCAGAATACCTTGGACTTGAAGCCGGGTTTTATCAAGACCCATACAGTAACTTTGGCCGTTTAACTTACGAAATGTGGCGAGCAGCTCGCCTAGTCGTCGACACTGGGATGCATTCAAAAGACTGGACTCGCCAACAAGCAATTGATTTTATGGCCAGTAATACCGCGCTATCAATGCATAATGTCACCACAGAGATTGACCGTTATATTTCATGGCCAGGGCAAGCACTGTCTTACAAAATAGGCGAGCTCATCATTAAACGTTTACGTGCAAAAGCAGAGACCGAATTAGGCGCTGATTTTAACCTCAGAGCTTTTCATGATGCAGTACTTGAAAATGGGTCAATTCCAATGTCAGTATTAGAACAAATGATTGATCAGTTTATCTTGCAGCAACAGGCCTTATTAACCACCAATGGCCAAAGTTAACGGCCATTGTGATGACTCGATAAACGCCTAAACATATTAACCAGCTGGCTTATACATAATGCATTACATGAAATTTTCGTCTGAACTCAAGTTAGATACCAGCGCCCAGCGCGATTTTTGGCTAGGAGTCGAACAAAGTCACTTTAAGACACCAGACGGGATTAATATCGCTTATGCCCATATCCAACATCCAGATAGCCAAAAAGCAATAGTCATTAGCAATGGTCGTGTTGAGTCATATATAAAATATAAAGAGTTAATGTTTGATTTATTTCAACAGGGTTTTAGCGTCTATGCATTAGATCATCGAGGCCAAGGGTTATCTGACCGGCTGACACATAACCCTCATATGGGATATGTCGATAATTTTAGTGATTATACCCAAGACCTCAGCCAATTCATTGATGAGGTTGTCAGGCCTTTTAAGCATACAGAGCTATTTATGTTAGCTCATTCAATGGGAAGCACCATAGCAAGCCACTATATACACTTGCACCCCACAACATTTACAGCGGCCGTGTTTTCAGCACCTATGTTTGGCATTAATCTGCCTTTTGCTGAGTCGTTAGTACGATGGTTAGCCACTAAATTTGATAACAGCGAGATAGTTAATGGCAAGGTAAACAGCCGTTTTGTATTAGGCGGTGGTGCTTATCAAGCCGTCAATTTTAACCGAAATCAGCTTACTCATAGCCTGCAGCGTTATCAGCACTATCGTAACGTATTTAACGCCACACCAGAGGCTCAATTAGGATCACCGACCAATCATTGGTTACTTGAAGCCTTAGATGCAGCGATGCAAAGCATCGGTTATGCCAAAGAGAGCCAAACTCCGATTTTGATTTTACAGGCAGAAAAGGACAGCGTTGTTTGCAATGAAGCACAAAATCGCTCGCTTAGTAACAAGTGTCATAAAGTCGTTATTGAAGGAGCGTTTCATGAGGTATTTATTGAAACAGATACAATGCGCAATATCGCATTGTCGTATTCAATGGACTTTATGGCGCAACACTCAACGATAACTGCGTCTTAATCAACTGTGTAATGTCATCTTGATCAAGTGGTCGGCTAATAATGTAACCTTGAAACCCTGAACAATTTGCATGAGTTAATAAGTTTAGTTGCTTTTTATTTTCTATTTGCTTAGCGACAACAGGTAAATTCAACTTATTAGCAAACTCAACTACGGCATTAACAATGTTAAATGTTTCAGGGTTATATTCTATTTCCTCAAGATACACAGCTGCTAACTTGACCTGCGAAAATGAAATTCCTTGCAATTGATGCACACCACAAGAGCCACCACCAAAATCGTCCATCGCGATGTTAATACCATAAGCTTGTAGTTCTATAATCTTATTTCTTGCGTCATCAGCATTAACCTTGAAAATGTCTTCCGCTAATTCAAATTGGAGCAATTTAGGTGAGATATGAACCGCTGATATTCTGCTTATCACTACATGAGCAAAATGATCCTGATGAAAATGCCTTGAAGAAATATTCAGAGACATCACAGGCACAGTAGAATTAGTTTGCAGTAAAGAGTTAATTAACAACAACACTTGATCGAGTGCCCAAAGCTCAATCTCAAAAATATAATCTGTCACTTCAGCTGCTGCAATAAATTTGCGCGGACTAATATAACCAAATTGTGGGTGATACCAGCGCATCAACACTTCGACACTATTTAATTGCCCAGCATGATCAACAACAGGCTGATACACCAATGACATTTGTTTATTATGAATTGCAAGCTTAAGTTCACTTTGCAGCTTTATTGGCTGTACATGTTGCTGGTCTAATTCTGGCTGATAAATAGCGCAGCCATTGGAGCGACTATCCTTTGCTTGCTCTAAAGCGCTATCTGCTCGAGCCAATAATACTTGTGGTTCTAGCGACTCAATACCGTCAAAAACAACCAAACCCACCCTAGCTGTTATAGATAAGTTTTGTTCGGAAATAGTAAAGCCGCGACCAATGAGCTGCCTAACTTCACTCGCTAAGGCTAATGCACGTTTGTTTGCTTGATCGATATCATGACCAAAGTTTTTAGCCAAAATAACAAACTCATCGGCACCAAGACGCGCCACGGTACCCGCATTAGCAAAGCTCCCAGATAACCGAGCTGCAATTTGCATCAATAGGCGATCACCTAACTGCCGTCCGAGGGCATCATTAATGAGTTTAAAATTATCTAAATTAATCATTAACAGTGCTGAGAATTGACCTGATTTGCGACTAAGCACTTGCAAATCATAAAGTTGATCTGCAAGCACCTCTCGATTAATTAAA
The DNA here is from genome assembly GCF_014648035.1 of Shewanella algicola. Classification (GTDB taxonomy): domain Bacteria; phylum Pseudomonadota; class Gammaproteobacteria; order Enterobacterales; family Shewanellaceae; genus Shewanella; species Shewanella algicola. The sequence continues at coordinate 1,857 of NZ_BMQI01000014.1, read as the reverse complement.
TCAGTTAAGCCATTGTGATTAGGTTTATCCACTGAAATACGCTGACTTTTAACGTCACCTGACACATCGGTAATAGTACCAATAATTCTTAAAGGTCTACCTAACTCATCCCACTCAACAATTTTACCTCGATCAAGCACCCATATATAACGGCCATCTTTATGCCGTAGACGATGTACACTCTCATATTCATCATGTTGATTATTGATATAATTTTGAAGGGTATTTAATACTTGGGGCTTATCGTCACGATGTAAACGAGACTCCCAAACAGAATAGTCATTATCAAGTTCATAAGGTTGATAGCCTAATATTTCTTTCCAGCGATCAGAAACAAACACATCACCAGTAGCAATAGCCCAATCCCAAATGCCATTACGTGCCCCCTCTACAGCAAACAACCAACGTTGCTCAGCATTATTAAGTCGCTTTTGGCTACGGTACAAACGCCCTTTCACTAAATTTAAATAATCTCGTAAGGTCGTCATCTCACGAGTAACACAGATAATATTCGTATTAAAGTCTGGCTTATCGATGTTTTTAGCAGCACGACTTAATTGAGACAGCGGTCGAATAAAAGCATAATGTAAGAGCATATAAAACAATGTCAGTACAATTGCACCTAAACCCCATATTTCAATAAAACGCTTGAGCAAACTCTCTGAAGCTTCAGATAGCAGATTTGCAATATCATATTCGAGATAAATAAGTTCAACCATATTCGAATAACTAAAACGTGAATTTGAATTCAGCGGATAATAGGCTTGAATCGATAAACGTTCAAAATTCACGATGACATTAGGTTTATTGCTGCCAATAGAAGCACGATGCTTATCGGCTGAATAACCTTCAAGGACATTGATGGCATTACTTTCCCGCCAAATTATATGGTTAGCAAATTTAATATCACTAGCAGAATCTAAAATAACATAAGCCATCATATTCTGATCGGTCGATACTAACGCAACTTCCTGCTCAATACGTTCAAAGTCTTGAGTCATAACAGAAGACTCAATCACATGACTCATACGAAAAAGATCTTTTTGAATTTGCTCTGATTGTCTTAACGCTAATTGATCATTTAATTCTGCATGTTCATAAAAATACTCCCCGCATACCAAACCGAGGTAAAGGATAAAAAAACATGCAGGAACAACTACAGACAAAGACAGTTTCGGCAACCGAGGCAAAATAAACCCACCCAATAAAATAGATAAATATATGCTAGCGGTAATCTTAGCAAGATGTAAAGGAATAGTTATATAACACAACCACATAAACAGGATAAACACTGTTTAATAATGAAAGCTTTACTCCACATATTGTAGTTCAAATTTATCCAAACAATAAAACAAAACCGACTCGAGTAAAAAAATAATATTAATTCCAGGTGTTTAGAGCTGTTTTATAATTTATTTATGTGAATCACTCTCACATGACCATATCGAACAAACTGTTATCTTGCTCATTTTGATAAATAAAGATTGATACACCAAACTCAAATTCCAAACGTAAAAAAGCCCGTTGCGTTTGCAACGGGCTTTCATACTTATTAGGCGCCTGGAAATGACCTACTCTCATATGGGCATGTCGACCACACTGCTATCTTGATCATTTTTATAAATAAAGGTTGATGCACAAAACTCAAATTCCAGACGTAAAAAAGCCCGTTGCGTTAACAACGGGCTTATCACTCTCTTTTCAGAGAAATTAGGCGTCTGAAAATGACCTATTATCACATGGGCATGTCGACCACACAGCTATCATGTTCATTTGATACACAAATCTTAGACGTAAAAAAGCCCATTGCATTTGCAACGGGCTTTTTTACTTATTAGGCGCCTGGAAATGAATACT
>NZ_BMQI01000013.1 GCF_014648035.1 Shewanella algicola | reverse complement strand
GTGAATGTCCACACAGATTTCTTGTTTTGATTGTTAAAGAGCGTTGATGCCTTATTTCGTGCACCGCCGTTAGACGCTAGGTCGTTGGCTTGGGAGGCGTATTTTACGCTTTCCCGTGTTGGCGTCAAGTGTTTTTTCAAACTTTCTTTTCGCCGTTGAATTGTGTGTTTTGAAGCACTTAATTCAACCTAACTCGGTGACCGCTTTCGCTGCCTGCCGTGTCAGTGGATGCGCATTATAGGCACCATGAGATTTAGTGCAACCCCTTTTTTTAGGTTATTTGTTGTTTTCGACTTGTTTGCAGATAATTTAGCCTGACCAGCCAGTTTTTAAGCATTATACTGTCAGAAACCATGAAAATATAAGGATTGTTATGTCGACTAATGTAAGAACTTACCAAGGAATACACCCTAATTTAGCTGATAACGTCTATGTTGATGAGTCAGCTGTGCTTGTCGGTGACATAAAATTAGATCATGACGCGAGTGTATGGCCTTTAGTTGCTGCCCGTGGAGACGTTAATAAAATTCGTATCGGTAAACGCAGTAATGTTCAAGACGGCAGCATATTACATGTTACCCGTAAATCTTCGGCTAACCCAAATGGCCATCCTTTGATTATTGGTGACGATGTGACGATTGGTCATAAGGCAATGCTTCATGGCTGCCATATTGGGAACCGGGTCTTGATTGGTATGGGCGCTATTTTACTTGATGGTGCAGTAGTAGAAGATGATGTCATTGTTGGTGCTGGCTCTTTGGTACCACCAAACAAAGTACTACAGAGTGGTTTCTTATATGTAGGAAGCCCTTGTAAACAGGCTAGACCGCTAACGGATGCTGAACGCGCCTTTTTACCTCAATCAGCTGATAATTATGTACGTTTAAAAAATGAATACTTAGTAGATTTACTGCAATCTAGTTAATTCCTCTTACAAAATGGGCTGCAATACTAGTGAGTCCATTTTGTTTCTGTTATAAATCATTATCGTTGCAATCTATGGTTGGTATTTTCTATTTGCTCCTTAGCAACTAATGATGGATGACAAGCTAGGACGTTAACTTCTACCCACACCAAGTTATCAATGATTGTAAAGTAATAGCTAAATTTGCCGAAGCTTAGTTTTTTGATATTGAAGTTGTAATGTCATATCAGCTCCGTTTAACAAGGATGATGTTGTGCAGATAAAAAATAAGCTAAATACCCAAGAGCTTACTCAAATAGATGTAAAGCAGCATATCTGGCAGCTGATAATTCCTTTAGTACTGATTAGCATCATTCTATTTATTATTTTCGATAATCAGCAAGACTACCTCTATTTGGGTTTCTTTGTTGGTGGTTACCTTATTAGTTATGTCATTAGCCATTTTATGCATAAACAAAATATGCAGCGCCTATGGCGACACATGGAACAGATTTTACGTATCAATGACACTACCTATGAGTTAGTTAAGGTATCCAGTCAATATGAATCTGAACAAGCCTTTCTCGATGCGTTACTACAAAAAGCGATTACAGCCGTTGACGATGCAGAAATGGGTAGCATTATCTTAGTTGATAACCATACTGATAGATTGCAATTTGGCTCGGTCGTTGGGCTTGATATTGATAAACTTCGCCGGATTAACTTTACCTTAGAAGAAACCTTTCTCTATAGATTGACCAAAGGACGCTTAGATAAAACCGTCACCATTAATAATATGCGCAACATCAATGCTAAAAGCACCCTGACAGATGATGACCAATTTGTTTTACTCAATGCGTCGTCTAAACCTATTTGTTCGACATTATCTAGCCCTATTCGTATTGATGGCGAGCTTTATGGAATGATGAACTTAGACAGCAGCATGATGGAAGCTTTTGGTGAATACGACATAAGCTTAGTGAACATACTCACCTATGAAGCAGCCAATGCGATTTCACTTTATCAAAAGTCGAAAGAAATTGAGATTATGGCTAACTACGATGGCTTAACCCAATTGTATAACCGTAAAAAGTTTGATGAATCGGTTTTGCAATGGCAGCACGACTCGGCATTAGCAAGCTACATTGTGATTTTGGATATGGATAATTTAAAACCGCTAAACGATCTGTATGGACATCAGGCTGGTGACGATGCTTTAAAAGCATTCGCCCAATCACTGAAATCGATTTGGCATCCAGCTTTCTTAGTGGCTCGCTATGGTGGAGATGAGTTTATTGCTTTATGCCATGGTCCGCTTGAAACATTAGAAACGCAAATAATCCAAATCCAAAAAGAATTGAGCCAACTGAGTTCCGCGATTTACTTCAGTTATGGTATTGCGCAATATCAGCAAGATTGGAACAAATCATTTAAGCAAGCTGACAGTAATATGTATCAACAAAAACGCTTAAAAAACCAAAGAGTATCGCTCTAAAATAAGTTGATGACGACAAAAATTGAGGATAACTAAAATTCAATATCGCCATTATCGGTAAATGCTTCTTGGCTTATCAGTTCTTCAGCTTTATCTTCTAGATCGAAACGACATTGCTCAAACAAGCTGGCAGCATTGTGTTGGCTCACCACTTGTGACTGACATAACGCTGAAATCGTCGCAAAGCTAACGTAACAGTTAATATTGACGCCTTGTTGTTGAGCAACGAACCTAACGTTATCAGCTCCGACAAAGAGTTGGTCACCAAAAATCACGCTTTGATTCATTACTCTGCAGCCTTTTGTGCCAATTGTTCACGCAACTTGCGTATTACAGGGCCTTTATCTGGGGTTACACCGCGCCATAAACTAAAACTCGCCGCAGCTTGTCCGACTAACATGCCTAAACCATCTGCGGTTTTACGCGCATGCAAAGCTTGAGCCCACTGATTAAATCCTGTGGTTTGCTGGCTGTAAGTCATGTCGTAACAGTCGGTTGTGGCATCAACAATGGCGTCGGGCAATGCAATAAGTTGACCAGATAAACCCGCAGATGTTGAGTTGATAACCAAATCAAACGGAGAAATTAGCTCATCAATCGGTTTGGCAAAAAAATTACCATATTCATTGAACAGGCTTTGCAGCTCTACCGCTTTTTCATGGGTGCGATTACAAATAACCAATTGCGCAACATTGTGTTGCAGTATCGGTAAAATACAGCCTCTCGCGGCGCCACCAGCTCCCACCAGCAACACACGTTTACCTTTTAAGGGACCAAACAGCATTTCTAAATCGTTAACCAACCCCACACCGTCAGTATTGTCGCCACCAATTTTACCATTGGGCAAATTGAACAGCGTATTGACCGCACCTGCCAACTTAGCCATATCACTGAGTTCATCGCACATGGCAAACGCTTGCTCTTTAAAAGGCGCAGTAACATTGGCTCCTTTACCACCATTGGCAAAAAACTCAGTTAATGAAGTAGAGAATTGATCTACCGGTGCCAAAATTGCTTCATAGCTCATATCTTGTTGAGTTTGCTTAGCAAACTCGCTATGAATCAATGGTGATTTACTTTGGGCAATCGGATTACCAAATACAGCATACTTATCGGTCATCAAAAACTCTCTTCATTGGTATTAAGTCTATCTAACGATACGCGGCTGGCATATCGGTTTTTTTCAAATAGCGATCTCGTAATTCATCTTGACGACTGTGCAAAGATTGCTCTTCACCTGCTATCCACATTTTTTCAATACGAGTGCTAAATTCAAACGGGTCGCCACTCCACAATACTAAATCAGCAGGCTTACCCACTGCAATACGCCCACTGTCTAGATGAAAAATATCTGCAATGTTGGCCGTCAATGCCGCTAACGCATCGTTGTAATCCATGCCATTAGCAACTGCATTACCCGCACTATAACGTAATGCATAAACGCTATGACTGTCACCGGGTAAGGCAATAGCCACTTTGACACCTGCTTTTGCCAACTTACCGGCATTTTCAAGAGAGTTATGTAGCGAATCAAAACTCTCTGGCAGATTGCGCATCGCATCAATAACAACCGGAATATTGGCTTGGGCTAATGGTTCTGCAACTAAAACGGCATCGGCACCATTAACAATAATCAAATCCAGCTCGAAGTCTTGTTTAAGCTTAATTAAATGAATAATATCGCTAGCGCGGTCAACAGCAACAATCAACGGTATATCACCGGCTAATACTGCCGAAATGATGCTGTCCTCACGACTCGGCTCGTCGCTATCATCTTTATCTGACTTATTGGCTTTTTGGGTTTTGGTAAGTGTTTTTTGGGTATCTTCAAGCTGATGTATAAGTTGCTGCATTCCCGTGGCGCGCGAACCCTCATCGGTTGCGCCTAACTCAACATATAAGCCGGTGTTGTTTGCGATAACGCTATCAAAATCGCCACTTAAATCGACCACAAATGTTTGACCAGCAAAAATACTCTCTCCGCCGCCTGATGTGACAATATTGCGAGTAATCCCACCCTTGCGAGCAAATGTGATAGTGCTCGCTAGAGGGTTAAACGCAAAGCTAGGATCAAAACCGATATCGGCTTCTTTATCTCTGGCATCACGAGATGTTGCTACCGCGCCTACTTCAACCAATCCCATGTCATTCATCGCTGCAATAAAGCCAGGTGTTAATATAGCCCCTTTGGCATCGATAACACTGTCAGTTTTAGGGTTGTTGGGATTAATGGCAGCAATCGTACCGTTTTCGATCACCACAGTAGCATTGTTTAACACGCCCTGTTCGGTTGCGGTATGCACTGTGGCATTGATAATCGCTAGGCTTTCCGCTTGAGCCACATTCGCACCAAATGCCAAGCTAATAGATAGGCTCAAAGCAAGCGCTGATTGAGTAAATAATGTCATTGTCTTGCTCCTTATTGTTGACCTAACATAAAGTCACTTTGCGCCTGATAGGCTGGGTCTTGACGGTCATACACTTTGGCTCCATCAATAAACACTTTTTCAGCTTGGGCATACACACTAAACGGATTGGTATTCCAAATGACCACATCAGCATTTTTACCAGGCTCGAGTGAGCCAGTTTTATCGTCAATGCCTAATGATTTAGCAGCATTTGAGGTAATCCAACCAATCACATGTTGCTCTGTTAACTCAAAACCATTGTCATTTGCGGCGTGCATAATTTTAGCGGTTTCTTGGTTTAAACGTTGAATGGTGACACCTGAATCAGAATGCACAATGGCACATGAGTTTTTAATCGCATCAACCATGGCGACATTTTCTAGCACCATATCATAAGCTTCTAGCTTAAAGCCCCACCAGTCTGGCCACATAGCGGCACAGTTGCGATTTTCAGCCAATAGGTCTGCAATTTTATAAGCTTCTACTGCATGGTGGAATGTCCCTGCGTGATAACCAAACTCTTTACCTAAGTCTATCATCATTGCTATTTCTTCGGCTTTGTAGCAGTGGTTATGAATGAGAATATCACCTTCAAGCACACCTTTAAGGGTGTCTTTCATTAAATCGCGCTCTGGCGCGACCGGGTTTTTACCTGCGGCGTAGTCTGCATCGTATTTGTCCCATGCGCGTTTGTATTCTGTTGCTTGAATAAAAGCAGTGCGATAGCCGGCCATATTTCCCATGCGGGTCATGGGTAATTCATTACGGCTACCATAGAGGTTTTTAGGATTTTCACCGCAGGCCATCTTTAATCCGTAAGGTGCCTGGGGGAATTTCATCGCCTGCATTGTTGCCGCTGGGACATTTTTTAATGTCACCCCACGCCCACCTATCAAGTTGGCAGAACCGGGTAAAATTTGCAGTGTGGTAATACCGCCTTCTCGAGCACGGTTAAAGCCAGGATCCTGTGGCCATACGCTGTGCTCAGCCCAAACCTCAGCAGTAACAGGGTTGGTCATTTCATTACCATCATTATGAGATTCAGCATTAGGGCTTGGATAAACCCCTAAGTGTGAATGCACATCAATAATACCAGGAGTAATCCACTTACCTTTAGCATCAACAACCACCGCGCCGTCAGCAACAAGCTGCAGGCCTACTGCGCTTATCTTGCCATCTTTAATCAACACGTCAGCATCCTCAAGACGCTCACCAGTACCGGTTAATACAATGGCATTTTTAAGTAATGTCGTTGAATTAGGTAGTACCTGATAGGTGCTAGGATATGGATTAACATTGATAGTCACTTGTGGATCTTGTTGTTCTGCAGGGCTACAACCGACAATTGCAGCAGATAACGCCACAGCAACCAAAGCTGGCATTCGTTTGGCCATTGAGATCTCCTTTCTTATTTTGCGACAAATCTAACCAAGTTACCTGTTGAAATACAGTGTAATCGTTAAATAATTGGTATCAAAACGTTAATAGAAAAATCATTTTATGCGATATAATGGCAGTAACATTCTTAACCATACAAAACGATGAACTGGTTACGTAGATTATTCGCTAAACCGCAAGCAAACGATGACAGAGATACCACGCAATCTAACGCCTACGATTTAATTGGTGGCGATAAAGTCATCCGCGCTATTGCCCATGACTTTTATCAGCAAATGCAAACTCGGCCTGAAACTCAAAGCTTACTCGCCATACATCGCTCTCCCATTGCTGACTCTGAGCAAAAATTATATGAATTTTTAAGTGGCTGGCTTGGCGGGCCGCAACTGTATCAACAAAAACATGGTCATCCTGCGCTTAGAGCTAGGCATATGCCTTTTGCTATTGACGAATCAATGCGTGATCAATGGTTAATTTGCATGCGTGCCGCCATTGAAAAAAGTATAAAAAAACCTGAACATCAACAAGTGATTATTCAGGCTATTTCGACCTTAGCTGACAATATGCGCAACCGATAATGGTTAACGCAATGTCGCTAACTCATGTTACTAACTCACAATTAAGCTTGCGCTAACCAGTCTTGTGGCTTTAAGTAAACGTCGTACAATTCCGCTTCTGCCGTGCCTTCTTCAGGCGTAAAGGCATATTCCCAACGCACTAATGGCGGCATCGACATAAGGATTGATTCTGTGCGACCACCGGTTTGCAAACCAAACAAAGTGCCACGGTCATAAACCAAATTAAACTCTACATAACGACCACGACGATACAGTTGGAACTGACGCTCATCATCGCCGTACTCTAATGCTTTATTGCGCTCAACAATTGGGGCATAAGCTTCAATGAAACCATTACCGACCGCTTGCATAAACGCAAAGCTACGCTCAAAACCAGGCTGATTTAAATCATCAAAAAATAACCCACCAACACCACGCGTTTCATTACGATGCGGCAAAAAGAAGTATTCATCACACCATTTTTTGTATTTAGGATAAACATCTTCGCCAAATGGATCGCAAATATCTTTCGCCATTTGGTGCCAGCTAACCACATCTTCTTTAAATGGATAATAAGGCGTTAAGTCAAACCCACCGCCGAACCACCATACAGGGTCAGCGCCTTCTTTACGGGCAATAAAAAAGCGTACATTGGCATGAGTAGTTGGAATAAACGGGTTATTAGGGTGGATCACTAGCGACACCCCCATAGCCTCAAAACTACGGCCAGCCAACTCTGGACGATGTGCAGTTGCCGATGCAGGCATCGCCGCCCCCATCACATGCGAAAAATTCACCCCAGCTTGTTCAAAGACTTTACCTTGAGTCATCACACGGCTAGTACCACCACCTTCTTCGCGCTCCCATGAGTCAGCTTTAAAGCTCGCTTTACCATCGAGTAGCTCTAAACGCTGACAAATATTTTGCTGTAATGCCAACAAAAACGACTTAACTTGTTGTGCATCCGGCACCTGAGATTGAGTATTGGGCATATTGTTAGCTTCCATTTCGAAGTGTTTGGCCACTGCGAGCATCGATAATTGTTGATGGCTGACGCTGTTCACCAAGTTGACCTAAAATTAATGCATCAATTTTATCACTAAAATCAATGATGATATGTTGCGCATCGACCACGGGAGGCTCACCCGCTAAATTGGCACTGGTCGATACTAATGGTTTATTAAGAGTGTTGCATAACTCGCGTACTACCGGATGGGCAGACACTCGTACCGCGATGGAGTCAAACTGACCACAGAGTAATTGAGACACCTGCGGCTTAATGGGCATCACAAACGTAAACGGTCCTGGCCATTTAGATTGCGCAAACTGCAACTGCGACTCGGTGAGCTGAGCAATATCAATGTAAGGTAATAATTGTTCAAATGAACTGGCAACCAAGATTAACCCCTTTTGCCAAGGGCGTTGCTTTACCGCCAATAGCTTTGCAATTGCGCTGTCATTGTCAGGATCACAACCTAAACCAAATACAGCTTCGGTTGGATAAGCGATTACGCCACCTTGCTCAATAAGGGTAGCGACAGCCGATGGCTGCAGTTGCAACATTGGATTTCCTTTCATTAGATTATTGGTAATGGCAACGAACTATAAAGCTCGCTTATATTTACAGGATTTTTGCGGACACTCAAGACGACTGCCTGCTGCGCCTTTTCGTTCAACTAAAATCCCAAAGCCGCATTCAGGACACGACTCATTATATGGAGGATAGTTTACGATAAACTTGCATTTAGGATAGGCACTACAAGCAAAAAAAGTTTTTCCATAACGGCTAGTTCGAGATTCTAAATGACCTTTACTGCATTGAGGACAGGTAATTTGCTCAACTTCACTGCTGTGATCATGTTTTTCAATATGAGTACACTCAGGATAATTGGTACAGCCAATAAAGATACCAAACCGCCCAGGCTTTACCGCTAACTCATGACCGCATTGCGGGCATTGAGAACCACTGATCACTTGCGTTTCAATTGACTCATGCTGCACTAAAGGCCGTGTATAATCGCACGTAGGATAATTATTACAGCCAACAAAACTGCCATGCTTACTGTGCTTAACCGACAGCTCTGAACCACAAACAGGACAAAGCTCAAACTCTTTCTCCAGTGCATGTTCGTGAACAGTAAACAGCTGTTGATCAATTTTCGACATGGTGCTCTCAATGAATAATATTCTATAGACCTAAAAAAGGAGGCTAAGCCTCCTTTCTGTTATGAGTGTAAGCGCCCTTCCGGCTGCTCGAAGATTAAATCTTCCATTTGCTCGTAGGCTGACTCATTTCCTGGCACATTGAATAGTACCATTAATACCACCCACTTGAGATCTTCTAACACCAATGTAGGCTCATCTAACTCCATCACCCGGTCAATCACCATTTCACGGGTTTCAACACTGAGTACTTGAATTTGTTCTAAGAACAATAAAAATCCACGACACTCAACATCTAATTTAGCCATTTCCGCTTTGGTGTAGATACGAAATGAATGTTGCGCATGATTGCACAAATACGGTTTATCACTTTCTTGCAGATCAGCTAAGTGCTCTAACCAAGAAAGGGCTTTTATAATATCGACTTGATGAAAACCCGCTCGAGTTAACTCTTTAGTGAGCTCATCTTCATCCACTAATAGTTCAATTTCACTATGAACATAATTTTCAAATAAATACATGAGGATATCAAACATGGCTAACTCCTCTTTAGTCTGACGTAACCACCGGGCACTGCTGCAACCCACCCTTGTAATTCAAGTTCAAGCATTTGTATTAACACCAGATCTATTGGCTTCCCACTATCCTCAACCACTGCATCAATTGCAGTCGTTTCATAACCTACACTAGCTAACAGCGAAGGAAATGGCAAATCACAAATGTCATTATCCTGTATATGGTGCCGATGATGCAATTGTTCAAGGTGATAATCCGATAAACTCCCTAACTCTTCTATAATATCGGCAGCACACTCAACAAGTTTTGCGCCATTATTGATTAAATCATGACAACCTTGGCTGTATCCACCTAGTACTGAACCCGGAACTGCAAATACCTCACGGTTTTGCTCCATTGCCAGCCGAGCACTAATTAACGAACCACTTTTACGACTGGCCTCCACCACGACTGTACCCAGACTTAATCCACTGACAATACGATTGCGTTTAGGAAAATTACCCGCATAGGGTCCAACTTCCGGCCAATACTCACTGATAACACAACCAGATTGAATAATGTCGTGGTACAAGTATTGATGCCGCTTAGGGTATATACGTTCAACACCGGTGCCTAATACAGCCATAGTTGGACCATTAGCGGCCAATGTCGCTTTGTGGGCAGCACCATCAATCCCCGTAGCCATGCCACTGGTAATAACAAAACCTTGGCTTGCCAAATTATAAGCAAGCTCAGCTGCCATATCTAAACCACCACGCGATGCATTTCGGCTCCCCACAATGGCAATGCTAGGCATCACTAAAGGCGTCACGAGACCTTTAACAAATAACACTAAAGGAGCATCACTAATTTGTTGTAATAAAGGAGGATAGAGTGGATCTGAAGGAGTTAAAATATAATGATGAGGTTGCGACTCTTGCCATGCTAATGCCAAATCAACTTTATCAAAATCGATTTGACATTTTGCTAACAGGCTTGCCGATAACGGCAAGCCTTGTGGTTCAAACTCTAGACGTTGACGAAGTTCTTCAATGTCCATTTGAGTTAATAATTGTTGAATCCGGGCAGGTCCTAACCCAGATACTGCACAAACAACTAGCCAGTCGACCAGTTTATCCGAAATTATTTACCCTTTAAGGTCAACGGTTCAGGTTTAGCGAGTTTGTCGCCGGTGCGAACAGGGATTTCATTAAACATAATCAAGCCTAAACTCGTTTTATCGAAGACTTTAAATACCAATAAGTTTCCATGAAAGATATCAGGCATCTTATTCGAAGTCTCTTCAGCAAAGTGCGCTAACACTTTGTCATATGATGAACGGTCCAACGCGCGTACAGGCAAACCTTCATTATCATAGGTAATGATTTCACCATCTCGATACATCGAAAATACATGGCCTGTTTCAACACCATCTTCACTGCCACGGTCAATGTATACAACATCAAGTTTACCGGCTTCACGGATTTTACCGTTAATCGCTAAAATTGACGTAGGTACCGTAAGCTCGGCCGCTTTTGGAATAAAGTATGCTGACATTAATGCTTCATCTTCAACCGGAGCAACTCTAAAGCCGCCTTTGGTTTCACGTAAGCTACTTAATAACTCTACTTTTGATATTGGTCCAGACTCAATCACCCGGCCGCTAGAGGCTAAAATCATTTCTTGGCCTAACATGCCCTCTCTATCTGAAGCAAAAAACTCACGCCCCGTTTCATACATGGCCACTTTTAAACCGACCTCAAGCGGAGCGTTAACATAAATAACGTCACTCACCACATGATGCAACGATGGACTCTCACCACTCATTACCATTGGTAAACTGGCAAACCAAACAGGGTCCACCACTCGGTTTTGCGTTAAATAAGGTTGAATAAGCGCTAAGTCCACTGCAGGGATAGGACCATTTTTTGAAGCGACTCTTCCTTCAGGACTTTTCTTTATGTGCTGTTTTACCACCAAACGCGGTTGCCCATCGATAAAGACCAATGTCAGCCTATCGCCAGGGTAAATAAGATGAGGGTTAGCAATTTGCGGGTTAACACCCCACAATTTAGGCCAACGCCATGGATCATTTAAAAAATATCCAGATATATCCCACAACGTATCGCCCTTTTTAACGACATACGTATCAGGATGCCCAGCTTTCAAAGTTAATGTATCAGCACTAACTCCAAAAATATTTAATGATAAAAAAGCAAGTAAAAGTAAGCGTTTCATGGTGTGGTCCATGTTGTTTAGCTCTTTATTAGAGCTTTTTACTGTTATTGATAGGCGGTAAGGATTAAAATTACCCTATTCGCAACAGCCAGTATAGCTAACTGGCTGAAATTTGACAGACTTGTTAAGAGTTTATATATGCCATTATTAAATGTTTTACGATTTCCAGATGAGCGTTTACGCACTATTGCTGAACCTGTGACTGATTTTGGGCCAGAATTACAAACCCAAATCGATAATATGTTAGAAACCATGTACGAAGAAAAAGGCATTGGCCTTGCTGCAACCCAAGTCGATTTCCATAAACAGCTTATCGTCATGGACTTACAAGATGACGTTGAACGTCCAACGATTTTTATTAATCCACAAATTATAAAAAGCAGCGGTGACCTTGCTAACGAAGAAGGTTGTTTATCTGTTCCTGGTATATATGCCAAAGTAGACCGCGCCGAATTTGTCACATTCAAAGCACTTGATCGTCACGGTGAAGAATTTACCGTTGAAGCCGATGAATTGTTTGCGATTTGTATCCAACATGAAATGGATCACTTAAAAGGTAAGCTATTTGTGGATTACTTGTCACCACTTAAACGTCAGCGTATAAAAACAAAACTTGAAAAAGAAGCGCGTCTAGCCGCCAAGTAACAATAGGAACAAATTTGAAACCGTTAAAAATTATCTTTGCCGGTACTCCGGATTTTGCCGCCAGACACTTACAGGCGCTAATAAACTCTGAACATGATGTAATTGCCGTTTACACCCAACCAGACCGACCGGCTGGCCGTGGAAAAAAGCTAACCGCCAGCCCAGTTAAAGCATTAGCACAACAACATGACATCAACGTCTTTCAGCCGGCATCACTGCGCAACGAAGACGCCCAAGCAGAATTAGCCAGCCTCAATGCCGACATTATGGTGGTGGTCGCTTACGGATTGATTTTACCAAAGATAGTACTTAATACTCCTAGATTAGGCTGCATCAATGTTCACGGTTCTATATTACCTCGCTGGCGTGGTGCGGCACCTATTCAGCGTGCACTATGGGCTGGAGACACCGAAACCGGTGTCACCATTATGCAAATGGATGTCGGCCTTGATACGGGCGACATGCTACTAAAAACGCATTTGCCCATAGAAGCAAACGACACATCAGCAAGCCTATATGAAAAACTAGCAGAACAAGGCCCTCAGGCCTTAGTTGAAGCGTTAATAGGGTTAAGTAAAGGCAACCTTAAAGCACAAAAGCAAGATGAGGCCCTAGCAAACTACGCAGAAAAACTGTCTAAAGAAGAAGCCCGTATTGATTGGCATAAAAGCGCTAAGCAATTGTGGCAAGAGATCCGCGCCTTTAACCCTTGGCCAGTTAGCTACTTTGAACACCAACAAAGCGTGATTAAAGTATGGCAAGCAACCTACAATGCCCAAACATGCTCGCAAGCACCTGGCACTGTGATTTCGGCTACCAAACAAGGTATTGAAGTTGCGACAGCAGACGGCACATTAATTATCGAAACCATGCAATTGCCTAACAAAAAGCCCTTAAATGTGGCTGATATCTTAAATGCTCGTAGTGATTGGTTTGCTGCTGGTGTGTGTTTAAACCAAGAGGCTAACTAGCATGAATGTGCGTGCACTTGCAGCTAAAGCGATTTATGAAGTACTTGAAAAGGGCATGTCACTGTCGGTTGCCCTTCCAGAGCAACAGCAACACCTGGAAAACGGTAAAGACAAAGCCTTGTTAGCAGAACTCTGCTATGGGGTAATGCGTCAATTACCGCAACTAGACAAATGCGTAAGCGACTGTTTAGCTAAACCATTTAAAGGTAAACAACGCATTTTGCATCAGTTATTGATAGTGGGTTGTTATCAGCTTTACTTCACCCGTATTCCTGCACATGCCGCCATTTCAGAAACAGCAGAAGCCTGTCGGCAACTGCGTTTTGATGGATTAGTCAAAGTCGTCAATGGCGTATTACGCAATATTCAACGCCAAGATGCTGCCTTAAACACGGACTCAGATACGCTACGTTTTAATACCCCTGCCTGGTTTATTAAACGCTTACAACAAGCCTATCCAGACAGCTGGCAAACCATTATTGAGCAAAGCCACCAACGTCCACCAATGTGGCTACGTAACAATCGCTTATCGCAATCTCGCGAAGACTATTTAAGCGCACTAACGACACAAGAGATTAGTGCCCAAGCAGGCCCGAACCCAGATTCAATATTGCTAGACGGCCCTAAAGATGTGACCCAGTTGCCCGACTTTATGCAAGGCGCAGCGTCTGTGCAAGATGGCGCGGCCCAATGGGCTGCTACACTCTTAGCGCCTGCTGCAAATGAGCTCGTGTTAGATGCTTGCGCAGCGCCTGGTGGTAAAAGTTGTCATTTAATCGAACTCGCTCCAAGCATTAACCTTGTTGCAGTCGATTTTGATGAAAAACGCCTTGCCCGAGTGCAACAAAATCTGGACAGGCTGCATTTAAAAGCGCAAGTTATTCACGGCGACGCCGCCGACATAGATTCATGGTGGCAAGGGCAGCAATTTGACCGTATTTTACTGGATGCGCCATGCTCAGCAACCGGAGTGATCCGCCGCCATCCCGATATCAAATGGCTGCGTAAAAATAATGACATTGAAGAGTTAGCCAATTTACAACGACAGATTTTTGATCATTGTTGGCAATGGTTAAAACCTGGCGGCACATTACTGTATGCCACTTGCTCTATTTTACCGCAAGAAAACAGCCAACAAGTTGAGCAGTTTTTAGCCCGCACACCAGACGCTAAGTTAGTGCCCATTGCACAACAGTCAAATCCCGAAGACATTGGTTGGCAGATTTTACCCGGCCAAGACAATATGGATGGTTTTTATTACGCGCGTCTAGTTAAAGCAATTTAAGGATGTACCCAAAGCCATGAAGATTATTATTTTAGGGGCGGGCCAAGTTGGCGGCACATTAGCTGAAAACTTAGTCGGAGAGAATAATGACATCACCTTAGTCGACAGCGACCGAGCGAGACTAAGGCTATTGCAAGATAAGTTTGATTTACGTGTTGTAGTAGGCCATGGCGCCCATCCAAGTGTTTTAAAAGAAGCTGGTGCAGAAGATGCCGATATGCTCATTGCTGTGACAAACAGCGATGAATGTAATATGTCTGCTTGCCAAATTGCCTACAGTTTATTTGGTACGCCAACAAAAATTGCCCGAATTCGCTCCGAAGCTTACCTAGAACTACAAGATAAACTGTTTATTAACAGCGAGATTAAAACCAGTGACGCTAAACCGCGTGGTGGTTTTATTATTGATGAGCTCATCGCCCCTGAACAGTTAGTGACCACTTACATACAAAGACTAGTTGAATACCCTGGAGCATTGCAAGTACTTGAATTTGCAAAAGGTAAGTTGAGTCTAGTCGCAGTAAAAGCCTATTATGGTGGGCCTTTAGTCGGCAATGCATTAGCTACATTACGTGAGCACATGCCAAATATTGATACCCGAGTCGCGGCGATTTTTAGACAAGGTCGGCCGATTATGCCGCGCGGTACCACCATTATTGAAGCCGATGATGAAGTATTTTTTGTCGCCGATAGTCGCCATATTCGCGCAGTAATGAGCGAAATGCAAAAGCTCGATAACTCATACCGTAACATTATGATTGCGGGTGGCGGTAATATCGGCTTTGGCTTAGCACAAAAACTTCAACGTAATCACTCAGTAAAACTGATTGAACACCGACAAGAACGTGCAGAGCAACTATCTGAAAAACTTGAAAAAACAACTGTTTTTTGCGGTGATGCATCTGACCAAGAATTATTGATTGAAGAACACATAGATCAAACCGATGTGTTTATTGCCGTCACCAACGATGACGAAGCAAATATTATGTCGGCATTACTGGCAAAGCGCATGGGCGCCAAAAAAGTCATGGTGCTGATTCAGCGTGAAGCCTATGTTGATATTGTGCAAGAAGCCAATATCGACATTGCGATTTCACCACAACAAGCCACTATTTCTGCTTTATTAACCCATATTCGTCAAGGTGATATTTGTAATGTTTATTCATTACGCCGTGGCGCAGCGGAAGCCATTGAAGCCATTGCGCATGGTGATTCAAGCACTTCAAAAGTGGTTGGCAAGCAAATTGGTGAGATAAAACTGCCGCCCGGTACCACCATCGGTGCAATAGTTCGTAACGACGAGGTATTGATGGGTCATGACAAAACTGTCATCTTGCAAGGCGACCATGTGATTTTATTCTTAGTGAATAAAAAGTTTATTGGTGATGTAGAAAAACTGTTCCAACCAAGTGCATTTTTCTTTTAGGTTTTTATGTTTAACATAAAACAGCTTATCTTTATTCTGGGTATTTTTCTCTCGATACTCACAGGGTTTATGTTGGTGCCAATGGTATTTGCGCTATTTTATGGCGAAGAGACCATTGGCGATTTTATGATATCGGGCTTATTTACCGGCTTTATCGCCATTCTTTGTCTGCAAAATGGCCGTAATCGACAATTTAATCTCAATATTCGAGACATGTTCATGCTCACCAGCGTGACGTGGTTTGTGGTCAGTCTTTTTGCAGCATTGCCTTTCACCTTGTACCACGGCATCAACTACACCGATGCCTTTTTTGAAACCATGTCAGGTATCACTACCACAGGCTCTACCGTGCTCAGCGGCTTAGATACCATGGACCACAGTATTTTAGTGTGGCGTTCTCTGTTGCAGTGGCTTGGTGGTATCGGCTTTATTGTGATGGCAGTAGCGATACTACCTTTTTTAAACGTGGGTGGTATGCGGCTATTTAGAACAGAATCATCTGACTGGAGCGACAAAACCATGCCGCGTACCCAGAATATGGCCAAGCATTTATTTCAGATTTATTTTGCGCTTACACTGTTATGTGCCCTAGCCTACCACCTTGCTGGAATGCACTGGTTTGAAGCCATTAACCACGCAATGACCACGTTATCAACCGGTGGCTACTCAACGTCAGACCGCTCCATGGCAGCATTTTCACATGAAGCTCATTGGGTGGGTATCGTATTTATGCTAGCGGGTGGATTACCGTTAATCATGTTTGTTCAGTCAATCCAACAACGCAGTCTACGATTATGGAATGACCAACAAGTAAAAGGCTTTTTACTGTTTGTGTTATTGGTGTCTTGTTCATTAGCATTTTGGTTGTGGCGACATCAGCATATGGATTTTATTGATGCTCTGAGGTTATCAAGCTTTAACGTAATATCCGTTATCACTACAACAGGTTACGGATTAACAGATTATCAAGCTTGGGGAGCGGTCGCGAGCGTGGTGTTTTTGTTCTTAATATTTATCGGAAGCTGTTCTGGTTCAACGTCTGGTGGGATAAAAATATTTCGTTTCCAAATCGCTTTTTCAATTATGCGCCAGCAAATTAAACAACAATTTCATCCTAATGGCGTGTTTAAAGAAAAGTACAACGGCCATCGAATAAATGATGACATTGTTCGCTCAATTATGGCTTTTTTTATGTTGATGTTTGTGGTGATTTTAGGCTTATCGATTATTTTAGTGTCAACCGGCTTAGACCCAATGACCAGCTTTACCGGCGCAATCACCGCGGTAACCAATGTTGGGCCAGGGTTAGGGCCAATAATCGGCCCTGCGGGTAACTTTGCCCCCTTGCCTGATATTGCTAAATGGGCCCTCGCTGTGGGTATGCTTTTAGGGCGCCTGGAAATTCTCACCGTAGCGGTATTATTCCACCCGAAGTTTTGGCGCTTCTAGACCCTAGCTAAACTCAACTTGAGCCAGCTTAGCAATGTGATTGCCGTAAGCTTTCACATCTTCCCAATCGGTATAGTCAATAATGGCGGTAGGATCTGTCGGTCCATCAGTCATTTTCATGATCAACCTAATCATTAAACTGTCGTACCAAGGCCAAGATGGATAATCCACCTTACCGGCAATAATCTTAACATCTTGTGGCTTCCAAGCTGATAAGGTTAAGAATTTCTGTAAATATTTATTGTTTTCAGGGATGCGTTTTTCAGGGTTACGTGCAACAACATTGACACAGAAAAAGCTATTTGGAATATTCGATAAAGCTTGCTGATGTTGGCTGACAAATTCAAAAACCGACTTATGGTATGAGCCATACAAAACACAGGCACCTAAAGCTACGGCTTGATATTTATCCCATTCAATCGGTTTTTGTTTAGTATCATGGATATTTACTACATCACATTGATCACCATTAGCGATAATTTGATCAGCAATAGCACGGCTAATTTGAGCCGTGTGGCCTCCACGAGAATAATAAAGTACTAATATGTGCGCCATGTTATTTCTCATTACTGCGTTATTTGCCTCAGTTTGGCATAAAAAGTGGTTTTTAAACCTAAGCAATGATCACAAATTAGAAATAGCTCATATATTTAATAGTTAAAATTGAGATCTGTGAAGTGCAGAAGTATGATGATATTAAATAGGGAGTTAGTGTTAAACTAACTCAAGTTAACTAGGTTGGAATACTCATGCAGCAAGATATCGATGTCGTCACCATGCTTAATAATGCTGAAACGGCCGCACAATGGCTAAAGGCAATAGCGAATCCGTATCGACTGATGATTTTATGCTTGCTGCTGGAAAAAGAACACAGTGTGACAGAGCTGAATGAAACAGTGCCTTTGAGCCAGTCTGCATTGTCACAACATTTAGCCGTACTGCGCACACAAGACTTAGTGAATACGCGTAAAAGATCACAAGTGGTGTATTACACCCTTAAAGATGATCAAGTAACCGAAGTGATATCCATTCTTCACCGCCGTTATTGCGCCAGTTAGCAAGTTAATGCTTTTGCGCCACGATTTGTTTGGCATAATCGTCAACTTTATCCCAATCTGTAAATTCAAACGTGCCGCTGGTATCAGTTGGCCCTTTGGTCATCCACATAATGAAACGAATCATAACCTTGTCAAAAAATCGGTAGCGAGGATAATCAATCTTGCCCGCAAATACACCTAACATATTAGGTGTCCAAGCCGACAGAGTTAAAAACTTCTGCATATAAGGATTGGTTTCAGGGGTATTTTTTAGCGGTTTTCTGGCAACAACGTTTACGGTAAAAAAACTGTTCAACTTAGTGTCGAGCAATGCTTGGTGCTGTGCTGCAAACTTAAATAATTCAGGTCGATGTTTGCCATAACGGATACTGGCACCAATCACCACTTTATCCACTGCGGTTAGTTGCTCAGCAGTCACATCCGTTAGGTTAATCACTGTTACTTGCTCGCCACTTTCGCGAAGAACTTGCTCAATTCGCTGACAAATAGCCAAGGTTTGTCCATCAACTGTTGAATACAAAATTGCCGTTTTTAACATTAATTTTTCCAAAAAGTAGGGGTAAACAAGACCAACAATGTAAAGACCTCTAATCGACCAAACAACATCGCAACAATCAATACCCACTTAGCGCCATCGGTGACGTTAGCATAGCTTGAAGCAACGTCTCCTAAACCAGGGCCTAAGTTATTAATACTCGCCGCAGTGGCACTAAATGCCGTAATCGCATCCATTTCCATTGCCATTAAAATCACCATACACACCACAAAGACCAAAGCATATGCAGAAAAGAACCCCCAAACCGCATCAATAATCCGGTCTGGTAATGCATTCCCGCCGATCCGGATTGAATACATCGCCTTAGGATGAACTAAACGTTTCAATTCGCGCGAGCCTTGTAATACCAATAGAATCAAGCGAATCACTTTCATACCGCCACCGGTTGAACCCGCACAGCCACCAATAAAGCTCGAAAATATTAACAAAATAGGTAAAAACAATGGCCAGGAATGAAAGCTTTCAGTGCCAAACCCGGCGGTGGTCGAAATAGATACCACTTGAAAGAATGCATAATCGAGGGTTTTTTCTGCCGAATCGTAAACACCAGACTGATATAGCGTCATAAAACAAATGGCTGTTAATAGCAGCTGCACGGCAATTAACACTTTAAATTCGGCATCTTTAAAATAGATTTTAAAGTTAATCCCACGCCAACTAAATGCGGCAAAATGCAGACTAAAATTGACGGCTGCAATCAGTAAGAAAACCGCACAAATGACATTGATTAATGGGCTATCAAAATACCCTAAACTGGCATCATGGGTAGAAAATCCACCAATCGCAATCGTTGAAAATGAATGACAAATAGCATCAAAAGCGTCCATTCCGGCAAAGTAAAATGCTAACGCACACAAGGTTGTCAGCATAAAATAAATGTACCACAAGGCTTTGGCTGTTTCTGCAATACGAGGGGTAACCTTGGTGTCTTTTACTGGACCAGGAACTTCGGCTTTATATAACTGCATACCACCAATACCTAACAGCGGTAAAATAGCCACAGCAAGTACAATGATACCCATGCCGCCCATCCACTGCAGTAAATGGCGATAAAACAATACCGATTTAGGTAGGTCGTCAAGGCCAACAATAACGGTAGCCCCAGTGGTGGTTAACGCAGAAAAGGACTCAAAAAAACTGTCAGTCCAACTAAGATTCGGCTCGTTGGAGAAAATAAACGGCAGCGCCCCTATCGACCCAAGAACCGTCCAGAATAACACCACAATCAAGAACCCCTCGCGGGTACGAAGGTCACCTTTTTGATGACGATTGGGGTACCACAATAAAAAGCCTAAAAAGATACTGACAAAAAAGGCCTGAATGAACGCGGTACCACCGCCATCTTTATACAAGATAGCCACTAATGCCGACGGTAACATGGTGATTGAAAATAACCCCATCAGCAAACCGGTGATTCTAATAATTGTTTTATATTGCATTAAGGATTCTGTTTAGGTTGTACTGCGACCATGTTAACAATTGAATGACATTCTGGCATAAGTTTGCCATTGGTCAAACTGTAAACTTTACTTGTAACTGGCCCTGAGTCAGGGTCGCTAAAGCTTGATTAAAATCTTGATGGTATGATTTGGCCAATTCAAAATGAACTTCAACCC
The DNA here is from genome assembly GCF_014648035.1 of Shewanella algicola. Taxonomy (GTDB): domain Bacteria; phylum Pseudomonadota; class Gammaproteobacteria; order Enterobacterales; family Shewanellaceae; genus Shewanella; species Shewanella algicola. The sequence continues at coordinate 81,800 of NZ_BMQI01000013.1, read as the reverse complement.
TATCAGTAAACACTTTATCAATAACCACACCATCATGTTGATTAACTAAATATTCTACATCGGTTAATTGCGCATAATGACACACTAAACTCGTTGGGTAGCGTATATGCTTTATTTGCGTTTGTACTTGAGGCAATCCTTGCTTAATCCCTGAGGTATAAGCACGAACTAAACCACCCACGCCCAACTTGGTACCACCAAAGTAACGCACAACGATTGCACCAAGCTCACCAATATTCGCTCCCTGCAGGCACGCTAACATGGGTTTTCCGGCACTGCCCGACGGTTCACCATCATCACTCGCCCCCATATCAATGGTATTTTCAGGGCTGCCAGCCACAAATGCATAACAATAATGACTCGCTCCTGGATATTGTAGCTTTATGTCAGTAAGCGCTAACTTCATTTGTTGTTGATTTGGACAATGAAACAACAAAGAGATAAAGCGGCTATGCTTTATCTCTTCCTCTATCAACACATTAGCTTGAGGTATTAAATATGACTCAATCAACTAAACCAAACTCTCTTGTCATGTTTTCGACCCGGTTTTGATGCACGATTACGTTATCTTCTATTCTGATCCCACCAAAAGGCCGCAACTCATCTACCGTTTTCCAGTTAATCACTTGTTTTGCTGACGGCGATAGTTGTTCAAGTAAGGTATCAATAATATAAATACCAGGCTCAACTGTTAGCACTTGATTTGCGGCTAAAACACGAGTGCAGCGTAAAAATGGATGCGCATCTGGCGCAGCAATGTGCGTACCTCGTTCATCATGAGCATAACCGCCCATATCATGCACCTGCACCCCTAACATATGCCCTAAGCCATGAGGGAAAAAAGCACTGGTAATGCCTTGTGCAACTAATTGCTCAACTGTGCCGGTTGCAAGTTCAAAATCAACGAGTAATTGGCCAATATGTTCATGTGTCGCAATATGTAAATCAACATATTTAACGCCGGGTTTCATTTGTTCAATAATGGCGAGTTGCACTTTATTAAGCGCGACAATCAATTGATAAAAACGATTTTTCTCAAAAGCATAAGTACGTGTAATATCAGCAGCATACCCATGAAAATTAGCACCCGCATCAATCAAAAAAGATAACCTTTGTTCAGGTTTAGTATGCTCAAGTGCGGTGTAATGTAAAATCGCAGAATTTTGATTTAATGCGACAATATTGCCATAGGGAACATCATTCTCACCTTGGCCGATTTCCAATAAATAGCACTGCTGAATTTCGAACTCACTCGCCCCATTATAAAACGCATTTTTGGCCGCTAAATGGCCTTTAATGGCAATTTGGTTGGCGCGGCGCAAACACTCAAGCTCATACTGTGTTTTATCAGCGCGATGATAATGTAAGTAATTCATCACAGCATCTGGGTTACGGGCAGTAAAACCTAACACATCAGCCACATCTAAGTGCTCACCGATATAGGCCCATGCGGTCATATTTTTAGGTAAGTAATCAGCAATGCGATCAGGTTTTGTTAATAACTGGATATTAAAATGTTCTGTCCAAAAAGTTTGTGGCACATCATTCACTTTATGCCAAAAATCAACAGGACGGTAAAACACTAAAGTCGGCTTGTCTTGGCCATTAGCAATTACCCAACAGTTAGGGGTGTCTAAAATTGGCAGCCAAGCTTTAAATTGTGGGCTGACTTTAAAGGGGTAATTTAGATCATCTAAAAATTGTCTATGAGGTTGCCCCGAATGGATCACAATGCCGGCAAGGTTTTCACGTTGACAAATATCAGCAACACGACGATTAAGCTCGGTAATATGCGCATGATATAGATGGGCTAACTGATCCATAGATTGTCCCTTTGATAAGTTTTAACCCAATAAGTCTATCACAAACTAGAAAACGCATCGCTAGATGATAAAAAATTAAACGGCCGTTTAAATTGGGTGTTGTAATTTTTCTCATTTAGTCGCACACTGATAATCAATTGGTCAATAGATGGCCTAAACTGCTGTGAATTGAGCTTGATAACTGCACAGTAAATAAGATGTGGAAGTCGCTTTTAAGCAATAAGGAAGCAAGCAATGATCTACCAAAGCCCTACCATTCAGGTTGAGTTACTTGAAGATAATATTGCCAAACTGTGCTTTAACGCACCTGGTTCGGTAAACAAATTCGACAGAGAAACTCTAGCCTCATTAGATGCTGCATTAGACAGCATAAAGCAAAACACCAATATCAAAGCGTTATTGCTGACATCAGCAAAAAGCACTTTTATTGTTGGTGCTGATATCACAGAATTCTTAAGTTTGTTCAAACAAGACGACGCAACGTTACTTGCATGGGTTGAACAAGCCAATGCAGTGTTCAACAAACTTGAAGACTTACCGTTCCCAACTGTATCTGCAGTAAACGGTTTTGCTCTTGGTGGTGGTTTTGAAACTATTTTAGCTACAGACCTCCGTGTTGTTGATACCAATGCTCGCATCGGTTTACCAGAAACAAAATTAGGCATTATCCCTGGGTTTGGTGGCACAGTACGCTTACCTAGAGTCATTGGTGCTGATAATGCACTTGAATGGATAACTTCAGGTAAAGATCAGCGTCCTGCAGATGCTTTAAGAGTGGGTGCTATTGATGCCGTAGTTGCACCAGAAGATTTAGAAGCTTCTGCTATCCAAATGTTGCATGAAGCACTTGCTGGCAGCATCGATTGGCAAGCTCGTCGTACACTAAAACAATCGCCACTAATGCTACCAAAACTAGAAGCAATGATGTGTTTTAGTACCGCTAAAGGCATGGTGTTCTCTGTTGCAGGAAAACATTATCCTGCACCTATGGCGGCTGTGAATGTGGTTGAACAAGCGGCAGGCTTTGGTCGAGAAGACGCATTGAAAGTTGAAGCTCAAGCATTCATTAAATTGGCTAAAACAGAAGTTGCCCAAGCACTTATTGGTATTTTCTTAAATGACCAATTTGTTAAAGCTAAAGCCAAGAAAGCGGGTAAATTAGCTAAAGATGTTAATCAAGCTGCCGTACTAGGTGCTGGTATCATGGGTGGTGGTATTGCATACCAAAGTGCCAGTAAAGGCACGCCAATCGTGATGAAAGACATCGCCCAACCAGCATTAGAGTTAGGCTTAAATGAAGCGGCTAAAATTCTATCAACACAAGTTGCTCGTGGCCGCTCTACCCCTGAAAAAATGGCTAAGGTACTTAACAACATCACTCCATCGCTTGATTATGCCGCCATTAAAGATAGCGACATTGTGGTTGAAGCCGTTGTTGAGCATCCAAAAGTGAAAGCAACAGTATTAACCGAGGTTGAAGGTCAAGTTGCAGACGATGCGATTATTGCTTCAAATACCTCAACTATTTCAATCAACTTATTAGCTAAAAGCCTCAAAAAACCTGAACGTTTCTGCGGTATGCATTTCTTTAATCCAGTGCACAAAATGCCATTGGTTGAAGTTATCCGCGGCGAACACAGTTCAGACGAAACTATTGCATCGGTTGTCGCTTACGCAAGCAAAATGGGTAAAACACCAATCGTAGTAAACGACTGCCCAGGCTTCTTCGTTAACCGCGTGTTGTTCCCATACTTCGCAGGCTTTAGCGGCCTACTTGCTGAAGGTGCTGACTTTGCCGCTGTTGATAAAGTCATGGAAAAACAATTTGGTTGGCCAATGGGCCCAGCATACTTACTTGACGTAGTAGGCCTAGATACAGGTCATCACGCACAAGCGGTTATGGCAGAAGGTTTCCCTGATCGCATGGGCAAAAACGGCAAAGACGCTATCGATATTATGTTTGAAAACAAGCGTCTAGGCCAAAAGAACACCAAAGGTTTCTATGCTTACTCAGTCGACCGTCGCGGTAAACCGAAAAAAGACATTGACCCTACAAGCTACGAATTATTAAGTGCTGAGTTTGGCGCATTAAAGGCGTTTGAGTCAGATGACATCATCGCACGCTGTATGATCCCAATGATCATCGAAACGGTTCGTTGTTTAGAAGAAGGCATTATTGCATCACCTGCTGAAGGCGATATGGGTCTAGTTTACGGTATTGGTTTCCCTCCATTCCGTGGTGGTGTATTCCGTTACATAGATACCATGGGCGTTGCCAATTTTGTTGCCCTAGCAGACAAATACGCACATCTTGGTGGCTTATATCAAGTTACCGACGCAATGCGCGAACTTGCAGCCAACAACGGTAGTTACTACCAAGCCTAATCAGTGGGAAAGGAATTAAATCATGAAACAAGCTGTTATCGTAGACTGCATTCGTACCCCAATGGGCCGCTCTAAGGCTGGGGTATTTAGAAATGTACGTGCAGAAACATTGTCTGCAGAATTAATGAAAGCACTGATGGTGCGCAATTCACAATTAGATCCTAACGACATTGAAGATGTTATTTGGGGTTGTGTGCAGCAAACGCTAGAGCAAGGATTCAACATTGCTCGTAATGCTTCATTAATTGCTGGTATTCCAAAAACGGCTGGTGCTGTTACCGTAAACCGTTTGTGTGGTTCATCAATGGACGCTCTTCACCAAGCGGCTCGTGCAATTATGACAGGCCAAGGTGACACTTTCATAATTGGTGGTGTTGAGCACATGGGTAGTGTCCCAATGAGCCACGGTGTTGATTTCCACCCAGGAATGTCAAAGCGAGTAGCAAGAGCATCTGGCATGATGGGCTTAACCGCAGAAATGCTAGGTAAAATGCACGGTATCACTCGTGAGCAACAAGATGCATTTGCCGTGCGTTCTCATCAACGTGCACACGCAGCAACCGTTGAAGGTCGTTTCGCCAAAGAAATTTGGGGAATAGAAGGTCACGACGCAAAAGGTGCATTGATTAAAGTGTTAACCGACGAAGTTATTCGTCCAGAAACATCATTAGAATCATTAGCGGGTTTACGCCCAGCATTCGACCCTGCAAACGGTACTGTTACAGCGGGAACATCTTCTGCATTATCAGATGGTGCCTCGGCAATGTTGGTTATGGAAGAATCTAAGGCTCGCGCCTTAGGCTTACCAATCCGTGCACGTATTCGCTCTATGGCCATTGCCGGTTGTGATGCGGCAATTATGGGTTATGGCCCAGTACCAGCAACCAAAAAGGCATTAGCCCGTGCAGGTTTGTCTGTTGCTGATTTAGATCTTATCGAACTAAACGAAGCGTTTGCAGCTCAGTCTTTACCTTGTGTTAAAGATCTTGGCTTACAAGATGTTGTCGATGAAAAGATTAACCTTAACGGTGGCGCAATTGCACTAGGTCATCCATTAGGGTGTTCTGGCGCACGTATCTCAACAACGCTAATAAACTTAATGGAAGAAAAAGATGCAACGCTTGGTCTTGCCACTATGTGTATTGGTTTAGGTCAAGGTATCGCGACAGTATTTGAGCGTGTATAAAAAACATTTTATTTAAAACTGAGCAAAACTCAGTTTACGAATAACATTAAAAACGAGCCAATTTGGCTCGTTTTTTTTATTTTTAAATTTTTCTGCTTTGGCTAATGTTCCACGTGAAACATGTTCTATGAAAATTAAAAAATATCCAAAAACGATATAAATCGAGATATGTTAGAAAAACTCAAACTTGGCAAGCATTACTGACAAGAGTAATATTGGCGCAATTAGACTAGTAAAATAGATTTTATTCAATGACCGATATATATGCACAAGCACAACACCAACTCGACGCACTTGGCCTACGTTGCCCTGAGCCCGTAATGATGATCCGCAAAACCGTTCGTAAAATGTCTGACGGAGAAACCTTACTTGTTATCGCTGATGATCCAGCAACAACAAGAGACATTCCAAGTTTTTGTGAATTTATGGACCACACCTTAATTGCCAGTGATACCAGCAAAACGCCCTATCAATACTTACTCAAAAAGGGACTTTAGATCATGGCCATCACATTGGAAGCCATCGCTTATAAAACAGCAAAGCGTGGTGTAATGAAACCGACATTTTGTGCCAATGTGACTGTAGAACGTGGTGTAGAAAATGATATTTTTGGCCGCCCAGGTAAACGCCAGGTGACCGTTATGTCTCAACAACAATGGCAACTTGCTTGTGAGCAAATTAATGTAGATCTAGATTGGCTCACTCGCAGAGCAAACTTATTAATCAGTGGCTATCAATTTAATGCCAAAGATGTCGGTAAAATCATTTCAATTGGCACCGATCTTCAACTGCAAATCACCGGTGAAACTGACCCATGTAAAAAAATGGAAATAGCTCACCCAGGTTTAGAGCAAGCGCTTTTACCAGACTGGCGTGGTGGAGTAACTTGCCGTGTCATTCAAGCTGGTTTAATTCAACCCGATGACCAAGTCACTATCGCTTAAAACAAAAGGGTTAACTCATTTTTATTTAAGCTTTTCCCTTTAAACTCGAATCCTATCTCTCACTCTTATCTCTCTAAGCCCATTAATGATTAATGGGCACCTATGTTAAAATCTGTCATCAATTGAAACAGATTTGTTATACACCTTATCGATAATTTGTGCGATAAAGGAACCTCTAAAATGACACCTTGTTCTATTTAAGTGTGCAGAGACATCAATATCTAATACAAAAACTCGAAACAGGTTGATTCCACTAAAATCTAAAACCAAACGGATAATCTAATTTATGTTTACATCAAAATTGACACCTATTTATGCAGCAATAGCCCTATCACTCGGTATGAACACAGCAAGCATTGCCGCTGAAGATGACACAGCGAAATGGCAAGTTAACTCACCAGAAAATGCTCCACTGCAACAAATTGATATTAATGTCACCGAAGGCACCTGGATGAACGTCAATGTGTCCCCTGACGGTAAACACATCATATTTGACCTACTAGGTGATATTTATCAAATGCCAATTTCAGGTGGCGAAGCCAAGCCAATTGCACAAGGTATAGCCTGGCAAATGCAGCCTGTTTATAGTCCTGATGGTAAATATATTGCCTTCACCAGCGATGAAGATGGCGGTGATAATATCTGGATTATGGAAGCAGATGGCTCAAATCCACACCCTGTCACCAAAGAAACCTTTCGATTACTCAACAGCCCAGCATGGAGTCCAGACTCGCAATACCTTGTTGCTCGTAAGCATTACACAGGTACCCGCAGCTTAGGCGCGGGCGAAGTATGGATGTACCACGTTGCAGGTGGTGAAGGCGTTAAATTAACCGAGCGTCCAAACGAGCAAAAAGACTTAGGTGAGCCAGCCTACTCGCCAGATGGCCGCTATATTTACTTTAGCCAGGACGCAACGCCAGGTAAAACCTTTCACTACTCTAAAGATTCAGTAAAAGGCATTTATAAAATTAAGCGTTATGACACCCAAACTGGCGATATCGAAGTATTGATTGAAGGTACCGGTGGCGCAATCCGCCCAACACCAAGCCCTGATGGCAAAACATTAGCGTATATTAAACGTGATGGATTTCAGTCAACGCTTTACTCACTTGATTTAAAGTCAGGTGCAGAAACCAAACTGTACGATAAGCTTGATCGCGATATGCAAGAAACCTGGGCGATTCATGGTGTGTACCCAACAATGTCGTGGACCAAAGACAACAAGCACATTGTGTTTTGGGCCCAAGGAAAAATTAATAAACTTGATGTCGACAGCAAAAAGGTCAGCGACATTCCATTTAGCATTAAAGGCCAACGTGACGTGCAGCCGGCAGTTCGTTTCACGCAAAACCTAGATCAAGATGAGTTCGACGTAAAAATGTTACGTATGGCTCAAGTATCACCTAACGGTGAAAAAGTTGTATTCGAAGCCCTAGGAAAAATTTGGATCCGTGATATTAAAGACGGCAAACATAAACGCCTGACCCGTTTAGATGATGATATTAACGAGCTATTCCCGCAGTGGTCTCGCGACGGTAAAGACATTGTATTTACTACCTGGAATGATCAGCAACAAGGCACTGTAAGCGTTGTCAGTTCTCGTGGTGGAAAAGCCAAAGTATTAACCAATGAACCAGGCAAATATGTCGAGCCAACCTTCTCGCCTGATGGCGACTACATTGTGTACCGTAAAGCCCGTGGCGGATACATGACTCCACGCACCTGGTCACAAGAACCGGGCTTATATAAAGTCGATATCAAAGGTAAACAAAGTACCAAACTAACTGCCAGCGGCCATCAACCGCAATTTGGTGCAGACTCAGACCGAGTGTATTTTATGGATTTTGGTAAAACCCCAGAGTTCGCCTCAATCGGCATGAATGGCTTTGAAAAGCGTACCCATTACACCAGTGACCACGCAACAGAGTTTCGTTTATCGCCAGATGGTGAACACCTAGCCTTTGCAGAACGCTTTAGAGTATATGTAACCCCGTTTGCCAAACACGGTGAAACCATTGCCATTGGACCTAAAGCCACTAACTTACCTATTAACCAATTAAGTGCCCGTGCAGGTGAAAGCATCAGCTGGAATGGTAAAAACAACCAACTATATTGGACATTAGGCCCTGAGCTATATCAAGCTGATGTTGACACTCAATATAGTAAATCAGACAAAAAAGTAGAACCCAAAGTGACTGCCATTGGCTTTAAAGATAAAGCAGATGTTCCACGTGGAACAGTGGTATTTCTCGGTGGTAAAGTCATTACCATGGAAAATGATCAAGTCATCGATAATGGTGTTGTCATTGTAAAAGACAATAAAATTAGCCAGGTTGGTGATGCGACATTAGCAATTCCGGATAACGCACAGGTTATCGATATTAGCGGTAAAACCATTATGCCTGGTTTATTTGATGCCCATGCGCATGGTGGACAAGCTGATGATGAAATTATCCCGCAACAAAACTGGGCATTATATTCAGGTTTGTCACTTGGGGTGACCTCTATTCACGACCCATCAAATGATACAACTGAAATTTTTGCCGCATCAGAACAACAAAAAGCAGGTAAAATAGTTGGTCCACGAATTTTCTCAACGGGTACCATTTTATATGGCGCAAACCTACCAGGTTACACCTCGCACGTTGATTCGTTAGATGATGCAAAGTTTCACCTAGAGCGTCTTAAAAAAGTCGGCGCATTCAGTGTTAAAAGTTACAACCAACCTCGCCGAGATCAACGTCAGCAAATTATTGCCGCGGCGCGTGAACTCGAAATGATGGTGGTTCCTGAGGGTGGCAGTTTACTGCAACACAACTTATCAATGGCCGCTGACGGACACACAACTTTAGAACACTCATTACCTGTGGCGTCTATATACAATGACATTAAGCAATTCTGGAGCCAGACCAAAGTTAACTATACGCCAACACTAGTTGTTTCTTATGGTGGCATATCAGGTGAACATTACTGGTACGACAAAACCGACGTCTGGGCTCACCCACGCTTAAGCATGTATGTACCGCATGAGATTTTAGACGCTCGCTCAATGCGCAGAACCACCGCGCCAGACGAACACTATAATCACTTTAATGTTGCCAGAGTGGCAAATGAACTGAATGATTTAGGTGTTAAAGTTAATATTGGCGCCCATGGTCAACGCGAAGGTTTAGCGGCTCATTGGGAAATGTGGATGTTCGCACAAGGCGGCATGAGTAATATGGATGTGCTCAAAACGGCCACCATCAATCCTGCCACCACCTTCGGCATGGATCATCAGTTAGGTTCAATTAAACCAGGTAAATTAGCCGACCTTATTGTGATTGACGGCGATCCATTAACAGATATCCGTAGTTCCGATAAAGTGACCTACACCATGATAAACGGTAAGTTATTTAACTCAGAAACCATGAACGAGTTAAATGGTGATAAGCAAAAACGTAAAGCGTTTTTCTTTGAAAAGATCTAGCATTCTCACTCTAGTAATGTGAGTAAGTAAAAAGGGTGTTCCACGTGGAACACCCTTTTTTATTAACAGAAATGAGTTTTATACCAATTCCACTAATTATCTGGTCATTCAGCGGGAGTTCTGTGCCTTCTAGGCAAGTAATAGAATTGTAGGCATAGTTGTTCTCGGCAACTGCTCCTGCGTTGCTCTACCTCCTGCATCCATGCAGTCGTACGTCAAAATGCTATTAAGCAGCATAGAAGGCACAGAAACCCGCCTTGCAGGAGGCTCTCAGACCGTTCATTTCTTTGTTGCATTGCCTTAGAAGGGAATAACCATTATTTCAACAATGCGCCTCAAACTGAACAATCTGAGTGACTCTGATTGGTCACATAATTAATGGAATTGGTATTAAAGGTAATCAATACTGACCATAACAATGGCAATCTGTCGTGTGGTCATTCACCATTCCAACGGCCTGCATAAACGCATAACAAATAGTTGGCCCAACAAAGTTAAAGCCTAACTTTTTAAGCGCTTTAGACATGGCTTCAGATTCTGGGGTTTGAGCTGGCACCTGGCTTGAGTTTTCAAAATGATTGACCTTAGGGCTTCCACCAACGAAATCCCATAAAAAAGTAGAAAAATCATTTCCCTGCTCAACAAACGCCACATACGCTTTAGCGTTTTTGATGATAGAGTTTATTTTTAATCGGTTGCGCACAATGCCAGGCTCAAGCATTAGTGCTTCAACTTTGTCTTGGTCAAACTCTGCAATCAAACTAGGCTGAAATCCGGCAAATAATTGCTCATAATTTTGCTGCTTTTTTAAAATAGTAATCCAAGACAAACCTGCTTGCTGACCATCTAAACATAACTTGGCAAATAACTGCTTTGCATCGTATTGAGGTCTGCCCCAAACGTTATCATGATAATCTTGATACAAAGGATCTTCACTTACCCAGCCACATCGGTTAACTTGCATTATACGGTTCCATTAACGTTTTTATTCATACGTTAAAAAATAACCTACATCTGCCTTGTTCTACAAGGTATAATCATTACCATTTTCTATTAATAGCCTAATAGCAGTAGACATGACGACGAAACACGACGTAAAGACATTTCAGGGTTTCATCCTAACCCTCCAGGAATATTGGGCGCAGCAAGGTTGCGCAATTGTCCAACCTCTCGATATGGAAGTTGGTGCAGGTACTTTCCACCCGCAGACGTTCTTACGCTCATTAGGCCCAGAGCCTATGAGTAGCGCATATGTGCAGCCGTCTCGCCGCCCTACTGATGGACGCTATGGTGAAAACCCAAACCGCTTACAACATTACTACCAATTCCAAGTAGTATTAAAGCCATCACCTGACAATATTCAAGAGCTTTATCTAGGCTCATTAGAAGCCTTGGGTATTGATACCCAAGTGCATGACATTCGCTTTGTTGAAGACAACTGGGAGTCACCAACATTAGGCGCCTGGGGTTTAGGCTGGGAAGTATGGCTTAACGGTATGGAAGTGACACAATTTACTTACTTCCAACAAGTTGGCGGCATTGAATGTAGCCCTGTAACGGGTGAGATCACCTATGGCCTTGAGCGTTTAGCCATGTACATTCAAGAAGTCGACAGTGTGTACGATCTTGTTTGGACCGACGGGCCTCTTGGCCGTGTAACCTACGGTGATATTTTCCATCAAAATGAAGTTGAGCAATCAACTTATAACTTCGAACATGCCGATGTAAACTTTATGTTTACCATGTTCGATGAATGCGAAAAGATGTGCCAGCACTTATTATCGTTAGAAAAACCTCTACCACTACCTGCATACGAACAAGTAATGAAAGCCTCGCACGCTTTCAATTTACTTGATGCTCGCCATGCCATTTCGGTTACTGAACGTCAGCGTTATATTTTACGCGTTCGCACCATGGCTAAAGGTGTTGCAGAATCTTATTATCAAGCACGTGAAGCACTTGGCTTCCCACTGTGTAAGTAGAGGTCACCAATGAAATTTGAGAACTTACTCATTGAAGTGGGTACAGAAGAGTTACCGCCAAAGTCATTACGCACTTTAGCGGAGTCTTTTTTAGCAAACTTTACCGATGAATTAACCAAAGCAGACTTACCTTTTGATTCTGCTCTTTGGTATGCCGCGCCTCGTCGTTTAGCCATTAATGTTGTCGGCCTAGCCCTTGCTCAAGCAGATAAAGTCGTTGAAAAACGAGGCCCTGCGGTAAGTTCTGCATTTGATGCAGATGGTAACCCAACTAAGGCAGCACAAGGCTGGGCACGTGGTAACGGTATTACTGTTGACCAGGCTGAACGCTTAGTCACCGACAAAGGTGAATGGCTAGTACATCAAGCTAAAGTCGTGGGTGTTGATACTAAAAGCCTAATTGCTGATATGGCACAACGAGCGCTTGATAAATTGCCAATCCCAAAACCAATGCGTTGGGGCAGCAATAAAACACAATTTATTCGCCCTGTTCACACTGTGACCATGTTACTGGGCAGCGAATTAGTGGCTGGTGAATTATTGGGTATAAAATCTGATCGTGTTATTCGCGGTCATCGCTTTATGGGTCAAGCAACTTTCGAGCTAGACCATGCAGACAACTATTTAACTGCGCTAAAAGAGCAAGGTAAAGTACTGGCTGATTATCAACTTCGTAAAACCTTAATCAAAGCAGACTCTGAAGCCGCTGCTGCCAAGATTGGTGGTGTTGCCGATATCCAAGAAGACTTACTTGAAGAAGTGGCATCATTGGTTGAATGGCCAATAGTATTAACAGCTAACTTTGAAGAAAAGTTTTTAGCTGTGCCATCTGAAGCCCTTGTGTACACCATGAAAGGCGACCAGAAATACTTCCCAGTATTTGATAAAACCGGTAACTTGCTACCTAACTTTATTTTCGTCACTAACATCGAATCTAAAGACCCGCAGCAAATTATTTCAGGTAATGAAAAAGTGGTTCGCCCTCGCCTAGCCGATGCTGAATTCTTCTTTAATACTGATAAAAAGCACACGCTAGAGTCACGTTTAGCCAGTCTTGAAACGGTTGTATTCCAAAAACAACTTGGCACGTTAAAAGCGCGCGTTGAGCGCATTTCAACACTTGCAGGGTTTATTGCTACACAACTTGATTGTCAGGGTGTTAGCACAAACAGTGCTGATGCAAGCCGCGCCGGTCTATTGTCTAAAACAGACTTGATGACCAACATGGTGATGGAGTTTACTGACACTCAAGGTACCATGGGGATGCATTATGCTCGCCTTGATGGTGAAACAGAAGCGGTTGCCGTTGCTTTAGAAGAGCAATACAAACCTAAATTTTCTGGTGATACAGTACCAACGGCAAGCGTGTCATGTGCTGTTGCGTTAGCTGAAAAGCTGGACACCTTAGTGGGCATTTTTGGTATTGGCCAGGCACCTAAAGGCGCTGCCGATCCATTTGCACTTCGCCGAGCTGCTATTGGTATTTTACGTATTATTGTTGAAAACAATTTGCCACTAGACTTAGTCGATTTAATTGCTAAAGCACAATCGTTACACGCAGATAATGTTAGTAACGCTAATACTGCAGAAGATGTACTCGAATTCTTACTCGCACGCTTCCGTGCTTGGTATCAAGACAAAGGCATTCAAGTTGATGTGATTTTAGCAGTATTAGCTCGTCGCCCAACTCGCCCAGCTGATTTTGACAGTCGCGTTAAAGCGGTATCGCACTTCCGTGCTTTAGAGGCTTCTACTGCACTTGCTGCTGCCAATAAGCGTGTTTCTAATATCTTGGCTAAAGTTGAAGGCGAACTGCCTGCAAACATCAACCAAGCGCTATTAGCAGAAACAGCTGAAAAAGCCTTGGCAGAAAAGTTAGCACTACTACAACCACAGTTAGCACCATTGTTTGCCAATGCTGATTACCAGCAAGCATTAACATTATTAGCCGATTTACGTGAAAGCGTGGACCAGTTCTTTGAAGATGTAATGGTAATGGCTGACGATAAAGCATTGAAAAATAACCGTTTAGCGTTATTAACCAATCTTCGTGAGCAGTTTTTGCATGTAGCAGATATTTCACTATTACAATAATATGAAATCACTGCATAAAAAAAGCGCCTTACGGCGCTTTTTTTATTGCTAAAGAGTCTTAACGACTTAAAACTCTAGCAACTTTTTATGTAGTTCAGCAAACTCTTGTTCAGTGATACCCACCTGAGCCAACAACACGATAAGTTCTTTCTGCGGTAATTTATCCACTTGCTGCAGCATAGAGCACTCACTAATAATATTGGCCTTCCAGATGATTAATGTCATTTCGTCATCAGGCTTAATGTTAGTATTAGCCAATAACGTTAACGGTGTTTCAAAATGCTCAGGTAAACGCCAGTAACGTGCTAATAATGCACTTAAGGTTAATGACTTTGTGGTCATGACCTGCTTAAACAAGGTTGAGCTAGGCTGTTCACCGGGCTCAGCTTGATAAAATGCATCCACCAGCATCTTAAAAATCGCAATTTTGCCGACATCATGAAGTAAGCCAAGTAAAAATGCGCTATCACATTGTTCTGCATTGGCGAGTTCACTGGCTAAAAAAGCCACCTGCATTGAGTGACGCCAAATCTCGGCACCAAAGCGCCTAAAATATATTGGTTTTATGTCTATCATTTCGCGCGCTAAGCAGCTGGTGATAAAGTGCCTTAATTGTTGTCGACCAACCTGTACTAATGCTTGTTGAATACTCGTTACATCGTTTTCGGAACGTTTAAAGGCCATTGAGTTACACAGTTTAAGCACTTCAACACACAACAATGGATCTTGCTCAATAAGCTTAATAAGCTCTTTGGTGTCAATATTGTCATCAGCTAGTTTTCTATCTAATTCGAGTATTTTACTAGGAAGCTTTAATACATTTTCTGCAATGGCTTGAGGCGAGCTTAACGCCAGCTCTATATCTTGCATGACTCGGCGCTCAAGATTATTGGCAATACCACTGTCGGCTATAGACTGGTTGGCAAATAATAAACTGTAAAATAAAGCCGATAAATCTAATTGTGACTCTACAGCCTGAGTAGGTGTCACAACAATTGCCTCTGTCACCTGTTGTTTGGTGTGTTGACGTTTTTCTACTGCGGTTTGCCCAGTAAATTTAATTTGTTCATTACGGTCACGAATATTAAACAGCTTTTTAAAAAATCTAACGACCACAATAAGTAACCTTCTAAAATTAAACTAACACCGAGAATTTAATCATAGCAATAAAAACAAAAATGGGCGCCATAAGGCACCCATTTATTTTAATAAGACGTGCTACACGTCTAAGTTAGCCACGTTTAACGCGTTAGTTTCAATAAACTCACGACGAGGCTCAACTTGGTCGCCCATTAAACATGTAAATAGTTGGTCAGCAGCAACAGCATCTTCAATGGTAACGCGTAACATGCGACGAGATTCAGGATCCATTGTAGTTTCCCACAATTGTTCAGGGTTCATTTCACCCAATCCTTTATAACGTTGAATGTATAACCCACGTTTTGCTTCGCTCATGGTCCAATCTAACGCTTCTAAGAAGCTTTCAACTTCTTTAACACGTTCACCACGTTGTACATAACCACCTTCTTCAATCATGCCATCAAGTGCAGCGCCTAACTTAGCGATTCGTTGATAATCAGCAGAAGTAAAGAAGTCGTAACCAAATAGGAAGCTAGTATCGATACCATGTTTACGGATTGTCACGCTTGGGGTATACACTTTACGCTCAGGATCCAAAACAATATTGGCCGAGAAAATAATACCGTTGCTTTCGCGTTCAACTAAATCTTCGATAAAGTGCTTACACCATGTCGTCATTAGCGCTTCATCGCTTAGCATATCAAGTGTCACCTCTGGGTGATACAACATGCGATCGGTTAAGTTCATCGGGAAGCGTTTTTCTAAACGAGTAATGATTTTCTCAACTTCACGGTATTGATTCACCAAACGCTCAAGCGGCTCACCACTCATGCCTAATGCACCTTGGCTAGGATAAACATGTGTGCCGTCTAACGCTTGCGTTGTTAGGTATTCAGTTAACGCTAGCTCATCCTTAAGATATTGCTCTTGCTTACCTTTTTTAACTTTATATAAAGGTGGCTGTGCAATATATACATAACCACGTTCAATCAATTCAGGCATTTGACGGAAGAAAAAGGTCAACAGCAAGGTACGAATGTGCGAGCCGTCGACGTCAGCATCGGTCATGATAACAATGTTGTGATAACGGGTTTTATCTGGGTTGTATTCGTCGCGACCAATACCACAACCTAATGCGGTAATTAAGGTAGCCACTTCTTGTGAAGATAACATCTTATCAAAACGTGCTTTTTCAACGTTTAAGATTTTACCTTTAAGTGGAAGAATAGCTTGGTTTTTACGGTTACGCCCCTGCTTGGCTGATCCGCCAGCAGAGTCCCCTTCCACTATGTATATTTCAGAAAGACCAGGATCTTTTTCCTGGCAATCGGCAAGCTTACCTGGTAAACCACCTAAGTCTAATGCGCCTTTACGACGTGTCATTTCACGCGCTTTACGGGCGGCTTCACGAGCACGAGCAGCATCAACAATTTTACCTACGATTAATTTAGCATCGGCAGGGTTTTCTAATAGGTAATCATTTAACTGCTCACCCATTGTTTGTTCTACAGCACTTTTCACTTCGCTCGAAACCAGTTTATCTTTGGTTTGCGAACTAAACTTAGGATCCGGTACTTTAACAGAAATAACCGCGGTTAAACCTTCACGAGCATCATCACCCGTCGCATTCGTTTTACCCTTTTTGTTAAATCCTTCGCGTTCCATGTAAGTGTTTAAGTTACGCGTTAATGCGCCACGGAAGCCCGCTAGGTGAGTACCACCATCGCGCTGAGGAATGTTATTGGTAAAACAGAAAATACTTTCTTGGTAACCGTCATTCCACTGCATTGCCACTTCAACGGTAATACCGTCTTCGCGCTCTTGCGAGAAGTGAAATACGTCTTTGTTAATAGGTGTTTTATTACGATTTAAGTAATCTACAAATGCGCTAATACCGCCTTCGTATTTAAAGAACTCGTCTTTGTTTTCGCGTTCATCAACTAAACGAATACCCACACCAGAGTTTAAGAAAGATAACTCACGTACACGCTTAGCTAAAATATCGAAATGGAATTCAACATCAGAAAAGGTTTGGCCACTAGGCCAAAAACGAATTTCGGTACCAGATTTAACTGCATCGCCAATTTCTTTAATCGGTTCATTTGGTACACCATGAGTATAAAATTGCTCATAAATTTTACCGGCACGACGAATGGTTAATTGCAGCTTTTCAGACAAAGCATTTACAACCGATACACCCACACCGTGAAGACCACCCGATACCTTGTATGAGTTATCATCAAATTTACCGCCGGCATGCAATACCGTCATAATAACTTCAGCAGCAGATACACCTTCTTCCTCATGGATAGAAACCGGAATACCACGACCGTCATCTTTTACAGAGACAGAACCGTCTGAGTGAATAGTAATGGTGATATCGCTACAATGGCCGGCTAAAGCTTCATCGATAGAGTTATCGACCACTTCGAATACCATGTGATGAAGACCGGTGCCGTCATCAGTGTCACCAATGTACATACCAGGTCTCTTACGGACTGCATCAAGGCCTTTTAATACCTTGATACTCGAAGAATCGTAACTATTCTCTGACATATTTCTCTCTCGTTGTTATTCAATAACCGTTACCAGCCCTTGCTCCACATGAAACATCCTGTTCGGAGGGCTAGATAACGAATCGACTATTGCTAGCGGATCAATTGCGGTGACAAAAATTTGCGCACCGGTCTCGGTTAACTGCTGTAGCAATAGCTGCCTATGCTGTGCATCCAACTCAGACGGTAAATCGTCTACTAGATAAATACTGTTTTTATCGAGTTGTTGTTTGAGCAACTTTCCCTGTGCAATACGCAGTGCACAGACTAATAATTTTAATTGTCCACGGGACAATGCATCTTGTGCAGGTAAGTTACCTACTCGCAAACGTAAGTCTGCTTTATGAGGACCGCTGCCCGTGTTACCCGCGGCAACATCGCGCGAATATTGGTTTTCAAGTAACTGCGAAAAATCCGTTTTGCTGTCCCATCCTCGGGTAAAAGAAACCTTAATATCAACCTGAGGTAAAAACCGTCCTATTATACCCTTAAGTAGCTCATTTAACGAGTCTACATATCGATTTCGTATGTCGGTAACTTGTTCAGCATACCGCACCAGCTCTTTATCCCAAAATTGTATTTGGCTATAAGGAGATTGGTTACGAAGCAATTGATTACGTTGCTTTAATACCTTACGAACATTCACCCAGGCTTGATAAAAATGTGGGTCAGAATGAAATGCGCCCCAATCAATAAACTGTCTGCGAGCTTTTGGTCCTTCAAACAGTAAAGAAAAACTTTCGGGGGTAATAACTTGAATAGGCAACGTTTCAGCTAATGTGGATAAGCGTTTGACTTTTTCGCCATTAATTTTGACTTCAATTTCGCCGTTTCGATGACGTCTTAGACCAATTTTACAGTCATTTTCATCTTGGATAAGATTGGCAAAAAGGGTGAGTTTATCGTCATCATTATTAATCACTCGTTGTGATAAGTGACTGCGAAAAGAACGTCCCATGCCTAAAAAGTAAATCGCTTCTAAAATACTGGTTTTACCGCTGCCATTTTGACCGTAAATCAAGTTTAACCCATCGCTTGGGTTAAGCGTTGCTGCGGTAATATTACGAAACGAGCCAATGGTAATGCGCGATAAACTCATGAACACCTATTGTGATAGCCAAATAAAGCAATAGAGACAAAGAAGGTGCTTTGCAGCACCTTTTATATAGTATTTAGACAATAACGTATTACAGACGCATTGGCATCACCACATACATAGAATCTTCTTCTTTGTGGTTCTCTATCAATGCACTTGAGTTACCATCAATGAGCGTTATACGCACATCATCGCTGGCGAGGTTATTCAGTACATCTAATAAATAACTCACGTTAAAACCAATTTCGAGCTTATCTGAATCATAATCAACGTCGATAATTTCTTCGGCTTCTTCTTGCTCTGGGTTGTTGGCGGTAATTTTTAACAAACCAGGCTCAAGTTGAATGCGTACACCACGGAACTTTTCGTTCGATAAAATCGATGCACGGGTTAACGCTTGTTTTAATTGATTGCGGCTGGCAATAACCACCTTGTTACCACCCTTTGGTAACACCCGGCGGTAATCAGGAAAACGGCCATCAACTAATTTACTGGTAAATACCGCAGAGCTCGTCATCGCGCGAATCGCGTTATCGCCAATCGCAATGGTAATGTCTTGGTCGTCGCTTTCAAGCAAACGTGCCATTTCAACTACCCCTTTACGTGGCACAATCACTTGTTTTTCAGGCAAAGAAATATCAATAGTACGATGGCTTAACGCCAAACGGTGGCCGTCGGTAGCAATAGCGCGTAGTACATTACCTTCGGTTTCAAATAATAAACCATTGAGGTAATAGCGCACATCCTGGTTAGCCATTGAAAACTGAGTTGAGTCGATAATCGACTTTAATACACCCTGCTTTAAGCTAAATTCAATATCAGCCTGGAACGCTTCAACATTAGGATAATCTTCTGCTGGCAATGTGGCTAATGAAAAACGGCTACGACCCGAGCGTAACAACCATTTACCATCTTGTTGTTCTACTTTTAATTCGCTTTGTTCAGGAAGAGACTTAACAATGTCGAGTAATTTTTTGGCAGGAACGGTAGTGCGACCAATGTTGATGTCACCGTGTATAGCGGCTTGCCCAACGAGTTCAACCTCTAAATCCGTGCCTGTTAGCTTAAGTGAGTCTTCACTAACCTCAACTAATAAATTAGCAAGAATCGGTAAATTGTGTCTGCGTTCTACCGCGCCGCACACTAGTTGCAGCGGCTTTAATAGGGCATCCCTATCAATTGAAAATTTCATCGTTCTACATTCCCTGAATTAAGAAGACAAAGTTCTAATCAAGTTAGCGTAATCTTCTTTAATGTCATGACTCTCTTCACGCAGTTGCGCAATTTTACGACAAGCATGTAATACCGTCGTATGGTCACGACCACCAAAAGCATCACCAATTTCTGGCAAGCTTTGGTTAGTGAGTTCTTTAGATAGCGCCATCGCCACTTGTCGTGGTCTTGCCACACTCCGTGAACGACGTTTAGACAGCATATCAGCCATTTTAATTTTGTAGTATTCAGCAACCGTCTTCTGAATATTGTCTATAGTGACTAATTTTTCTTGCAGTGCCAAGAGATCACGTAACGCTTCACGCACAAAATCAATAGTAATTGGACGACCGGTGAAGTTAGCGTTAGCAATAACGCGGTTTAATGCACCTTCAAGCTCGCGTACGTTTGAACGTAAACGCTTAGCAATAAAAAAGGCCACTTCATCAGGCAGGTTAATGCCACTCTCTTGTGCTTTACGCATTAAAATCGCCACGCGGGTTTCTAATTCAGGTGGCTCGATGGCAACCGTTAACCCCCAACCAAAGCGAGATTTTAAGCGATCTTCTACCCCGTCGATCTCTTTAGGATAACGGTCTGAAGTTAAAATAATTTGGTGATTACCTTCTAGTAGCGCATTGAAGGTATGAAAAAACTCTTCTTGAGAACGATCTTTATTGGCAAAAAATTGAATATCGTCAATAAACAGGGCATCGACACTGCGGTAATAACGTTTAAATTCTTCAATGGCATTATTTTGTAAGGCTTTGACCATGTCCTGTACAAAACGCTCAGAATGCATATACACCACTTTAGCGTTCGGATTATTTTTAATGATCCCATTACCGACAGCATGCAATAAGTGGGTTTTACCTAAACCGGTACCACCGTATAAAAATAATGGGTTATATGCGCCACCAGGGTTTTCAGATACTTGTAAGGCAGCCGCTTTACCAAGTTGGTTTGATTTACCTTCAACGAAGTTATCAAACTGATAAGTCGGGTTGATGTTACTGCGATGATTGGCATTAACAATCGGTTCTGCCTGGGTATTAAATGACGTTGTGCCAACTTGAGCACGCGTTTGGCTACTCACAGGCTTAGCGGCTACAGGGGTTGGAGCAACAGGACGTGCAGAAGACGGACGGCTACCAATATCAAAACGCAACTGAGGTGCATCACTGCCCATTTGTTCAGTGAAAAATTGATTAATGATATTAATGTATTTATCGCGTACCCAATCAAGTACAAAACGATTTGGCGCATACAAAACCAGAGTATCACCATCCATTTCAGCTTGTAACGGACGGATCCACATACTGAACTGCTGGGCTGATAACTCATCTTGCAGTCTGCCGATACATTGTTGCCAAAGTGAAACCGCCACTTATTTATCCCCAAATATCTTTAGTCAAAGGAGGTGTATTCTATAGGGAGATCACAATGATCGCTATCCTTAAAAACAGATTTATCCCCAGCGGGATCATTCTATGTGGATATCTGGGATCATGAAAGATCAAAATCGATCCATTAATTGTAAATTTGATGCAAATCCAGCTTTATTAACCGATCCACATTGATCTATAATACGCCAGCTTTGATCTAGGAAAACAAGCAAAGATCCACAAGATGTAGTGTCTGTACACAGACTTATCCACATTTTCTGGTGCTTATAAGCTTTCACCATCAAAGAAAGATTGGCAGAAATTCATCATATAACCACTTTCGTTATTGACGATAGTAATTAAAGTGATTACAATTCGGCCTCTTTTTTGCCCTTACCTCTAATTTTGGAGATAAGGTAAATTCACTAACAAAGACGGATTGCCATCATGAGTAAACGTACTTTTCAACCTAGCAACCTGAAGCGCAAGCGTTCTCACGGCTTCCGCGCTCGTATGGCCACTGTAGGCGGCCGTAAGGTGCTTGCACGTCGTCGTGCGAAAGGTCGCGCTCGTTTATCTGCGTAAGTAGATAACTAGGTGACTAGCTATACCTTTACGCGGGAGTTACGTTTGTTAACTCCCGCGCAATTTAAATCTGTATTCTCCAATCCAATCAAAGCATCCTCTGCTGAAATAACTCTGCTCGCTATTCCAAATTCTGAGCAACATCCTCGTTTAGGATTAACTGTGGCCAAACGTTTTGTAAAACGTGCTAACCAACGTAATCGCATTAAACGCGTGATAAGAGATAGTTTTCGTTTACATCAACACGACATCCCTAACATTGATATCGTAGTATTAGTCAGAAATGGCGTGATGGAAATGGAAAATGCAGAACTACATAAGTTGATAGAAAAGCTATGGCGAAAACTCAGTCGCCGTTACAATGGCTAGCAACTACGGTTATCCGTGGTTATCAAATTTTTATAAGCCCTTTACTGGGACCGAAGTGTCGGTTCGATCCAACTTGTTCTTATTATGCGATTGAAGCAATAAAAACGCACGGAACAGTGAAAGGTAGTTGGTTTGCAATCAAACGCATATTAAAATGTCACCCTTTACATCCCGGCGGTAGTGATCCCGTCCCCCCTAAAAATGACAGGTGTAATAAATAGGCTATGGAATCTCAACGCAATATATTGCTAATCGGTTTGTTGTTTGTCAGCTTTTTAATGTGGCAGCAATGGCAAACAGATAAAGCACCACAACCGGTAGCACAACAAACTGTTACCCAAACAAACGCAGCGACGATTAACGGCGCAGACGTTCCTGAAGCAGACTCAACTGGTATGCCAGTGGATATGCCTGCAACCAAGAACTTAATTACCGTTAAAACTGACCAGCTTGATATCAAAATCAGCCCTGTCGGTGGTGACATCGTTTATGCCGCATTGGTTGCGCATAAAGTTGAGATTGATAAAGATGACCCGTTTGTCATTCTTGAACAAACCAACGACCACACTTATATCGCACAAAGTGGTTTAATCGGCCGCGACGGCATTGATAGTAGCGCTAAAGGTCGTGCCGCCTTTGCCGCGCAAAATACCTCTTATACATTAGCAGACGGTCAAGACACATTATCAGTGCCATTAACTTTTACTGCTGACAACGGTGTGACTTACGTAAAAACCTTTACGTTTACCCGTGGTCAATATGATGTTGGCGTTGATTACAATATTAGCAACACTTCAGATACTGCATTACAAGTGCAAATGTATGGTCAAATTAAACAATCCATCAAAGAATCTGAAAGCAGCATGATGATGCCAACCTATCGTGGTGCGGCATTCTCAACTCAAGATACTCGCTACGAAAAGTATGACTTTGAAGACATGGCAGACAAAAACCTAGGTAAAGTAACACTAGGTGGTTGGGCTGCAATGTTACAGCATTACTTCGTATCAGCTTGGATTCCGCCAGCAACTGACTCAAACACCATTTTCTCAAGTGTGAGTGCTGGTGGTTTAGCTAACATCGGTTTCCGTGGCGCGTTATATGATATTGCACCAGGCGCAACACAAAAAATTAGTTCACAATTTTATGTTGGCCCTAAAAACCAAGAAGCCCTTTCAGCTATCTCTGAAACCTTAAACCTAGTGGTTGATTATGGTTTCTTGTGGTGGTTAGCAATACCTATTCACTGGTTATTGATGTTCTATCAATCATTTGTGGGTAACTGGGGTATGGCGATTATTTTAATCACCCTAACGGTACGTGGTTTGTTATATCCATTGACTAAAGCACAATACAGCTCAATGGCTAAAATGCGTAACCTACAGCCAAAATTAGCTGAGATGAAAGAGCGCTTTGGTGATGACCGTCAAAAGATGGGTCAAGCCATGATGGAACTGTACAAAAAAGAGAAAGTAAACCCAATGGGCGGTTGCTTACCTATTTTGCTACAGATGCCAATCTTCATCGCATTATACTGGGTATTACTTGAAAGCTATGAATTACGCCACGCGCCATTCATGCTATGGATTGATGACTTGTCAGTACAAGATCCCTACTACGTATTACCATTGTTAATGGGTGTATCAATGTTCTTGATGCAGAAAATGCAGCCAATGGCACCGACTATGGACCCAATGCAAGTTAAAATGATGCAGTGGATGCCAGTTATCTTTACCGTATTCTTCTTATGGTTCCCAGCAGGTCTGGTACTTTACTGGTTAGTCGGTAACTTAGTGGCTATTACCCAGCAAAAGATTATTTATGCAGGTTTAGAGAAAAAAGGCTTAAAATAAGCCCAAGCTCAACAGTTAACTTATTCAAAAGTTAAATGAATAAAAAAGGCGGCTTAATAGGCCGCCTTTTCCTTTAATGATTTAGCAGGTATTTACCGTGACAACAGACACTATCGTAGCGCAAGCAACAGCACCAGGACGTGGTGGAGTGGGTATCATTCGTGTATCTGGCAATCTCGCTGCCAATGTAGCCAACGCTATTATTGGTCATGTGCCTAAAACCCGTTACGCCGAATATTGTGATTTTAATAGCCACGATGGTCACGTTATTGATCAGGGTATTGCGCTATTTTTTAAAGGTCCAAACTCATTTACTGGCGAAGATGTATTAGAGCTGCAAGGTCATGGTGGCCAGATAGTACTTGATATGTTGATTAAATGCGTCATGGAAATCGATGGCATCCGTATTGCTAAACCCGGTGAGTTTAGCGAACAAGCCTTTATGAACGACAAGCTCGATTTAACTCAAGCAGAAGCGATTGCCGATTTAATTGATGCTACCAGTGAGCAAGCGGCAAAAAGTGCTTTGCAATCACTGCAAGGTGAATTTTCTAAAGAAGTTCATGAGCTAGTAGAGCAAGTCACTAACCTACGTTTATACGTAGAAGCCGCGATTGATTTTCCTGATGAAGAAGTCGACTTTTTATCGGATGGTAAAATTGCTAATGCCTTATATCGGATTATCGACAAGCTCACTACCGTTCAAGCCAGTGCCAAGCAAGGTTCAATTATTCGCGAAGGCATGAAAGTCGTCATAGCTGGGCGTCCTAATGCCGGTAAATCAAGTTTACTGAATGCCCTTGCAGGTAAAGAGTCTGCCATTGTTACAGAAATAGCTGGCACCACCCGTGACGTACTGCGTGAACACATACACCTTGATGGTATGCCGCTGCACATTATCGACACAGCAGGATTACGTGATACCACAGATACGGTTGAGCAAATCGGTATTGAGCGCGCTTGGGCAGAAATAGCGAGTGCCGATAGAGTCTTGTTTATGGTTGATGGTACGACGACAGATGCCGTTGACCCACATGACATTTGGCCCGATTTTATTGACCGTTTACCTTCAAGACTGGGTGTAACGGTAGTGCGTAACAAAGCCGATTTAACCGGTGAACCCCTCGAAATGTCGCAAGAGCAAGGATACGATGTTTACCGTATATCAGCGAAAACCGGCCTAGGAGTTGAAGAGTTAAAGCAACACCTTAAGTCATTAATGGGTTATCAAAGTAATCTAGAAGGCGGTTTTATTGCACGCCGTCGTCATTTAGAAGCGTTAGATTTAGCCGCAAGTCACTTACAACTGGGTAAAGAACAGCTTGAAGTGTATCTCGCCGGAGAGTTACTGGCAGAAGAGTTACGCATGTGCCAAATGGCGCTATCTGAAATTACTGGTAAATTCACTTCAGATGACCTACTCGGCAAAATCTTTAGTTCATTCTGTATAGGTAAATAGTGTATCGGTAAGTAATGCATTGGTAAATCGTGTATAGCTCAGTAGGAAGAAACACATGACATTGGCTAATCAAATCGTTGTACTCGACTTTGAAACCACAGGTTTATCACCCGATAATGGTGACAGAGCCATTGAAATTGGTGCGGTAAAGCTAGTTGATGGCCAAATAGTGGACACTTTTCAAGAGTTAATAAACCCAGGTAAACGGGTAAATAGCTTTATTGAGCAGTACACAGGTATTAGCAATAGCATGCTCAAACATGCGCCATCATCTAAAGAAGTGATGGCAAAATTTGCCAAGTTTATTGATGGATTTAATTTAGTCGCGCACAACGCAAGCTTTGATAAAAAATTCTTAGATGCCGAATTCAAACATAATAAGCTGCACTACACCGGCCAATTTGCTTGCTCACTGTTGTTATCTCGTCGTATAAGCCAAGATGCCCCCAATCATAAGCTTGGCACGTTAGTGAGTTACCACCAATTACCTAACAACGGTGTGTTTCACCGCGCCTTAGCTGACGCTACCATGACCAGTTACCTTTGGTTACATCAACTCGACGTACTGCAACAGCAACTGCCGCAGCACCAGATAACCTTAGATATTATCAATAAAATATCTAGCCTGCCCAAAGCTCAAATAAACCGCTACTACCAAACTATGGCTTGTTGATTACAACTCTTGGGCTAATTTATCCACTAGCAATCGTACTTTGGGTGACAAATGGCGGTTGTGTGGGTACAAAGCCCAAATACCTTCTTTAGGTTGTTGATATGGCGCGAGTAACACCACTAGCTGTCCAGCTTCAATTGCATCATTAACGTAATAACCGGGCAATTGCACAATCCCCAACCCCTTAATGGCCGCAGACAATAAACTTAAACCACTGCTACAACTCAACGACCCATGTACCTTAACCGCTTTAGACTTGCCCTGATCAATAAAATTCCAATGCGACTGATTGCCAATTAAACAATTATGCTGGCTCAGTTCCGACAAAGTATAAGGCGTACCAAACTGAGCAATATAACTTGGTGCAGCACACACATATTGGCTTCGATTAGTTAAGCGTTTAGCCATCATTGACGAATTAGATAACCGCCCTAACCTAATGGCTAAATCAAAACCACCTTCCACTAAATCGAGTTGGCGATTAGTTAACTCACACACCACCTCAATATCACGATATTGCTGCATAAAATCGATAACAACCGGCATGACAAAATTTTCACCGTAGGTCACCGGTGCAGTCATCCTAATTAAGCCTTGAGGTTTATCTTTTAAACTTGAAATAGCCCGCTCAGCTTCATCAAGACTGTCTAGCACTTGGCGGCAATGCTGATAATAAACTGAGCCTTCTTCGGTTAACGACACTTTACGCGTGGTGCGATAAAACAGTTTAGTGTTTAAACGGTTTTCAAGTTGACTCACTTGCCGGCTCACTTGTGCCGTCGAAATACTTAACCGCTTTCCCGCTGCAGTAAAACTGTCGGTTTCTGCTACCGCAACAAACTCAAAAATTCCTTCCCACTGCATCATTATTGCATTCTCGTAAAAGTCATTTGCAAAACCAGCTGATTATCATTTTATGATAAACAAATATAATGGATAAATACACTACACTGTAGTGATGTTAGTTAACCATCATTCATGGTATTACGTTTAAGGAAGCTATCTATGTCAGCACAATTTATTAAATCAAAAGCCGCAATTGCTTGGGGACCAGGACAACCATTATCGGTTGAAGAAGTCGATGTCATGTACCCAAAAGCCGGTGAAGTCATGGTACGTATCGTGGCATCTGGTGTATGTCATACCGATGCATTCACCTTATCAGGTGATGATCCCGAAGGCGTATTTCCAGCCATTCTTGGTCATGAAGGTGGCGGGATTGTTCATATGGTTGGCGAAGGTGTTACCAGTGTCAAAGTGGGCGATCATGTTATTCCGTTATACACCGCAGAATGTGGTGTATGTAAGTTCTGTACTTCTGGCAAAACCAACTTATGTAGCGCAGTACGAGCTACACAAGGTAAAGGCTTAATGCCAGACGGCACCACCCGTTTCTTTAAAGATGGCGAACCTATTTTCCACTACATGGGTTGTTCTACTTTTTCTGAATACACAGTCTTACCTGAAATTTCACTCGCTAAAGTCAGTAAAGAAGCGCCATTAGAAGAAGTGTGCTTATTAGGTTGTGGTGTTACGACCGGTATGGGCGCAGTACTGAAAACAGCGAAAGTACAAAAAGGCGATAGCGTGGCAATATTTGGCCTAGGCGGCATTGGCCTATCAGCCATTATTGGCGCAACTATGGCTGGAGCAAGCCGCATTATTGGTGTCGACTTAAACGAATCTAAGTTTGAACTGGCTAAAAAACTGGGTGCAACAGACTGCATTAACCCTAAAGACTTCGATAAGCCAATTCAGGATGTCATTGTTGAAATGACCGATGGCGGCGTTGATTTCTCATTCGAATGTATTGGTAATGTTAACGTGATGCGCAGTGCATTAGAATGTTGTCACAAAGGTTGGGGGGAATCTGTGATTATTGGTGTAGCAGGTGCTGGCCAAGAAATTTCAACTCGTCCATTCCAATTAGTCACAGGCCGTGTATGGCGTGGCAGTGCATTTGGTGGCGTTAAAGGACGCAGTGAATTACCTGGTATTGTTGAGCAATACTTAGCAGGTGAGTTTAAGTTAGATCACTTTATTACCCACACAATGAGCCTTGAAGGGATTAACGATGCATTTGATTTAATGCATAAAGGCGAAAGCATCCGCACCGTTATCCACTTTGATAAATAAGTCTAAAAGCAGATCTTAAGTCAAATAACAATGCAGTTAATTTTTTAATTAACTGCATTTATTTTATAAGGACCCATCATGACCATTGAAAATATCAGCAGCACCAAAGCATTTGGTGGCTGGCATAAACAATATCATCATCAGTCAACGGCGCTCAATTGCACGATGCGTTTTGCTATTTATTTGCCACCGCAAGCAGAAAATAAAAAAGTACCGGTTTTGTATTGGTTGTCAGGTCTTACTTGTACTGACGAAAACTTTATGCAAAAAGCAGGCGCACAACGCATTGCCGCAGAACTTGGAATCGCCATTGTCGCGCCAGACACCAGTCCGCGTGGCGAAGGGGTTGCCGACGATAAAGATGGTGCATATGACTTTGGCTTAGGCGCAGGATTTTATCTCAATGCCACCAAACCACCTTTCGATCAGCATTATAAAATGTCTGATTATGTGGTGTCTGAGCTGCCAGAAATTATCGAAGCGCATTTTCCGGTAACTAAGCAGCGCAGTATTAGTGGTCACTCAATGGGCGGCCATGGTGCACTGACAATTGCATTGAAAAATCCAAACCAATTTAACAGTGTATCGGCATTTAGCCCTATTTGTAATCCTATGGATTGCCCATGGGGAATTAAAGCGTTTCGCGGTTATTTGGGCGATGATCAACAGCAATGGCAACAATATGATAGCTGTGAGCTGATGCAAAACAGTCAACAATTTGTGCCTGCGCTGGTGGACCAAGGCAGTAATGACAACTTTTTAGATGAGCAATTAAAACCTCATACATTAGAAAAAGTCGCACAACAAAAGGGCTATCCTCTCGAGTTAAGAATGCAGCCAGGATATGACCATAGCTACTATTTTATTTCGACGTTTATTGAACAACACCTGCGCTTTCATGCTAAACATTTAAAGGCCAACTAATACTGAGCTAATATTTCACAAAGATTTAGCGATAATTTAGCCTGCACGGGCTAAAAAACACTCAAAACGAGCCTTTATGGCTCGTTTTTTTATTGCTAAAAAATATTGCTGAGATAAAAGAGCGAAATAAGCAACTTATTTCGGACTAAAAAGTGTAAATAAGCCAACATTAAGCGTAATTGAGCGAGTAAAATAACCTTAAAGCACATAAAGCTGACGATTAAACGAGCAGATTAAGCAAAAATTTGGAGTAGAAATGGCAAACATAGCATTATTAGTGGGTACAACATTGGGCAGTTCAGAATACGTTGCAGATGAAATGGCAGAGCAATTAACTCAATTAAACCACCATACTGAGGTGTTTATAGATCCACAATTAGCTCAATTAAGCGATTTTTCAATGTGGATCATCGTTAGTTCAACCCATGGAGCAGGTGATCTTCCAGACAATATAGTGCCTTTTTATAAACAATTAATGTTAGAAATGCCTGATCTTAACGGGATCCAGCATGCATTATGTGCCATTGGCGATTCAAGCTATGACACTTTCTGCCAAGGCCCTGAAAAAATAATCGATCTGTTATTACAATACGGATCAAACACCATTGTGGATAAGATCCAAATTGATGTTCAACAAGATCCAGTACCCGAAGAGCCCGCACTGGCGTGGTTATCACAATGGCAGGATAAAATTAAATAGGCATAAAATACGATCTTATTATTGTATAAACTAAGATCAACTCACAATTTAGATCTACCTTATCCACAAATTGCTATTTTAAATAATAACTTTGTGGATAAGCTATTATTTTCAGCGATCATAACTCTGTACTATTCACACCCCGATCTGCTTAAAGATCACCCTTGTGGATAAGTACCCGATCTATCCCCACCTTATCTTGAGTTTGATCGCGATCAGATCACAGGTTTAAAAGTTCATTAGTTATTGATTTTAAATATAAATAAAAGTTACTAACAGAAAATGGCGATCCTAATAATAAACATAATAAAAAGATCTATATAAAGATCTTAAGATCTATTAAGCAAACCCATCTTGATCATTCTATGAAAAATGATCATTCACGTTCAGACAAGCAAGTGCTAAAATGCGCAGCTCAAATAACGTTACAAATTGAATTTAACTTTCTAAGCAATCAAAGGTCGCATAATGCATTTTCATGAACGGTTCGATGTAATTGTCGTTGGTGGTGGTCATGCCGGAACTGAGGCAGCTCTCGCAGCAGCAAGAATGGGATCAAAAACATTATTGTTAACCCATAACATCGACACACTAGGTCAAATGTCTTGTAATCCCGCCATTGGTGGTATTGGTAAAGGCCATTTGGTTAAAGAGATCGACGCATTAGGCGGAGCCATGGCAACAGCAACAGACTTTGCCGGGATTCAATTTAGAACATTAAATTCAAGCAAAGGCCCTGCTGTTCGTGCTACTCGTGCCCAAGCAGACAGAGCACTATATCGTCAAAAAATTCAGCACATTTTACAAAATCAACCTAACTTACGCATTTTCCAACAAGCAGTTGATGACTTAGTTGTTGAAAATAATAAAGTTATAGGTGTTGTCACTCAAATGGGTTTGGCATTTGAAGCCCCTGCAGTGGTATTAACCACAGGCACATTTTTAAGTGGCAAAATTCATATTGGTTTACAGAATTACAGCGGTGGCCGTGCAGGCGATCCACCAGCCATTGCATTAGCAAACCGTTTACGTGAATTACCCATCCGTGTTGGCCGTTTAAAAACAGGTACACCACCACGTATTGATGCTAACACCATTGATTTTTCACAAATGACAGAGCAAAAAGGCGATACTCCATTGCCAGTAATGTCATTTATTGGTGATGTGAGTCAGCATCCAAAACAAATTTCATGTTTTATTACTCACACCAATGAAAAAACCCACGACATTATTCGTGGTGGCTTAGACAGAAGCCCAATGTATTCAGGTGTTATTGAAGGTATTGGCCCTCGTTACTGCCCATCGATTGAAGATAAGATCCATCGCTTTGCGGATAAATCATCGCACCAGATCTTTATTGAACCTGAAGGTTTAAGCACTAACGAGATCTACCCTAACGGTATTTCTACCAGTTTACCTTTTGATGTTCAGCTTAATTTAGTGCGTTCGATCAAAGGCATGGAAAATGCTGAAATCGTTCGTCCTGGTTACGCAATCGAGTACGATTATTTTGATCCACGCGATCTTAAAAACTCTTTAGAGACCAAAACTATTGCAGGGTTATTCTTTGCTGGTCAAATCAACGGCACAACAGGTTACGAAGAAGCCGGTGCTCAAGGTTTATTAGCGGGTATGAACGCATCTTTACAAGTGCAAGGTAAAGACACTTGGTGTCCTCGTCGTGATGAAGCATATCTTGGTGTATTAGTTGACGATTTATCTACTCTAGGTACTAAAGAACCATACCGCATGTTTACTAGCCGAGCGGAATATCGTTTATTACTACGTGAAGATAACGCCGATCTACGATTAACTGAAAAAGGCCGTGAGCTTGGTTTAGTTGACGATAGTCGTTGGGAATTATTCAGTAAGAAAAAAGAGTCGATCGAGCTGGAATTACAACGTCTACGTGGACAGTGGGTACACCCTAACTCACCATTGCTCGATGTACTTAATCCACAATTGAATACGCCAATTTCTCGCGAAGCTTCTTTTGAAGATTTACTGCGTCGTCCTGAAATGGATTACTGTAAATTAATGCAATTAGAAGGTTTTGGCCCAGGTCTTGAAGACCCACAAGCTGCTGAGCAAGTGCAAATTCAAGTTAAATACTCAGGATATATCCAACGTCAACAAGACGAAGTTGATAAAGCCGTGCGTCATGAAAGCTCATTATTACCGTTAGATCTGGATTACAAAGAAGTACCAGGTCTATCCAATGAAGTTATCGCTAAGCTCAATAACCACAAACCAGAAACGGTAGGACAAGCCTCGCGCATATCAGGAATTACTCCTGCAGCTGTCTCAATTCTACTAGTACACTTGAAAAAGCGTGGTTTATTGAGAAAAAGCGCATAATTACAGATATTTTTTCGACTCAATAACACAAGGGAAGCCATAAGGCTTCCCTTAGTGCTTTTACGGCTTCATAATAACTGCCGTCTGTTCATGCAATTTACGAGGCTTTCTGTGTTATCTGTGCAACTCCAAACCTATTTAGCTGAAATGAAAATATCGGCCACTGAATTACAGAAAAAACAATTAATCGGTTTTGTTGAAATGCTCGCTAAATGGAATAAAGCCTATAACCTCACCTCGGTGCGCGATCCTGAGCAAATGTTAATCCGTCATATTATGGACAGTTTAACCGTTTCTCCTTATCTTGAAGGAAATCGCTTTATTGATGTAGGCACAGGACCTGGTTTACCCGGGATCCCATTAGCCATTATGAACCCAGACAGAGAATTTGTATTATTAGACAGTTTAGGTAAGCGGATCCGCTTTCAAAAACAGGTTCAATTTGAACTTAAAATTAATAATATTACCTCTGTAGAAAGCCGGGTTGAGGCTTATCAACCTGAAGATAAATTTGATGGCGTATTAAGCCGAGCATTTGCCTCAATACAAGATATGCTCAGCTGGTGTCATCATTTGCCAAAAGAAAACGGTATTTATTACGCCTTAAAAGGTCAGTTAAGTGAACAAGAATTACAGCAAATGCCAGCAGGATTTTCGCTGGTTGATACCATTGTATTGCATGTACCAAAGCTAGATGAACAGCGACATTTATTAAAAATTGCTAAGCAATAAAGCGCATTTCTTTCGCTAATTAATCTAACCGGACATCAATAATTTAAAGACAGGATGACATAGTGGGTAAAATTATTGCCGTAGCCAACCAAAAAGGTGGCGTAGGAAAAACAACAACTTGCGTAAATTTAGCCGCATCACTTGCCGCCACAAAGCGTAAAGTGTTGTTGATCGACCTAGATCCTCAAGGCAATGCAACCATGGGCAGTGGTGTCGACAAATACGATGTTGACAATACCGCCTACGAATTACTGGTAGAAGAAAAGCCTTTTGCAGATATTGTGATTAAAAATACCGTGGGTAAATTTGATCTGATCGCCGGTAATGGTGATGTAACCGCTGCTGAAATTAAACTGATGGAGTTTTTTGCGCGTGAGATCCGATTACGTAATGCACTTGCGCCAATCAGAGACGACTACGATTACATCTTTATTGACTGCCCACCTTCATTAAATATGTTAACGGTTAATGCCATGTCTGCAGCTGATTCTGTTTTGGTGCCAATGCAGTGTGAATACTATGCATTAGAAGGTCTGACAGCGTTGATAGATACCATTACCAAGCTCTGTGCAATGGTAAACCCAACATTAACTATCGAAGGTATATTGCGCACCATGTACGACCCGCGTAATCGATTATCAAATGATGTGTCAGATCAGCTAAAACAACATTTTGGTGATAAGGTTTATCGAACTGTCATTCCAAGAAACATTCGTTTAGCGGAAGCACCTAGTTTTGGTGCGCCTGCCATGTATTACGATAAATCAAGTGCAGGTGCTAAAGCTTATTTAGCCCTAGCAGGTGAAATTATTCGTCGTGCAGAGCAGCAGACACAACCCAAACAAGCGTAGGACATAAAAATGACGTTAAAAAAACGCGGTTTAGGTAAAGGCCTGGATGCCTTATTAAGCCACAGTAATGCGGCCACTCGTAAAAGCGAGCAAACTGAAGAAACTCAGTCATTAGCCACCGCAGGCGACCTTATTCATCTTGATCTCGACAAACTCCAACCGGGTAAATACCAACCGCGTAAAGATATGTCGCCTGAAGCATTAGAAGAACTGGCTGAATCAATCCGCTCGCAAGGTGTTATTCAACCTATTGTTGTACGTAAAGTTGTAGATGGTAATTATGAAATTATTGCCGGTGAACGTCGTTGGCGTGCTGCACAACTCGCTAAGCTTGATAAAGTCCCTTGTATTGTTAAGCAGGTTGCCGATGAAGCAGCTGTTGCTATTGCACTGATTGAAAATATTCAGCGTGAAGATCTCAATGCAATGGAAGAAGCAATAGCGTTACAGCGTTTACTTGAAGAGTTTGAATTAACCCATCAACAAGTCGCCGATGCGGTAGGTAAATCTCGTGTTAGCGTGTCAAACCTATTACGTCTAAACAGCCTTAACGAACCTGTTAAGCGTTTGTTAGAATATGGTGACATTGACATGGGGCATGCTCGGGCATTATTGGCCATTGAGGGCGATGAGCAAACTAATTTAGCTCGATTAGTCGCGTCAAAGGAAATGACTGTTCGAGAAACTGAACGATTAGTCAATAAAGCATTAAATCCGGCTAAAGTTGCCGAAACTCATGCTAAAGATCATGATGTTAGTCGTTTAGAACAAGAGTTAATTGAAAGGCTCGGTGCCAAAGTTGCCATCAACCATGGGACTAAAGGCAAAGGAAAAATTGTAATAAACTACCAAAATCTCGCTGAATTAGACGGTATTTTAAGTAAAATCCGCTAAAAAGCCGACTAAACCATTTCATGTAGTAATTTTGTGACACAGCGCTAATTTTTACTTTTGTATATTTAGCGCTAATTCACTTATTAAATCGTTGTTTTCCTATCATCAAAGTTGCAAACAAAGCGCGAAAAGGTATACTTTGCAGGCTTTTTGTATCTTAAGGCTAGTTTAATCTATTAAATTTAACATTAGGACCGCGAAAGGCATTAATGCGGAGATATTAAGTTGGGTAATGTTTTAGCGCGTCGTGGTAGGTTAGCAGCCTATAAATTAGTGCTGGTACAAGCGATTGTTGCGAGTATTATTTCAATACTATTTTTCGTAATGTGGGGAGCACAGTATGGTCAGTCTGCATTAGCAGGTGCGATTATCGCTGTACTTCCTAATTTTGTATTCGCAACCCTAGCTTTCTCACATAGTGGGGCAAGCTCAGCAGCAAAAGTGGTTAAAAGCTTTTACTGGGGGGAAGCGGTAAAGATGCTGTTGACCATTGCATTGTTTACGTTAGTGTTTATCAACATTGAAGTCGGATTTATGCCGCTTTTTACTTGTTATTCGTTAGCGTTAGTTGTGCACTGGATAGCACCTTTATATTTCAAGCAAAGTTAAGTGGGATGAATCATGGCTGCAACTGGTGAAGCGTTAACACCGCAGGGCTATATCCAACATCACCTTACCAACTTAAGTGTTGGGGAAGGGTTTTGGACATGGCACATTGATTCGTTGCTCTTTTCGGTTGGGCTTGGTGTGTTGTTCTTATGGCTGTTTTACAGTGCTGGCAAAAAAGCAACGACAGGCGTTCCTGGCAAATTTCAATGTTTTGTCGAGATGATTGTTGAGTTTGTTGATAGCAGTGTGAAAGAAACCTTTCACGGCCGCAATCCTGTTATTGCGCCTTTAGCTCTGACTATTTTTGTGTGGATTTTCATGATGAACTTCATGGATATGATCCCTGTAGATTGGTTGCCTTGGGCAGCAAGTCTTGCAGGCGTGCCATACCTTAAAGTGGTTCCGACTACTGACGTAAACATCACTTTTAGCTTAGCTATTGGTGTGTTTGTGCTGATTATTTACTACAGCATTAAAGTCAAAGGTGTTTCAGGTTTTGTTAAAGAACTAACATTTCAGCCTTTTAACCATTGGGCAATGATACCCGTCAACTTATTATTAGAAACAGTGACTCTAATCGCAAAACCAATCTCATTGGCTTTACGACTATTTGGTAACTTGTACGCTGGTGAGTTGATTTTTATCCTTATTGCATTGATGTATGGTTCTAACGTGGCGTTATCTGCTCTAGGTGTAGGATTACAACTAGGTTGGTTAATTTTCCATATTTTAGTTATTACTTTACAAGCATTTATTTTCATGATGTTGACCATTGTTTATTTAAGCATGGCGCATGAAGATCACTAAGGGTAACCGAAAATTTTTTTGACCTAAATCATTAATAACAACGATTTAGAATATTGGAGATAGATATGGAAACTGTATTAGGAATGACGGCTATTGCTGTTGCTCTACTTATTGGTATGGGTGCATTAGGAACAGCTATCGGTTTCGGCCTTTTAGGTGGAAAGTTTTTGGAAGGTGCAGCACGTCAGCCAGAAATGGCGCCTATGTTACAAGTTAAAATGTTCATCGTAGCGGGTCTACTTGATGCCGTAACTATGATTGGTGTAGGTATTGCGCTATTTATGCTATTTACTAACCCATTGGGTGCAATGCTTTAATTAACGCTTCTGTCTTTAATCTAACTAGGAGGCTGTTGTGAATTTCAACGCTACCCTATTCGGTCAGACGGTTGCCTTTATTCTCTTCGTGTGGTTTTGCATGAAGTTTGTATGGCCTCCGTTGATGAATGCCATCGAAGAACGCCAGAAGAAAATTGCTGATGGTCTGGCAGATGCCGGCCGTGCAGCAAAAGATCTAGAGTTAGCACAAATTAAAGCTACTGAGCAACTAAAAGAAGCAAAAGTAACTGCCAACGAGATCATTGAGCAAGCTAATAAGCGTAAAGCTCAAATCGTTGACGAAGCTAAAGCTGAAGCACAAGTTGAGCGAGCTAAAATTATCGCTCAAGGTAATGCAGAAATTGAAAACGAACGTAATCGCGTTAAAGATGACTTGCGTAAGCAAGTTGCTACTCTAGCCGTTGTAGGCGCAGAGAAGATTCTTGAACGTTCGATTGACCCAGCCGCCCACAGTGACATTGTTAATAAACTTGTTGCTGAAATTTGATAAGGAGTTGAGTTATGGCTGAATTAACCACCATCGCTCGCCCTTACGCAAAGGCAGCTTTTGATTTTGCTGTTGAACATAAAGCAGTAGATAGCTGGACAGAAATGTTAGCTTTCGCCTCATTGGTAAGTGAAAACGAATCAATGAAACCACTGCTTAACGGTACTCTTGCGAGTACTCAACTTGCCTCACTGTTTATTAATGTATGCGGTGAACAAGTCAACGAGCAAGGTCAGAACCTGATAAAGGTAATGGCTGAAAACGGTCGTTTAGGGATACTGCCAATAGTATCGCTACTTTTTGCTGAATACCGTAATGAGTGGGCAAAAGAAGTTGAAGCCACTGTGGTTTCTGCTACTGAGCTAAGCTCTGAGCAACAGCAGCAAATTAGTGTTTCTCTAGAGAAACGTCTCGCACGCAAAGTTAAGCTGAATTGCAGCATCGACGCATCGCTCATTGGCGGTGTGATTATTAAATCAGGCGACCTAGTCATTGATGGCTCGGTAAGCGGTAAGTTATCGCGCTTGTCTGATAAGCTGCAGTCGTAATTGGGAGTTTGAGCATGCAACTGAATTCCACTGAAATCAGCGATCTGATTAAGCAGCGGATCGAGCAGTTCGACGTCGTTAGTGAAGCTCGCAACGAAGGTACTATCGTTGCAGTAAGTGACGGCATCATTCGCATTAACGGCCTTGCCGATGTAATGCAAGGTGAAATGATCGAACTGCCTGGTGGCCGTTTTGCAATCGCGTTGAACTTAGAACGTGATTCTGTAGGCGCCGTAGTAATGGGCCCTTATGCTAATTTAGCAGAAGGCGCAAAAGTTAGAACCACTGGTCGTATTCTTGAAGTACCAGTTGGTCGTGGACTACTTGGTCGTGTTGTTAACACCCTTGGTGAGCCAATCGACGGTAAAGGACCTATCGACAACGATGGTTTCTCTCCTGTTGAAGTTATTGCCCCTGGTGTTATTGAGCGTAAATCAGTAGATCAACCAATCCAAACTGGTTATAAAGCTGTTGATGCCATGATCCCAATCGGTCGTGGCCAACGTGAATTGATCATTGGTGACCGTCAGACTGGTAAAACAGCGATGGCTATCGATGCAATTATCAACCAGAAAGATTCAGGTATTAAGTGTGTCTATGTTGCTGTTGGTCAGAAAGCTTCTACCATCGCTAACGTAGTACGCAAACTTGAAGAACATGGTGCACTTGCTAACACTATCGTTGTAGTAGCATCAGCTTCTGAAGCTGCCGCTCTGCAATTCTTAGCGCCATATTCTGGTTGTTCTATGGGTGAATACTTCCGTGATCGCGGTGAAGATTCTTTAATCGTATATGATGATTTGTCTAAGCAAGCAGTTGCTTACCGTCAAATTTCATTGCTATTGAAGCGTCCACCAGGACGTGAAGCATACCCAGGTGACGTATTCTATCTACACTCGCGTTTATTAGAGCGTGCATCACGCGTAAACGTGAACTATGTAGAAAAGTTCACAAACGGTGCAGTAACAGGTCAAACCGGTTCGTTAACCGCGTTACCTATTATTGAAACCCAAGCTGGTGACGTATCAGCGTTCGTACCGACCAACGTAATTTCTATTACAGATGGTCAGATCTTCCTTGAGACTGACTTGTTTAACTCGGGCTTACGTCCAGCAGTTAACCCAGGTATTTCTGTTTCTCGTGTTGGTGGTGCAGCGCAGACTAAGATCATCAAGAAACTGTCTGGCGGTATCCGTACTGCACTTGCACAGTATCGAGAGCTTGCAGCGTTCTCACAGTTTGCGTCTGATTTAGATGATGCAACTCGTGCTCAACTTGAGCATGGTGAGCGTGTAACCGAATTAATGAAGCAAAAGCAATATGCTCCTATGAGCATTGCTGCCCAGGCTGTGTCTATTTTCGCAGCTGAAAAAGGCTACCTTAAAGGTGTTGCTTTAAATGAAATCGGTCGCTTCGAAGCCGCTCTGCTTTCATACATGAACAGTCAACATGCTGACCTAATCAAAACCATCAACGCTACTGGCGATTATAACGCTGATATCGAAGGTGAGTTAAAGGCAGGCATGGACAAGTTCATTGAAACCCAAACCTGGTAATAATGAACAAGAGGTGTCATTAGGCACCTCAGGTCCCAGATTGGAGAGTAGAGATGGCCGGCGCTAAAGAGATTAAAACCAAGATCGCGAGTGTTAAAAACACTCAGAAGATCACTTCAGCTATGGAAATGGTTGCAGCCAGCAAAATGCGCAAAGCGCAGGAACGCATGGCAGCTAGCCGTCCATATGCAGAAAATATGCGTAAGGTGATCGGTCACGTAGCGCAAGGTACTCTCGAGTATAAACACCCCTATTTAGAGGTGAGAGATGCCAAGCGGGTTGGTTACATTGTTGTAGCAACCGACCGTGGCCTTTGTGGTGGTTTGAACGTCAACCTTTTCAAAAAGGTTGTGTCAGACGTGAAGAAGTGGAAAGAGCAAGGTGCTGAAGTGGACTTTTGTCCAGTAGGTGCTCGTTCAGTTCAATTCTTCAAAAGCTTTGGTGGTAATGTTACTGCCCATGCATCAGGTTTAGGCGATGCGCCAAAACTTGCTGATTTAATTGGCACAGTTCGTGTCATGTTAAAAGCTTACAACGAAGGTAAACTGGATCGTCTGTATATTGTGTTTAACAAATTTGTTAACACAATGGCCCAGACTCCTGTGATCGAACAGCTGCTACCTTTACCTAAGTCAGATGAAGAAGTAGCGAGTTACCCTTGGGATTATATTTACGAGCCAGATCCAAAAGAAATTTTGGATGTACTGTTAACTCGTTATGTAGAGTCACAAGTGTATCAAGGTGTTGTTGAAAACCTTGCCTCTGAACAGGCTGCCCGTATGGTAGCTATGAAAGCGGCAACAGACAACGCTGGCGAAATGATCGATGATCTGCAATTAGTCTATAACAAAGCCCGTCAGGCTGCTATTACGCAGGAACTGTCGGAAATTGTTTCAGGCGCTGCAGCGGTTTAGGTTAGGTAACGAATTCAAGTTTAGAGGATTAATCATGAGCACAGGTACTGTTGTCCAAGTAATTGGCGCGGTTGTGGACGTAGAGTTTCCACAAGATTCTGTACCTCGGGTATATGACGCTCTGAAGATCACAGGTGAAGGCGCCTGTAATGGTTTGGTGCTGGAAG
This sequence comes from Shewanella algicola, assembly GCF_014648035.1. GTDB lineage: Bacteria > Pseudomonadota > Gammaproteobacteria > Enterobacterales > Shewanellaceae > Shewanella > Shewanella algicola. The sequence continues at coordinate 41,626 of NZ_BMQI01000013.1, read as the reverse complement.
TTCAGCAGCAGCTAGGTGGTGGTGTAGTTCGTACCATCGCTATGGGTTCTTCTGATGGTCTGCGTCGTGGTCTAGAGGTAGCAAACTCAGGTTCACCAATTTCTGTTCCGGTAGGGGTTAAGACCCTTGGCCGTATCATGAACGTATTAGGTGAGCCAATTGATGAAGCGGGTCCAATTGGTGAAGAAGATCGTTATGAAATTCACCGTGCAGCTCCTTCATATGAAGATCAATCAAATGCGACTGAGCTTTTAGAGACGGGTATCAAGGTTATCGACCTTGTTTGTCCATTCGCTAAAGGTGGTAAAGTAGGTCTGTTTGGTGGTGCTGGTGTTGGTAAAACAGTTAACATGATGGAACTGATTAACAACATCGCTAAAGCTCACTCAGGTCTTTCTGTTTTCGCTGGTGTTGGTGAGCGTACTCGTGAGGGTAACGACTTCTACTACGAGATGGAAGATTCAGGCGTATTAGACAAAGTTGCCATGGTTTATGGTCAGATGAACGAGCCTCCAGGAAACCGTTTACGCGTAGCGTTAACTGGCCTGAGTATCGCTGAAAAGTTCCGTGACGAAGGTCGTGACGTATTGTTGTTCGTGGACAACATTTACCGTTACACCCTTGCTGGTACTGAAGTATCTGCACTATTAGGTCGTATGCCTTCTGCGGTAGGTTATCAGCCAACACTAGCTGAAGAGATGGGTGTTCTTCAAGAACGTATCACTTCAACTAAGTCTGGTTCTATTACCTCTGTACAAGCAGTATATGTACCTGCGGACGATTTAACCGATCCGTCACCAGCAACAACCTTCGCTCACTTAGATGCGACTGTTGTATTGTCTCGTCAAATTGCTTCATTGGGTATTTACCCAGCCGTTGACCCGTTGGACTCGACTTCACGTCAGTTAGATCCACAGGTTGTTGGTCAAGAGCACTATGATGTTGCAAACGGTGTACAAACTGTATTACAGCGTTATAAAGAGCTGAAAGACATTATTGCTATTTTGGGTATGGATGAATTGTCAGATGATGACAAAACCATGGTATTCAGAGCACGTAAGATTGAGCGTTTCTTATCTCAACCTTTCTTCGTAGCAGAAGTGTTTACAGGTTCTCCTGGTAAGTACGTTTCTCTAAAAGACACTATCCGTGGCTTTAAGGGTATCTTGGATGGCGAGTTTGACGCTATCCCTGAGCAAGCGTTCTACATGGTTGGCTCAATCGACGAAGCTGTCGAAAAAGCTAACAAAAAGAAATAACTAGGCCGTAAAGCTTAGTTCTTTAAGGAGAACTTGATGGCAGCCAAAACAGTCCAACTTGATATTGTTAGTGCAGAAGACAGCATCTACCACGGCGAAGTGAGCTTTTTTGAAGTGAACGGCGCTGAAGGTGAGTTAGGTATTATGCCTAACCACGTTGCTCTACTAACAAAAATCAAGCCTGGTATGGCGCGCTTTATCAAGCAAGATGGTAGTGAAGAAGTGTTGTATCTTTCAGGTGGTTTACTGGAAGTACAACCTACTGCAATATCAGTGCTTGCTGATGTAGCATTACGTGCCGATGATATTGATGAAAAAGCCGCTTTAGAAGCGAAGGAACGTGCAGAGCAAGCTATTGCTAATGCTGGCGCCGACTTCAATTATGAAGCTGCTACTATTGAATTGGCCAAGTCTTTGGCTCAATTGAAAGTAGTTGAAACCATCAAGAAAAATATCACCAGATAATCTGATTATTTGACGCTGAAAAGGCGACTCATTATGAGTCGTCTTTTTTATTGCCGTTTGATACATAAATACAATAACGTGAGCTTTTCCATTTGTAATGAGATTAAGCTAAAATGGCGCCAATTAGAATTAATGTTGTTTGAAGGGATCAATTATGTCGTTAAATGTTGTCATCTTAGCTGCAGGCAAAGGAACTCGCATGCGCTCAGATTTGCCTAAAGTTCTGCATCCAATAGCCCATAAAAGTATGGTTCAGCATGTTATCGACACCGCTAACTCATTAGGTTCACAAGCGATTCAATTGGTGTATGGCTATGGTGCAGATAAGCTACAAGCGGCATTAGGTGAGCAAACATTAAATTGGGTGTTGCAAGCCGAGCAGCTTGGTACTGGGCATGCGGTAGCACAAGCCAACCCTAATATTAGCGACGACGATACCGTGCTGATCCTCTACGGTGATGTACCGCTAATTCAACAATCGACACTCGAAAGCTTGCTTGCCGCACGTGAAAAAAATGGCCTCGCGATTTTAACCGTTAATCTTGCTAACCCAACAGGCTATGGCCGTATAGTGAGAGAGTTCGGTAAAGTGGTCGGTATCGTTGAGCAAAAAGATGCTAATGCAGACCAATTAAAAATCACTGAAGTTAACACCGGCATCATGGCGGTACCCGGCAAGCAATTAAAAGCGTGGTTAAATCGATTATCTAACAACAATGCTCAAGGCGAATACTATTTAACAGACATTATTGCTATGGCACATGCTGATGATGTCGCGATAACCACGTCACAACCCCAGTCTGCCATTGAAGTTGAAGGTGCAAATAATCGTGTGCAATTAGCACAATTGGAACGTGCTTACCAAGCTCGCGCCGCCGAAAAACTCATGTTAGAAGGTGCCAATTTACGTGACCCTGCTCGTATCGATATTCGTGGTGATGTCAACGTGGGTATGGATGTGATGATAGATATCAATGTCATCTTCCAGGGTAAAGTGATATTAGGTAATAACGTCACGATTGGTGCTGGTGCTATTTTGATTGATTGCGAGGTTGCCGACAACGCTGTAATTAAACCTTATAGCATTGTTGAAGGGGCAAAGCTTGGTCAAGCAGCAAGTGCAGGGCCGTTTGCACGATTACGCCCTGGCGCTGAACTGAAGCAAGATGCGCACATTGGTAATTTTGTTGAAATTAAAAAGGCGGTTTTAGGCGAAGGGTCTAAAGCGGGTCATTTGAGTTACATAGGTGATGCGGTTATTGGTGCTGGTGTTAATATTGGCGCAGGGACCATTACTTGTAACTACGACGGAGCCAATAAGTTTATTACCACCATCGAAGACGGCGTCTTTGTAGGAAGTGACACTCAATTAGTTGCCCCTGTGACAATCGGCAAAAACGCTACCTTAGGTGCCGGCTCTACGATCACTAAAGACGTAGCAGAAGATGAATTAGTTATTACCCGTGTAAAGCAGCGCCATATTTCAGGTTGGCAACGCCCAGTGAAGACTAAAAAGTAATACGGTAAGCTCAATACAGGCGTTTACTGTCAAAACCTCTGCTAACAACAGAGGTTTTTTTGTACTTTTATTTCAATTTTAATGATTCAGATCTAGATAAAGTTTCATTTGCTGCTAAAATATCTTTCGCTTCGAAACTTATGTGATAGATTTTTAATCAAATGACCAAACGTAATACTCAACAACGTCGCCATTCGATCATTAAATTGGTTAACGACCAAGGTGAAGTCAGTGTCGATGAACTGGCCAGTTTGTTCGCAACCTCAGAAGTTACTATCCGCAAAGATTTAGCCATGCTAGAAACGCACGGATTATTGTTACGTCGCTATGGCGGTGCAGTCCAGCTACCGCAAGAAATGACACAAATAACCAATGAGTCATTGTCATTAAACAAACAAGCTATTGCCACAAAAGCGGCAGAGCTTATTCGCGATCATAACCGAATCATAATTGACAGTGGCAGCACCACGTCAGGGATTGTGCAACAACTTAACGATAAACGTGGCTTAGTGGTGATGACAAATTCATTGCAACTGGCAAACGCGATTCATGAGCTTGAAAATGAGCCGACATTATTGATGACCGGTGGCACCTGGGATCCACATTCAGAGTCTTTTCAGGGCCAGGTAGCAGAACAAGTATTGCGATCATATAACTTCGACCAACTATTTATAGGTGCAGACGGCATCGATCTTGCGCGGGGTACCACCACATTTAATGAACTCACCGGTCTCAGTAAAGTGATGGCCGAAATGTCACGAGAGGTAGTGGTGTTATTAGAGTCGACCAAGATAGGCCGGCGGATCCCCAATCTAGAGTTGCCGTGGACAGTGATTGATGTATTAGTCACCGACGACAACGTCAGCCCCCAAGCAGTAGAAACCATTTCAGCACATGGCGTTAAAGTCATACTTGCGCCATATGCCAACTAAATTAAATTGATACAGTAAAGGAAAATAACATGTGTGGAATCGTAGGCGCTGTTGCGCAAAGGGATGTTGCAGAAATTTTAGTAGAAGGCCTTCGTCGTCTTGAATATCGTGGTTATGACTCTGCTGGTGTTGCAGTGATTAACCAAGGTGAATTAAGCCGTACCCGTCGTTTAGGCAAAGTACAAGAATTGTCATCAGCGTTAGACGCAGCGCCTCTGGCTGGTGGAACCGGTATTGCGCATACCCGCTGGGCTACCCATGGTGAACCAAGCGAGCGTAATGCGCACCCACATTTATCAGAAAATGATATTGCGGTTGTACACAACGGTATTATTGAAAATCACAACAAATTGCGTGAGATGCTTAAAGATTTAGGTTATGTCTTTTCATCAGATACCGACACAGAGGTGATTTGTCACCTTGTTCATCATGAGCTTAAAGCGGCAGGTAATTTATTGGCTGCAGTTCAAGCCACGGTTAAACAGCTAGAAGGTGCTTACGGCACTGTAGTTATTGACCGTCGTGATAGCGAACGTATGGTTGTAGCTCGCAGTGGCAGCCCGTTAGTAATTGGTTTTGGTTTAGGTGAAAACTTTGTTGCCTCTGATCAGCTAGCGTTATTACCTGTTACCCGCTCTTTTGCCTTTTTAGAAGAAGGCGATGTAGCAGAGGTCACTCGACGCGACGTTAACATTTTTGATGTAAATGGCAACACCGTTAAGCGTGAAGTGAAAGAATCTGACGTTACTCATGATGCTGGTGATAAAGGTGAGTACCGTCATTACATGCTTAAAGAAATCTATGAGCAACCTACTGCTATAGCACATACCTTAGAAGGTCGCATTGCGGGCGGTAAAGTGCTTGATTCAGCCTTTGGCGAAAAAGCTTCTGAATTATTAAAAGACATTAAACATGTGCAAATTATCGCTTGTGGTACCAGTTACCATGCTGGTATGGCTGCGCGTTACTGGTTAGAAGATTGGGCTGGCGTATCGTGTAACGTTGAAATTGCATCAGAGTTTCGCTACCGCAAATCGCACTTATTCCCAAATAGTCTATTAGTGACTATTTCACAGTCTGGTGAAACTGCCGACACATTAGCGGCAATGCGCTTAGCCAAAGATATGGGCTACAAAGCAACATTAACCATCTGTAACTCGGCTGGTTCATCATTAGTGCGTGAATCTGACATGGCTTATATGATGAAAGCCGGTGCTGAAATTGGCGTCGCTTCAACCAAAGCCTTTACCGTGCAGCTTGCTGGTTTATTAATGCTTACAACGGCAATTGGTCGTCATAATGGCATGTCTAGCGACATGGAAGCGGCAGTTACTCAAAGCTTGTTGTCAATGCCTGCCAAAGTTGAACAAGCATTAGGATTAGATGATGCCATTGCTGAATTAGCTGAAGATTTTGCAGATAAACAGCATGCATTATTTTTAGGCCGTGGCGACCAGTATCCTATTGCAATGGAAGGCGCACTAAAGCTTAAAGAAATTTCATACATTCACGCAGAAGCTTACGCTTCAGGCGAGCTAAAACACGGCCCGCTAGCGCTTATTGACGCCGACATGCCTGTTATTGTTGTCGCACCAAACAATGAGTTACTCGAGAAGCTTAAATCGAACGTTGAAGAAGTTCGTGCTCGTGGCGGGTTAATGTATGTTTTTGCAGATGTCGATGCAGAGTTTGAATCAGACGACACTATGAAAGTCATCCAGGTTCCACATTGTGATGAATTTATGGCACCGCTGATTTATACCATTCCACTACAGTTATTGTCATACCATGTGGCCTTAATTAAAGGTACTGATGTTGACCAACCACGTAATCTCGCAAAAAGTGTCACAGTAGAATAAGTTACTGATTTTATTGAAAAGGCTTCTTGTGGAAGCCTTTTTTGTTGTTTGTAAAATGCTCAATAAAATATTATGGTATTTGGTTTTTATCTGCTAACTTGAAATTGGAGTGACATTAATCATTAACACGAGGTCGATGAGATGGATTTTATTGAACGAATAGATGTTTTATCAAAAAGGATTCCTGAAATAGCAGCTAGTTTGCAAACTGAAGAAGCCACTAAAAATGCGTTGATCATGCCATTTTTACATACAGTATTAGGTTATGATGTTTTTAATCCCAACGAGGTAATCCCTGAATTTACTGCCGATATAGCCACTAAAAAAGGTGAGAAAGTAGACTATGCATTAGTTAAGGATGGTGAGGTACAAATTCTTATCGAATGCAAAAAATATGGTGAAAAGCTATCCATTAAACATGCAGGACAACTTTTTAGGTATTTTTCGGTTACAAACTCTCGTTTGGCCATTTTAACAAACGGCACAGATTACCAATTTTTTACCGATCTTGATGCCCCTAATAAGATGGATGAAAAACCATTTTTAACCTTAGATTTATTAAATATTGATGATCATTTGGTTCCTGAGCTTAAGAAACTCACTAAATCTTCATTTGATGTTGAATCTATCGTGAGTGCCGCTGGTGAACTTAAATATTTAAATCAAATAAAAAAATTGTTAAATGAACAATTTAAAGAACCAGAAGAAGAGTTTATTAAATTTTTCGCTGCAAGAGCATATGACGGTGTACTTACACCTAAAGTTAAGCAACAGTTTACTGAAATTACAAAGAAAGCTTTAAGACAATTTCTAAGTGATAGTATTAATGACAGGTTGAAATCGGCAATCGGTGGTGAGCAAGTTTCAAAAAAAGATGAAGAAACTCTCCATACGCAAGATGATGATAAACCAAAAATTATTACCACTAATGATGAAGTTGAAGGTTTTAATATTGTTAAAGCTATCTTAAGACAAAAAGTAGATGCAACGAGAATTATTGCAAGAGATACTCAGAGTTATTTTGGTGTGTTATTAGATGATAATAACCGTAAACCATTGTGTCGTTTACACTTTAACGCCAAACAAAAATATCTTGGGTTGTTCGATGTCGATAAAAATGAAACTCGGCATCCGATAGATACTATTGATCAAATCTTTGATTTTAGTGAGATATTATTACAAACAACAACATACTATGAATAATTTACTCTTTTTAGTTTAGCACCAAAAAATTGTGAGTATTTAGCTGCTAAAGCTCGATAACAAGCGACAGACTCATTGAGTAGTCGCTTTTTTACATATCACTAACCCCTTTTATTGCAGCAATGCTAGCGATTATTGTGGTTGGGGGGTATATCAATATCGTTACTGGAAAATGGTAGCTTGGCTGCGCTTACCAAATCTATTCTTATTAAATCACCCTTAATAACCTATTTATAAAAAACATAATCGAAACTGTTTGGGAGCATGATTGATACTGTTGTTAACCAGAGCCGTCACATAAGCCTAATGTATCAAGCTTGTCGTTGACGCAGCTGAACATTTATTTTATTTGAATATGGAGTGAGTTGATTTCTGTCATTGCAAACATCATGGCATAATGTGGCCAACTCGTTTTATATCCATTTGTTAATTGGGTTTTATATGAAAAAAATTGGCTATACCACAGGTGTGTTTGATTTATTCCACATTGGTCACCTCAACGTGTTAAAGCGCGCTAAGCTTGAATGCGATTACCTCATTGTTGGGGTGACAAGTGACGAATTATCTATGTCTGCTAAAAATAAAAAGCCGGTGATTCCATTTCAAGAACGCCTGGAGATTGTGGAAGCAATAAAGTTTGTAGATGAAGTCGTGCCACAAATGAGCTATGACAAACTAGAAGCTTGGAACAACCTAAAGTTCGACAAAATGTTTGTTGGTGATGATTGGAAAGGTACTGACAAGTGGATTGAAATTGAAAAAGATTTTGCAAAATTAGGTGTAGAGATCATGTACTTTTCTTATACGACTCATACCTCGAGTTCTATACTGCGAGACGTGTTAAGTAAAATCAAATAGCCCGCAGAGTCATCTTTGTTATCTGACGCCCTTATCGTGTTATTTATAAGGGCGGTAATTAAATTAAACGTCATAGCTATTCTTTATCGCAAAGAATTAACTCCAACGATAATACTTTAATTTCTTTCGTATTTTTATCCGACGAATTAAGTTAAAAGGTTTTGCTTTAAGGTGAGATGTCCCTGAAGCAACCAATTTATCAATCGCATTTAATACCCGCTCACTCGACTGGCCATCTTTGTAAGGATGAATTGAACCACAATGCGTTTTTATCCTTTGCAACAAACTCTCATTTGGTTGTAAAGCGGTCTCTAACACCTGCTCTAGTTGTGATGGCTGTTGAAAGTTAACCATCCATTCTTCTGGGCGTCGATTATTTAGCGCGACAACAACTTTCTCTTGTAAAGCAAACTCAGTCAGTATTGAAGAAGTGTCTGATAAAATGATATCGGCAGCTTGTAGCAGCGGTATAATATCTCCGGTTTCAACAAAGCGTAAGTTATTGCTTGATAAAGCTTTAAACATTGCCACTTCTTCAGCGGTTGCTTTGGGGTGTAATTTTACAATCCATTGCCAATCTTTAGTTTCAACGAGTTGCTTAATAAATGGATGTAAGGCGTACGTACTGGTTAAGCTGGGTGAAAAAGTAGGGGCATACAAGATCACAGGTTTTTCAGACTGATATTTTTCAGTATCCTGATGTAATGAAAATAATGGATCAAGCTTTGACCAGCCGGTTTCGACCACCTCACAAGTACCATCATTAATTGAGCTAAAACCTTGGGTAATGTTGGGGCCTTGTGTGCAATATAAGTCAAAAAAGCCTCGTATATTGAATTTGCCTTTTTTGCCAGAATCGAAGCCATGAAAAACTTGTACTTTTATCCCCGGGAAAAAATCAGGAATAAAGTTTCCAGGTGCTAACGTTGCATGTGGATCAAACTTTTTGACTTGGTCAACGTCAGCCAAACGATCATCACTAGATAAGAGAAACTTTTCAGCCTCACTTCCTTTTGGTATAAACCAGGCCACTTTGCCACCACGCTTTTTAATCGCAATTTCAAGAGGTCTAAGTACGCTAAAAGAGTATGACAATGTTACATAAAATAAATAGCGCATCTCATTTACTGCCTTTAAATTATTATTTGATTGTTCAAGCACGTTAACAACACCTGCATTTGCGTCTTTTTTGACATTAACACTAAAACACACCATAAGCCTATTAAGCTAGAGAGGGTAAATGTTTTAATTGTTAATGTTGTTGATTTTAAGGTAATTAGATTTTATTACCAAACCCTGGCAACCAAACCTTTAAGATAATAACCTTCAGGGAATGCACTGCTGATAGGGTGATCGCTTGCTTGGTGCATGCGTTCAACAAATTGCACCTCACGCTTGGCATCTAATGCTGCGTCGGCCACCACTTTTTGAAATAGATCTGACTGCATTAAGCCTGAACAAGAGAAGGTGAGCAAGATGCCGCCTGGGTTCAGTAACTGCATGGCAATCATGTTAATGTCTTTATAACCACGACATGCGCCATCTAATTGTGATTTATTGTCAGCAAACTTAGGCGGGTCGAGCACGATGACATCAAAGGTTTTTCCTTCATCGCGATATTGGCGCAATAGCTTGAATACATCAGCTTCGTTGTAGTTAACATGGTCATCATTAAGGTTGTTAATAGCCATGTTGTCGCGCGCTGTTTGCAGTGCTAAACCTGATACATCGACATTTTCAATACTGGCCGCGCCCGCCTTTGCGGCGTACAAACCAAAAGTGCCAGTGTAGCAAAAACAGTTGAGTACCGATTTGCCTTTAACGAAACGAGCTGCCATAGCGCGGTTGTCACGTTGATCTAAGTAAAAACCGGTCTTATGGCCTTTAACCACATCGACAGCGATTTTAATGCCGTTTTCTTCAATGATGACTGGCATTGGTGGCAATTCACCGTGCAGTAACCCCATTACTGGTGCTAAGCCTTCTTTTTTACGTGAATCAACATCAGAACGTTCATACACAGCGCAATCTGGATATTGCAGCACTAGTTGCTCAACAATGGTGTTGCGCCATTTTTCAGCGCCGGTACTGAGTAGCTGACACACAAGCACATTGGCATAGCGGTCAATGGTGACACCAGGTAACCCGTCTGACTCGGCCGCAATTAAGCGGTACCCCGTAAGCCCTTGCTCAATAATCAGGTCATCACGTCCGGCTTGTGCGCGTTTAATGCGTCTTGCAAAAAAGTCGCTATCAATTTCTTCTTGTTTATCGAAGGTCCATACCCTGACTTGAATCTGCGACTCGGGTGACCAGGCGCCACGACCTAACCAACGTCCGTCGTGTGCTACTACGTCAACCGTGTCTCCGGCTTGAGGTTTGCCGCCATTGACGTTGTGAATGCCGTTGGAAAACACCCAAGGATGGCGACGGTCTAATGAACGTTCGCGGCCGGGTTTAAGTTTAATTCTGATAGCCATGGTATTGCCTAATGTCGATAAAAAGTGAATAAAATTTCGCGATGCGAGTCATCGTTGCCATTGTGATTAGGCATTTTATATTGATGACATTAGCGTATTGCGATGAGTGCAGATCATAGCGTGTTTTGGGTATAAAAACCTGACAAATAAGCTCCCCACGAAGGGAATTGTTTGCTGTAGCGGCAATTATAAATCGTGGTGTGGTAATTAAGCATACAGAGGGCTGCACTAAATGAGTGTTTAAGCGTCGACACTTGACAGGGTAGAGTAACTATTCTACCTTGCGTGTAGAATGAATACTCTACTAAGAGGGTAAGATGTTAAAGCAACAAATTGCTGCACGATTGGAACAGGCATTTAGCCTGTATGGCTTTGCTGAACCCAGTGTGGCGCAGTTAAAAACAGCCAGTGAGGTGAGTTTACGTACCTTATATAAACATTATCCGTCGAAAGAGGCGATGATCATTGGCGCGCTTACATACCGGCATCAACGTTATTTGGATTTTTTACAACAAGACTCACCAGCTACAGGAATTGAAGCTGTTAATCATATTTTTACCCAACTTAAATTATGGATGCAGCAATATGCGCCACATGGGTGTATGTCGATGAACGCCATTGCAGCTTTTCCTGATAATGCTGAAATAACCCTAGCCGTTAAACAACATAAACAAGATGTTCGCCAGTTTTTAGCCCAACAAAGCCTGCGAGCCGACTTAGCCACGCAGTTATTTTTACTCCATGAAGGTATATCAAGTGCATGGCCTTTATTGGGGGAGGAGACAATTGTGTCGGCTCACCAAACTGTTAAACAACTTATGGAGATAAACTCATAATGAATACCATTCCAAGTGTTATGAAGGGCGTGCAATTACTCGGGCATGGTGGTCCTGAAATGCTGCAATACCGTGCCGATATTGCGGTTCCGACTCCACATGCTGATGAAGTGTTAATCCAAGTGTTAGCCGCAGGGATGAATAATACTGACATTAATACGCGTATTGCTTGGTATTCTAAAGCCGAAGGCGATAGCGCTGATGCGAGTTGGTCTGGTAATCCGTTAACTTTTCCACGTATTCAAGGAGCGGATGTCTGCGGTGTAATTGTTGCTGTCGGTAAGAATGTTAATCAACAACGTATTGGCGAGCGTGTGCTAATTGAACCTTGCATAAGGCAGGTAAAAGGGGTGTCATTGGACTTGCCTTGGTATTTTGGTTCTGAATGTGACGGAGGGTTTGCTAAATATACTGTTGTTGATGCCAAGCATGCCTATGCTATTAACAGTAAGTTGACTGATGCAGAATTAGCTTCGTTTCCTTGCTCTTATTCAACTGCAGAAAACATGTTAACCCGAGCAAAGGTAACAGCTAACGATCGTGTGCTTATTTCAGGTGCCTCTGGTGGTGTGGGTTCTGCAGCTGTGCAGTTAGCTAAAGCTCGCGGCGCGTATGTGATTGCAATAACGAGTCCAAGTAAAAATCAGCAACTATTAGATTTAGGTGTCGATCAGGTTATCGCAAGAGATGCTGATTTGGTTGATGTTCTAGGTGAAAATAGTGTTGATGTGGTGATTGATCTTGTGGCCGGAGAACAATGGCCGCAGTTTTTGTCGGTGTTAAAACCGGGTGGCCGTTATGCTGTATCTGGTGCAATTGGTGGTGCATTAGTTGAGCTGGATATCAGAACATTATACTTAAAAGATTTAAGCTTTTTTGGTTGTACTGTACTTGAGCCACAAGTCTTTCAAAATCTGGTTAATTGTATAGAACAAGGCAAAGTTAACCCTATTATTGCCAAGACTTTTCCCTTACAAGACATTAATGCTGCGCAAGAAGTCTTTTTACAAAAACATTATGTTGGTAAGTTTGTGTTAACAATTTGAACGGCAAAAATAAATACTCATCATAATAGGCATATTGGTAAATAACAGGTGAGGGTGTTCGATTTACTATACTGATAAAATAGATATAAAAACGGCTTACCTTCAACGGGTAAGCCGTTTTTGCAACTAACTCGTCTATTCCGGTTTGTTGCAATTGTCTGGTAAGTGTTGTGACCTAGTGCTTAGTTGGTTAATAACCTTAATGATAATGGTTTACATTAGTGTGTGCGTTATGTATAATCCGCGTAAATTTACATAGCTTTATACAAGCTTACGGTGTTCACTTTGACCCATCAGGATAACCAAATGAAAAAAACGTTAATTGCGGCTACTTTATTAAGCCTGTTTGCTAGCCACTATGCTACTGCGTCTGACGAAACAACTGAATTACGCCAAATCATTGAACAGCAACAAAAAGTATTAAAAGATCTTGAGAAGCGTCTAGAACAAACTGAACAGCGTGTAGAAACCACTGCCGATGTTGTTGAAGCAACAGCGTCTAGCAAGTCAGCAACTACCATTGGTGGTTATGGCGAATTGCATTACAACAACATTACTGACAACAAGACGGGTAACGATAAAAAAGAATTCGATTTCCACCGTTTTGTGTTATTTGTTGGCCATGAATTTAACAGCACAACTCGTTTTTTCTCTGAACTAGAAGTTGAACACTCGCTTGCTGGTGAAGGTAAAAAAGGCGAAGTTGAGTTAGAGCAGGCTTATATCGAGCATGACTTCAATGAAATGCTTACCGGTAAAGCGGGTCTATTTTTAATGCCAGTCGGTATTATTAACGAAACTCATGAACCGAATACGTTTTACGGTGTTGAGCGTAACCCGGTAGAAAAAGACATTATCCCAGCAACATGGTGGGAAGGTGGTTTAACGCTTAATGTTAAAGCCGCTCCTGGCTTAGCATTTGATACAGCAGTGACTTCTGGTTTGTATTTAGACCAAAGCTCGGGTTACAAAATCCGTAATGGTCGTCAAAAAGTATCTGAAGCCAAAGGTGAAGATTTAGCCTATACCGGCCGTGTTAAGTACACTGCTGTACCAGGTTTAGAGCTTGCTGCGACTGTACAATATCAATCAGATTTAACGCAAGGTGAAGCGGGTGTTGATACTGCCTCTGCAACCTTAGTAACAGCACATGCTATTTACAGCATCGAAAACTTTACCGTTAAAGCATTATTTGCTCAGTGGGACATCGACGGTCAAGAAGCTGAAGCGTTAGGTCGTGATAAGCAAAATGGTTTCTATATTGAGCCTGCTTACCGTATTAATGACCAGTTTGGTGTATTTGCTCGTTACAACGAGTGGGACAACAATGCCGGTGACAGCGCGGACACCAAGAAAAAGCAAACTAACGTGGGTGTGAACTACTGGTTACACGAAAACGTAGTGTTTAAAGCTGACTTTGAAAAAATCAGCGGTGCTGCTGACTCAGATGGCTTTAACCTAGGCGTTGGTTATCAGTTCTAAGCACTGACAAGTCTTAACGTTATTTTCGGTAAAACCGATTATCGATAAAAATGGGTGCCAACAGTGTATATTGTCGGCACCCGTATTTTTTATGATTGCTTATGGATGGTATGTGCCAATGTTTCGTTCGGTGTTAGTGTTTTTTATACTGTTGTTTGTAGGATATATACCAACGCATAGCGCGCAGGCTGCCACCCAATACCAGTCAAATGATGCATTTATAAGCCAGGCATTTAACGGCAATAGCGGTGATGCCAAAGTGTTATGGCTCGATGATGATTTAAAACAAGCTGTAGAGGCAATTTTAGCCCATCGATTTACTAAAATGCGCGTGCGTTATTGGTTACATAATAATGAGACCGTGTGGATTATGGATGAGATTGGTAAAGAGTCTCCGATTACTGTGGGTATTCACGTAAAAAATCAGCAAATTGCTCAAACTAAAGTATTGGTGTACCGAGAAAGCCGTGGTGATGAAGTACGCCATGATTTTTTTACCGACCAATTTAAAGCGGCAAAATTAACTGAGCAACATCAGCTCGACAAACACATTGACGGCATTACCGGGGCAACCTTGTCTGTGAGAGCATTAACAAAACTCTCGCGCATCGCATTGTTGCTAGATGCCCATATCAATCAATAAGCCATTTTTAAGCAGGTTAGCGTGACAAAACCCTCTAGAAACAGTCTACGAATTCAATTTTTACGCGTACTTCGCCCTTGGCATCGTCGCTTAGGCTTGGCGAGCGCGTTGTTTATTCTGCTGTTAACCTTAACGGGTGTCGCTATTAACCACAGTGATGACTTAGGTTTAGATAAAACCGGTGTGACTCAAGCATGGTTATTAGATTATTACGGCATTGCTGCGCCTAAGCATGTTGCTCAATTTGGCCAGATTTCTTCTGCTTTATACATTACCGACAACTTACTGTGGCAAAATCAACAGATGATTTTAGAGGCTGCTGACACCCTAATAAGTGCCACGTTTGCCAGTAATATGATCGTAGCGATAGATGCGCAGCAGTTATATTTATTTGATAAACAAGGCCAGTTACAAGAAACCCAAGGTAGCAGCACTGGGCTGCCTGCGGATTTGCTTGGATTAGCGGTTGTTGATAATCGAGTATGGCTTAATACGGCTAATGGTATTTACCAAGCCGATGAGCAACTTATTGACTGGCAATTAGCGTCGTTACCGAATAGATTTAATGCCTGGGTCAGTGCCAATAATGAGATAGACAAGGCCATCATTAATCGAGCCCGCAGCGCCAACTTAAGCTGGCAACGAGTCATGTTTGATTTGCACAGTGGGCGCTTGTTTGGTCATTTAACGATATGGCTATGGGACTTGTTTGCCCTCGCATTATTGATGGTGTCGTTGAGCGGCTTTTGGATTTGGTTAAAACAAAAACCGCCAAGATAAACTATTTTATTTTACGCTTTAGCGTTCAAACTGATAGACAGTATCACTGAGCTTGTTGGCCAGATTATTCAATTTGCTACCTGCTTCACTTATTTGGTAGTTGCCTTCTGACACTGTTTCACCTAATAGTCTGAAATCCTGGACCTTAAGTTTAACGGTATTCGCTTGTTGTTGAGAGGCTTGTGCTAGCATGGCGGCTTCTTGGCTAAGCGTTGCCAGTGACAAAATGGTTTGTCTGCTTTGCTCTAAAGTAATGACCAACTGTTTAGCAAGCTCTACAGACTCCTGAGCCTTTTGTTGATTTGATGACATATTGCCGACGGCAGATTGAATAGAGTCAACAATATTGGCCAGCATGCTGTTAATTTCTACCGTTGATTGGTGCGTGCGCACAGCTAAGGTTCTAATTTCATCCGCGACTACCGCGAAACCTCTACCAGACTCTCCAGCTCGAGCCGCTTCAATGGCGGCATTCAAGGACAATAAATTAGTTTGTGAAGCAATATCTGCAATGGTTTTTACCACGGTGGCCACTTGTTTACCTGAGTTTTGCAAAGTTAATAGCATACTTGCGGTGGTTTCAATGTCGTCAGCTAACACACTAATGCTGGTGGCTGTATGTTGTACTTCTTGCTGACCAGCGGCCATGCTTTGCGCGCCTTGTTGTGCTGAATCCGCTGCACTTTGAGAGTGCTCAACACTTTGCTCCATGTGTTGCTCTAGTTGTGACATGACATCAACTAAGCTCACAATCGTGTGTTGTAACTCATCTACAGATGCAGAAGAGGTTTCCGTTGAACGACTCAGCTGTGCCACGGTTTGGCTGATACTGGCGATAGCGTCATGTACGTCATTCATTCCTAAGCGGAATACCTTGATTAATCCATTAACGCTGGTGGCCACATTACTGATTTCAACAATACATTCATCAGAGAGTTGAGCTTTTAGGTTGCGGTTTTGAGCAATACGAGTCAGGTCGTTTGACAGTTGTTGGATAGGACTGGCAATTTGTTTTTGCGCCGCTAAATATGCACCTACAGCCACCAATACCATAAGGCCCACCAGCACATATATCAGCAATGTATTGTCACCCAATTCTTTTTGGATGTTCATCGCATTTTGATTGGCTTGGCCTGAGATATCTTGTGCAAGTGTATCAAGGCGGTCTTTTAAGTCATTAGCACTATTATTTAATAAGCTTAGTTGTTCGCGAGCATTATCCCAATCAACAGATTGCTTGCTCATAGTTGACTCAAGTGCAGATAAAGCCGCATACAGGGCGTCAATTTGTGGCATTAATGGCGTAGATATTACGCTGTTGAGTTGTCGATATTGTTGGTTTAGATTCTCGCTAAGCAGATTTTTTTGTTCACTAAACTCGGTCACACTAATGGTTGTGCCATACAATGAATATCCCATTAACACTAATTCTTTAGCATGGCTTTGTACGTTGGTAATGCTCTTAAGTGCTGGTAATGTACCGTCAACAAAGCCTGCAACTTCAAGTTTTACGGTTTGATTGCTGCTACTGAGTAGGCCTGCTGCGACTAAAGTCATAATGACAGTTGCGGCGTAGCCTAACAAGATTCGGGCTTTTATGGTGTTAAACGCATTAAGCATGGTGATACCTTAGGTTTTTAGGCGCAATAAAAGGATAAGACCTGACAAGTGTGATTTTATGTTCAAGCGTGCTGATCTTTAAACATTGTATTTACACTATGATGATAAGTGCTAAATATCAATGTTAGCGCTCAAGCGAAGATTGTTTTATTAAAAATGTATCGGCAGCTCTAATGGCTTCTTTAAGATAAAAAAGAGCATCTAAATTGATGCTCTTTTTTATTAGTGCGTATTAAGCAATTTCAATATCGTTGCTAGAGGCAAATTGAATAGCATTACCAAAGACAAACTTGTTGGCAAGTAGCGCAAATGATACGCAGGCTGCTAAGGTTACTGGCATTAAATGAATGTAGTGCCAGCTTGAATAGAATGGTGAAAACTCGAATGTTAATGAGGCATACAGCAACACGCCAAAGATAACCGCGCCAATGCCTGCACGAGCATCAATATTTTTAAACATTAAGCCGACAATGAATATCGATAAAATAGGCATACTGAGTAAACCATTTAACTGTTGTAATAGGTTAATAATACTCTCAGCTTGTTGGTAAATAGGTACCAGAGTCAATGTCAGTATGCTCAATAACAAGGTCACCCAACCACTCAAGCGCACTACGTTAGGATCTTTCTTAATATAGGCTTCATGAATATCGCATACATACAGCGCAGTTGCCGAGTTGAGCAAGCTGTTGTAGGTCGACAAAACGGCAGCGGCCATTGCAGCAGCAAACACACCAGTTAACCATGTCGGCATTAAGTCGCCAACAATGCGCCCATAGGCTGCATCGCCAATATCGCCGTACAATTTGTACGACACAATACCTGGGATAACCACAATCGCAGGGACAATTAAAATGCGAATACCGGCAGCGGCAAAGACCCCTTTTTGTGCCTCTTTAAGGGTGGGGGCTGCCATTGCACGTTGGGTGATTGTTTGGTTGGTGCCCCAGTAAAACATTTGAATAAAGATCATACCGGTAAGCAGAGTATGCCAAGGCAAGGGTGAATCATTGTCACCAATAAAGGTTAACCGTTCAGCTGGGATGTCAGAGAAATCATAGTTAATGGCATTTAAGGCTAAAAACACCACAAAAATGGCCATACCTAAAAGCAATACGCCTGAATAAGTGTCTGATACCGCAACTGCACGTAAGCCACCAAAGAAGGCATAAACCGCACCCAACGTGGCAAAAGCAACTGCAATATACATTAACGGAATGTCGACATTAAACATGGTTTGCATAAACAGCGCCCCAGAATAAATCACCGCAGGCATGTAGATAAATGCGTTACCTAAAAAGAAAATAGCGCCAATAACGGCACGTATATGTTTATTGTTATATCGTTTTTCTAGCAGTTCGGTTGTTGTTGTACAGTTGTATTTATAATAAACAGGCAAAAACAATTTAGCTAAAATGATTAACCCGATAACCGCAGAAAACTCCCACCAAGCCAGTAATGCCATTTGGTTACCGTTCATCCCCACCAGCTGATCGGTACTCAAATTGGTTAATGTGATAGACCCGGCAACAAATATCCAACTTAAGCCTCCCCCAGCTAAGAAGTATTCTTTGTTTTGTGTGCTTTGATGCCGGTTGTTTCCGCGACACTTCATGTATGTGAGTAAACCGATAATTGCCGTGACCAAGGCAAATACCGATAATTGGATCATGTTTTCAGACATTGTTTTTCCTTTCCCAATCGAGTGTTGGGTATTGTTATGCTGCCGTTGTTTTTTTGCTGACTTCTAGTTTTATGTTTTTAATTGGCGATAATTTTGCAACCTTATTGTGGCGTTTTATCAGACTATTAAGCTGAAATAACGACATCAACATGGCTTGTAATGGTGCTAAATATCCCTTGTGGTGCAGTTCAAATAAGGCATCTTTATCGAGTGATTGCAGTTTGTCTTCGTCGATGGTGTATAAGCCAGATAAACTGGGTGTGCTGCCATCTTGGTGTTGTACCAAAATATTTATCGGACGCAACAAACCGAGTTGGCTAATGTATTGGTTAAATTCCTGGGTACGAATATCGTTTTTGATATCGGCTTCGAGTAAGGTTTTAACTCTAGACAAATGCAGTGATGCTTTGCCGTTGGCTTCAAAAATACTCTTGCCGCTGGTGGTTGAAAACACGGAGTGCGTCTGATCAACACCAATGGTGTATTGCTGTGGGTTTTCTGGCGACTTCATTAAGAAAAAAGGAAAGGTTTGCATGTTTGCTGGCATGTGTAATGCCGTCCATTGACCTTGTTCAATAAACAAGTTGCTCCCTTGCTCAAAACTGGTAAAGCCGGTTAATACCCACTGGCCGTTTTGACTATTACGCACATAAAAAATCGGCATACAACATGCAACTTGGGTTACTTCAGTAATACGCAGGCTCATAATGTTTTGCTGCTGGGCAAATTGAATGGCACAGTCGTCTGCTATACGTAAATTTTGATGTTGTTGTGGGGTTAATTCTGTCAGTGTTTTCATATTATTATTCTACTGTTGAGAGTGAGTTAACCATTGTTCAATAAAGTCACGATGAGGCGGCAGGGTGTTGAGCATCTGCTGTGTGAGCTGAACATTGCGGTTTAATATTTGCGACGCTTGCGCGTGTTGCTGGTACAAGTGGGCGTGTTGCGAATAGTCTGGCTTAAACTCCATACCATAAAGAACATACTGATAACTGGCTGCAGGAAATAGCTCATTTGGACCAGTAAAGTCTTTGCTGGTGGGGCCTCTAAATGCCCACATGCTTAGGTCGTCTTGTAGGCTTTGCGGGATAGAGTCTGGATTACAGTGCGCCTGCCAATATGGCTCTGGACGTTTGGTTAACATGTAATGAAGTTTTAAAAAATCGACGATACGACCCCAGCGATAATCCATTTGTTGATTAAAGCGCTTGGCCGTTAATGCCATGATGTTATCGTTAACGGGTAAATTCTCAGCAATGTAGCGGGCTGATATTTCAATCAGCATAATGGCGGTTGCTTCAAGTGGCTCTACAAATCCTGCCGACATCCCCACAGCGACACAGTTATTTTGCCAAAAACGTTCACGGTGGCCGCTTTGGTAACGAATATGCTTTACGGGTAATCCGTCTGCTTTAGGACCAATATAACGACGTAAATTGGCTTCTGCTTGTTCGTCGCTCATAAAGCGGCTTGAGTAAACATGACCTACGCCGCGGCGGTGCGTTAAGCCGATATCCCAAATCCAACCAGAATCTTGTGCGGTTGCGATAGTGTGTGAAGCAATGGGGCTGTCTGCATTGTCGTAAGGCACTTGCATGGCGATTGCGCGGTCATTAAACAGTACATGGTCGAGCTTAATGAAGGGAACGTTTAAGGTTTTTCCGAGCAATAACGATGCAAACCCGGTGCAGTCAATAAATAAGTCACCTTCGATAGGAGCTTGATCGATAAGTGTTACATGGCTGATATTGCCCTGGCTGTCGACGCTAGCATGGTCGACCGTACCAATAATGTGATTAACGTTGAGCTGGGTTTTACAGTGTTGTTTGAGCAAGTCGGCAAAGGCGCCCGCATCGAGGTGGTAGGCATAGTTGCATGTGCCTTGATAGTCACCTTCTGCCATGCTGCGCGGCGCAAGGCCTGACTCGCAAATAGCATGTTGAAAATTGGTTTGTTCGGCGTAATCTTTAATATTATCAATATATGGCGCCAAATCGAGGCGGCCGTAGCCCAGTGGTACAGTAAAAGGATGATAATAAAAGTCGCCATTGCCATGCACCCAGCTGACAAATTTGCCGCCTTGTTTAAACGTCGCATGGCACTTTCTAAAAACATCACTTTCGTTCAACCCTATTTGTTGTAGGGTATTTTTCATGGTTGGCCAAGTGCCTTCATCCACTCCAACAGTTGGAATATCTGACGACTCGATTAAGCTTATGTCTATCGCCTGGCCTGTTTGGCTTTTATGATGCGATGCAATGATGGCTGCCGTTAACCAGCCCGCTGTTCCGCCGCCCACAATGATTATTTTTTTTACTGCTTTTGCCATTGGGTTAACATCCTGTTTGCAATTGAGTGCTTAAACACTATCACAAGGTGAAGTTTGTCGGTCTTGTTATAAACAAAAAGACAGGTGCGCTTGCACCTGTCTTTTTAAGGCTTATAACTTAGAACTTGCCTCTTAACCCTACTGCGTAGCGTGAACCGTTGTCTTCAACCGAGTAAACTTGGTTGGCGAAGCGGCCCGTTTGTACTAGTTCTTCTTCAGTGATGTTAATACCTTCAACAAAAACAGAAATGTTTTCGTTAATGTCATAGCTGGCGCTAATATCCCACTGTCCGAAAGTTTCAGTTTTAATTGGCTCACCGTTAAAACCGTTATCTAGTTGACGTAAAAAACCTTCACGGTTGTTAAATGCAACGCGTGCTTGCCAGTTGTCTTGCTCGTAGAACACGATTAAGTTTTGTGAGTCACCTAAACCTTCAAGCGCGAAGCTTTGGGTAGAGTTAGCATCCACTTTAACGTTGCTATCTACCACTGTAGCGTTAGCGGTTACACCAAAACCGTTGTCGAATACGTGAGTTAACGCAATTTCGTAACCGGTAATACGTGCAGATTCACCATTGCGTGGACGGGTCACTGTATACACTTCAGACTGACCATTTAATTCTTCTGTGGTCGCTACAACGTCGCTAGTACATAGATCTGAGTTAGCGGTGCTACAGTTGTAATCAGGACCACTACGATCGGTCATTTGGTAAGTTTCTTCACCGGTTAAACTTACGATGAAGTCGTCGACTTCTTTGCTGAAGAATGCAAAGCTAAATAAGCTCGCATCGTCGTAGTACCATTCGTAAGACACGTCCCAGTTTTCAGAACGGAACGGCTCTAGCGCAGGGTTACCACCACTTGCGGTTAAGTTTTGACGGCGTGGCTCATTAAAGTTTGTCGCAGGCGAAAGCTGAGACATGGTTGGGCGAGTTAATGAGTCATACACAGCAAAGCGTAAAACCATATCGTCTTGCAGATCTAACTTAATGTTTAAGCTTGGTAATAGGTTAGAGTAAGATGTGCCTTGGGTAATGTTTTCCGCTGGGCCATAAAAGTTTTGAAACAAGGTTGCATCGCTGGTAGGAGCTACGTCTGAGATATAGCTTTGTACTGCACTTACATCCACATCGGTATTTGAGTAACGCGCACCAAAATCAACGGTTAATGGCATATCGCCAACGTCATAGATAAACGTGAAGTTCATGTATAGGCTGGTGACATCTTCATTAATGGTATAACGGTTGTTTTGTAATGTTGGCGTAATGGGGTAGCCTTCAGCAGCTAAGTAATCCACCATCGCATCACCGTCATAGGTGTAGAAGGTGTCGATTAAGCCAGAGAAATAGTTGTTGGCTGTGTAAGGTCTAAAATCAATCGCGTCGATTGGAGCCTCGGTGCCGTAGCCACAGAATTGACATTGACTACCAAAAATTTGATAGCTCGATTTTTCACGTTCTTGACGATAAACACCGAATTTAGCTTTGGTAAAAACTAACGAATCGGGGGTGTATTCAAAATCAGCTTTAAACTCAGTGATTTCATCTTCATCGCTGAATTGATTACCTTTTTCGTTATAATGCAAACGCGCTAGATTCGCGTCAGGCAAGCTGCCATTTGTAAACCCATCATGAACGACTGTTGGCACGCCGCCGGTGCCATCAAACGCAAAACTGTTTATCATACCCACAACGTTAAAGCGGTCACGCCCAGCACGGTCGTTTTCTGCATTTGAGTTTGATACGTCAAAGTTAGCTTTTAATTGGTCTGTTACATCCCATTTCACATTTAAGCCAACACCGCTGTTAGTCACATCGCGAGAGTTACGTGTGTGCGATACAAAGTCGGTGGCTGGATCGCCACTGCCTTGATGTAACCCCACGTCTTGGGTAAATGATAATAATGTCCCAGTAGAAGGATCAATCGTGGCACTGCCGACACGATCGGGTTCAAACCATGAGGCTAAATCGGTCACTTGTGAGTCGACTTCAAACTTAGAGATAAAGCCGTCTAAAGTAATGCTGACATCGTCAGAGGGT
Source organism: Shewanella algicola (assembly GCF_014648035.1). GTDB lineage: Bacteria > Pseudomonadota > Gammaproteobacteria > Enterobacterales > Shewanellaceae > Shewanella > Shewanella algicola. Next base: position 18,589 of record NZ_BMQI01000013.1, on the reverse strand, counting down.
GCATATTGAAACACTAAACTGGCGTTGGTACGGGTACGGTCTTGTTCATCAACGATTTGGTCCCAGTTACGTGGGATATAAGCGTTTGTGAACAACACACCATCTCGTGCGTTAGAAATCGTTTGGCCGCCGCGCCAGCCTGCTGTATTAATTTGGTTAATTTGCACGCTACGTTCTTGATGGCTTACTGCCAATAACACACCCATGGTTTCGTCATTAAAGGTGTTACTGATTAAGCCTGAAACCGCAGGAGATACGTCTTCTGAAAGGCTTTCGTACATGCCTTTTACTGAACCTACAATTTGCAAGCCGCTGTAATCAAATGGACGTGCCGTTGTTAGGTCGATTGTGCCGCCAATGCCGCCTTCTTGCATACTAGCATTGGTGGTTTTGTATACGTTGGCGCCGGTAATTTGCTCAGCAGCCAAGATGTCGAAGTTAAACTCACGACCTGCACTGTCGGTTGCCATTTGGCGGCCGTTAACCAGTACCGTGTTAAATTGTGGGCCAAAACCTCGAACGGTAACGGCTTGACCTTCGCCGCCGCTACGGTCAATAGAGACACCTGTAATACGTTGTAATGACTCTGCAACGTTTAAGTCTGGAAATTTACCCAGATCTTCTGCCGAAATACCATCTGAAACCACGGATGCGGATTTCTTGTCGGCCATAGAGTTTTTTAAACTGCTGCGGATCCCTTTTACAGCAATGACTTCAATTTGCTCATTGGCTTGAGTTTCAGCTTCTGCTGCTGTTACTCCGTGAACACTGCCAATTGCCCCAGCAATAGCAAGTGCTAACGTTGTCCTCTTACCAAAAGTAGCGATTCCTTTTGTAGACATTTTTCTTCCCCCAGTTGATGTTGTTGCTTTTTTATAAATCTTGATTTTTAAATTAAAGCTTATTTATCTTATAAATATAGTAAGTGAGGTTAAATATCAACCTTTTCTTAACAATGTGACCTATGTCAAATTCTGATTTTGTTGTTTTTTAGGTTGTTTTTTGAACGAAACATGTGTGGGTATCACAATGAAATTCACAGGGATATTTTGATTTTTATTATTTATCAGGTTGTTACGTGTTACTTTTGAGGTGGTGATATATATTTTATCAGCTTTACATTTGTTGGTTTTTTGTTGTGGTTTTACTGCGAATTCAATTTGTGATATTGAAAACAAACCGTCAAAAATCGACAGTTTGTTTTCAGAATGGTAATCGCTAAACGACTAAGGCTTAGGCTTTTTCATATCCCATGACATTCCTGTCGCGTAGCGATGGGCAAACCCTTTCCATGCGGGTGTTGGGTTGCCTTGGGCATCTTGTTCATTTGATTGACCATTGAGCTGTAAGAATGCACATTTATCTTGTTGATTTTTAACATGACAATTCATCATGGCTAATGCGAAGTGTTTATTGATAGTGTTGAGTTGAGTGTTGCTCCATGCTGGCTCAAAGTAATGACCAAGGTCTATTTCATTTTGGTAAGCAATGTGTGGTGCAGGATGAGGCGCTATGTTGTGGCGTGCGTTGTGGTAGGTAAGCATATAAGTGCTGTCGCCACCGGTTTTTTGGTATAACGATTGGATGCCTTTGTACCCTGAAATATCATCAAGGTCGCCAGAAACATATAACGTTGGGGTCGTGATTTTGGCAAGCGACTCAGAATTAAACAGTTGATAGTTTCCGCCCCAAGGTGCCATGGCTATCATGGCTTTCCATTTAGGGTCGACTTTTGCTGGCGCAGATTGACCACCAGCACAGGTATTGAGCAATGCAATCGCACCATTAATCACATTCACATCTTTACTGCCGGTAAACGTGGCCGCGGTTTGTTGATTAAATTGGTAACAGCCGCCAACGGTATTTACCGCACCATAGCCGCCCATTGAATAACCAATTAATCCAGCACGTTGAGTGTCGATTATGCTGCTAACAAAATTGTCTGTGTTAGTAAAATAATCAAGAGTAAATTGCTGATCGCGAGAGCGATTCAGTAGCGTACTAAAAAAACCACTAAACGGTGCATTAACCATGTCGACGTCGGCATTGGTCGAGTCGGTATGATCAAGTGCTGCCACCACATAACCGTGTGAGGCTAAATGCTCTGCCAAATAAAACATAATGGTGCGATAACCGGTATAGCCGTGCGATAACACCACTAATGGGAATGGCTGGCCTGTTAAGTTAACCACTTCGGCTTCGCGAATGGCATTGCCTTGTAATGCAAAGGGTAAGCCTAAGCGCGTTTCGTCACGGTAAACTGCTTTGGGTGTGGTTGTAGGAGTTTTATTGGTTGGGTACCAAACTTCTACGGTTAGCTTTCGGTCTTCAAGGGTTTGGCTGCTCGGGTTAAATTGTTTTTTATTCACCAGCTGAACCGTTTTTACACCCACTGAATATTGGCCAATTTGAGCTAATTCAGGCAGGGCTTCTTTGGGCAGCAATGTTGGATAAAGTTGCTCAGGTTGAGATGCTGCATTGGTGTCTGGATTTAGTGTGCCTGCCACCACGACAGTGGAGGTGCTTAACCATAATAATGCTGCGCAGCTGAGCGTCTTTTTATACATTTAATGCTGTCCTTTTCGGTAGTTCATTTCCATATGCATCAATAAGGCTGATGCATAGCGGGTGCTAATTCTTGCCCGCATAGCGTGTTGATACAAATGAGTGTAGGCTTTTAGTATGGTTGTACTGTCAGTCCGTTACCTGCGGTACACACATAGATGTCGGCTTGCAGATTACACTGGGCAAAGTATTGCTGTTCTACTGCTTGCTGAATGACCGCGACATCTTCGTGGCGACATAAACAAACAATCGCACCGCCAAAACCGCCTCCGGTCATGCGTACTGCACCACGATCGCCCAGTGCTTGTTGGCAAATTTGCACTAGGCCGTCGGTTGCTGGCACGGTCACTTCAAAGTCATGCTTGAGTGACTGGTGCGATGCGGTCATCAATATTCGCAGTTGTTCAATGTCGTTATTGGCTAGCGCTTTGGTTGCGGCAATCACGCGGTCGTTTTCGGTAATAACATGATGGGCGCGGGCAAACTCGTCTGCGCTCATTTGCGGTTTTGTTTGCGCTAGTAATGTCAAATTAGCGTCGCGTAACGTGGTTAGGCCCATTTTGCTTGCGGCTTGTTCACAGTCTATGCGGCGTCGGTTGTATTCACTGTCGACTAACTTGCGTGGATAGTTTGAATTAACAATCACAATTGATAAGTCGGTAGGAATGGTTACCGCTTGAGTTTGTAGGTTTTGGCAGTCAATCAATAAGGCTTGGTCTTGTTGACCTTTAGCTGAAATGAGCTGATCCATAATGCCGCATTGGCAATCCATAAAGTCGTTTTCAGCTTCTTGGCCAAATAACGCAATTTGCTCTTCGCTAAGGTTCAAACCACAGACGTGATTAAACATACCTGCAATTGCCACTTCAAGGGCTGCAGACGATGATAAACCACTGCCTTGAGGGACGTTACTTTCAATCAGTAAATCAACACCATTGAGCTGGTGGCCCGCACGGTTTAGCACAAAAGCGACTGCGCGAATGTAGTTACCCCATTGCGAGCTACCTTGAGTAATCGTTTGATTAACCTCAAAGCTTTCTTGTTCATTGGGATACATTGTCGAAATAACATTAACGTTATTGTCGTTGCGTAAACGATAAAGCACTTGAGTGCGAAATGTTAAGGCGCAAGGTAAAACATACCCCTGGTTGTAATCGGTAAATTCACCAATCAAATTAACACGACCGGGTGCGCTGACCACACCTTGTGCATCTGATCCATATTGCTGGGTAAACAATGCCTGCAGCGCGCTGTTAGTCATGTTGATTTCCTTCGGTGTAGTGTACGTCGCTGGCATTTTTTAGTATTTTTGCAGCGGTTTCAGGGCTTAAATCGCGTTGGCTTTCGGCTAGCATCTCATAGCCGACCATGTGTTTTTTTACCGTAGCTGAGCGCAATAATGGTGGATAAAAGTGTGCATGCATGCGCCAGTGGCTATCATCGTCTAAGTCACTTGGGGCGCAGTGCCAACCCATCGAGTATGGGAAACTGCAATTAAACACGTTGTCATAACGGGTGGTGAGCACTTTTATGGCGTCAGCGAGAGCGGTTGATTGCGCTTCAGTTAATTGGCCAAAATGACGTACGTCATCTTTACTGACTAATAAGGTTTCAAATGGCCATGCCGCCCAAAATGGTACAACAACTAGCCAGTGGTCATTTTGGTATACCACACGTTCACCATCAGCTATTTCACGCTTAACGTAATCGGCGAGTAAATTGCTGCCGTGGGTTTGTTGGTATTGATGTTGGCTGGCTTGTTCTAATTGGATTTCTGTCGATAAATGGCTGTGGGCCCAAACTTGCCCGTGTGGGTGCGGTTGTGAGCAGCCCATCACGGCGCCTTTATTTTCAAAAATATGCACACAAGCATACTGGGCAGACAGTTCTACATAGTGCTGTTTCCAGGTATCGACAACGTCTTTAATTTCGTTAGCAGGTAGTTCGGGTAGGGTTTTATTGTGTTTAGGTGAAAAACAAATCACCCGACATTCGCCCGTGGCAGCTTCTATTTCAAATAATGGGTTTGTTTCAAGTTGTGCTGCTTGCTCTGCTACGTGAGGTGTGAGAGCGCCAAAGTCATTGGTGAACACAAAGGTTTTGTCATACTCAGGGTTATGGGTGTCATTAGCGCGTTGATTACCTGGGCACAATGGGCATGTCTCATCGTGTTCTGGTAAGTTTGAAGGGGCACTTTTTTCAGTCGCACCTAACCATGGACGGTTATTTCTGTGTGGCGACACTAGCACCCAATTACCCGTTAACGGGTTTTTTCGTCTGTGGGTAAATTCAAACTGGCTCATGGCAATCCTTTTATCTGTGTTTATGCTGTCGCCTTACCGTTTTTAGGGCAACATTCATACGATGATAAATTATACAAATTAATTTATATGATAAATACTACTATTAAGTATTTTATTTAACAAGATGTAATCAATTTCGACAAGATCTTTCTAATTCTGCTTGTCAATTAACGGTGAGTCACTCTATTATGTGATTAATATATAGTATTTATCATATTTATTTTAGCAGGTGGGTACGTAAATGGAAGCCGATATAGAGATAGTCGATGTTGTCGTGATTGGCGGTGGCATTAACGGTGTTGGAATAGCGGCCGATTCGGTAGGGCGTGGATTGAGTGTATTACTGTGTGAACAAAACGATTTAGCCTCGGCGACATCGTCTAACAGCAGTAAGTTAATTCATGGCGGCTTACGTTATTTAGAGCATTATGAATTTCGCTTAGTTAAAGAGGCTTTGGCTGAGCGTGAAGTGCTATTAAAAAAAGCGCCACATTTAATTACCCCATTAACGTTTAGACTCCCGCATCAGGCGCATTTACGCCCATCATGGATGATCCGTCTGGGATTATTTCTATATGATAATTTGGCCTCGCGCGCCACGTTAAGTGGTTCAAGAAAAATCGCCTTTAGTGCCGATAGCCCGTTAAAACCAAGCTTTATTCAAGGTTTTGAATATTCAGATGCCTGGGTAGATGACTCTCGTTTAGTGGTATTAAATGCGTTAGCTGCAAAAGAGTTAGGGGCGCAAATTTGCACTCAAACGCGTTGCATTAATGCTGAGCGTCAGGGCGAGTTTTGGCGTTTAAGCTTACAAAACCTGGCTGAACAATCGGTGCGCGATGTGCTGGCTAAAACCGTGGTGAATGCTTCTGGTCCCTGGGTGTCGAGTTTATTTAGTCATGTCATCAAGCAGCCTTCACCGCAAAAAATCCGTTTGGTGAAAGGTAGCCATATTGTGGTGCCTAAAATCCACCAGCAGCCACATGCTTATATCTTACAAAACGAAGATCAACGAATCGTTTTTGTGATCCCGTTTGAAGATGATTTTTCATTGATTGGCACCACGGATGTTGATTTCGTTGGTAATCCCAAAGATGTGAGGATTGATCAACAAGAAATTGATTACCTTGTTAATATTACTAATCATTATTTTAAAACCACCATTAGTGAACAAGACATTGTACATACTTTTTCTGGGGTGAGACCCTTGATGGATGATGAGTCTGAATCGGCACAATCTGTTACGCGTGATTACACCTTTATTGTCGATGCCCCCAAAGGTAAAGCGGCCTTGTTGTCGGTATTTGGCGGTAAAATTACCACGTATCGCAAACTGGCCGAAGCGGCAGTGAATCGTCTTAAGCCGTTTCATCCTAAAATGGGTAACCCTTGGACTGCACAACAGGTATTGCCCGGTGGTGACTTTAGTCATTTAGCCGAGTTAACCCGTATTTATCAGCAACAATATCAGTGGTTAGCACCAAAATACATTAGCCGGTTATTGCGTACTTATGGCGCGAGAACCCAATATATTTTAAATGACGCTAACTCAGCTGAAGCATTAGGTATCGATTTTGGCCATGGGCTTTATCAGGCCGAAGTTGACTATGTGATGGCAAACGAATGGGCTTGTACTAGTCAAGATGTGCTGTGGCGTCGAACAAAGCTTGGATTGCATTTTTCTGCAGAGCAACAACAGCAACTGAGCAACTATATGCAGGCGACTCAGGCTAACGTGGTTGAGGCTTCACAGCAGGCGGGCTAGGTAAGCCGTATTAGCCCTAGCTGAGGTTAATTTGTAATCATATTACACGCCAATATCCCTGTTGATATTGGCGTTTTAGTTTAGGCTTTTAGCAGGCCACAAGGGGTGTCGACAATACCAGTGACGTTATTTAATTGGTAAATAAACACATTGCCAGACAACGGGTAGTCTAATAATTGTTGTGGTGATAATTCGATACGAGATGTGGTGACAATCAGCCAATCTAGGTTAGGTCCACCTATTGCCACGCTTGATGGCTGCACCGCAGGAACAACCAGTTTTTCAACTATCTTACCATCAGGGTTATAGCGCACTACGCTATGATCGCCCCATTGCGCATTCCACATAAAACCGTCGGTATCCACGGTAGAACCATCAGGAAATACATGATTTTCTGTTGTAGCAAAGAGCTGTTTTTGGCTTAATGCATGGCTTTGCTGGCAGTACTTGTACTGATAAATACAATGGCGCTCAGAGTCTGCGTGATACATGATACTGCCGTCTGGGCTCCAGCATAGGCCGTTTGATATCATTATATCGCTAAAATATTTATGGTATTGCCCCTGGTGGTCTACACGATAAAGGCTACCTTGCTGCTGTGGCGTGTGGCGTGTTTCAACCATGGTGCCAGCCCAAAAATGGCCGCATCGGTCGGTGCGACCATCATTAAAACGATTTCCAAGCTGTGTGCCTTCCGGTTGGTTAAGCCAGGTTATTGCATGGGTTTCAAGATGATACAACGCAAAACCTTGTTCAAATGCCACAATCACTTGATGTGCATTCTGGTCGGCTAAAAATGCAAAACTGCCGATGCGGTAAGGTAAATGATATTGCTGGTGTGCTTGGTCATCGATAGTGTATTTATGGATGTCGCCCGCCATAATATCTATCCAATAAATTGCGCGATGCTGTGGGTGCCATAAGGCATTTTCCCCCAATTGGTTTTGGGAAGGAATAACCTGAATAAGCTCGCCAATACAAGATGAAAGACTAATCATTACTAGTTTTTATCGCTTGCTGGTACACCATATTGAAGCCTGCGAGTGTTGCTTCAGTGACATCCCAAAGAGTGGTGTTAATGTTGCAAAAATTTAAGGCTTTAGCAAAGCATTGGCTCAGATGAGGCGGACCAATAATGGCCACAGAACTCAATTGGGTTAATTGCCATTCAGTTGCATGTTTAGCTGCGCGCACATCACAACCAATTAATAAACCAGACAAATAAGCATGGGCTTGTTTAGTGGTATAGCCCTCGAAGAGTTGCTTGCTGCGCACGCTGTATAATCCGTGGGCGAAATTGTCGGTGGCAGAAGATAAGCTAAAGTCAGCCCCTTGAATAAAGGCATCAAAATCAAACTCTAAATCAGAGACTTTTTCTTGGATCAGTACACTATTAGACGACAGTAAGTCATATAGCTCACCGGTTAGGGCGGTTTTAAATAACACCACTTTACCATCTTCAATTAATACCCATTTAGTATGAGTACCTGGTAAACACACTAAATGCCGACCTTGTAAGTGCTGTGGTGCCATGGCTAACCAACCAAGCAAATGGAACTCTTCGCCGCGCATAGAATCATGCAAATGGTTGTGTAATTGACAACGCAAACCAGGATAAATCGTTACCTGATGGCCCTGGCAATTAAAGCGGGTGCCCGCACTAATCACTTCTGTCGGCGAAATGGGGCAAGCCAGATATTGGGTTTCTTTCCAACCAATGCTGGAGCCTATTTGGCCAATCATTAATATGGGTAATTGACCAAAACGTGCTGCCCAAGGAGCGACACTGTCCATTAACGTTGTTTCAAAGTCGGTAATGATTTTTTTTACGCCAACATTGTTGCCTTGCTCAAGTACGGTAAGCGGTTTATTGGCTTCAGCCAAACACAGGTAAGCGCGTAAATGACTGGTACCCCAATCTACGGCAATAAAGTGTTGATGTTCAGTAAACAAACTAGGCTCTCCCACCGTCAATATTAATACACTGTCCGGTGATGAGTTCACTGTTATCGGATGCTAAAAATAGTGCTAGCTTAGCGACGTCTTCAGGGGTAATACGACGTTTTAAGGCCATTGCATCGGTCCACTTTTGTTCTTCTTGTTCGGTTAGCCAGCTCGACAGCTGTTTTTCAGTTGCGACCCAGCCAGGTAAAATGGCATTGACGCGAATACCTGCGTCCCCAAACTCCCGCGATAATGAGCGTGTCATCCCAATTAAGCCCGCTTTTGCCGTCACATAGCCGGTCATTTGTTGCGAGCCTAATAATGCGGTAATTGAGCTGAAGTTAATAATACTGCCCGAATGCTGGAGTTTCATTTGGCTGTAGGCTGCCTGAGAGGCAAAAAAGGCTGGGTCTAGGTTGATTTGCATACACTTGTGCCAGTCGTGTGCCGAAATGGTTTCGACATCCTGGCGTGCATCATTGGCGACATTATTGATTAACACATCAAAGCGACCAAAATGCTCAGCAACGTCTCTAATGGCTAACTGCAGCGACTCAGAATCGGTGGCATCGACAGCGCGAAACCAAATAGAGGTGAGTTCATTTTGTGTCAGTTTTTGTTTAAGCGCATCTGCCGCTTGTTGGTCTATATCAATAAAGGCCACTTTGGCATGTTGGCGGGCAAAAGCTTCAACCATTGCCGCACCAATACCACTGGCTCCGCCGGTAATAAAGATGACTTTGTTTGTTAAGTCTTGGTACTGAGTGGACTGACTCACAGATAACGCTCCAAACCTATTATTTTTGCTTATGGTTAACTAGCGGTATGTTGGATTAACAACTTAATCCGATAAATACTATTTATTTTTAGTTATTTTTAACATTAACAACGAGTAAAACAAAGTTATATCGTAATCGCATTTAAATATGATATAACATATTTATGTACTGAATATTGGACAGTAAAAGGCATGAGCACTTCACCGCGTCAAAATTTAACCCATCAACTCACCCACGATTTAGGGATCGCCATCGTAAAAGGGGTTTACCCAGTTGGTGAAGGTTTGCCGTCAGAAGCTGACTTGTGCATCGAATACGACGTGAGCCGCAGCTCTACTCGTGAAGCAGTCAAGATGTTGTCTGCTAAAGGGTTGATTTCTTCGCGGCCTAAACAAGGTATCCGCGTGCTGCCTGAAAGCAATTGGAACATGTTTGATACTGACGTATTAAAGTGGATTTTGAGTAGTAAGCCGTCATTAGCCTTATTAAAAGAATTTACCCAGGTGCGCGTTGCGTTAGAGCCTCAAGCTGCTGCACTTGCTGCTATGAATGCGTCGGACGAGCAAATTGCTTCAATTGAGAAAGCCCTAGAGCGCATGGTGGAAGCAGAGCAAGGGTTAGATGATCCGTTAGAGGCTGATATTGCTTTTCATACCAGTATTTTAATTGCCAGTGGTAATCGTTTTTTTGTGCAGTTGACTGAATTTATCAGCACAGCGCTTAGAGTCAGTATTCGCTACACCAATAAAATTAAAGGCGTACCCGGTGCTGATGTGCAAAAGCACGCTGAGATTTTTAACTCGATAAAAGCACGTAATCCACAACAAACGCGCGCTGCAGTATCAACGATTCTAGAAGAAGCGCTTGAGTTAATTGAGTCAAAATTATAATCGTTAATTGATAATCCGATAATAAAAAGAGCATCTAATCTAGATGCTCTTTTGCTTATGGGGATAAGTTGAATGCGTACAACCTTGTTATTTCACTTGGTTTAATTCAAAAATCAATGAAGTCTGCGGGAAGGTGATAGGCAATTGCATACCAAAGGTCATCAATGCTTCGCCACTAAAGGTTTGGTTTTCTATTACGCTCAATATTGATGGCGAATAGAACGAGAACCCAGTTGGCCATACAAGTGATAATTTATAGTCTTTATCTGCATCTAATCCGGCAAAGTGGAACTTAGGTGGATTAGTACGCTGGGTTTCTTTTACGCTGTTATAAGCAAATAATCCCTGGCTTTGCTCTGCGTTAACAATACCAAAATTAATAGAGTCGCCATCGGTATTTAAGCGCACTAGCTTGCCGCTGTGGATCAATTGACGATGCTGTTTATGCAGTTTAATGATTTGTTGTAATTGCTGACGTTCGTCGTCGGTTAATTCACGCGGGTCCATTTCAATACCCATATGACCAAAGAACGCCACCGCGGCGCGCATGGCAATACTAATATTGCGGCCTGTAATATGACAATCGCGTGGACCTACGTGCGCGCCTATCACTTCTGCTGGGAAAAAGAATGAACAACCACGTTGAATGGTAAGTCGGTCTAAGGCGTCGTTTGAGTCTGACGTCCAAACACGATCGGTATAACGTAATACGCCATAATCCACACGCGCACCACCAGACGAACAGCTTTCAATTTCAACATGAGTATGTGCTTGCTTCAAGCGTTCTATTAACGCATAAGCCGCCAGTGTTTGTTGGTGTACTGCTGGCTTGCCAGCTAGGTTACCCGCGTGGTTTAAGTCGCGGTTCATATCCCATTTAATGTAGACGATTTGCGGGTACTCAACCAAAATGTCGTTAATCGCATTAAATAAATAATCTGTTACCGCTGGGTTGGTCATGTCTAGCACCAACTGTTTTCTAAATTTAAGTTGCTCGTTACCTGCAGTTTGCAGTGCCCATTCTGGATGGTTACGATACAAATCACTGTCTGGGTTAACCATTTCTGGTTCAAACCATAAACCAAACTCCATGCCGACGTTATTGACATGATCAATTAATGGCTGCAAACCGTCTGGGTAGATTTCGCGGTCAACAGTCCAATCACCTAAACCAGCAAAGTCACCACGACGCCCTTTAAACCAACCGTCATCAAGTACAAAGCGCTCAGCACCAATGTCTGCCGCTTGAGTGGCTAGAGACTGTAAAACCGCGACATCATGGTCAAAATAAATCCCTTCCCAGGTGTTGTAATGCACAGGGCGCGGTTTTTGGCGCACTTTGTCGGTGATTAATGATTGACGTACAAACTGGTGGAAATGATGCGACAACCCACTAAAGCCCTGGTTTGAGTAGGCGGTATACAGTGTCGGGCTGGTGTAAGACTCATTGGGTGCTAGGGCGAGTTCTCCTGGCATTAATAACTCGCCTAATTGCGCATAACTGCGACCTTCAGCCAGTAGTTCTGCACGCATTTTGTGATTACCGCTCCAACCCAAGTGGAAGCCATAACATTCACCACCTTGTTCGTGGGTCAGTTTGTTGTGCATTACCATGCCAGGGAAGTTGTCGTGCGATGTTTTACCTTTACGGTTTTCACGCACAAAGCTGCCTAAGAACATATCGAACGATTTACGTTGAAACTCATTAGACCAACGGCCTTCAAAAGACATAATTTGGTCGATATGCAATGGCATTGGAATAGTAGGCGCTGCACACCAGTTCACATTAACAGTGCGACTACCTAAGTTGGTTAATTCAGTGGTGGCACTGAGCACGTCAGAGTGGGGGTCTAGCATTAAATGATGTTTTACGCTTAAGTTACGTAAACTGTCGATAGACTCAAAAATCGTTTCGTTGGCAGAGGGTTGGGTCACCGAGGTTAGTGCGCCGCCAATAGACCAAGCAATGTTGTTATCAAACACTTCAATACCAGGTGCACCAGTAAAGCCTTCACCCATTAAAGGCGACAGCGAAATCGGTGCCTCAAGTACAACAGAACACTTAGCTTCTTGCCTTGTGCTAAGTTGCTTCATCATGTCGTAGGTGGTTTTTGACGATAGTTTTTTGCCAAAATATAAGATTGTTGGGGTTTTATTGCTGCAATCAACAATCAAGCTGGTGTGCTGGCCATTTAGCAAAACGAATTGTGGGTGAGGCGACATGAGTAAACATTCCTTGATTGAGAGTCTCGTTTAACAGTTCTGTGCTGCATAATTAAATCGTAATACCACGGATTGAGCCATTGATATCCGCGGTAACACTGAACCACTTATTTAAAATACTATATATCATATAAATACTAAGTTAGTATATTATCTGCCATTAAAATTTCGTCAAATAAGCATTGTTAGGGCTATGACATTAGAACAAAATAACTGTGATTCTAGGGCCTGTTGATCTTTCAAGGTTGTTTTTGCAGCGAATTGTTTGCCATTACTCACATTTACAACGGCGCGGCAGAGACTTCGGTGTGTAGTTATTCTACATAAAAAGTCGATAACGCAGTAAAAATGGCCAACAAATGCTGCCCGAAGGGTTCGGCTAAAAACGTTTTGCTCTTTGTTGAATGCATCTTTGCGAATAAAGGGTTGCTTAGATGACTAGGCTTCAATCCATTCGCCTCGATTAAAACGTTTTTAACTCGAACAAAATTCAACCAACAAAGATCAGCAGGTCCTAGTGTTCACCTGAGGTTTACGCACAATTTATTGGAGATTAACATGTTAGGAGTTTGCTATTACCCAGAGCATTGGCCTGAATCTATGTGGCAACAAGACGCGAAAGAAATGCGTCAGCTCGGATTACAGTATGTGCGAATTGGCGAGTTTGCATGGTCTAGAATTGAAGCCCGCGACGGAAAATATTCTTTTGAGTGGTTAGACCGTGCGATTGAAACGCTTGCCAATGAAGGGCTACAGGTGATCATGTGCACCCCAACGGCAACGCCTCCTAAATGGTTAATCGATAAATACCCAGACATTTTACCTGTCGACATTAACACCGGCACTCCACGTGGCTTTGGTTCGCGCCGTCATTATGATTTTTCTAGCCAAAATTATTTCCGTGAAGCCATGCGTATTTCAACGGTGATTGCTGAGCGTTACGGTAAGCACCCCAGTGTATGTGGTTGGCAAACCGACAATGAAATAGCGTGTCATGACACAACACATAGCGGTTCGTTAGTGGCTAAGTTGGCATTTCAACAGTGGTGTAAAGACTATTATCAACATGATGTTGAAAAGCTCAACACGGCATGGGGTAACGTGTTTTGGTCGATGGAGTACCAAGACTTTGAGCAAATCGAGTTGCCTATTTTAGCTGTGACCGAAACCAATCCTGCACATCAATTGGCGTATCGTCGTTTTAGTTCAGATCAAGTGGTTAAGTTTCACGATTCGATGATTGAAATCATTCGTGCCCACGCCCCCAATCGTTTTGTCACCCACAACTTTATTCCGCTGGTAGACACCCAGGCTGATAACTTTGCGTTAGCTAAAAATCTTGATTTTGTTAGCTATGATAATTATCCGTTAGGTCGTTCAGACATGTTCTTTAAACACATGCCTGCGGAACAATTTAAACCCTACATGCGTACCGGTCACCCTGACTTTTCAAGTTATTCATTTGACCAAAGCCGTGGCGTCAGCAATAAAAACTTTTGGGTAATGGAGCAACAACCGGGGCCAGTAAACTGGGCACACCATAATCCGCGTCCTGAAAAAGGCATGGTCAGACTGTGGTCCTGGCAAGCCTTTGCTCATGGCGCAGACTGCGTATGTTATTTTCGCTGGCGCCAAGTACCGTTTGCTCAAGAGCAGATGCATGCAGGTATTAAGCGTAACGACAATTCAAAAGCTGCAGCCTGGACTGAAGTGGAACAAATGCGTGATGAATTGGCTAAAGTCGATTTTACCATTAGCGATCCTGTACAAGCTAAAGTGGCGATTGTAACGGGGGCAAATAGCCAGTGGGTGACCGAAATTGAACGTCAGGGTGACAGTTATAATCATCAGCGCGTTGAATTTGCTTATTACTCGGCGTTACGCCAATTAGGGTTAGCCGTTGATTTTGTGTCAGTAGACCACGACTTAACTCAGTATGCTCTAGTAGTGGCACCATGTTTACCCATCGTGCCACAAGCATTTGTTGAGAAATGTCAGAAAGCTAATGTGCACCTGGTGATAGGTCCGCGCTCTGGCAGCAAAACCGATGAATTGTCATTAGTACCAATGCTAGCGCCTGGCGTATTGCAAGCATTAGTACCTGTAAAAGTGTTATCAACAGAAACCATTCGTCCAGATTGCAGTGAAGTATTGCATTTTAACGGGGCTAAATTTGAAAGCCAGTGTTGGCGTGAAGAGTTAGAACTTGCGGAGGGTGTTAATGTTGTCGCGACTTATCATGACGGTAACCCAGCACTCGCACGTCATCAAAATACCAGTTATGTGGCCACACTCACGTGTGATGCGTTTTTGCTCGAGTATTTTACGGTGTTAGCGGCAGAATTAGGGCTAGCGACTATTGCACTGCCAAAAGATATGCGTCTTGTGCAACGTGGTAATTATGCTTATTTATTTAACTATGCAGGCTACTCACAAACTGTACCGAGTGAGTTACAAGGTCAATATGTATTAGGCAGTGCAAACCTTGCTGCTTATGACGTAGCAATCGTTAAACTCGTATAATCTTGTTTGTATCTGGTCACATTATGGTTAGTCGTTAACCATGATGTGACTAGTTAGCAAGCTGAGCAGGCTCCGCTGATATTGCTACAGAATGAGCCTGTTTAGACTCAATGTTCTTCCAGACTTTGTCATGGAAATAAAACACCACGGTATTCACAGCGGGTTCTAGTAAGGCAATCGCACCACCGATAACAATGCTACCTGTTAATAAATAGGTAATCGTAAATGCGACGCTGAAGTGTAAGATGGCAAAGCTAATAGTCTTTTTCATGATGAATCCCCCCTGTTGATTTAATCAAATGATAACAGTTCTCATTATCATGTAAAGAGGGTTGATTCGATTGTTTCAAATGATAATTTCGATTAGGATTGTTTTTTAATCATAAAATAATAAAAGCCCTTAAAAAGGACTTTTATTATTAATGAGGTTGCAGTGTTCTAGGCATCTACTTTGTAGATAAGTTAAGCCTTAGTAGTGCCAAGGAAAACGTGAGAAATCCTGGTCGCGCTTTTCTAAAAATGCATCACGCCCTTCCCGCGCTTCTTCGCTTGCATAAGCTAAACGTGTGGCTTCTCCCGCAAATAGCTGTTGGCCCACTAAACCATCGTCTGTCATATTAAAGCCATACTTAAGCATGCGCATTGCAGTAGGCGATTTTGAGTTAATTTCTTTGGCCCAGGCTAATGCTTCTGTTTCGAGCTCTGCATGTGGTATCGCTCGGTTAACCATACCCATATTAAAGGCTTCTTCGGCGGTGTAATTAAAGCCAAGGAAGAAGATTTCACGGGCGCGTTTTTGGCCTATCATCTTGGCTAGGTAGGCGCTGCCGTATCCAGAGTCAAAACTGCCTACATCAGGGTCGGTTTGTTTAAATACTGCATGTTCTTTAGACGCTAGTGTTAAATCACACACTACATGCAAGCTATGGCCGCCGCCAACAGCCCAACCGGGTACAACCGCAATGACCACTTTAGGCATAAAGCGAATAAGTCGCTGTACTTCTAGAATATGCAGGCGCCCCATGCGGGCAACATCTGGTTGGCCTTCTTCAGCACCTTCGTATTTGTAGCCATCTTTGCCGCGAATACGCTGATCGCCGCCGGCACAAAATGAATACTGACCTTTTGCGGAAGGCCCGTTCCCGGTTAGTAGCACGCAACCCACATCAGACCATTGTCTGGCATGGTCTAACGCAATAAAGAGCTCGTCTACCGTTTTGGGGCGAAATGAGTTTAAACAGTCAGGCCGATTAATCGCAATACGGACAGTGCCTTGTGATTTGGCTCGATGATAAGTGATATCAGTAAAATTGAACTCATCGACAACATCCCATAAGGCTGGGTCAAAGATGTCAGATACCGATTCTGTGTGTGATTGCGTCATAAAAAAACCTAACCCCTATTGTAAATTTTACATAAAGGCTAGGCTTATTTGTTACTTAGGTCAATCTGTTACCATAAAACCGTTAACTAACTCAGGTATCAAATTTTATCGCAAATAAATTGTAAGTTCTCTTTGGAAAACACCGAATGACGTGCACTACTATTGCAATATTGAGTTTTAAACTCAGCAATAGACTCATTACTGGCAAACACTCTATCTAACTCTCGGCTCTCTTGCGTTGATAACCGTTCTCGAATTTCTGATTTAACTTGCGGTATATGCTTGTCTATTTTAATGATTTTGGTACCCGTCATAGAATCAAGCTTATTGTCAGCCTTAGTAAACATACTTTTTATGTCATTAATTGGCTTATCAAGCTTGTCAGTTTCAGTCGCGAAGTAATATACAATCCCCGCGATTATTGCTAAACCTATCCAGCCTCTCATCTTTTTATCCAATAATGTGTTATTACCTATATAATAAGCTAGTTGTCGTTCAATATTAAAGCAGTAAGGCTGTAAAATGACGAAAGAATCTAACCCCAAGGATTTCGCTAAACACCAACGTATCAAAATCCATCAACCAGATGCCAGTAAAGCAGACCGTTTCAATCCGCGCAACCGTATTTACGTTCGTGCTATTGATGGGTTATGGACTAAGTTACGTCGCCAAATGGGGTGGGTGGCAATGTCTTTATTCTTATTATTACCATGGTTACCCTGGGGAGATCGTCAAGCAGTATGGTTTGATCTTGCTCAACAGAAGTTCCATGTATTCAGCTTAACCATTTGGCCACAAGACCTAACATTACTGGCCGCTCTATTCACCATTGCCGCTTTTGGGCTATTTTTTGTGACGACATACCTTGGCCGGGTATGGTGTGGGTACACTTGCCCACAAACCGTGTGGACCTTTATCTTTATATGGTTTGAAGAAAAGTTCGAAGGTGCGCGTAATAAACGTATCAAGCTTGACCAAATGCCATGGAGCTTTAACAAGTTATGGCGTAAAACAGCAAAACATACATCGTGGCTCCTCGTCTCACTCATTACCGCCACAACCTTCGTATCCTATTTTATCCCTAGTCGTGAACTTTATATCGACTTCATTACCCTCAATGCCAGCGGTGCTATCTATTTCTGGATTATCTTCTTTACGATTGCTACATACGGCAATGCAGGGTGGATGCGAGAAATCATGTGTATTCACATGTGTCCTTATGCACGCTTCCAAGCTGCAATGTTTGACAAGAACACTTATATAGTTGGATACGACTCGGCACGAGGTGAAACTCGTGGTCCACGTACCCGTAAGCAAGACCCAAAAGAAATGGGGTTAGGTGACTGCATAGATTGTGACTTATGTGTGCAGGTATGCCCAACAGGGATCGATATCCGTAACGGTTTACAATATGAATGTATTAACTGTGGAGCCTGTATTGATGCTTGTGATAATACAATGGAGCGCATGGGATATGACAAAGGCTTAATTAGCTACACCACCGAAAACAAACTCGAAGGTGTACAACAAAAAGTCTTACGTCCAAAGCTAATGGGTTATGGAGTCGTATTAACGGTAATGGTGATGTTATTCATTTATGCAAGTGCCACCATCGCACCCGTTAGAATGGATGTCATCCGCGATCGTAATTCGTTATTCAGAGAAAACAACCAAGGTAATACCGAAAATACATTCACATTAAAAATCCTCAATAAAACAGAGCAACCCCAGGAATATGAATTAAGTGTTGAAGGGTTATCTAATGCACAATGGATAGGACCACAGCATGTCTCTATTGAGGCAGGTGAAGTTTTAACATTACCGGTAAGTATTGCAGTAGACCCAATTGAGCTGAAAAGAACCATTACCAAGATTGATATTAAAATCACTGCAGAGATTGATGGCAATCCAGTAGAGATAAAACAAGAAACTCGATTTTTTGGCGGTTAAAACTGAGCAAAATAGCCAAAAAAGGGACGAATAGTCCCTTTTTTGTTCTTTTCGATTGAAAAAGCACCTCTCAGTCATGTTTTTGCAATATTTCTGCTTTTTACGCTTGCACAAAAATTTAAGCTCCCTATAATGCGCAACCACTGACACGGCAGACGTCGCTGACAGGTTGAAAGGTTCAAGTTGAAACTTTTAAGGGTGAAAAGAAAGTTTGAAAAAACACTTGACGCCAACACGGGAAAGCGTAAAATACGCCTCCCAAG
>NZ_BMQI01000012.1 GCF_014648035.1 Shewanella algicola | reverse complement strand
CTGTCACCTGTAGAGTTTGAAAATTCTCAATTAAAAGTGTCCAGTTTGGCTTGACCAGTACAACAGTCTCGTCTTTGGGTTTGGCTACTTCTACATGATGCGCCAAATGAAACAGGGGCCTCAGCTAGATGATGCTCACAACACTGGTTCCCATGAAATTTCGACAATTTCTGGTCGACTTTAAATTTACGGCATGACTTGAGGTAATTTTTATGGAATTAGATCTTTCGGTTGTTTGGTTTGGTATCATCATCTTTGCTACCTTGATGTACATTTTCATGGATGGTTTTGATTTAGGCATAGGAATTATAATGCCTTTTGTTAAAAGCAGTTCACAAAAAGATGTCATGGTTAATAGTGTTGCCCCGGTTTGGGATGGTAATGAAACGTGGATAGTACTTGGTGGTGCTGCGCTATTTGGCGCCTTCCCTCTGGCTTACTCGATAATTCTTGAAGCGTTAACCATTCCAATTACACTGATGTTAGTGGCACTAATTTTTCGGGGTGTTGCCTTTGAGTTTCGCTTTAAAGCACTACCTAGTCACCTTAAATTCTGGGATCGTGCATTCATGGCAGGCTCAATTATTACCACCTATTGTCAAGGTGTTGTCGTTGGTGCTGTGGTTCAGGGATTTACTGTTGAAGGTCGTATATATACAGGTGGCCAGTTAGATTGGATCGCTCCATTCCCATTATTTTGTGGCTTTGGTCTGTTGGCAGCATATGCATTACTTGGTAGCACTTGGTTGCTAACGAAAACTGAAGGTGATCTGCAACAGACCATATTTACTTTAGTGCCTAAAATTCTCAGCTTACTTATTGTGGCTATAATTGTCGTGAGTGCATGGACACCACTGACTAGCGTATCCATTGCCGAACGTTGGTTTACGCTACCCAATTTATTCCTATTAGCTCCGGTGCCCTTACTGACGGCTGTTTTGTGCTGGAAAACATTTGATTCAGTCAAAAAGCAAAAAGAAACATCCCCGTTTTTAATGGCATTAATGATTGTTTTTCTTGGTTTTGCAGGTCTTGGGATTAGCCTATGGCCTAACATCATTCCTCCTAACATCTCAATATGGCAAGCTGCAGCCCCCAAAGAAAGCCTCAGTTTCATGCTTTATGGTGCGTTGATCATTATTCCTATGATCCTTGCATATACATTTTGGAGTTATTACGTCTTCGCCGGAAAAGTAAAAGAAGGCGAGGCTTACCACTAATTAACCATTAGGGAGGTTAAAATGAAACTTAATGGCACACTCCAGAAATGGTTATGGCTTATAAGTATCTGGGTTATAAGTGTACTTTCGTTAGGTATAGTATCTATGGGATTTAAATTATTGATGACTGCGGCTGGATTTAAATCTTAAGTAATCCATAACAAAATCAGAATAATAGAAACTTTAATTAGAGAGACTGTAACTAATTTTGTGTAACTGCTTATCAAAACGTACTCTATTGAGAGTTTAAGATAGGCAGACACTTATCAACAAAAAAGATATTGAAACTTTTGCTAAAGAAGCAGCTAAAAGCATTAAAACACCAGAAGACTTAAATCAATTTAGTCAGATGCTCAAAAAGATAACGGTCGAGGCCGCTCTTAATGCCGAAATGGATGAACATCTGGGTTATGAGAAACACCACAAATCCACTTCTGTTAATAGCCATAACGGTAAAACCAGCAAGCGCATTCAAACCGAAGATGGCCAATTTGAGCTTGATACGCCGCGAGACAGTAAAGGCAGTTTGAACCTCAGTTAGTTAAAAAGCACCAGTTTAGATTTACCTCTATGGACGAGAAAATATTGTGGCTCTACGCTCAAGGTATGAGCACTCGTGATATCGTTCAAGTCTTTGATGAGTGGTATGGCGCAGAGATATCACCCACGTTAGTTTCTCGTGTCACCAAAGCCGCTCTCGAGCAGGTTATTGAGTGGCAAAGCCGGCCTTTAGATGCCATTTATCCAATTGTTTACCTTGATTGTATCGTCATAAAAATCCGTCAGGATAAGCGCGTTATCAACAAATCTGGGTATCAACCTAGAAGGCCATAAAGAGTTAATGGGGCTGTGGATAGCAGAAAATGAAGGGGCTAAATTTTGGTTAGGTGTCCTCACTGAACTGCAACAACGAGACGTTGAGGATATTCTCATCGCTTGCGTAGATGGATTAAAAGGTTTCCCTGACGCGATAAATACCTTTACCCAGATACTCATGTCCAACTCTGTATCGTGGAAAGACTACAAGGCCGTAACTGCGGACCTTAAAAGCATCTATCAATTAGCAACGGAGGAGGAAGCGTTACTCGAATTAGACCGTTTCAACGATACCTGGGGTGAGCAATACCTCCAAATCAGCAAGTCATGGCATAATCATTGGCTTAACTTAAATACGTTTTTTTAACTACCCTCAAGATATTCGTAAGGCTATCTACACAACCAATGCCATTGAGTCATTAAACAGTGTGATTAGACGAGCGTTGAAAAAACGTAAGGTATTCCCTAATGATGACTCAGCCAAGAAAATGGTTTACCTTGCTATAAAAGAAGCCAGTAAAAAATGGACTATGCCCATTCGAAACTGGCGTACTGCGATGAGTCGATTTATTATTGAGTTCGAAGACAGAATTGTGAAGCATATTAACTAAATTGCAGTTACACAGAATCTGTTACACCTTCTTATTAGAAGTAAACTAAGCGTCTAGCGAAGCACGCCTAGAATTAGCATGGCCATTCCAATTTGTTCAAAAGCAGGGTGGCATACTTTATTCACCCAGTACTTCAAACTCATCACTAGCCAGGCGGGCGTGTCCGTCAGCCTCTACAACCCAAAGTTCGCGGTGCACAACACCAAAGGCTTTATTCATCGTCCATTTTGACGTTAGAACATAACTATTATCACTTTCTGCTTCCCATTTTACTTGTGTGTAATCCACATCTTTAAAACCTTGATCAATAATGCCTTGCCAGAAAGCTTCAATGGCTTTACGGCCTTCAAATACACCAAATGGAATAGCCGTCATGATGCAATCTTCTTGATACTGGGCAGCACAGCCTTTGGCATCTTGGTTATTGAATGCAATTTGCCAAGCTAAAATACCTTTTTTACAGGCGGCTAAAGTCGTGTTGTCTGTCGTTGTAAAATTTGTCATGAGAAGATCCTTACTAAGTTGTTTGTGTCGTGATTGAAATGGATAATAGCCATATAATTAAATTAGAAAAACAGCTATATTTATAAACACTGTTTAATAAAATAGAACAATAGTTATGATTCGATTACGGCAGATGTCGGTGTTTGCGCATATTGTAGAGGCGGGTTCAATTACCGCGGCGGCAGAGGTTTTGGCGGTCTCTAAATCAGTGGTGAGCCAGCACCTGAAGTCGTTAGAAACTGACCTTGGCATTGTGTTACTCAAGCGGACAACCCGTAAGCAAGCCCTAACAGATGCAGGACAACAGTTTTATCAACACTGTAAAATGCTTAATCAAATAGCGGATGATGCATGGTTAGATACGGAACAAACTAAAGTGATCCCGCAAGGACGAGTGCGCATCACAGCGCCTAACGCCTTAATGGAAACCCTAGTGACTTCAGCTATTGGAAAGTTGCTCTTGCAATACCCTTTATTAAAGCCTGAACTTATTAGTCATGATCAGCATTTAGACTTAATGTCAGAAGACATTGATTTAGCGATACGGGTAGGGCGATCTCAAGACAGTAATTTAAAACAAAAACGTATTGGTGAGTTTAGGGATGTGCTGGTAGGCACAAAAGCACTCGTTGAACAACATGAGTGGCAGGCATTGCCTTATGTGGCAAATACTTGGCAAAACAAAGCCATTACACATGAGTTTGTAACAGATACAAACGAGCGATGGCATTACCATACTCAGGCACATTGTATTGCTAACTCATTTCATACTTGCTTGGCATTAATTCAATTTGGCAGTGGCGTCGGGATAGTACCGGACTTTTATCTTGATAAGCTTGAGGGTGATTTAGTGGAGGTGTTTAAAGGGAAAACATTGTTGATGAATACCATTTATGGTCTACATTCGTTTGGGAATCGAATGCCATTAAATGTGAAAGTGTGCTTTGATGCAATCACTAAAGAATTGACTACCGCAATGACACCTCGGTAGTGGGCAAAGTAAATTAATACCAAACAGAGGTTTCAACCGGATTACCGTGTCACCTATTGCTAAATTTTACCGTTTCCCTCTTTGGGTCCGAGCAGGGTGAAACCTTGCGATCTATTCTTGTTTCTAGAATAGGTGCATATGAAGCGCCACGACGTTTGTTGCCGCAGGCTATAAGCATAAAGAACACCGAGAGAGCTAATATTCTAATTGACTTAAGCCGTTGCCGACTTACTCTGCCAATATGCTAATTCGGTTTGGTTAATCTACCTGCATCCAATCGACTTTAACGCCGGCTTGTTTAAACATATCTTCGCTGACTTTAATCTTCTCACCCCAGCGCGACAGGAAATCGTCGTTGGGTTGCGGACTATGTACAGCGCGCAATCCAGTTTGGATAATCTTGGCAGCGCAGTTAGGGCAGGGGAAGTGAGTCACCCAAATTTCACAACTACTGAGATCGCGTTTGGCATGCAATATGGCGTTTTCTTCAGCATGAAGTGTTTTGAGCAGTTTCATTTCGCGGTTATCAGTTTCGGCGCTGTCAGATATTCCGTGAGGATAACCATTAAAGCCTAAGGATACGATGCGATTGTTCTCGGTAATTACTGCGCCAACTTGGGTGGAGGGATCTTTACTCCAAGATGCTACGAGTTCGGCCATTTGTAAAAAACGTATCGCCCATTTTGTCATCATGTTAATGCCGTTCCTATGCGTTATTTATCAATTAACGATTACTTCAACTAGGCGCTATTCTCTATCCAGAACAGTGATAAATCAACCTTCAATCTGATGCGTATTACTTTTATTCATCTGTTGGCCATTCATGTTCAGCTAGCGTTTTATTTTCAATGAGTTGTACTCTCAACTCACTGATTTTTTGTTTTAGCTCATCGCGGATCAAACGGATGGCAGGTGTGATCATCTGCCGGCTTGGTAATACTAACCATAATTCAGTCACTGGGATTTGGTAGCCAGGCATTACTCTTTGCAGTCGGCCGGCCAGCATGTCTTGCGCGACATCAATCGCTGATTTTTTTGCGATCCCAACACCGTCAACACACCAGCGGCGCACCAGATCGCCATCGTTACATGCCCGATTACTGGTCATCTTAATTTTATGCTCTTCGTTGCCATGAAGTAGCAACCAGCTGTCATGGGTCACTTTATACAACTTATAAAGTAACGCATTGTGTTTCATCAGTTCGCTTGGATTAGTTGGTGTGCCGTGTTTGGCGAGGTACTGAGGCGAAGCGCATAAAAAATGGGGGATGTTACAGATTTTAAAGCCATAAAAATTTGACTCGTCAGCCACGCCTGCAATCATTGCTCGCAGCGCTACATCAACACCATCACGATAGAAATCAACTTGGGTATCGCTAACATGCAGGCGTAAGCTCACATCTGGATGTTGTGCTAACACATCATTCAGTAATTCGCGCATGAGGTTGCGGCCCATTTCAGACGACATCGCCATGCGCACTTCGCCATTGATAGATTGGCGTTCGTCGTTAATAACGAGTTGGCCTTGTTGCAATAAATCCAGTGCTTGCTGACATAACGGAAGGTATCGCTCGCCCTCAGAAGACAAGCGTAATTGCCGAGTGGTGCGCACAAATAACTGCGCCCCGACTTCTTTTTCAATACGCTTTAACGCAATGCTCGCAGCAGAAGAGCTGATATCGAGTTGATTTGCAGCAGCGGTGATAGATTTAAGTTCTGCGATTTTGAGCAGAACCCGTAAATCAGCAATCTTCATGCATTTTCCTATTGTTTGTTATCCCAGAACCAGCTTAACGATCATCCGTTTTGCGACTCAATTTTAATATTAAACACTATCTTATTATCCACGTTTTCGCGAAAGTATATTAAAGATTACCCCATTTATCGAATAAATATGATTGATTAATATGTACACCATCACACCGATGTGGATACGTACTAACCTTGATATATCGATATATAAAAGGCTCTAGAAACGAATTTTGTTTATTGCATCGATGAAAGCAAGACCACTTTTTCTTTGAAGATGACGGAATTAACTCATGAATAGATTAACAATGACCGCTATTGCAGGCCTTTTAGGTGCAATGACTTTACCCGTGATGGCAAATGACCACACAGTTATTTCTACTGACAACATTGATTGGGGCATGCTTAACCCTGCACGCGGTGACGCCAGCCCGAAAGCGGCAGATCTTTGGGGTGACCGAACTAAAGATGTCGCGACCGGAATGCTTGTGAAATTCCAAAAAGGCTTTTCATCACCGCCTCATATTCATAACATCACTTACCGCGGTATCGTGATTGAAGGCTTAATGCATAACGATGACCCAAGCGCCGATAATATGTGGATGCCAAGCGGTTCATTTTGGATTCAGCCAGCGGGTGAAAACCATATCACTTCTGCCAATGCGCAAGACAACCTTATTTACCTCGAAATCGACAGCGGCCCGTATTTGGTTAAACCTGCAGACCAGGCGTTTGATAATGGCGAACGTCCAATTAACATTTCTGAAAACAACTTGTTTTGGTTAAATGTAGATGATGCAACCTGGTTAAAATCTGGCAACGCTCAAATCAGTTACCTTTGGGGTAAACCAGACGCCACCAATGGCAGTTTTGTTAAACTCCCCGCAGGTTTTAAAGGCAGTATTGAAAGCCAAAACCCACTTAAAGCAGTGGTAGTAAAAGGCAGTGCAACCTATCAATGGGACAATCAAAAAACGCTAACAGCATTAACCCCAAGCAGCTTTTTTAGCTCTGATGCACAAGGCAAACATGTAATTAATGCCAAATCTGAAGTTGTGTTGTATGTAAAGTCGACAGGGCAGTTTAGCGTAAAATAGCTTTTTATCAATGGCCTAATCATCACGAATACAGAGATGATTAGGTTTTTTATTATCGCGCGATAGTGGTTTTGGTTGGGGTAGCTCTACTCGTGTGTTGTACTTATGGCCTGCAGTAACTGATGTGTCTCAAGCATATCGCCATTGTGAATTTTTACTAAAGTTCATGTAGTCAGTCCTAATTGAATCCCTAAACTTTTATAATGATGTCAATTACTTTTTCCGTTTTACATCAAAGCCATAATGGCCGCTTTTCCCAATTTTGTGGGAGTCCCATTTTTAACGTATCGATGCCATGTCTTGCAATTAAGTTTTTTAGCCGTACTTTCAATTGATTATTGGGAGCAATTACATTCATTAAATACAGGGTCATCGTTAAGGTGTTATAGAGTTTTCTTAAGTTTGGATCTTGATCTGGTAGATTCGATATACTCGCTAACAACTTAGCAGGCCCCTTGGTTGGCAACGTCATTTTTTTGGTGATTTTACGGTTCCACAATCTGGCATGATGGGCTGCAATATTGCGAACAAGTGATAAGTGTTCACAAAATGATGTCGTGACTTGTTCATTTAGCCCCCAGTTGACACTGATAGCCTGACGATCAGCGCGTTTTGCAATATTTGAATACCACTTTGATAGTTGCCCCATTGTCATCAGCTCGACCACTGCCCAAATTGGAGGCGATACTTCTTGGTATTTGGCTGTCAGATGACGGATAAAATCTTCATTACTTTTGGTTACTTCACTTTGTAAGTTCTTGAGCCCCGCTTGATATCTGGTTTTATTTTTGAATATTGTTTGATCAAGATGTGGGTGTGCAGTGTTATAACCATGGCTTAAGTGATATGCCATTTTTGTTCGCAAAGATACTTCAATGCGCTCTATTGCATCGAGTAATAGTAAGCGTAGCTCTCTATCAAAAATATAGAGATTTAGCACATCGTCAAATGTTGTACCTAGAGCAACTTGGTGAGTCGCATGGTTTATTTCGAAGGGCAAGCAGTAAGCTGCTAAACGATAGTAATTGAGCTGAGATAGATAAAATTCAGCTTTGACTGGATCGGGAATAATTATTCCGTGGGAAAGAAGTATCTGAACTTGTTCTGCAAAAGTCGTGGGGTGCTTGGTAAATGGTATTTTAGCTTGGGATGTCATTTTCTCGACTCCCAGAAATGAGTAACCCCTCGCAGGGCGCTGATCTTACGGGTAGCGGGAGGGGTGTTGTTACCGTCCATTATAGTGAGTCGTGTAATAGTTGCAAAGCATTTCGCACACAAATGTAAATGACGAGAATAAGCGTTTGGCAAGTCATCATCCCTAATCATCATTAGCCCTCTTTCTGTAGCAGATAGCTTTCGAGTAAGCCTCAAAGAGGAAGCGGAGGAAGCTCCTGATGAGCTAAAATCGTCTTTGTCTTTAGTTGTTTCTATTGGAGCAACTGTAATTGGGGCAATAGCTTTACTTCATGCAAGAAAAGATGGTGGTAATAACTATCAAGTCTTCAAAGCGGAAGTATTACTACCATTAGTTTTTAGTGAAGGTATGCCTGATCGTGAAGTTGTAGAGAAGCTAGAAAAAGAAGCACTATTTAAGTTAGAGCGTAAGACTTGTTGAACTTAATCGTGCCACCCATTGTTAATTTTTTGAACTTAATCGTGCCACCCATTGTTAGTTTTTGACTGAGTTTTGTAGTTTTTGCCGATTAAGATAATGCCGAAAAGCTGAATCATGATGATTTGCGAGACGACCTTCTGCCCCATGGACGGGGCGGCCGAGCTACAGGGACTTTTATTTCAAAAGAAGTGTGCGTGTCGGTGAGTGAATGTCATGGTTCGCCAGTAAAGTTAACTTATACGGTTCTACTTTGATGTTGCCGTAGAGCAAACACCTGGATCCCCGATAAAAGCATTCGAGGATGACTGCGTAGAGCTGGATTCCTCCCGGTAACGTCTTTGAACCGGGATCTTAGCATTGCCGGAATGATGGAGTCTGAGTAATGCTACATCAGGGAACGACGGTAAACTTAAGCGTACCATCGCGGAATTTGTGAATCCTTTCACATCAGACAGCCTTTGTATTTACTCTTCTTGGCTCAAAATAAAATTGCTAATCGCTTTTGAAATCATGTCTTTTTTCATTGTGGTGCGAGACACTCGTTGGTCAAACCAAAAGCTCATGGGTTGGTCGAAGCCGATGCCGTGCATATAGTTGTAAAGTGCTTTACGTAATCCTTCGCCGAGCATGTCGTGATCGGTACCGGTTGGGTCGGTGAAATCAACATCATTTTCAGCGAACATAATCTCAGGGCGATCGCCAAGTGTGATGCCAAATTGTTCAGGGTTTAAGCCAACAGGACTGTGAATTGTAGCAACAAAACGGTGCCAGTAGGCCGATTGGAAACAACCTTGTTGCATCAACTGGCGCACCATTTCTAGTGCATCAACGGTTTCTTGCTCGGTTTGAGTCGGGAAGCCATACATCAAATATGCGTGTACCAAAATGCCCGCGTCGCTAAATGCTTTGGTAACTTGGGCGACGCGCTCAACACTGACGCCTTTTTTCATCAGCTTTAATAATCTGTCTGACGCAACTTCAAGGCCGCCGCTGACTGCGATACAGCCTGAGTCTGCCAATAGCTGGCAACGTGCGGGGCTAAAGGTGCGCTCAAAACGAATATTGCCCCACCAACTGATCACCACGTTACGTTCAATCAATCGTTTGGCGAATGCGAATAAGGTTTTTGGCGGTAACGCTTCATCGACAAAATGAAAACCAGTTTGGCCTGTTTCGGCGATGAGCGCCTCGATGCGGTCGACCAGAACATCTGCGCCTGCGGTATCGTAGCGGTCGATATAATCTAAACTGACATCGCAAAAGCTGCACTTACGCCAGTAGCACCCATGGGCGATGGTTAATTTATTCCAGCGGCCGTCACTCCAAATGCGATGCATTGGATTAAGCATTTCGCATAAGGACAGGTATTCGGTTAATGGCAGGCCATCGTAAATTGGTGCGCCGACCTCAGATTGGGGAATGTCATGTAGCTCAGTATTTTGATTAAGATGAACGTAAGGTTCACCGTTTTCATCTTCTGCCAGAAAGTAAGTACGCACAAGCTCATCGACTTCGCGCTTGCCTTCAAAATATTCAAGTAAAGTAATCAGTGGGCGTTCACCGTCGTCGAGACAAATAAAGTCGACAAATTCGAATATGCGCGGGTCTTTTAATGCCCTAAGCTCGGTATTAACAAAGCCGCCACCCATAACGATAGGCAGCTCAGGGTTAATGGCTTTACAGGTTTGCGCAATACGCAAGGCGCCAAGCATATTGCCTGGAAACGGCACAGTTAATGCCACTACGCTAGGCTGGGTTTCCTCTAAATATTGCTCAACGAGCTGTTCTAAAATGTCTGAGCTGAAGCTCGGTTCGCCCACTAAGGTGTCGTATAGATTGTCAAAGGTGGGGTTGGCTGCGGCTAAGCGCTCGCCATAACGGCTGACTTCAAAGTACGGGTCAACCCCTTGGGTGATCACGTTCGACAGATCGTTAATAAATAAGGTGGCGAGGTATTTAGCTTTATCTTGCACGCCAAGGTTACCAAAGGCAGCTTGCAGTACGTCGCCCGACACGGCTTCCATTTGCGCGATGGCTTCAAAGGCTGGGCCTTCGGGCAAAAAACGACGGGTGTTAATGCGCATGGCTAGGCTGGGATCTTTGCCTTGTAAAAAGCGAATAGCTGGCTCAACGGTGAGATGATAACGGTCAAATTCAGCTAAAAAATCAAACACCGCATCGGGCAGCTCATCGTCTTCAAAGTGCTCGAAGTTTTCTTCTACATGTTGACGGATCACCTCCAGCGCAGGCGCGGTCATCATTTCAAGAAACAACTCAATGGCAGGATCTCGCTGTACCGCTTCATAGCCTCGTGAACGTAAAAAACCGGTTAAATACGCCGTTGCTGGATACGGCGTATTAAGTTGGGTCATTGGAGGGGTCATCAGAAGAACGGTCATAGCCTGCCTTTATCGTAAAGCCAATAGAAATAAGGCTGCATTCTACCAGTAAAAATGGCTCAAATCCTTTTAATTAAGGCTTTCATCTTGAATGGTCAGTAGTGCTACAGACTCGGCAAATTAGTGACTTTTGCTCAAGATATTGCGCAGTTAATGGCGAAGACCAAAATAATGAGCAATATATTGCTCTCTTTATATTTTTAAGAGCTGGTTGCTTAAGTTCAGGCTATTTAAGAATAGGGGTTAAATAAGCGCTACCTAATTGTTTCATTTGCCGCTCAACCCATACGACGCGTTGGCTAAGATATGGCGTTAAATGGTTTGGGTTACGATTACGCGGGCTTGGCAATAATACCGCCAGTTTTGCCGCTTCTTTGCTGCTAAGGTATTTGGCGGGTTTATTAAAATAATGCTGGCTAGCGGCTTCTACGCCATAAATACCTTTACCAAATTCAGCCACGTTTACGTACACTTCTAAAATACGTTTTTTACCCCAAATGATCTCAAGCCCTACCGCAAGCATGGCTTCTAATCCTTTACGGACAAAGCTTTGTCCTGGCCACAATAAGAGATTTTTTGCGGTTTGTTGAGTAATCGTACTGGCACCACGCAGGCCCTGACCATCATCGTATTGCTGTAGGGCTTTACTGATAGCGCTAAAGTCGACGCCAAAGTGCTCAGGGAAAAGCTGATCTTCTGAGGCCACCATGGCAAGTGGAATGTGCGCTGGTAGTTCATCAATACTGACCCAATGTTGCGACACAGGATAGTCGCTTTGCAGCATAAATGACGTTGTCGGCGGCGTGACAAACCTGAGCAACAGTAACAGTAGTGTCAATAACGCTAAAAAACGCCACGTTACGTACCAGGTCCATCCGAAAAAACCGCGCTTACGATTTGCCATTCATTGCCTCATGTTAGATATCACATCGTGTTCAACGCGAAAGAGTATAGAATACCGTTGATTAAAGCGAAATGCCCGCACAAGTCTGGACCCTACCCCCCCCTAGCATCACTTAAACCTTAGCCAACACGGCTTTAATGTCAGCCAAACTGGTTTGCCATTGTTGATAATCAAGCTTTATGGGATAAGCATGGTTGTTAGCGACGAGCACCAAAGAGGGAAACCCCTGGATGGGTAATTGGCGAGCAAAATGAATCTCTTTTTGCAGTTGTTGTTCAGTTTGCTCACTTAATAATTGCAGCTTAAATTGCTCGGCATTAATGGCTAATGACCCTGCTAATGTCGATAATACCTCAACATCTGACGGATTCTGGGCGTGCAGATAATAAGCATGTTGTATGGCATTCACCATGGCTTGCTCTTGACCGTACTGGCGCGCGACCAGAGTTGCACGGCAAGCGGGGTAGGTTGAGCGTCGTGGCTTACTGTTGCGCCAAAAATCGTGATTAAATTCAGTAGATAGTTTTTCGTTGATATTACGCCAAGTTTGCTCAAGCATTTGCTGCATCGACTCAGGCATTGGTTCAGCTGAGTCAGGTGCTAGGCCGCCAACTAGGTAAGTAACATCAAGTTGCTCAGCAAACTCTCGTTGCAGTTGTTGTTGCAGCATGTCCCATGTAGGGCGATAACCCCAGCACCAGCTACACATAGGATCGTGAACATAATACAGTGTTGCTTTAGCCATGGTGACCTCAGTCATTTTAATTGTCATATAACTTCATTAATTCATTAACATCTAATCAATAGACTAAGCCATCTCAACCATCTATGCCATGCAAATAAGTGGCTAGATTTAAGTGATGCAACACATCGTCAGTAACGTTAGATTAACGAGTACAGTAAAGGAGTGATGAAATGACAAGGAACAACAAGACGGCATTGAGCGCGTTGGCAATATTGAGCAGTGTAATCTGTTTAACAGCGTGTAACAGCAACGACAGCGATAACTCATCGACAAAGAATGTTGATAAAAGTGTCAGCGCACAAGTGGGCACGAGACCGCTGTTTTTAATTGATCAAATGCAAGACAGCGAGCTGAAAACCCAATTAGCGCAATGCGAGTCTGGCCCATTTTACCGTAGCGACTTTTCTATTGGTCACCGTGGTGCCTCAATGCAGTTTCCTGAGCACACTAAAGAAGCGTATCAAGCAGCTATTGATTCTGGCGCGGGTATTGTTGAGTGCGATGTGACCTTTACCAACGACAAAGCCCTCGTGTGCCGTCATTCACAATGCGACTTAGCCACCACCACTAATATTTTAGCGATACCGGAACTTGCCAATAAGTGCTCTGTGCCATTTACACCTGCCGACGCTGCAAACGGTGTCAGTGCAACCGCGACCTGTTGTACTAGCGACATCAGCCTTGCAGAATTTAAAACCTTAAATGGCAAGATGGATGGCTTTAATCCTAAAGCGACCACGGTCGCCGAGTTTATGGATGGCACCCCAAGTTGGCGCACAGAGCTCTATGCAGGTACTGGCACTTTAATGACTCATGCTGAAAGTATCGAATTATTTAAATCGGCTGGCGTAAAAATGACCCCAGAGCTTAAATCTGCCAACGTAAGTATGCCGTTTGATGGCTTTAGCCAACAAGATTATGCGCAAAAAATGCTTGATGAATATAGCGCCGCAGGTGTTGATGCATCACAGGTTTTCCCGCAATCATTTAATTTAGATGATGTGAAGTATTGGATAGCCAATGCACCAGAATTTGCTGAGCAATCCGTATACTTAGACGATCGCTATGACATGGCAGGTTTTGACCCACAAAACAGTGCGACTTGGACTCCGAGTATGGACGCGCTGGTTGCCGATGGCGTGAAGATTATTGCACCGCCGTTGTGGATGTTAGTCACCTTAGATGACAATAACGCCATTGTACCGTCTGAATACGCCAATGCAGCTAATGCCGCAGGACTTAAGATGATTGCTTGGTCGCTTGAACGCTCTGGCTTACTTAGCGAAGGTAACGGTGGTTGGTATTATCAAAGTATTGCAGATGCGATTGATAATGAAGGTGACACTTATGAGTTGGTTGATGTGTTAGCCAAAGATGTTGGGGTTATCGGGATATTTTCAGATTGGCCTGCAACGGTCACTTATTACGCAAATTGCATGGGCATGTAATGACACTCGATGGCCTTTTATAAAACCGGCTTAGCTTGCGGTTTGGTATTAAGCAGATTTAGCTTGCTGATTAAAGCTAAACAAGGTGCCAATTTTGTTGGCACCTTGTATCAATGGATTCAGCTTTTTTTACAAGGCTATGACGATTTATTTTGCAAATGCGTCTTGCAGTGCAGGCACAACCTGTTTTTTACGGCTTAGCACGCCATCTAACCATACGCGGCCATCAACCGTTGGCTTGCCATAAGCACGTTCGGTTAAATCGGCTGAGTCAGAAACCACTAACATCTCTGAACCTTCTTTCATGATGTCGGTAAGCAGCAATAATACGCTGTGACGGTTACCTTCGACTTTTAGTTTGGCGATATCAGCTTCTAAGTCAGCTTTAATGTCGTCAAATACTGATAAGTCGATGACTTCTAATTGACCAATACCCACTAGGTTACCGTTCATGTTGAAGTCTTTAAAATCACGCATTACAAGGTCACGCGCTGGCGTTCCATCAACGGCAGATTTAACTTTAAACATGTCCATGCCGACTTCTTTATAATCTTCAATACCGGCGATTTCAGCTAAGGCTTCAACGCAACGAATATCAGCAGTGGTACACGTTGGTGATTTGAAAATAACCGTGTCGCTTAAAATCGCGCACATCATGATGCCTGCGATGTTAGCTGGGATTTCTACCTGGTAAAAATCGTACATCATTTTAATGACGGTGTTACTACAACCTACTGGACGGATCCAACATTCTAGCGGAGTAGAAGTGGTTAAGTCGCCCAATTTATGGTGATCAACAATACCGACGATAGTGGCTTGAGCAATATCGTCTGGTGCTTGGGTGATTTCTGAGTGGTCGACAATATACACATCTTCGCCAGCATAACTGGTTTTGTATTCTGGCGCTTCAAAACCAAACTTTTCTAAAATAAAGGCGGTTTCTGGTGATAATTCACCTAAACGGGCTGCGATAGCTGGCTCGCCGATTTGGTTTTTTAAATATGCTAATGCGATAGCACCACAAATTGAATCTGAATCAGGGATCTTGTGACCCACTACATACATTGCCATTGAAAGACTCTCCTATAAAGTTGCGCTGATTTTAACAAGGATTAAAGGTCATCGCATTAAAAAATACCACTTGTGGTAATTTGATAAAAACCATAAAAAAAGCCCCAAGCGGAGAGTCTCGGGGCCTTCTTTAATGTTACTCAGGGTATTTGTGCTTATTCGATATTATTTTGATAACACTTTATGCCGCTAAAATCCTTCAGTCAAAAGAAGTTAGTGAAATGTTAATCTTGCTCACATCGTTAAAATTCAGTGTAGCAGAGTTTTAATTAAAAAGGAGTCAGACCAGATATTGACTCACTGTTTAGCAAGTAAAAAATAGCCACACACCACTACACTTTGACTTTAATGACTACTTTACGCACTTGTTGCGGAGTATCGCTAGTGCCCGGCATGTGAATGTCTCCCGGGAAAAATAGTGCAAACATGCCGGCTTTTAACGGAATAAACGCCGCGTCTTGTTTATTAGACTCATAATCGTAATTGGCATAATCATGGTCTGCAAAATATGCCTTAGAAGGTGTTTGATCTGCCAAAGGTAAGTAGCCAAATTCTTCTTCACCACTCACTACATATTGCACATCAATGTATTGCTGATGTACTTCAAAGGGTGCAGTATGCTTAGGCACTGTTTGATAGTCATTTACGATAACAAAAATATCTTTGCCCTCTAGCGGGTAGTTCCCCATTTCGAGCTGGCTAAAATCAGTTTCTGCAAGGTGAGCAAGTGCTGTGGCTAAACGAGGGTTAAGCTGAGTATAAAGGTGACGATTTGCTAAGGTATCGACAATCATAAAAATTCCGTAAGATATAAACGATAAAAACATGATAGCTCGATAACGCAAAAGCTTACAGTTTTAAAGAGATATCAGCATTACAAATTAAGAAGGATTGTATATTGCCTGCATTACGTTTACTTGCTGGACCAACCGCTTATGAACAAATAGAAGCGAATGGCTTAGAACAATCATTATTTACACAATTGTTTGCTGCATCTGGTGGGCCCAAATGGATAGCTGTAGCAGGGTTGGATAAGTACTTATTCAGTGAATTTTTTAAAGAGCGCCAAGACCCACTTTATACCATGGGAGCCTCATCTGGCGCTTGGCGTTTAGCCTGTATGGCACAACAAAACCCGTTAGCCGCCTATGAACGCTTTGAACATTTTTATATTCATCAGCGTTACGAGCAAAAGCCAAATCGTGAGCAAGTGAGCGCGCAAGTGCTTAACATTGTTGACGGTATTTTGGGTGAGCAACAAGGCGCAGATATTCTTGCTAACCCACTCATTCGTCATCATATGGTGGCGTGTCGTGCTCGTCATTTAAACCGCATTCATGCCAAATTTGGCTTAATGGTGGGCTTGTCGATGGCGGCGGTGAGTAATATTGTTAACCGCAAAAGCTTAGGCTGGCATTTTGAGCGAGTGATTTTAAGTCATAAAGACGACGCATCACCGTTTCGACGCTTAAAAGACTTACCGACAAAACAGGTTGAGCTGACTGAAAATAATATACGTCATGGATTATTAGCCACGGGATCGATCCCTTTATTGCTCGATCCCGTTAAAGATCTGCAAGGATCGCCTAAAGGTCATTATTACGATGGGGGGATTACTGATTACCATTTTGATATGCCGCTGCCAGCAGCAACAGGTTTAAGTTTATACCCACATTTTTATCCATACATGAGTCCGGGTTGGTTTGATAAGTCATTATTGTGGCGTAAAGCCAAGGCGAACTACCACAATGGACTGATTTTGGCACCGAGTAAGCAATTTATTGCCAGTTTACCGTTTGCTAAAATTCCAGACAGGGAAGACTTTAAACACCTTGATAACGATACGCGCATTGCTTATTGGCAAAAAAGCGTGCAACAAAGCCAAATATTAGCTGATGAATTTGCTGAGATTGTCGTAAAAGGCAACATTATGGATCGCATTGAGCGTCTATAGCGTTGATCAAAATATGTTCATTTTTGTGGTTTGTATGAAATATAACCGTACTAAATCGGGTCTTATTAAGTCATAAAGTAGTAAATAATCGTGGTCGATGTCGTTAGTAAGCATTATTTACAGTGCTTATGTTGTTGAAAAATTGACCACTGCTACACTTGATTATACTGGCTTTGATTTTGGTTCAGTAACTTCACCTTTGGTGTGGGAGGCGGTTATGAAAACACAAGAAATGGCGTTATTAATTCAAGATGCAGTGTTATTGCCGGGTGGCAGACTCGAAATTCGTATCGCGTCACCTTGCGAGCTGCGCATGATCGCTGAAGTGTTGAAAGGCCATTACCAACTAGCCTTTGCCGCACAAAAAGCGGGCAGTGATTTGCCGTGCTACATAACAGCAACGCGTTGTAACATCATCGATTTTAATCAATTGGCCGACAACACCTTAAGTATCGTCATTGAAGGTTCGCAACGGGTTAAAATCTTATCGGCAGCACAACAACGTGACGGTAGCTGGATTGCCCGAGCATTACCTTGCCAAAATTGGATTCAAGAACCGATAGCGGGCGAGTTTGAGATTATCAGCGCGGCGCTAGAGCAGTTTTATCAGGTGAATCCTGACTTACTTGACCTGTATTCGCAGGTGCATTTAGAAGATGCCACGTGGGTAAGCCAGCGCTGGCTTGAAGTGTTACCTATGTATAATCGCGATAAGTTAGTGCTCGTTGAACAACCCAATTGCCATAAAACTATGGATTTTGTGTTGCAGCTGCTTAAGTCCCATGTCGATGTGTAAGCTGTGCATCATGGGCGATACACTGATAACATAGCGTGATTAACCTTTCTCTATGTTTTATGTATAGCCTATTTTATGCCAAATTTAACCGCAAACAACCTTGCCTCACATACCACCTCTGCCATTGCGGCGCAGCCTTCTTATATTGTGCTACCCCGAGACAGCGAATTAGTAGGTAAGTCATACCCGACTGTATTGGCGTTTTTGGTTGATCATTTTAAGCAAATCGATGCAAGTGTTTGGCAGCAACGGATTAACGATGGCAAAGTGCATTGGCAAAACGGCGAACTGATTAACGCTGATACCGCTTACCAAGCCACCGCGCGCGTGTATTACTATCGTGAGGTGCAGGCTGAAACCAAAGTGCCGTTTAATGAGCAGATACTCCATCAAGACAATGACACGATTATTGTCTACAAACCGCATTTTTTGCCGGTGACCCCTGGCGGTAATTTCGTTAACGAATGCCTTGTGCATCGATTACGCATTGCCACACAAATCGATACCGTTGCGCCCGCCCATCGGCTTGATAAAGATACTGCTGGGGTGATGTTAATGACACTAAACCCGCACACTCGTCATGCCTATCACCAGCTGTTTTTAGACGACAAGATTACTAAAGACTATCAAGCTATCGCCAAGGTTACCCCAGATTTATTAGCACAATTAGCCAACAACACCTGTGAGTTACCGCTACATTGGACTGTTAAAAATCGTATTGTGGCGGCCAATCCTAGCTTTACCATGCAAGTGGTAGAGGGCGAGGCAAATAGTCATTCTGAGATCAGTCTAGTGGCGGTAAATAATGGTGTCGGCTTGTTTGAATTAAGCCCTATTACCGGTAAAACTCACCAATTGCGTGTGCATATGCAAAGTTTAGGTATGCCGATATTACATGACCGTTTTTATCCGGTTTTACAGCCTAAAGGCCCTGATAATTATGATAAACCATTACAGTTATTGGCTAAACGTTTGCGGTTTTGCGATCCGATATCAGGTATTGAACAAGATGTTGAGTGCCAGGGATTAGATTTACTGGCCATGAGTTAAAAGTTGTGTATGTACAAAAAACCGCCATCTATAAGTCGATGGCGGTTTGGTTTCTAATAATTGCTATTTTATCAGTTACTCTGCTGTAGCGTGTTTCACCCCTTTGCGATTTTTCATGGGGTCGCCATCGTAACCTAGGGCTTTCCAGTCTAGGCGCTCGCCTTTGTTATGACAGTCATTACATTGTAATGCTTTGTCTTTTGGCGTAACCATATGGTTGATACGCCACCACATTTCAGTCGCAACAAAGCCATGTTTTCCACTGTATTTAAGGCCTTTTTCTACCATAGTTGGGTTGGCTTCCATCCCTAATCTGGCGGCTAGGTCCCAGTCAAATTTATCCCAATATCCACCTTCACCGTAAGTTTTTGGTGTCAGTAAAATATTCAACTCAGAGTCGTAAATTTGCTTACCAGTGTGCACTTTAAAAGGATAAATCTTGGCTTTAGGGTCGTTAATATCGCCTAATGGGTAAGCTAGTTTTACCGTTTTACTTGGGTCAATTTTATCGCCTGCCATGTAGGCGTCAGCACTGCCATTAAACCAGGCGTATTGTGGTGGAACATCTTTTTGCCATACAAAGCTGCCTTTCTTTTTGTTAAAGGTGTGCTTGCCATTTTCATCAATAGTGTCTTCAAGATCTTGACCTGCTGCTGACCAGTCCCAATGTATTTTGGTCGGTTCAACTTTAGCAAATGATGGGATATGACACGTTTGACATGCCACTGTGGCGGTATGGGTGTTGAGTTTTTTGTTTTGATGCGGCGCGCCATCATGACAATTTACACAACCAATTTTGGTTTCGCCTCCTGGTGATACACCCATGGCATTACCACTAATTTGATGCTTTTCGGTCACGTGACAATCTTGGCACTGAAAGTCATTGCCGTCGGTGTCCATGTGTACATCGGTTTCACGATCTGGATAAGACATTGACGAGTCTAAGTCGCCATGTTTAACCGCATCACCGCCGCCGCCGTAAAAGTGGCAACTGCCGCAGTTGTCGCGTACAGGGCTGCCAACATTTTGTGCCACTCTGAGCAAGTTGACCTTTCCAAATACTTCACCCGCGCCACCTGGATCTTTAACATATGTCCCTGTGGTGTCGTGGCACACTAGGCAGTCCACTTTGGTCATGTCGCTAAAGTCAAAGTTTGAGTCTTTCCAGCCGTAGCCTGCATGACAACTGGTACAGCGTGGCTCGTTACCCGATATCGACACACAAAAGTTATTAATACTGTTCTTTTTACCACGCTTAACGGTACGGCCGGGTAATTCTTGTTCTAGCTCCCATGTCCAGTGGGATGATTTCATAAAGTCTTCAGCGTGTTCTTTATGGCAGGTTAAGCATTGAGTGGTGACTTCTGGGCCATTTTCAAATGGCCCTTGCAACACTTCTTTGTGATTAAAGGCGGCTTGTGCGCTACTGCTTAACAACAGTAATACCGCCATTGAGGTTAATATTCTCATTATCGGTGTCCTTACCCCTGAGTTTGCACTCAGGGGGACCAAGTTTAGAAGTTAATAGTCAATGAAGCATTAAGGTCGTAGGCGGTGTCGATTACGGGCAGCATTGAGTATGCAGTGCCAGCCATTACGTCATCTACTTTTTGCGGGGCACCCACTGGTGAGCCGCTGCCTGTGTATTCATAGTCGTAATATAAACCGGCTAACTTGATGAACATTCTTGGGTTAATATCAAAGATGTAGTACGCCTCGACAACATGGCCGCGAGTGGCTAACTTACTGCCGATTGGATCATCTTGTGCTTGAGTGAACGGGCTCCAGTATTTAGAACCATAGTTATATTCAAGGCCAAACTTGCCGTAGGGTGCTGGAATTTGCATCCCAACATATACGCCGTAACCGTCTTTGGTATCGGTGTCGGTTGTCTCTGCTGCAACCATCATGATTTCAGTGCCTGTGCTGTTAAGCTCGGCTTCAAATACTGCATCGCTTAACATGCCACCAAACATACCTGCATTACCGCTTGGTTCTGCACGGGTCCAACCTAAAGAAGCAAAAAACTTCATGTCTTCATCAGATTCATAGGCATAACCTAAACCGCCTAAATACATGTCACCAATCACATCACTAGGTTGAACTCTGGTGACAAAGTTAAAGTTGTCAAACTTTTGCATATCCTGGTACATGGTTGGGGCAAAAATACCTGCCAATTGTGATGGGAATGCCATGGTGCCGGTAAACCCATCATTGACATCTTTAGCACCAAATAACGTTAATTGCACAAAGTGGTTACCGTCGTTCAATACGTCGATGTTAAATCCACCTAGGTGAGTGTCCTTGGTGACGATATCGCCAAATAATTCACCGTTACCGTATTGTGATTCAAAGCCTTGACCGTAACAAAAGCGAACGGTTTGGCCTTCAATACCTGTGATGTCGCTTAGGTTGTAACCTAAAGTTGCACCGTCGAAGTTAAAGTTAACTAAGTGGCCTGATGGGGTGCCGCCGCGGAGTTCGTTTTCACGGTAATGGCTTGGTGGGCCGTAGGTTGATGGACGACGACCGATCGAAAGGTAGGCGCCGCTGCCGTTGATGTCTTTCCAGTTAAAGTAGGCGCGCTCAACTTTGAGTTCGTCACCACTGGTGCTGCCGCTGCTGGTACCGTCCATGGTGAACGAGTTCCAAGAGTCAAAAACTTTAACGCCGGTAGAGTCTCCCCAGCTTTTAAACATGGTTAAGCGTCCTGCAAAGCTGACGTTGTCCCATACTTTTGCGTTGATGTTTAAGCGAAGGCGAGTGGTATAAAAAATATCATTATCGATATCTTGTTGCGTTTTTGGTGCGAGCACCATTGGCATTACGCCTTGAAGCATGCCGCTTTGAAATGCAGTGGCTAAGTCAGGGTTTGCAGCCATCATTTGCCCTAAAGGCGAGCTTGCGCTGCTTGGGTCACCAAAGTCTCCGGCCATTGCTTTGCTGGCAAAGTCGCTAAAGTTAACGTTCATTGCTGGGTTCCAGGTGACGTTTTGATAATGCAATGAATGCATTTTGGTTCTAAAGTCACCGGTAATTTCGATTCGGTCTAATGCACTATGACGTTCGGTTTTATCTACTCGTGAGTTTAAGTAATCTAAATCATCTGTAATTTCGGCAAGCTGTTTTTCTAACTCGGCAATTTTTTGGACATCGCTATCTGCAGCTAAACTCGCACCACTCATAAAGAGTGCGTTGGCAACGAGAATTGAGATAAGTGTTCTCATGGTTTTTCTCCCCCAGATTTGCCAAAAATTTCATCAATTTGGCAAATTTTTGTTGTCAGATCCCCTGAGGCTAAGCCCCATGGTTTTTTTACATTGATTATTGGCTGATGCTGGCGTTTACTCAGAAACGTCGATCAGCATGACTGACTTAGCCGCAGGTGGCTGGTTGGTCTGAGTCGGCTGCGTGGTCATACAAAAATTGTTGAATGTCTTTCAATTCTTGTTCTGATAGCGCCTCAAAAACGGCAGGTTTGGCTTTGTGCTTGTCACGAGAGAAGAAACGATCCCATTGGCTCATGGTTTTTGCCATTGGAGTCAGTTCAGGGCCTTCACTATCGGCACTGTGGCAGGCTTTACATTCTTTTTTATATAGGTGTTTACCTTTTTTCGGGTTACCACCATCGGCTGCCATGGCCTGGCTACCGAAAGATAATGCGATGGCGATTGCGATACCAACTTTTGTATATGTCTTCATCATGTTTATCCTCTATGGGCTTTTTATAGGTAGTGCTTTAGCAATTTGGAGTTATGTCTTTGCTGTAAATGATGTTACCTAAAAGTAGGTAGTGTTAACTTGAAGTAGATCATATCTATGAGAAAAATCTAATTGAAAAAAAGTTAATTGAAAAAAATCTAATGAACTTGTGTGACTCAGATCTATTGCAAATCGGCCTGAAAGCTTGATAGGCCGGATAGAGTCTATTTTTTGAAATGTAAAAAGAGATGAATTTGGGTTAGCTTATTAATGCCATCAGCGATTTTATCACTAGAACTGTTGCGCTCACGCTGCATAACACTAAAGTGATAATGCGGGTTTTATCTTTATCAATATGATTAATTAACAAACCTGACACAAGGTAGCCGCCAACAATCGACGGGATTAGCATCAGTGATAACCATAGGTGTTGTGGTTCAACCAAGCCGAAAATAGCCAAAATAGCTAAAGCAATCAGTGAACTAATTAAAAAGAAGGCTGACAACGCCGCTCTAAATTGATTGACATCTTGTCCGGCGAGTAAAATGGCCATTGGCGGGCCACCAATGGCAGCGATATTACCAAAAATACCGGAAAATATTCCGGCAATAAATAAGCTGATGCGGTTGATGGGAGCAGTAATTTTGTAGACGCTGAGGATAACTGCAATATATACAATCGCCGCAATTATCAATCCAAGTACGGCTTGCGGGGCAAACACTAATAACCCCGCACCCACAAAACCACCAGGGATCCGCCCGAGTAAGGCATATTGCAAACCATTAAATTGCAGATGACCGCGTTCTCTAAACAATGTCATGGCTGAAATAACAAAACCCATCACCACAATAGGAACAGGTACAAGTTGGGGGCTAACGATATACAGAAGGGGGCTGGCAACAACGGCTAACCCAAAACCAATTAAGCTTTGGGTTAGCGCGCCAAAAAACACGATAACTGATGCCAGTATCAAAGTAGATGGTTCGATAAATGACATCATAAGTTCTCTATAAAAACATCACGACTTCTTAAAAGGGTCGTTTCAAAGTCTATTGATTAAGCCAGTGAGTTATTCCATGTCTTCCCACTCGATACCCATTTCATCCATTAACTTTTTCGCTTCACTTGGAATGCTGTCAGGCTCATCTTTTGATAAGTCGCCGTCATTAGGTAATGGTTGTCCTGTATATGCATGCAAAAAAGCTTCGCATAGCAGTTCACTGTTAGTTGCATGTCGCAGATTGTTTATCTGACGACGA
This sequence comes from Shewanella algicola, assembly GCF_014648035.1. GTDB lineage: Bacteria > Pseudomonadota > Gammaproteobacteria > Enterobacterales > Shewanellaceae > Shewanella > Shewanella algicola. Next base: position 79,124 of record NZ_BMQI01000012.1, on the reverse strand, counting down.
GTTCGCTCATCGGTTAATACTTTTAATACTTTTAAAGGGATAGAAACCGTAATCTTTTTTACTTGTTCATTTTTTTTGCCATGCTCGGCATATGGGCTAATATATTCGCCATTCCACTCAGTCATTAACTTACCCTTAACGATAAATACGGGGCAGATTTTAACCCCTTACAATCTCTAGTCAAATTATTGCTACTATTTAGTGATGAATGCAAATAGATTTCTTTATGTGTAGACGTCTAAACGGCTGATATTGGTTGACGAATGCCAGTGTCTTAGGTAAATTTGGACGTCTAGACATCTCTTTGTGTGTTTGTGAAATTTTTTAGGAGTCATTATGACTAAGCATCAAAGCGCCACATTGGCCGTTCGCCAAGGTATTGAATCAGACACACAACACGGGGCAGTGGTACCACCGATTTATTTATCGACCAACTATTCATTTGACGGCCATAAAAACCCGCGTGAATTTGACTATAGCCGCTCGGGTAATCCTACACGTAACATTTTAGGTGACGCGCTGGCTCAGCTAGAACAAGGTGCAACGGGTGTGGTGACATGCACGGGTATGGCAGCCATTACATTGGCGACCAGCTTACTTGGGCCAGATGATTTATTGGTTGTACCGCATGATTGTTATGGCGGCAGTTATCGTTTATTTACCAATTTAGCCAAAAAAGGCCAATTTAAATTATTGGTTGTCGATCAAACTGATACAGAGGCATTTGAAAAAGCCATTGCGCAAAAGCCCAAAATGGTTTGGTTAGAGACACCCTCTAATCCGTTATTGCGCGTGGTTGATATTGAAGCCGTGAGCCGTGCTTGTCGTGCTGTCGGTGCGTTAGTGGCGGTTGATAACACCTTTTTATCGCCAATTTTACAGCAACCTTTATTGTTAGGTGCTGATATCGTGATTCATTCAACCACCAAATACATTAACGGCCATAGTGATGTGGTAGGTGGTGCGGTGGTGGCTAAAGACCCAGAATTAGGCGAACTATTACATTGGTGGTCTAACACCCTCGGGCTAACGGGCTCGGCATTTGACAGCTATTTAACCTTGCGTGGTTTACGCACCCTGGCTGTACGCATCCGTGAGCATCAACGCAATGCACAAAAAATCGTTGAATTACTTAACACTAGCGACCTAGTGGCCAAAGTCTATTACCCAGGTTTAAAAGACCATCCAGGTCACGAAATCGCGGCAAAACAACAACAAGGCTTTGGCGCTATGTTAAGTTTTGAGTTAAAAGGCGGCGAGGCTGAAGTTGTGGCATTTTTACAAGCCTTGTCTTTATTCAGTGTTGCTGAAAGTTTAGGCGGAGTGGAAAGTTTAGTCGCCGTTCCGGCCACCATGACCCACAGAGCAATGGATGCTAAAGCACGCCAAGAGGCTGGTATTAAAGACACTTTATTGAGATTATCTGTCGGTATTGAAGATGCTGAAGATTTAGTTACTGATATTAAAGCAGGTTTAGCCGCAGTAGCAGCCATTAAATCATCTTAATCTGGGTTTAATTAGCTTAATTTACGTTTATGTTAGCTGTAGTTTTCGTTAAATAAAGTAAAATAGCAGCCGCAAAAAGTCGTAGTTGTTTAAGGAGTGCGTAATGGCGCGAGGTCATTTACATAAGTTTGGTGGTTCTAGTTTAGCGGATGCTGATTGCTATCGCCGTGTTGCCCATATTTTATTGACCCACGGTAACAGTGATGATCTTGTGGTGGTGTCGGCTGCCGGTAAAACCACTAACTTCTTATATAAATTACTTAGTCTGCGTGACAGCGGCCAACTTTGGCAGGAAGATCTGCAAGTATTGATTAGTTACCAGCAAACCCTGATTGAGCAATTATTGTCAAACGAGCAAGCGCGTGATTTACGTGAGCGTTTGTCTACTGACCGCGCGCAATTAGTCAGTTTGTTGTCGTTAGAACACCACAACGAATATCAATTAAACCAAGTTGTGAGTTTTGGCGAGCGTTGGTCTGCACGCTTAATGGCGGCGCTATTGCGTGAAACGGGCGTAGCAGCATCTCATGTTGATGCTTGCTCAATTTTAGTTGCCGATGAAGGCGCAGTACCGAATATTTTAGTGCAACAGTCACGCGATAAAGTGCAAGCTTTACTGACGTTGCATCCACAAGAGCGTTTAGTGATAACAGGGTTTATTTGCGCTAACCGCCATGGTGATACCTTATTATTAGGCCGCAATGGTTCTGACTTTAGTGCAACCTTAATTGCTAGCTTAGCCAACATTGAACGCGTGACGATTTGGACCGATGTTGAAGGTGTATTTAACGCCGACCCTAATAAAATCAATGACGCCAAGTTACTTAAAAGCATGTCTTTAGCTGAAGCAGATCGCCTCGCTCGCTTAGGCTCACCTGTTTTGCACTCTCGTACTTTACAGCCTTTGTTTAATACCGAGGTCAGTTTAGCGGTGCGTTCAAGTTATGCATCACACACCGACTTTACGTTAATTGCGCCTTTGAGCTCATCTGCCAGTGCACCGGTAGTGACCAACTTAAATGAAGTGCTGCTATTTAGCTTTAAAATGAACAGCAACATTGCGCCTTTACTTGAGGTATTACACGCGGCAGGTTTAACCCCATTGGCATTTTGGGAGCTTGCTCAGCATAAAGTTGAGTTAGCCTTTACCCTGGAAAGCCAAAAGCAGGTTCAAGCGGTGTTAAATCAATATCGAGAAGAATGGGCAATCGAAGAGTTAACCATACAATCTGATTTGGGTTTAGTCGCGTTAGTCAGTGCTGATGCGCATCATTTTAGACGCAGTTTTGCACGGTTATTAAGCCGCGATGCTAAACCGGTTTATCAAGACTCACTTAGCTTAGTGACATTAGTGCCACAAGCTCAAGTCAGTTTGTTAACGCAAAAAGTGCATCGTCGTTGTGCTGGTCCAAGAATGCGCATTGGCGTGTTGTTATTAGGGGCGGGTAATATTGGCGAAGCATGGATAGATTTATTTAAACGTGCAAGCCTAACACTTGACCGTGAATTAGAAGCATCAGTTGAGCTTATTGGGGTGGTCGGCTCGCAAAAAGCCTTGATTGCCAACGAGGGTATTGACCTCAATAACTGGCAGCAAGATTATCAATCACAAGCCACTACTTGGGATTACGATCAGTTATTTGAACAATTAGCCCAGTTAGCTTGCGATGAAATAGTGGCTTTAGATATTAGTGCCAGTGCCAGCTTAACCTTGCAGTACCCTGAGTTATTTGCCCGCGGTATTCATGTGGTGAGCGCCAATAAATTAGCAGGCTCTGGCCCATTGCCATTTTACCGAGAATTAAAGCAACAGCTCAGTAACCGTCGATTATTTTGGCGCTATAACGCCAGTTGCGGTGCAGGCTTGCCAATTCAACATGCATTAAACGATTTACGTAACAGCGGCGACACCATTGAAGCTGTGGGCGGGATTTTTTCTGGCACCTTATGTTGGTTATTTGAAAACTACGATGGCAATAAACCGTTTTCTGAATTAGTGCTTGAGGCACGTGGTTTAGGGATTACAGAACCCGATCCTCGTGATGATTTATCTGGACGTGACATGCAACGTAAGTTGCTTATTTTAGCCCGTGAAATTGGCCTCGCCGTTGAGTTAGACGACATTACGCTTAATTCATTGGTGCCTAAAGCGTTAGCAGAATTGCCGTTAAATGACTTTTTAGCGCGTATCAGTGAATTAGATGAGGATTTATTGCAGCAATTTACTGCCGCAGCAGAGCAAGACAAAGTGCTGCGTTACGTTGCCTCGTTAGACAAAGTTGAGGGTAAACTGCAAGCCGAAGTCGGCTTACAATGGGTTGATAATAATCATCCTTATGCCAATTTAACGCCAGGCGATAATGTGTTTGTCATTCGCAGTGCGTTTTATCAAGGTAACCCGTTGATTATCCGCGGACCAGGCGCTGGACGTGAGGTCACCGCAGCAGCGGTTCAGTCGGACCTAGTACATATTTGTAAAGACTTACTGCAAGAATAATATTGATTAAAAAGACCATGTTGAATGGTCTTTTTTTTCGTCTTCTATTACATAGTGCTGCGTTGTATTAAAAGGATATTGAATGGAAAGGCCAACAAAGGAGCAAATTCGAGAATTACCTATTTATGACGGCATTGCGCTTGAGAATATTATTGTTGTTACAAACAAAGCAGATGCTATTAGTGCCATCGCAGAGTTAAAAAAGCATTCCTGTTTAGGCTTTGATACCGAGAGCAAACCCTGTTTTATAAAAGGTGAGGTCAGTGATGGACCTCATTTAATTCAAATCGCTACACTGTCCAAAGTGTTTTTATTTCCAACTCAGTTTTATGAATACTTCACTGACATTAGTGAAGTCTTGTCGGACCCTACGATAAAAAAGGTGGGCTTTGGATTAAAAGAAGACAGAAAAATACTCTTGAGAAAATTTGGTATTAGGTTAGCCAATACCGAAGAGCTTTCGTCGAAAGTGATGCGTTTTGCCCGTGTTAAGCAACGTGTTGGCGCTCGAGTGGCAGTTGCAATGTTGTTTAATCAACGACTATCTAAGAGTGCACAACAATCCAATTGGTCAATATTTCCTCTTCATGACCATCAGAAAAAATATGCGGCAAATGATGCTCATACTGCATTACTCATCGAGCTCGAAATAGAAAGACAGAGCCAACAATAACTTTACAAACATAGCTCCTGCTACTACTCGAAAGGTTTTATCCTCCTTAATATTTTATGTTTCGTTCGCCGTAATATAACTCCATCGAAACAAATGACGTATCAATTAATAGTTTTTTTGGAGTAAGTTATGAAAATGAATCACGTAGGTTTGATGGTTGGCGAGATGGATAAAGCGGTTGAGTTTTATACCAAAGCATTGGGTTTGCGAGTGGTAATGGGTAACACTAAGGTGCAAGAAGAGCGTAAGACTGCCATTGGTAGAATGTGTGTTGCGGTATTTGGTGAAGGTGTTAAAGGTTTTAATATTGCACACTTAGTGACAACTGACGGTATTGGTGTTGAGATGTTTGAAATGGTCGATCGTCAAGAGCGTCACGAGGTAGATTTTACTCGTCTGGGTATATTCCATTTTTGTTTGCAAACCGATGACTTTGAAGGGGCTATTGCGCGAACAGAGCAATATGGCGGTAAAATGCGTATGGATATTATGCGTTATCACCCAGAAGATGATAGTAAGCCAGCAAAAATGGTTTATTTAGAAGACCCTTTTGGTAATTTGTTTGAACTTTACTCGCATACTTATGAAGAAACCTACGCGAGTGATTACGAATAATCGAAATACGTTAACAGCATCATTGATAAGCGATCTCAGGGTCGCTTTTTTGTTTGTGTTGCAACATTCGATTGGCCGATCGATAACCTTAAATACTGTTGCCATTTTTAAAAGACCTTTTAGCCGTAACACTCTGCGCTAAGTTAATTTGCTCTATTGCTGTTTTTTTAGCTTGACTTAAGATGCAGTTAAACTAGTATATGGACATATAGACGTCCAAACGGCTAAATGAATGGGTTAATATAATGAAGTTAACCGTTTGGTATAGACTCCGAAGTTTTACAGAAGTTGAAGGAATACATTATGGCTTTTCATCATGCGCAACATGCCCAGTCGTTAAATCAGAGCTTGTCTGAGCTGAATGATATTAATGTGTCTTTTGAGTTTTTTCCGCCTTCAACCCCTGCAATGGAAGAGATTTTGTGGAACTCTATTCGTCGTTTGGAGCCGTTAAATCCTAAATTTGTCTCGGTAACTTATGGTGCCAATTCAGGAGTGCGAGATCGTACTCATGGTGTGATTGAGCGTATTCAAAAGGAAACTAACTTGCTTGCTGCGCCGCATTTAACTTTAGTTGATGCCAGCGATGAAGAGTTAATTGAGCTAGCAAAACAATATTGGAATTCAGGCATTAGAGACATTGTTGCACTGCGTGGTGACTTACCTGATGGCAGCCCAAAACCTGCGCGTTTTGCTAATGATTTAGTGAGTTTGCTTCGCTCTGTTGCTGACTTTGATATTTCAGTTGCGGCATATCCAGAAGTGCACCCTGATGCGCGTAATGCTCAAGCTGACCTGATAAATCTAAAGAAAAAAATTGATGCTGGTGCTAACCGCGCCATTACGCAGTTTTTCTTTGATGTTGAATCATATTTACGTTTTCGCGATCGCTGCGTTACCGCTGGTATTGATGTTGAGATTATCCCAGGTATCTTACCTGTGACCAACTTTAAGCAGACTAAACGTTTTGCAGACATGACCAATGTGGCGATTCCAAATTGGTTACACCGTCAGTTTGATGGCTTAGATGATGACCCAGGCACCCGCCAATTAGTGGGTGCTAACGTGGCCATTGATATGGTGAAAGTATTGGCACGTGAAGGCGTTAAAGATTTCCACTTTTACACCCTTAACCGCGCCGAATTAACTTATGCCATTTGCCACACGCTAGGTGTGCGCCCAAAGTAAAAAATGGTTTAATGCCAATGGCCTCGCACTGGATATTTACATTTTATTTTTATACAGACATCTCAAATTAAATTGGCGACTGAGTTGTTATAAACAACTCAAATAAGTCATTGTCCCTAACACCATTAATGCATTATTAATGGTGTTTTTGTTTTAATATTCGACCTTTATAGTATTCTTTTTTTTACATTTTAGGTTTATGGTGGCTGAACAATAATTATTCAATAAAGAGGTGTGATGATGAAAACATCCTTTTATCTGTTCGGCATTTTGCTTAGCCTACCAATGTGCAATGTTATGCATGTCAATGCTTCAGAGACTTCTTCACAACAGGTTATTCCAGCGGCTGCGCAACTGTGTACATCTTGCCATGGTGCTCAAGGCCAGGGAATGGGAGTTGTTGGTCCGCGTTTAGCAGGATTATCAGCCGAGTATATTAACAATCAACTCACGTTATTCCAGACGGGTAAACGCCAAAACCCAACGATGTTAGCGATGGCAGCTACGGTGCAAGGAGATAATATTGCCCTGGTATCAGAATATTTTAGTCAACAAGCTGTTGCTGATATTCCGCTACAATTCCGTGGCGATAAGGTTGCCATTAGTGATCCTTTTGAAGCACTCGCTTTTCAAGGTGATTGGTCGCGAGTCATTCCTGCCTGTACGAGTTGCCATGGTCCATCCGGAGTGGGCGGCGGTCAGTTTCCTCGTTTAGCTGGTCAAGAGGTCAGTTATCTTAAAACGCAATTACTATCATGGCAAAACGGGACTCGTAAAGGTGACGTAGATAATATGATGGGCAATATCGCGGTGAAATTAACGGCTGCAGAAATTGACGGTTTATCTGAATTTTTTGCCAATATAAAATAAGGACATCGCTATGAAATTATTATCGATATTGTGCATGGGTGTCCTATTGAGTTTGCCTTTGCAAGCCAATGAATTATTAACTGAACTTGCGCCTAATGCTTCGACTGCAACATCATCAGATCCTTTAACGACATTACCAGATCGTCAAGCTGCATTACCTGCGGTTGAGAAAAAAGCGACTGATGAATATTTACAACCGGCACCATTAGCCGATATTCCTACAGGGGCGTTTGGCGACAAGGTGCGTTTGGGGTATAAACTGTTTGTAAATACTCAACAACTTAGGGATAAGTATGTTGGTAATGAGCTTAACTGTGTTAATTGCCATATGAATGCCGGAATAAAAGCCAATGCATCGCCACTTTGGGCCGCTTATTTTGCTTATCCTGCTTATCGCAAGAAAAACGATAAAGTTAATTCTTTCCAAGAGAGGATTCAAGGCTGCTTTAGCTATTCGATGAACGGCAAAGCACCCGCATCTGGTTCACCTGAATTAGTGGCAATATCTGCTTATTCATACTGGTTGGGGATGAGTGGATTAATGGCGAAATATAATGTTGCAGGTCCAGTGCCTGAATTGTCTGATGTTGAGTTAGTTAAAGGTGCTAAGCGGGACGATTTCCCTATGCCTAAGGCTATCAGTGAGCATTTAGATGTCACAGCACTAAGCCAGCTACCTGGGCGTGGTTTTCCTAAAACCCCACAACCAGAATTAGCCTATTCACCCGTTCGCGGTATGACAGTGTATCAAGCGCATTGCCAAGTGTGTCATGGTGAAGATGGCCAAGGACAAATGATTGCCGGTATTGCTGCACTCCCCCCACTATGGGGGCCACAAAGCTTTAATTGGGGGGCAGGAATGCACAGAGTGAATACAGCGACTGACTTTATCTATGAAAATATGCCTTTGGGTAAAAGTATCCAGCTAACAGTTCAACAAGCTTGGGATGTAGCGGCTTATGTTAATTCGTTTGATCGTCCGCAAGATCCTCGTTTTAAAGGTGATGTCAGCAAAACACAAGCTACTTATCATCAACATCAAGGCTATTATGGCCAGTCCGTTGCGGGGAACCCTATTTTAGGTTCTGAGTCTTATCCGGTTTTTCCACTGAAAAAGAGTGTTAAGCAGTGATATTTTCTCCATAAAAATAAACGATAAATGTTGCCCATTAAGTTTAAGCTTGATGGGCATTTTTTAACGTTATTTTGATTTAACAATATTTTGCTTAATCAATATGATAAAAACTCCATATGCACTAAATGTGAATCTTATCTTTGTTCCCTCATCTCTTCATGAGCGTATAAATCTTGACGATATTGACTCATATTTACGACATTTCTATAAGGCCGACCTATGACATTACTCACCTCAGCACAACAATGTCCATTGTGCCAACACCCTAATGCTTGTGCCATTTCGCAAGGGTTAGACATCAATGCGTGTTGGTGTGCCAAACAAACGTTGGACAAGCCATCTGTCATTAGACAACTCAATACAGCAAATCTTATGGCTGATTTGCCTGATAACCAATGCATCTGCCAACAATGCATTGAAAAAATCTTGGCTGCAATGACCATTAATGCCGTGCAACAATACCGGCCTGGTGACCATTGATTAACCGTTAGTGACACGGTATTTACGTTAGGGGCGAGTAGCTCGCTCGGCATAATGGTATTTTTGTTAGTACAATGTTAATTTTTATTGTTAGCGTGCTGTTAGTTAGTATACTTAGGTAACGCTTTGTATCGCTGAGGATAATAATAATGTTAAAAAAAATTCTCCTAGGACTTGCTGTTATCATCGCAATCCCATTTGTTGCCGCGCTCTTTATTCAATCTGATTATTCGGTCACTCGTTCTGTCACCATCAATAAACCTGTCTCTGAGGTGTTTGACTATGTGAAACAGCTTAAAAACCAGGATAATTTCAGTAAATGGGCACAAATGGACCCAGATATGGTTAAAACCTATCGTGGTACCGACGCTACTGTTGGTTTTGTGTCTGCTTGGGCCAGTGAAAACCCTGATGTGGGCGTTGGTGAGCAAGAGATTATTGCCATTGATGAAGGTAAGCGTGTCGATTTTGAATTACGTTTTATTGCGCCATTTGAAGCAACAGAGCCTGCTTTTATGACAACCGAGGCATTACAGACTAATCAAACCAAAGTGGATTGGGGATTTACAGGCCATTTAAATTACCCAATGAACCTCATGTTTTTATTTGTTGATTTTGAAACCATGATTGGAGCTGATTTACAGCAAGGGTTAGACACCTTAAAAGTGATACTCGAAAAAGAATAACTGAAAACGCAATTTATTATGAAGATGATTCATCGTATCTTGTCTTGGGTTGCCTTGGTTGACGTAATCGGGGTAACCTAAAAAATTACATCATAATGGTGACGGGTTTGGGCCGTTGAAACCATAAAAACAATAGCTAATAAAACAATAGCTAATAAAACAATAATACTAATAAAAAATAACTTTCGACTGACGTCTTTACTCATTATGAGGTTTTACATGGAAGCAATCACAAGTTTTATTAATACAGTCAACAGCATTGTTTGGGGTGTCCCCATGCTGGTGATGATTTTAGGCGTAGGGTTATTCCTATCTATTGGCCTCAAATTAATGCCGATTTTAAAATTAGGTAGAGGGTTTAAATTATTATGGTCGGGCCGTCAGGTCGATGACGATAATGAAAAAGGCGATGTGAGCCCCTTCAATGCATTGATGACATCGTTATCAGCCACCATTGGTACGGGTAATATTGCCGGGGTTGCAACGGCTATCTTTATTGGTGGCCCTGGTGCACTTTTTTGGATGTGGTGTACCGCTCTTGTAGGTATGGCGACCAAGTTTTCAGAGGCGGTATTAGCAGTAAAATATCGTGAAACTGATGCCAATGGTAACCATGTTGGCGGACCAATGTATTACATTAAAAATGGCTTAGGCAGCAAGTGGGCCTGGTTAGGTACTGCCTTTGCGATTTTTGGATCAATTGCCGGTTTTGGTATTGGTAATACGGTACAGGCTAACTCTGTAGCCGATGCTATGAGCAGCAATTTTGATATACCGAGTTGGGTCACTGGCGTGGTGTTAATGGTGCTTGTGGGCGCGGTATTGATGGGCGGCATTAAGCGTATTGCTGAAGTTGCTGGCAAACTGGTGCCATTAATGACGGTATTTTATATCACTGCCGGTATATCGGTATTAGTGGTATATGCCGCTGATGTGCCAGCAGCGTTTATGTTAATTGTTGAAAGTGCCTTTAACCCTGTTGCTGCTCAAGGTGGTTTTGCGGGGGCTGCTGTATGGGCTGCAATTCGTTTTGGTGTGGCACGTGGTGTGTTTTCAAATGAAGCGGGTTTAGGCAGTGCACCTATTGCTCACGCGGCAGCGCAAACTAATAACCCAGTTAAGCAGGGCCTGGTGGCAATGCTAGGTACATTCATTGATACTTTAATTGTATGTTCTATTACCGGTTTAGCCATTGTGGTTACCGGCTCTTGGACCTCAGGCGAAAACGGCGCGGCATTAACATCGTTTGCCTTTTCGCATGCACTGCCCATGGGTAACTACATTGTTGCTATCGCTTTGGCTGTATTTGCGTTTACCACGATATTAGGTTGGAGCTTTTACAGTGAAAAATGTATTCAGTATCTATTTGGCGATAAAGCCATTAAACCATTTCGTCTTGTGTTTACCTTAGTTGTGCCTATTGGCGCAGTGAGTTCGTTAGAGTTTATTTGGTTATTGGCCGATACCTTGAATGCAATGATGGCTATTCCAAACTTAATCGCGCTGGTATTACTTAGCCCTGTGGTATTTGGTTTAACCCGTGAGTACTTTATTAAGCAGCGGACATTAAAAGCACAAAGCTAATGTAAGCACTCAGTTTAAGCATGTTCATTATGGTGATGAGCATGCTTTTTTTTAAAAGGATTTAACATGAATAAAGGATTTTTAACCGCGCTAGGCACATCCGTTTTAGCGATTTTACTGGTATCTGGTTGCGCCAATTTATCTATAAAAACCAATGCCGGCGAAGTGGCATTAGACAGTGTTAAAGCGGGTAAAGTGGACACATATACTTTAGAAGAGTTGTCACGATTGAGAGCTCAATTTTTAGGTGATGTGACAACATCTTATTGTGAAAACTCATTAGACCCAGCGAAGTTAGATTATTTACCCAGTTTGTCATCGATGGTTAAAACGCTCAAATTAAAAGTTTTGCAGCGTGGCGGTAATGGCATTGTGGTGAAGCAATGCGGCCGCCTTTCAGATTTATCTTGTAACATTTATATAGAATGTAACGGCGAAGCTTATTCTATTAATAGAGATTTTTAATTAGTCCCTTCCTAAATCCACTCATCGTTTTACTTTGTTAACCTCCTACACATCAACATATTAGGAGGTTAATCTAAGCGTTTATTAAAGCGTTTGGCGGCCACCCCAAGTCCTATCAACGTAAATCCAATAAGCCAGATAATATCGTCAATAAGCTCCATTAAGGTCGCACCTTTCAACACAATGGCTCTAATGACTCGCATAAAGTGAGTGCCGGGTAACATTTCTGCTATCCACTGCGCGGCGTTTGGCATGGCTTCTAAAGGAGTGATAAATCCTGACAGTAATATCGTAGGCAGTAAGATAAAAATGGTCATTTGCATGGCTTGAAGTTGGGTTTGGGCAATGGTCGAAATAATTAAACCTAAGGTGAGACTCGCGGTAATAAACAGTAAAGTTGCTATGAGCAAATGACTAATGGTGCCATCAATGGGCACAGCAAAAATAACATGACCCAAACCCAAAATAATGACCATTTGCACTAAACCGATAACGATGTACGGCAGAATTTTACCGATCATCAGTTCTAGGGATTTAATCGGCGTAGTAATGAGTAATTCAAGGTTGCCGCGCTCGCGTTCTCGCACAATGGCGGACGAAGTAAATAACACCATTGTCATGGTAAGGATTACGGCGATGAGTCCCGGCACAATATTCACTGCCGATCGCTGCTCTGGATTATAAAACAAGCTGACTTCAAATAATGACTGGCTGCTGGTTGGCTCTGGCAGTACATCATTAAGCGACAGGTTTTGCAGTTGTTTGATTGCCCCTGCAATCATGGTGTCTGAACCATCAACAACCCATTGACCAATTGGTTCATTATGGGCAATTTTTTGCGTTAATGTAGGCGGTAAAATTAAGGCCGCTTTTATGTCGCCGCGTCGAATTGCCTCCTGGGCTTGTTTGGCAGTGGTTAAGTGCATTGTAACATCGACAACCTGAGTGACTTTTACCGCTTCAACTATCCAGCGGCCTGCGGCTGAGTCGCTTTGGTCCACAATGGCCACGGGTATTTGGCGTACATCGGTATTAATGGCATAACCAAATAGCAGTAGTTGGATCAACGGGATCATAATCACCATCGCAAAGGTAATTCGGTCGCGGCTGAGCTGTTTGATTTCTTTGGTGGTGATGGCGTATACGCGCATTAAACTGTTACTAATTGAGTGCATCATAGCGTTACGCCTTAGAGGTCGCGGGCGGTGTGCTCATTTTGCCGGTATGGCTTACAAACACATCTTCAAGATTGGCACTCACAATCGCAATATCTTGCGGATTGATTTCGCGTTGATATTGCTGACACTGTTGTAACACCCAGGCAATAGGATCGGCAATTTGTTTATCAATTAACACCCGTAAACGATGGCCTAATTGCGCTGCTGAACTCACTTCAGCGTGGGTAATTAATGCCTGTTTTAGCGGCCTTAACTCTGATGCGTTAATTTCAATAACATGAGCATTGATGTTATCCATTAATGCTTTAGGTGTGTCATCTGCTTTGATTGTGCCTTTTTCCATAATGGCGATTTTATGGCAACGCTCGGCTTCATCCATATAATGGGTAGACACTAAAATGCTGGTACCTTGTTCTGATAAGTCGAATAATTGTTCCCAAAAGTCGCGGCGATTTTGTGGATCAACGGCTGAGGTGGGTTCGTCTAAAAACAATAATTTGGGCTGGTTTAAACAGGCACAGGCAAGGGCAAGCCGTTGGCGTTGTCCGCCACTGAGGGTGGCGGTGAGTTGATGTTGGTATTGGCTGAGTTTATAGGTACTTTGCAGTTGATCGATTCGGGCACGTGATAGGTCGCGTTTCATGCCGTAAATGCGCGCAATAAATTGCAGGTTTTCTTTAACGGTTAAGTCGTCATACAACGAAAACTTTTGAGTCATATAACCAATGTGCTGACGCAATGCTTCAGCTTGTTTAGGGATAGTTAATCCCAACACATTAATGTCGCCGGTTGTTGGGGTAAGCAGCCCTGTTAACATTCGTATTGTGGTGGATTTACCACAACCATTTGGGCCTAAAAAACCGTATATATGGCCTTTAGGGACATTAAGGTCGATTTGGTTTACCGCCGTAAAATCGCCAAATTGTTTGCTAATTCTTTGTGCTTGAATAACCCATTGCGGGTCGCTTAACGCGCTCATTGTTGCTCCGGTAATATCACTTGAGCAGGTATGCCAGTCGGTAACATATTGGCCGAACTGTCTAGTGTGAACTCGGCTAAAAAGGCTAACCTTGAGCGATCAGCTTGGTTAAGTGCATAGTAGGGCGTAAAAGCAGGTTCACTGCTGAACCAGCGTAATGTGCCGTCAAAGAGAGTGTCGATACCATCAACACTCACCTTAAGCGTTTGGCCTATTTGTAATTTTGCGGCATAAGGCTCGGGAATATACACTCTGGCATAAGGCGTTTCGTCAGCCTGGATCACCGCAACCACAGCACTAAGTGGTACGCGTTCCCCAACGTTATAAGGTAAGTTATCTAGCTTGCCAGCACGGGTTGCACGGATGCTAAGGTCGCTATACACCTGTTGCTCATAACGTAAATTAGCATTAGCGGCATCTAGTGCGGCTTGAGCTTGAAAAATATCTTCTTGGCGAACGCCTTTCACCATTTTTGTGAGTAAATCGTTGGCGGCGTCATATTCGGCATTGGCTTGATCGCGAAGCGCTAACGCGCGGTCGAGTTCTGCTTCACTCACTAAACGTTTAGTAAGCAAACTGGCACTACGTTGATACGACTTTTGCGCTTCAATTTTTGCTGCGTTAGCACTTTTTAGCGCCGAGTTGGCACTGGCAATATCTTCTGGGCGTTCACCATTGGTGAGTTTAAGCAGGTAAGCTTCGGCTTTAACGACATCAGCTTGCATTACCGCAAGGCGCGCCGCTTGTTTATGGGTATCAAATTGTACAAGTAAATCACCTGCATTGACTTGCATGCCTTTTCTAATGGGTTGAGCGGTAATGATTTCAGCCGCAGTTGAGCGTAATAAAACCCGGTCGCGCTCTAAGGTGCCCAACGCTTGGTCTGGGGTCGCGGGTGTGCAACCACTCATGAGGATAAAACTGCAGAGAAATGCGGAACGGATTAAATGCTTCATGGTGGGTCTCAAACATAGACGTACAAACACTATTGCACTTGTTTACTATGCTAAGTGTGACCAATGCCACACTTAGCAATGTCAGTTATTCGAAGTTGTTATCAAATTCTGAGTCTTCAAATAAGTCGACAGCAGAGGTTGGGGTCACATGCTTAAATTGGTTGGCAAAATAACGTTGAACTCCTTTTAGGTCAATGTTACCTATGCCAGAAGCAAAGCCAAACCAGGCATAAAGACCACTAATATCGGCAAACATGGGGGGTAAATACTTTGGTTGAGCAATCACCCCTTCTTGATAGGCCTGGTACAACACAGGAATGTCTTCAATGGCCAATTTACCTAAAAATAACATAGGGATGAGTTCAGGCAAGCCGCTGCTGATAGCACTGCGGATAAAGTTAATGTTTTCAACATAACCGCGCACATAGGAGATATCTTTAGTAAAAAAGCTGCCGCCGCCAACCATGCCACCACGAAATACACGTTGAGTGACTCGATAACTGTCTTTTGAACTTAAATTAAGGTTTCTAAAGTAGCGATAGACTTCAATAAAGTCGGCACCTTGTTCGGCCATATCAACCGCAGAAACCCTATCGCTAATACGACGAGCACGCCCTGGATTAGAGCTTAACGTGAGCATTTCCATTAATACCGCTAAGCCTTCTTGCGATGCGGTTACCCTTGGTGAGCCCACACTTAACCATGTGGCGTGAGGTTGAGCGCGACCATTGAGCGTTGTGCCCACATGCACCCAACCTTCGTGGACTTCATAGACATTTAAATCAGACTCACTGAACATGGCTCGGGTGTTGAGTTTAACGGTATCGCCACCTACAGCAGCGTCTGAGGCAATACCGTCGCTTAATTTAACGTGGATTTCATCGTGATGAAAATACTTAATCAAGCGTTCGCTTAATATCTCTACCGCTTCTGGTGCGCTGACAATTTTAGGGTGGCGTTGGCTCATATGACGCGCTGCGGGTAATGAAAAAATATGGCTTAAACGATCGCCCAACTGGCGAAGCGTATGACGATCGCCATGCAATTTATGGCTGGCACTGCCGTATAGCTCTTGGCTCAGTTTGCCAAAAGTAGGGTTGCCACGGTTGTGCAGCATGTCGATCACGATTCGATACTGATCGATATTGGCTAATAAAATCTTACCGAGCTTGTCACGTTTACCTAGACCACGTTCAATGGCACTTTTTAACCCCTGTAAGTCGGTTTGAGTTTGTGCAGCGTTGAATGATAAAGGAATAGTTTGATAAAAATCATTACTGATATTAGGCAGTTGTTTAGTTTGTTTTGCTAGAAAATCATCTTCGATTTGCTTAGGCCATTTTATCGAATCTAAAATTTTAATCGGTGCTTGGATGCGAATTAATTCATCAGAAAAACGACGAATATCTTGCTGATAACGCAATAAAGAATCAGACATTGTCTTAGAAAACCTGAACCATGATGTTTTACTTATATTAGCAGAGGTTACTCACAAAACAGCAATGAAATAAACGCATGCCACTTAGCCCCAGTTTGGTGCAAGTTGGATATTTGGGGCGTAAAAATGGCTATAAATTTAAGTTAAGTTACTGAAAATAAATATTTATTATTTTGGCACTAAAACTGCTTTGTTTAATTGTCGTGTCGATTAAAAGGAAAGCATATGGCAGCAATGAGCTATTTGAGCGTGATAGAACGCTATCATGAATATGAAAACCTAGTGCACGAACTATTGGAGTCGATTTTAGTGGGTGTGGGTGACGTTAATTTATTTGATAAACCGGTATCAGCCAAAGTATTTGAAGATATGGCGGTAAGCTATCCGTTTGTTGAACTTATTTATTTGCTCGATGAGCAAGGTATTCAAGTTAGTCCCAATATCAGTGTCGTTAACCAACAAGTTAAGCTGTTAAATAACGGCAAGCAGGCCGATCGGAGTCAACGGCCGTATTTTACTCAGCTTTCTGAAGCGAATACGGCACACATTACGCGGCCATATTTGTCTAATGCGGGTGGCGGTTTGTGTTTGTCGGCGTCTCAAATTCTTAAGTCATCGGAGGGGGAAACCGGCATTGTGGTGATTGATGTTAACCTGACTCGGTTAATTGAATTTATGATGGGCGATAGTACAAGACGCAAAATGTCGCCTTTTTTTAAGGGCATCTATGCCGCCATTGTTTTATGTTTGTTTGTGTTGGTGAGTGTACTGATGTGGACGGTGACCTTGGATATTTATGATCTTTTTAGTCAGGCATCTGCTCGTCATGATCCTTTGCAGCCTTTTGGGATTATCATTTTTTTAACCTTGGCGCTGGCTATTTTTGACTTGGGTAAGACCATTTTGGAAGAAGAAGTGCTAATGCATAAAGATATTTTTAGACATCGCTCGACTCGCAGGACGATCACTCGTTTTATCTCGACGATTTTGATTGCGATTTCGATTGAGGCGCTGCTGACCATGTTTAAGGCATCATTAGGTGAAAAACAATATATTGAGCCCGCCATATTAATGATGCTTGCCGTTGTGGGATTGTTGGTAGGGTTGGGCATTTATGTTTACCTTGGCGCAAAAGCTGAATTGCTATTAACGCAAACTCAGGCAAACAAGCACGGCGGAAAAGCAGAAAAAAATATCCTGTAACGGTATTAAGATAAATTAAAAAGGGATAAACAATTGTTTATCCCTTTGTATTAGAAAAAGTCGTCATCACCTATTGCTTTGCGTAATTGCGCTTGTTCGAGGAAATCCTCTAATCTGCGTTTGATTTGACGCTTATGCTGTAATGACTCCGCTGACTTAGCACCTCTAGGCGTTGTCATCGCGTCAATTTCTGTATCATCTGGCACTCGATCTGTAAGATTAGCCATAACGAAACCCTCAAGTTGAATGGGAAAACGAAAACAAATTCAATGAGCACTTTCTAACTAAAAAAATACCAATAGAAAAGTAAAATTTTTTGTCTGATATGGACAGCTATTTTTACCTTTCAATTTGAGCTTAGCAGCAAATATTTTTCTTGCTACAGAGTTAAACAAAAATTGTGTTATGGATCTAATTTTCCTACAGATACAAAAATGCCACAGAGTTAAGCTGTGGCATTTTTTGTACTAAAAAGAGTGCGATAGCCTTAAAGCGTAAAGCCGTAAGAGTAGCCTAGTACAATTTTAACATCGCTGTCTGGTAAGTCAGTATCTGAAGCCATAAACGACACGGTACCCATGTCTGTTTCTGCGCTTAATGTGACGTTGTAGTCAGCGTAAGTGTCACCAAATAAATCTTCTACTACATCACCTTGTGAATAACCGTAGTGTAAAGCAAGGCTAAGCTTTTCTGTTAATGGGAAGCTTGCGTTAGCTTGGAGGTAACTCCAATCTTTTTCGTCAGATGCGCCAGACACATCTGAGTCGGCATTAACCACTTGAGAGTAACCTACGTCTAACCATTTCCAACCAAGTACAATTGCAATTTCACCAAAATCAATGCTGGCTTCTGCATCTGGGTAAGCGTAGTAAAGGTAGCTTACATCGTAAGTTAAATCTTCAGTGAAGTTACCACCGTAACCACCATAGAAGTCTAGCTCGTAGCTTGTTTCATCACCAAAATCGACATTAGACGCCCAAGTACCTGCATAAAAACCTGAATCGTGTGCGTAGTCAAGACCACCTTGAATTGCCGCTTCGTTACTGGTTTGAGTGGTACCGCGCCATAAGTAGTTTGACGAAGCGCCAATATTGCCAGTGACTTCAGCAAGGGCGCTGCCGCTCAATAGTAAACCTGTTGATAATGCAATTGCTTGATATAGTGATTTTTTCATCTTCATCCCTTAATGTTTTATTGTCACTGAGTCATTTATTTATGGTTTAAACATACTCAATGTCGGTTTGTCTGAAGATAAATTAGCGAATCGCATGCCACTTTTGTTATTTCATACTAATCAGCGGCTTAGTGTTGGATGCTACATTTTGTTGCAAACTGCTTGCGGCTTAATGATGCACTGCTGCACTTTTTTTGTGCAATTATGGATCTGTGCTTATGACTAAACATTAAGCCATAAACTTAAATAGTTTTTGGTATTCGTTAAATTTTACGCATAAAAAAACCTCCAGAAGGAGGTTTTCGTCAAAGAACATAAGCGAAAATTAATTAACGCTGTCTTTTAATGTTTTACCGGCTTTAAACTTAGGCACTGTCGCTGCTGCGATTTGAATTTCTTTGCCAGTTTGTGGGTTACGGCCAGTACGAGCTGCACGTTGAGTGGTTTCAAATGAACCAAAACCAACGATAGAAATTTTATCACCATTTTTCATGGCTTCAGTTACCGCTTCTTCGAAAGATTTTAGTGCGCGGCCAGCTTCAGCTTTAGTTAGTTCAGCATTTTCAGCGATTTTTGCAATTAATTCACTTTTGTTCATATTGATATTCTCTGCTTTCCATAGAAGTGTTTTTTAAAACATCATTAACATGCCACAAGCTATGGCGGTTTAAAAGCACTTTATCCTATAAATTCAGTATCTGTAGTGGTTTTAGGCCAAAATAAGCCTAAATAATGCCGTAAAAGTAAGCGTATTTACTCTTCGAGCAATTGGTAAAGGATTTTCTTGACCAATTGTGGCTCAAATGGCTTATCGCAAAGGGCATTGACGCCAGCACTAAACACATTACTTAAGTGTGTGTCGTTCGCTTCTGATGACACCATCAGGATAGGTATGTGTGATTGCTGGCTTTGGTTGCGAATATATTGGGTCAGCGCTAAACCATCAACAGAGGGCATGTTGTACCAAATCAAACATTGTGTCTTGCATCAGTTTAATGGCTTGGGCACCGTCTTCTGCTTCGGTAATCAATTGCATGCCTAAATTCGCAATGGTTCGTTTAATGATGTTACGCGCCATGCGACTGTCGTCTACCACCAGTACTCTAATATTGTGCACATCAAAATGGCTTAAATCGAGCTCGTCGTGACTCAACAAATCAATGGTTGAATGAAGCGCGGTGACTAAATGCTCTGCATTAAAGGGTTTCGGTAAAATAGCCACGACACCAGATTGCCTATAAATCTCTAATTGTTCACGGCGGCATTCGCTTGATACCAACATAAATTGAATGTCATTGAGTGCTGGAGTGCTATTGATATATTGCAATAAATCAAACGCTTCGCCATCGGCAAAGTGGAGTGCGCTGGCTATCAAGTCCGGTTTATGGCGTAAAATTATCGCTTTTGCTTCATCGATACTTGTTGCAGTTTGGATGCTGCTTACTCCTTCTTTTTGCAAGTGGGACATAATGATTTTTCTTTGTGTATCAGACGGTTCTAGCAATAATATCGACAGATCATTAAGTGACAAACTTGACATAGATTGTTTTCCGTTTTGACATTTTGATTGTTATTTTGGTTACTTAAGCTGATCTTGAGCTTAAATATTGCGTCATGACCTTAGACAGCCCCACCCACCATTGAAAGCCAATTAATGAGGCCAATACTAACCATAGTGGAATTAACGGAATGTTGTAACCTTGGAACACTAAATTGACGTCATCAGGTGTAATTTGATAAGCAATAATAGCGGCAGTGCTCACGGCGGCGAGGCCAATAGTTTGCAAACCAAGATAAACAAAAAGCACTACTTTGGTCCAAGCTGCGCGGGTAAGAATACCAAATAACAGCGGCAATACGCCTAACGTGAGCAAGTCAAAGGCGTAAAAGGTGGTCATGCGCCACAAGGCGATAAGAGTGAGTAACATGTACAAGCATACCAAGGCTTTTACTCGTAATGGCATAGTGGACTGTGCAATCTGGTTCATATTGATCATCTGGGTAGAAAATTTCAGGTAGAATATCGCACAAACACGCTAGGTGGGTATATTTTGATGACAGAAACCGATTTTTGGGCACTGGTAACACGCGAACAACCAGGCTTATCTTCTGATGACATGGCGCAGCAATTACGCAAAAAATTACAACCTTTAGATGATGAGTCACTTAAAGCGTTTGATAAAATGATGGGGCAACAATTACGTCGTAGCTATTTGTGGTCGGTTTGGGGCGCAGCCTACATTATTACTGGGTGCGATTCGGATTATGGCTTTGCTGAGTTTAGATGTTTTTTATTGTCGTTAGGCCAACAATGGTACGACAAAGTGGTGGCTAACCCTGACTGTTTAGGTGAGTTGGCGCATTGGCCGTTAGTAGATGACTACGCTTATCCCTTTGTTGAAGATTATGATCTTATCGCCGGGCAAATTTACGAAGATCGCACCGGTCATGAATTACCCTTTGTACCGTCTGGGCAAAATACCCCCGTGGGTAAAAAGTTCAGTACTAAGCCAAAATTGATGCGCCAAACCTATCCATTACTGAGTGCACGCTTTCCTTTTTAAGAACAGCGTTTATTAGTATTGAGTTGTTAAGCCGTGGTTCAGCTTGGTCGCGCTAAAGTCAATACATCAAGATGCAAAAGTGGGGGATTAGGCATTAATGATTGCTGATAGCTCACCCACAATATTGTCTAATCTCATTGATTAACAGCGTTAGCAGAGAGTGTAGCCTGTTAATGGTGTATGACTGATGGGCCTTTGGAGGTTTATTATGAACGTAAAATACTTATTGCTTGCTTCGGCATTAACCTGTCAGGTGGCGTTGGCAGAAGATGTGCCTGAACCTAACCCGCAAACTGAAGTGGGTGTAGTTAAGATTGAATGGCAAAATCCAAAAGAGTTTCGTGACATTAAAACCTCGGCAGAGCTACAGTCTCGTTTCGAGAATCGTTTATTTGAAACCTTAACCAAAAACATCAATAAACAAGCTGAAAAGACCCTAAAGCCGGGGCAAACCTTGCATATGCAAGTGACCGATATCGATTTAGCCGGTGATATGCGTCCTACATTTGGGGCAACACCGGGGGATTTGCGTATCGTTAAAGACCTTTATCCGCCAAGAGCAACCTTTAGCTACAGTGTTAAAGAGGGCGATAAGGTCGTAATTGCGGGTGATGAAAAAATCACTGATATGAGCTTTATGCATCACTCAAGTCGTATGCGTGACAGACCTTTTCAATATGAAACACGGCTATTTGTTGAGTGGTTGCAAAAGACAGTAGCACCGCAGTTATAGTTTTCATTTTACGCTAAAAAAGCAAAAGCTCCTCAATGGGAGCTTTTATTTTTTAATCTGCCAGTTAGATTACTTCGAAAGCTTAAACACTTGTAGGGTTTGCAGAAGCGTGGCAAGCTTTTTAACAAAGACTTCGAGTGTTTCAGGGGCAACATGAGCGCTATTTTGCATGGCATCAAACTCGGCAACCAGCTCTTGAACATAAGGTAAAAAGCGATTGCTGTTTTCAGTAAAACCTTGATCTTCAGTAAATATGGCAACAAATTTACCGTGGCCTGCTTTACGTAATTCATCAAGACGAGCGTCAGAATCAATTGCTTGTCGGTAGGCTATTTGCAGGTTTTCTTTTATCTGTAGAAAAACATTGGTGTACGGCATAATTGCCCCATGGTGCTTGTGCAAAGAATATGACTAATTATAAGGAGCTGCTATGCAGGCAACAAGGAAAAGTCGGTTTAATTTGAATATCAGCTTGATTAATCGTCGTTTACAGCAACATTGCGGTCGTGTTATCGCCCTGATTTTATGTGCGGCAGTATGGCCTGTAGCGGCATTAGACTCACCAGTATTTTATAAAATTAATTATCAAGATCAGCAGGCGTATTTGTTAGGTTCTATCCATATTGGGCGTGCAGATTTTTACCCATTAGGGCAGCATATAGAGTCAGCTTTTAAGCAGTCTGACGCCTTGGTCATTGAGGCTGATGTGTCCCAGGGGAATGCGGGTGCGTTATTACAACAATATGGTGCGTTGTCTGCCGATATTGCAGCAGATGTTGATGCCACACGCCAACAATATTGCTTAAGTCATCAGGCGATGTGTCAGGCGTTAACGCCATATGCTCCTTGGCTTCAGTCAACTAAAATCAGTGTCAGTCGTTTTGCTGAGCTTGGTTACAGTACAGAGCAAGGGGTTGATACTTATTTTACTGAAAATCGCAGCAGTAAAGCACTGATTGAGCTTGAAAGTATTGAGTTTCAATTTGAATTGATTTCATCGTTTTCACATAAAACCCAACTGGAAATGCTCGATGAAGCCATTAATGCCAGTGATGCAGAAATGCTTGATTTGATCAATGCTTGGCGTCAAGGCGATGCTGATGCACTGGCCACTATTATGGAGTCGCAGGCCGGAGAGTCGGATGAGTTTTTAGACAAGTTACTCTGGAAGCGCAATCACACCATGAGCCAAAAGATTATCCAATTGCTACAAGGTAAAGCGCAAGAGCACTTATTTATTGTGGTCGGTGCGGGACATATTGTTGGTCAACAGGCCATTCCTGAATTGTTGAGACAACAAGGTGCCACCGTAACGCGCTGCACCTTATTACAATGCTAATCTCAATTCGTGGCAATCATTACGATGGTGTGGTTGATGATTGCCCTAAAAAATGTACATAACGACCGAGCGATAAATAGGGCTCGCGTTGTGAATAGGCTAATTCCATTTCAATCAATTGCTGAGTGTCAAAATTAGGCGGCAAATGCTGTTTTAAATAATCGTTTATAACCCTCACTCCAGATTGAGTCTGGATGTGCATTTGCCATTCGTTAAACCATTGACGCACATCTTCGATGTATAAAGGGTGAGTAGGGGTTAAACCAATCTTCTTTTTAACCACAAGATCACGCTGTACATAATCAAAATTACCCGACACTAAACTGTGAAAACGCAGTGCTTCTTTATTATAAAACATCAATGAAAATAAGCCGCTAGGTTTTAGCAGTTTCAATAAGCCTTGCAAGGTGCTTTTAGCATCGATAAGCCATTCGGCAACGGCATGGCATAAAATAACGTCAAATTGCCCAAACTGTTCAACGGTTAATGCTTGAATAGGGCTATGGACTAATTCAATTGATAAG
The DNA here is from genome assembly GCF_014648035.1 of Shewanella algicola. GTDB lineage: Bacteria > Pseudomonadota > Gammaproteobacteria > Enterobacterales > Shewanellaceae > Shewanella > Shewanella algicola. The sequence continues at coordinate 55,337 of NZ_BMQI01000012.1, read as the reverse complement.
GGGGTGTCAGACTCGGCAATTTGCTGTTTAGCTAACGCAAGCATTTGCTCCGAAATATCACAAAGCACCACATCATGGCCTAAAGCCGCGAGCTTTTGACTTAAGAAACCAAAGCCGCCGCCAGCATCTAATATGCGCAGACGAGGTGGTTCAAGGTTTGTTAATGCAGGAGCTAAGTCACGCCATAATACGGCTGCGCGAATTTCACCTTTAGTTGTGCCGTAAATGTTTTTCGCAAATTTGAGGCTAAGTTTATCGAAGTTTTTATCTTGCACTGTGGAATACAATTGTGGTCAGGTTGAATAGAACAATTGTCTCATTTTGACTTAAAAAAGGTAAAGAAAAATCAGTAATTGTATTAATAAGGTAAATAAGATTTGTCGATAACATCAAAATAACGATTAACCATACTAAGATTTAAACGTAATAATCAATTAGCAGTTTAGTAACTAAGACTCTGTAAGGTATAATAAACGATTCACTTTTTTGCAGCGCATCAGTTTGGGCTGCCTATTTAAGGTAAATCATTGTGAGCCACGACTATGCTATTGAATTAAAAGCGATGCCTTCGCTTTTGTCTCTGTATCGCAAAATCTTGTTCGGACGTAAACCCGGATGGGATCAAAAGCCATTGCCGAACATTTATGTGCAAGCGTCGAACGTGATAGCGTCGCCAGAGAAAATTCGTCAATATGCTGAAGTGTGTGGTTTTGACTTTGATGGTTCAATACTGCCACCAACCTATTTATATGTGTGGGCTTTTCGGTTACATGCGACTATTTTTACGCATAAAGCGGTAACTTTCCCATTGTTGGGGATGATCCATTTAAAAAACAGTATTAGTGCGTTCCGTCCAGTGCATGCAGATGAAAATTTAACTGTACAATGTGAACTCACCGACAGTCGTCATACTGACTCGGGGCTTGAGTTTGACCTAGTGTCTAAGGTGTTTGTTGCAGATGAGTTAGTGTGGCAGGCATTGTCGACCTATTTATATCGTATTGAATCAACTGGTCGTCGTACTCGCCCGCCTAAGGCATCGGCAATGGCTTGGGAAAACGTTCAGCAATGGCGTTTAACCGAAGACTTAGGCCGCCGTTATGCTAAAGCATCGGGTGATTATAATTTGATACATTTGCACCCATTATTGTCTAAACGCTTTGGTTTTGAACGAGTACTCGCTCATGGTATGTGGTCAAAAGCCCGGGCGTTATCGCAATTGATGCCGCACATTGGTGAACGCGCTTTTCAGGTTGATGTTGAATTTAAATTACCGGTATTTATGCCATCGGAAGTGACGTTTGCCTTTGAAAGTATCGACAATGGCAAAAGCTTTGAAATGCGTGATGCGAAAGGTCGTAGGCCGCATTTACACGGTAGCGTGACTTACCTTTAGTTTTGATAATGCAATAAAAAAGCTCAAGTCATATGGCTTGAGCTTTTTTGTTTGGGCGTGATTACTTTTGGTAAATATGCACATCGCGCTGCGGGAACGGGATGCTGACGCCTTCAGCGTCAAAGCGCATTTTAACTTCGCGGGTAATGTCCCAGTATACTTCCCAGTAGTCATCAGGTTTTACCCAGGGTCTTACAACAAAGTCCACTGATGACTCGCCTAATGTGTGTAATCTTACAATAGGTTCAGGTGTCGCTTGCACTTTAGGGTGCTGCTCAACAATGCTTTTTAAAATCTTTTCAGCATGTGGAATGTCATCGCCATAACCAATTCCAAAAACTAAATCGACGCGGCGTTGCCGTTCAGCGGTGATGTTATTAATGGTGTCGCCCCAAATTTTATTGTTGGGCACAATTAAGCGTTGGTTGTCGAGTGTTTTGATGGTGGTCGACACTAAGCTCATGTGGCTAACTCGGCCTGTCACCCCAGCGGCGTTAATTAAGTCGCCGACATCAAAGGGACGATAAATTAAGATCATCATACCTGAAGCAAAGTTTGACAGTGTGTCTTGTAATGCAAAACCAATAATTACCCCAGCAATACCAAAGCCTGCCAGTAATGGCCCAAGCTCAAAACCAAGCTGTGACAACGCAATTAATACCCCTAGAGCGTAAACAACTTTACTCGATAGCGAGATAAAAAACTCTTGCAGTAATTGGCTAAATTGCAGTTTAGATGCGCGAACTGTTTTTGATATAATTTTAGTGACGATTTTTGCGACGAGACTGGTAATAAACAGAATGAGTAAAAACACCACTATTTTGAAGGTGAGGCTAGGACCGTTATTGATGGTTTGATTTTTTAACACTTTAGCCCAGCCTTGCAGTAAGTTTGAGGCAACGCTGAAATTAAGCACATCTTGGGTGATGTCACCTGAAATGCTAAATAACGTTTGCTTTATTTGCGAGACATCTTTGCCTAAACCTTCAAGAATAAAGGCAGAGCTGGCTAAGCTTGAGCTGCTTTGTTCTAAGCGTTCTTTGAAAACCACCACCTTGGCTTTTTGCTCTGAGCTAATGTCTGCTCCCGCGGCGCTAGCTTCTGCGACGGCTTTTTGTAATTCGTCCTGGGTGTATCGAACTAAACTGTCAAATTGGTCAGCACGTAGCAGCATAAATTCTGTGAAGGTTTGTTTTTGCTGGCTGACATTAAGGTTTAACTTTTCTGCCCATTGTAGGGTTTCGAATGTTGCTTTGAGGTAATGGTCGCGTTCAAACTCGCGATCCGAGATTGCAGCAATAATTTTGCTGTCATCATCATTGCCCAATTGACTCCTTAATTGAGTAACGTCTAAATCAAGCGAGTGAATCACTTTAGTTAAAAAATCGATTTGATTTTGTACCAGTGATACCAGATATTGCGGATCGGCTGTGCCGGAAGCTATCAGCTGGTCGATTTCATCGCGTAGTTCAGATGATTTGTTCTTAATGCGATATTCAATAATGGTACGAATTTCACCTTTAGCGTTCGGCAGTAATTTGGCTTCATTATTGATGGTTTGCTGTAACAACGATATTTTATTGAAAGTGCTAGTGTCGATTTGTGTGCTGTTGCTGGCGGGTATTTGCGGGGCGGTGTCTTGTGCTAATGCTGATTGAGCCATCAAAAATGAGGTCATCAGTATCAATAAAGCAGTTAAAGTCCGTAACATCTTAGATCGTCCTTTGTGGCTAAGTTGCAAATAGGATAATAGAAAACCACTACTGTAGCTATGTTGGCGCTGCTATTCGGAGGCTATTTTGGTAAACTTGCGCGCATTATTGATTTAGGATACTCAACATGGCTCTGCAGTGTGCTCATTGCTACAAACATTTTTCGATTGCTAAAGTTACTAAAAGCCGCGGTAAAGGGTTATCGGTTGAAGTAAAATGCCCACATTGTGGTGCGTGGCTTGGGCATAATAAATCATTGGCCATGGCCAAAATAGCAGGGTTTTATGGTGGGGTTATTGCAGCCGCAGTAGGCTATTTTGTTGATGGCGCTGCGACGATAACCACGCCCTTGGTGATATTAGCTGTGATTGTTGTCGGCTTGTCGCACGTTATGGATCATTTAAAAATGGTTGAAGCGCCAGCTGATGACAGCGGCGTTGACAGCAAATTGTAATGAGTGAATGGTTAATCAACCACAATAACTTGGCTTTCTAAAGACGACTCAACATAGTAAATTCCGCCCAGTACGACGATACCAACAACAAGCATGATTAAGATAATGCCAATGTTTTCGCGAATAAATTGTGCCATGGAATGAGCCCTTTATGCCTGTCTATGTGAATATCAGTCGTTATGTTATGAGTCACAGCTTAAGCTTATCTTAAAATGGCTTTTATTAATCACTATATCAACTACTTTATAATCGTTTATGAGTGAAATGATAATCTTCGTCATGAATTGTCACAATCTATCTGTTGCTTTTAAGCACGGCTATTTTACACTTATACCTAATTTTATTAACTTGATGGATTAAAGTGTCTTTGAGTTCACGCATTCACATTAGACAAACTATTGCGATCTGGCTTAGCGCCATTTTGATCCTATTGTCTATTGCTGCCTCTGCGCACTCGGTTCGCCATCTTGATGATGGGGTGCAAAATCACTGCACCTTATGTTTTCATCAACATCAGCTAAATAAAACAATCCACACCAGTGAACTTGTTTTTATAGCAACGAAGCAATCTTTTGAACGCCAACAATTTATATTGCCTTGTCTTGTTAGCGCATTTCAAGCTTACTACCAAAGTCGTGCCCCGCCTGTATCTCGTTAGTCCAACACTGTAATTAATTATTTTTCCGTTATTTATCGGTTTATGAAAATCGGATAACGGCTATTTGTTGTATTTTGGAGATAATATGTCTGCGTTAAACACTCGCGTTTCTTTATTAGCACTAGCATGTGCGTTTAGTTCTTATTCAGCAATGGCTGAGGATTCAAGCTTAACTAACCCTAATATTAGTGCCGTTTTAGATGGTTATTACCAAACGGGTGATCGTCCTTTAGCTGAGCGTGAAGAAGGCTTTGGCCTCGGCGAAACGGAGTTAGCGTTAAGTGCCAATATTGATGACAACTTTTACGGTAAAGTCACAGCCGTGATTGAGTCGGCTGATGGCGAAACTGAATTAAATTTGGAAGAAGCCTTTATCCAAACGCTGGCACTACCAAGTGGCCTTTCTGCTCGAGCAGGTCGTTTTTTATCTGATATTGGTTATTTAAATAACCAACATAAACATACCGATTCGTTTACTGAGCGACCAGCCGCATACCGTGCATTTTTAGGTAACCATTATTTTGATGATGGTATTCGCTTAAGTTACGTAGCGCCAACTGATCTGTACTGGACCATGGGTGTTGAAGCCTTCTCTGGGGATAGCTTGCGCGCTGCAGATGAACATGGCGATCGTGATTTTGACGATGTAGGTGTATTTACTGCACTAACCAAAATTGGTGGTGATATTGGTATCGAAAGCTCTTGGCAGCTTGGATTAAGTTATTTACGCAATGAAAATGGCTTAGCGTATGCTGAAGAGCATGAAGGCGAAGAAGAGCATGAAGGCGAAGAAGAGCATGAAGGCGAAGAAGAGCATGAACATAGCCACAGCGCGTCTTACACTGGTGAGAATACTTACATTGCAGACTTTGTCTATAAGTGGGCTCCTAATGGTAACTACAAATATCAGAACTTAACCGTTAGTGGTGAATACTTCAGGGTGACGGATATTTTTGGTGAAGAACCAGGACACGTTGAAGATATCGATGACATGGATGAGCATGAAATCAGTGATGACGATTATCATGAAGGTTGGTATTTAAGCAGTGTTTATCAGTTCTCTCCAAGCTGGTCCGCTGGTGTGCGTTATGGTGAAGTGGATACTTATGAAATCCACGAAGATCACCTCGATCCACAAAAGCTGAAAGAAACCGAAGTTAGTCTTGCTTGGCATAGCAGCCATTTCACAGCAGTTCGTTTTCAGTTTACTCATCAAGATGGAACTAACTTTGATGGGGTCGAGGATGATAATATCTTCACTTTACAATACGTTATGACACTAGGAGCTCACGGTGCGCATCAATTCTAAATTGCTTTTAGCAGTGGCTGCAATGCCACTGTTGTTTACCGCGACAGCAAAAGCGGAACTAAATGTATTTGCTTGTGAGGTTGAATATGCGGCTTTAGCCAAAGCTTTAGCCCCTTCAGCCGACATCTATTCGGCAACGACAGCCATGCAAGATCCCCATCAAGTGCAGGCGCGCCCGAGCTTAATTGCTAAAATGCGCCAGGCAGATTTAGTGGTGTGTGCGGGTGCCGATTTAGAGATCGGCTGGCTGCCTATGCTGCAGATGAAAGCATCTAACCCCAAGGTCAAATCTACTGATAAAGGGTTGTTTTTTGCAGCAGAACAAGTCGATACCTTAGATAAGCTGGCGAGTGTTGATCGTTCAATGGGTGACGTACATGCCAAAGGTAACCCTCACTTACACTTAGATCCAGAGCGTATGCTGAGCATTGCTCAGGCTCTTAGTGCAAAGATGATTAAACTCGATCCGCAAAACAGCGGCGAATATCAGCAATCATTAGCTGATTTTAGCCAACGCTGGCAGGCCAAAATCCCTCAGTGGCGAGAGCAGGCTAAAGGATTAGCTGGTAAAAAGGTCATCGCTTATCATTCTAGCTTCCGTTATTTATTTCATTGGGCGGGGATCGAGCAAGTGGCCGATCTTGAGCCAAAGCCGGGTTTAGCCCCCACAAGTAGTCACCTAGCAAGCTTATTGACTCGCGCTGAGCAAGGTGATGTTATGGCGGTGATTGTGGCGTCATATCAAGATGAACGTGGTGCAAAATGGTTAGGTGAACGTGCTAACTTACCGGTATTGATGCTACCTATGTCTGTGGGTGGGAATGAGCAAAGCAAAGACTTATTCAGCCTATATGACAGCTTATTCGCTCTACTTAACGGGGTGAAATAAGCTTATGTTGGATGCTGAGCTATTATCGATATTGCTGCCAGCGTTAGTGGCTGGTTTGCTGGTGTTATCGACTCATGTGTTGTTAGGACAGCAAGTGCTTAAGCGCGGTATTATTTTTATCGACTTAGCCATTGCTCAAGTTGCAGCACTAGGGGCAATAGTCTCGCACATGGATCATAGTGTAGAAGATATGCCTTTTGTGCATGTGTGGATGCCAGCATTATTTGCGCTTGCAGGTGCTGGCGTGATTGCATGGATGGCTAAAAAGCTAACCGGTGAGCTTGAAGCAATGATTGGCTGCTTTTATGTGTTAAGTGCTGTGGCTGCCATGCTATTGCTGGCGAATGATCCCCATGGTGCTGAGCTGTTAAAGCAATTAATGTCTGGGCAGATTTTGTGGGTAAGTTGGTCGCAACTTGTGTTACCTGCAGTGGTGTCTGCTGCTATTTTAGCGTTAATTACGCTTAGGCCTCAGCTACTTGATGGTGCTGGTTTTTACTTTTTATTTGCGATAGTGATTACCTTATCGGTAGAGTTAGTTGGAGTGTACTTAGTGTTTAGCTCTTTGATATTACCGGCATTGGCGTTAAATAAATATACCGGTAAATCTAAGCTAGCCTGGGCATATGTTGTAGGAATCGTCGGTTATATTGCAGGGCTGTTATTGTCTGCAACTTACGATTTGCCCAGTGGCGCTGCGATTGTCGCGACGTTAGCGATCAGCGCGCTCGTGTTCAGACAGTTAATGAAACTTCGTTCGACCGCTGCTTAGCTATCCGCTTTGCTATGACATCAACCATGGGCCCTAACAGTGTTGCGTTTAGGGACTGTTGTATGGCTGTCACATAAAACGCGTTATTCTGCCCTGTATTGCAGGGCAGAGTATTTCAGCGTACATATGTAAACAAAATAATTGAGTCCCTAGACCTGCATGGTTATACTGTCGCCAATTATTTTGCAGGAGTATGCTGTGCTGCTTATCGTTCGTTCAATTATCCTCGCCGTGTTATTGTTTTTAGCCTTTGTATTTGCAATTGTTTTTTGTCTTATTAGACCAATGCATCGCGACAACGTACATGTCATAGCCAAGATTTTTTCATCTGTTGCCCCTGTGCTTGGTATTAAAGTGATCACCCGAACCAATCCAGTGAGTGACAAACAACAGCCGTGTATTTATTTAGCTAACCACCAAAATAACTTTGATTTATTTACCCATACTTCTGCCGTACCAAAGGGTACGGTGAGTTTAGGTAAAAAAAGTTTGGCGTGGATGCCATTGTTTGGCCAAATTTATTGGTTGTCGGGTAATATTCTGATTGACCGCAAAAACCGTCATAGTGCGTTTGATACTATGGCCAAAACCGTTGAAAAAATGAAAACCAAGCTGTTGTCTGTATGGATTTTCCCTGAGGGAACTCGCTCGCGTGGGCGTGGTTTATTACCTTTTAAAGTGGGAGCGTTTCACACAGCCATTAGTGCACAGGTGCCTGTAGTACCCGTCTTGGCGTCTTGTCAAAATCACATTAATTTAAATCGCTGGAATAACGGCGTGGTGATTGTTGAAATGATGGAGCCAATACCGACAGAAGGTTTGACTAAAAGTGATGTAAAAGCGTTTAGTGCGAAAGTGCATCAAGCCATGTCGACCAAGTTGGCTGAGATAAACCAGGAAGCATTAGCGTTAAATCAAAAAGTAACGACTAAACCTGAGTGATAAGTTCGCAACTTATTTGAGTTTGAGTATAATTGGCTAAAATTTTTGTGTTTATTAACGGAGTAATCCATGTCTGTCGAGCGTCAGTTAAAAGAGCAATTTGCTGAAAACCGCGAAATTGTTGATGCCTTACTTGCTGATGGTTCAGAGCCTGATGCGGAATATACAATTGAACATCATTTTTCTGCGACCAATTTTGATCGTTTAGAAAAAGCCGCTGTTGATGCATTTAAGCTTGGCTTTGAAGTTAACGATGCTGAAGAAATGGAACTTGAAGATGGTTCAGTTATTTTCTGTTTTGATGCGATTGCTTATCATAAACTGGAAGCGCCATTGCTTGATAAAGCCTGCGAACAGTTGATACAGCTCGCCGTGAAGCAAAAAGTGGATTATGACGGATGGGGCACTTACTTTGTTGGTGACGATGTTGATATGGATGACGAAGAAGATGATGAAGAGAACGCAGATTCGTTTCATTAATCGATACCGTTAACGTACTGATATAAAAAACGCTCATCATTGATGAGCGTTTTTTGTGCCGCTACAATTTAAAGCTATTTGAATACGATGCTCTTATTACGCCCTTGTTGTTTGGCGATATAGAGTGCTTTATCGGCTCCCGATAACCAGTTTGAACTGTTGTCGAGCTGTTCACTTAAATCGTTAATGCCTAAGCTCACCGTGACTTTGATTAGGCGGTTTTCAAAAGCAATTTCTGACTCTTCAATGCGTTTTCTTAACCGTTCAGTAAAGTGCAAGGCTTCTTCTGCTGTGGTTTTAGAGAGCACTACGGCAAACTCTTCACCACCATAGCGCCCGGCGCAATCGGTTTCACGTAGCGACTGTTTTAACAAATAAGCAATGTGCTGAATGACTTTGTCGCCAGCAGGGTGGCCATATTTGTCGTTGACCTGCTTAAAGTGATCAATATCAATCATTACCAAGGTTGAAGTGTCGCCATAGCGCGAATGACGTTCAAACTCTTTTTCCATGCAAATTTGCCAGTAACGGCGGTTGTGCAGTTGGGTTAAACCGTCTGTTTGGCTCAGCTCTTCTAATTGCTCATTGGCAGACTTTAATTGCAGCTTATTGACTGCAATGTCTGTTACGTCATAAACAATAATACTGATATGGGTAATTTCACCGGTTAACGATGCCAACGGCAATAGCGTGACGTTTTGAAACATAAAATCAGCACGACCCGTCACCGGACGATAGTTTTTAAACTTAAACACGTATGGCCGTTGTTCCCAGCTGATAAATGTACGGTTTTTTAATAAAAATACCGATTCCATTTTTTGTTTAAGCCAGTCGCCAGGTAAATCAGGAAACTTTTCGAACAGGTTGCCACCTTTAATAGAGTTAGGCGACACGCCACTGTGGTTTTCCATAAACCCGTTCCACAGCTGAATATTATAATCGCGATCAAGCACTACTAGGCCCACTTCAATGGTTTGTACCATATCAATTAGCCAGTGAAGTTCATTCATCGCACTTTGGTCATTAGACATAATTATTATCCGGCGTTAGTCGAGTAGGTAGCCAAGCTTGTAGTTAAGCGTAGGGATTGAGTCTTCAGTAAACAGCAGTAACAAGTCGCATTGAATGTTGTAATCTTCAATGCGGTAGTTAATTTCCATTGCCAGTGTGCGCTGCCATTTTTCTGAATTGTCGTGGATCAGTTCATTGACACTGCAATGCCTACCAAGTACCACGGGATGCGCCTGACTGAACTTCATATCAAGCTGTTCTGAGATGCCATTTAAAAAGGCGCCAATCAGCACGTTACCCGTGTCCATCATGACTTCAATTTCGGTATTAATGTCATCTGGGTTTTCTAACCCCATTAGCTTGGCCATGTCTTCGAAACTCGAATCATGGAACAGTAATAATGCTTCCCCAGCAATGCCCGCGCCAATAAAGCCCTGGCATAAGCCTGAGACTGTAGAGCTGCGCTCGGTGGCTTTTAATGCCATGGTGAGTTCACTGACTTCTAACACGTTGACATTAGGAATGGGGAGTAACACAAACACATCAAGAAGTTTGGCGAGTAAGTCTGCTGCACGCCCCATGGCAACGTTGGCAATTTCTTGACATGCATCGCGCATATCGACTTTTACCATTGGGGTGTCTTCGGTTTGCTGGCCTTGAGTCAGGGTGAGGATGCCGTACTCTTGTAAAATATTACTGATGGCATCAGCACTGACGGGCTTTTGAATAAAGTCGAGTGCACCTAAGGCTTTGACTCGTTCATGGGCTTTAATCTGAATGTCGCCCGAGACCACAATAATTAATGCGGGTAAATCTTGTTGTTGAACCGCTTGGAGCACTTCATAACCGTCCATGACGGGCATGTTAAGGTCGAGAAAGACGATTTCACCTTTGCCCGCACGGATAACGTCGAGGCCTTCGGCACCATTTGCAGCGTAGCTAATTTCTACATCCCAATCTTTGGGAAGGGTACGTGCCATTTGTTTTCTGGCTAATGCTGAATCATCACATATCAATATCGGTATGGTCATTGTGCCAAGGGTTCCTTAATTCGTCTTTTGGAAACACTCATTAAATCAACGGTGAGCGACACGAGACGTATCTTTATTATAAGACTGTTTTACAGTACTTTGTGTTTAATTGTTTATTATACGCAATTGTTAACAAAAATAGCGACCAAGGATAATTAAAAACAATTCTGTAACATAAAATGTGTTTTTGCTCTCATTTTGGTTTATCAAAAAGCTGATTAACAACCGCAACAACAGCTTGCACCGAAATTCATTCTAAATCATTTCTGCCCAAACAATATCATTTCACTGTAAAACTGTGGCAATAATTTGACCAATGTAACTATTTTGACAATAAATATTATTCCTACTAGGCGCAATGTCTTATATGGTAACCTAAAAACTGGACAGACCAGATAAACGGAAACTATTTATGGAAACGGATTTAGTCACACTTAATATTGAGCAAGGCATTGCCCATGTCTTCTTAAACCGCCCCAGTAAAATTAATGCACTCAGTTACGAGATGTTTAAAGCGATAGATAAGGTCATTAAACAATTGGCAAAAGATAAACGCGTCAATGCCGTTATTTTGTCGGGTGCTGAAGGTAATTTCTGTTCTGGACTCGATGTTAAGAGTGTGGCGAGTTCGCCAAGTAAAGCCGCTAAATTGTTATTTAAATGGTTACCTGGTAATGCCAATTTAGCCCAGCGAGTGTCTGTTGGTTGGCAGCGTTTACCCATCCCCGTGATTGCCGTTTTACAGGGCTGTTGTTATGGCGGTGGTACCCAAATAGCCTTAGGTGCAGATATTCGTATTGCCAGCCCTGAATGTAAGTTGTCGATTATGGAGGCAAAGTGGGGCCTGGTGCCAGACATGGCTGGGCTAGTTGCATTGCGCCAAATCATAGCCAAAGACAAAGCCTTAATGCTCACTTACAGCGCAGATATTTTGACCGCGCCACAAGCGCTTGAGCTTGGACTTATTAGTGAAATCAACGATGCGCCATATGAAACCGCACTCGTTTTAGCGCAAAAAATAATGCAGACATCTCCAGATGCTAATGCTGCCATTAAGCGCAGTATAAACCAAAGTTGGACTGGCACTGTGAGGAGCTTATTAGCGCGAGAGTCTTTGAGCCAAATTCGCTTATTAATGGGTAAAAATCGCGTTATTGCTGCGATAAGGCAAACTAAAAAGCCAGACAAAAACTATCAATCAAGACAGTCTTGGTGGTAACGCTTTGGCCGTGATGGCATAGGTTTTTTAAGCCCGAGTTAGCGGCCGATAGCGCTTCTTGAAAAGCCTTCAATTTGATTAAGGGCCTCTTCCCAGCCGCTTTGGTTGCTAAAATCTAAGCTCATTTGATATTGACGGTAATAACGTGGCGGTTTGACTTGATTATAGTTGAGCCGAGTGGGCGCTTCCATAATTGAAATCGGATGTGCGTCGTCTGATTGAATATCTAGAATAGGTAATGACATGGTCACTAATTGTTCTGCAATTGATTTTCGCTGACTCTGGGGGTCAATCAAATATTCGAATTCACGATATGGATTAACCACCACAAACACATCTGGATTAGGGATCTTTTTGTCATACAGCAAATTAGTCACCATGCCAGCACTGTCATCAATGGCAATTAAAATATTGGCACCGGGAAATAAACCTAATGTTGAGCCAAGCTGATTAATGGTCTCGCTGAGAGCCGCTTGTTGAAAATTACGCAGCTCGAGTAATTGTTCTGACGTGTATTTTGGGGTGCTTTTGTTGGTGCCTAGAGTCATTTGCTCCTCTCCGGCTTTACTTATATCTTCAGGTTTGGTGGCATAATTAGGGCGATAAAGTCCTTTTGCTGGGGTCAGAGTAATACTTGCCCAGCCGCGAGTGTTGATGTGGGTGCGCAAGTAATTGACCAAGCCGTTGGCATCGGCATCGGTATCTGACGGACCAATAATAACCATTGAGCCAAATTGCTTTTTGCTCTCCCACGAACGGACTAATATTTCGGTTTTTTTACCGTCGATAGTGACAAATTTAATTTCATTGGCGTTTAAGTGGGCATACTTTTGCTGCGCCGTTACCGCAGGGGCAACAACCCACAACCCGATTGCGATAAGCATTAATTGGCAAAATTGTATTGTGCGCACTAAAACCTCACTGTGAAATAAAAACAATAATGCCCTGAAAACAGGGCATTATCAAAGTACTAAATGTATTCCCTATTGCAATAGGGGTTACACATGGCTCACTAACACCATACGGATGGCATCAAGCTGTAACTGGCTATTGTCCATGTAGTCAGTTAACTCGACCATTTGATTGCGAATATAGTCTAGCTCATCCTCGCGAATGTTCGGGTTAACGGCTTTTAGGGCTTCAAGTCGTTCAAGCTCACCGGTCAATTGCTGGATCATTTTAGCCCTTGCATCCGAGACTAAATCGTTAAGCGCTTGCTTGGCGTGTTCTTCACCTTTAGCAAATAACGGGTGCAAAATAGGCTGTGATGCATTAACCAACTTACTGGCAATGTGTCGGTTAACCGCGCTAAGTTGCTTATCAAAGCTAGCATAGTCGACTTTATCGGACATGTTTAAGCCATTTTTGTCTAGCAATATACGGATAGGCGTAGGCGGTAAATAACGGTAAAGCTGAGTAGATTTAGGGGCTGATGCATCTGCCATGTAAATCAATTCTAAAAACAATGTGCCTGCTGGTAGCGCTTTGTTTTTAAGAATGGCGACGCTAGTGGTACCAGTTTCTGAACCTGTGATTAAATCTAAGCCGGTTTGCACTAACGGATGTTCTTGCGAAATAAACGCAATATCATCACGCGACAAGGCGGTGTTACGGTCAAACGTCACTGTTACACCGTCTTCATATAAACCAGGATATGTCGGGAACATCATGTGCTCGCTTGGGCGTAAAATAATCGAGTTTTCACCGCGATCTTCTTGATCAACACCAATAATATCCCATAAGCGAATAACCGAACCAATTAAGTGGGTGTCGTTGTCGCTGTCTGACAAACGTTGAATTAACGCATTAGCACGCTCGCCACCATGTGAGTTGATTTCTAGCAGCTTATCGCGGCCTTGCTCCATGGCATGCTTGAGTTCTTTATAGCGATGCTGAGTATGGTTAAGTAATTGCACCATGGCATCTTCGTCATCGTTGCTAAGTACGTCAATGAGTTCGTCGGCAAACTCACCAAATAGCACATGACCACTTGGGCAAGTTAACTCAAATGCATTAAGACCTTCGTGATACCAACGCATTAAACGCTCTTGTGCTGTGTCACTCAAGTACGGCAAATGTATTTGAATGTCATTAATCTGGCCGATACGGTCTAAACGGCCAATACGTTGCTCAAGCAAGTCAGGGTTGAGTGGCAAGTCGAACAACACAAGGTGGCTCGCAAACTGGAAGTTACGTCCTTCAGAGCCGATTTCAGAACAAATTAATGCCTGGGCACCGCCTTCTTCTTGGGCAAAGTAAGCACCGGCTTTGTCGCGCTCTATGATTGACATACCTTCGTGGAATACGGTGGCCTGGATCCCTTCGCGGGTGCGTAAGGCTTCTTCAAGGCTTAATGCCGTTTCAGCTTGGCTGGCAATAATCAGCACTTTTTTGCTGCGATGATTTTTTAAGAAATCGATTAGCCAATCCACGCGAGGATCAAATTTCCACCAACTGGCGCTGTCGTTTTCAAAGGCTTGATAAAGCTTTTCTGGGCTTAATGCCTGTACTGCTTTAGCCTGGGCAGTTTTGGCGCTGCCCATCATGGCATTGACCCGCTCTGCGGTAACATATTGCTCGGGCATCTTTTGCGGATAAGCATTAAAGAAACGCGTAGGGAAACCCTTTACCGAAGCGCGGCTGTTACGGTAAAGCACGCGGCCTGTACCGTGACGGTCTAATAATTCTTGTAATAAGTCTTGGCGCGCGGCTTGTTGTAGCTCGCTATCAACGTCTTTTGCCTGAATTAAGCGAATGCTTGGTTCAATGTCTTTTTCGCTGAGTAATTCGGTTAAGCTGTTAATCGCACTGTCGGGCAACTTAGCGTCTTTACTTAATGCTTCAGCTGCTTCGGCCACGTCTTTATAGCTCGATTCTTCTGCTAAAAATGCGTCGTAATCATAAAAACGATCCGGATCGAGCAGGCGCAAACGCGCAAAGTGGCTTTGATGGCCGAGCTGATCTGGCGTTGCGGTTAATAACAATACGCCTGGCACCACTTCACTTAATGCTTCTACGATTTGATAGGCACGGCTTGGCGCGTCTTCAGACCATTCTAAATGATGTGCTTCGTCGACAACCATTAAGTCCCAGTCAGCGTCTAAAGCTTGCTCTAGGCGCTTTTTCTTACGCAGTAGGTCAAGTGAGCAAATGATTAACTGTTCGGTATAAAATGGGTTGTCATTGTCGGCATAGGCTTCAACACAGCGGTCTTCGTCAAATACTGAAAAGCGCAGGTTAAAGCGGCGCAGCATTTCAACTAACCACTGATGGCGCAGAGTGTCTGGCACGATAACTAAAATACGTTCAGCGCGACCGGTGAGTAACTGCTGATGAATAATCAGGCCAGCTTCAATGGTTTTACCTAAACCGACTTCATCGGCCAGTAATACACGCGGCGCATAACGACGACCGACTTCGTGGGCAATCCACTGCTGGTGGGCAATAAGGCCAACACGTGGTCCTTGCTGGCCCAGTAAATCTGAAGTGGCAAGTTTATGACGCAATAACTGACATTGGTAACGCACACCAAAACGCTCTAAGCGATCGATTTGCCCTGCAAATAAACGATCTTGTGGCTTATTAAAACGAATATTATGGCTCAGCATTGTTTCGCGTAGGCTGACGATTTCTTGGGTTTCACTGTGAATCCCGTGATAAATCACCAATTGGCTTTTTTCTTCAACCTCATTGATGGTGATACTCCAGCCTTCACCGCTTTCTACGGTGTCACCGGGGTTAAAAATAACCCGAGTTAAGGGAGCTTCACTACGAGAAAACATCCGGTTTTCTCCAGTGGCAGGGAACAGCAGCGTAACCATGCGGCCTTCAATTTGAACGACGGTTCCTAATCCGAGCTCCGACTCGGTATCACTAATCCAGCGTTGACCTAAAGCAAAAGGCATCTTTAATTCTCTATTTGAAGCGGGGGAAACAAAAAGGGGGCGTATGTTAAACCAATCCCATCCAGATTGAAATTTTAGCATTGATTTATCTACCAGTTGGTTGTTTTTAGTGCAAGTTGACATTTCAGTGTCATATTGACGTCATAGTGTGGAGGGGCTGCTGACCTTTTACGAGTAAAGGGCGTGAATATTTTATTGAGTTATTGGGTGGCCAATGTCATAGTGATTTAGGCGAGTCGGATGCTAAAGATGGCTGCCTGTTTTCAATAATGAAGTAAATTATCCTTTTATGTTAAGCGTTTAAGTCGATACATTGAAATCAATTGATTGAGAGCACACTGGAGGCGCCATGGAACTAAACGACAAAAAGTTGTTTGTACTGGATACCAACGTGTTACTGCATGAACCTTTAGCGATATATTCGTTTAAAGAACATGACGTAATTATCCCGATGACTGTGTTAGAGGAACTTGACAGTATTAAGGACCGAAAGCGCGATGTGAGTCGCGATGCTCGAGTCGCCATACGAGCATTAGAGGATATTCTTGGCGGCCCGACAACACCGGAGCAAATTTTAAAAGGCGTTGCACTCCCCACCCGCGAAGAACACACTGAAGTCTCTGGCCATTTATCCATATTTCCTGACCATCAAATTGAATTTATTATCGGCTCACTTCCCGGTGACAATAACGATAACCGCATCATCAATACCGCACTGCATTTACAAAAAATTCATTCACCTCGAACTGTCGTCCTTGTCACTAAAGACATCAATATGCGCTTAAAGGCTAAAGGAGCCGGTATTGAGCGTGTTGAAGATTATCGCACTGACCAACTTATTGACGATATTCGCTTTTTAGCCAAAGGCTTTTATCAGTTTGCGGATGACTTTTGGCAAAATGTCGACAACGTGTCGACAGATCGTAAAGGGAGGCACACTGTGCATCAGGTGCCGCTTGAGCATTTAGTTAATGAACATTATTACCTTAATCAATATCTTATTGATGAAAGTTCAGATTTTTGTGGTCGAGTTGCGAATAAAACCGATAAACATCTGGAGATTATTGACCGCGGACGCGATCGTTTATTGCATCATGAAGCATGGGGGGTAAAGCCTAAAAACGTTTATCAAGGTATGGCGCTTGATGCACTGCTTGATCCTGACATTGAGTTGATTATTCTTACAGGGCCTGCGGGATGCGGTAAAACCTTACTTGCCATGGCGGCCGCATTAGAATTAGTGGTTGAGCGCAAAATGTATGACAAGGTGATTGTGACACGCAATACCCCAGAAATTGCCGAGTCCATTGGTTTTTTGCCGGGTACCGAAGAGGAAAAAATGGCACCTTGGTTAGCGGCGATTACTGACACGCTTGAGGTGCTGCATAAAAATGATGTTAATCCCACTGGCAGCGTTAATTATATTATGGAAAAAGCCAATATTCAGTTTAAGTCGATAAACTTTATGCGCGGGCGTTCAATTCAAAATTCTGTGGTGATTTTAGATGAGTGTCAAAATCTGACTGCCTCACAAATTAAAACCATGATTACCCGAATGGGTGAGGGAACTAAGCTGATTTGTAGCGGCAACTTAGCGCAAATTGACTCAACCTATTTAACCGCTGTGACCTCGGGATTAACTTATATGGTAGAGCGGTTTAAAGACTTTGAGGGCAGTGCTAATATTTACTTAAATGGCGTGGTTCGTTCGCGCTTAGCGGAGTTTGCGGAAGAGCATTTGTAGTCTGCTGTGTCGTGGTGTATTCATTTAGCGACAAACAAATAAGGTTGTCTAGGTAACCTTATTTTTTAATATCTGTATTTTATTCTATGATTACAGTGTTGTTTTTGAGGTTGGACAAGTCATTAATAGATCATTATTACATGTGCTTGAGCTTGTCTTCCTGATATCATAATCATTCGTTTTTTTATTGCCTATTTTTTGGTGCTATTCGTTCGACAGCGCGTTATTTTCCGCTGTATCAAGGGTTGTTAATGAAACCGACTGAGCCAGATTTACAGCTAAAATCCCCTATTCAACGCAATTATAACCAAGCGGTGTTTTACACTTATATTGGGGTGATTGTTATGGCCTTGTTGTCGGCCGGCAT
Source organism: Shewanella algicola (assembly GCF_014648035.1). GTDB lineage: Bacteria > Pseudomonadota > Gammaproteobacteria > Enterobacterales > Shewanellaceae > Shewanella > Shewanella algicola. The sequence goes on along the minus strand of NZ_BMQI01000012.1, from coordinate 37,448 downwards.
GATGTTTGAACGCCAAAAAGAACAACAAATTTATCAACGAGAAGAACAAGTTGCTCGGCATGTGTTGCAAATTGATTTATTACTTGAGTCGAGTATTCGGGCGGTTAAGAGTTTGCGAGATGTCGCGGTTGACCACCTTCGCCTAGGTGAGTTTGTACGAAAAGACAGGCTGCCAGAATATGAGAAATTTAACGAGGATGGTCAATATTTTACCCTAGAGCCCAATTACGGCAAAAGTGATGTGCCTTTTACCAATATGGGCCGAATTACCGGTGCAGGGTCGCTTAATGAGCGCTCTGAAAGCTTTTATCAAGAACTTGAAATGTTGTTTGAATTGTCTTTATCGTTCCCTGTAGCGAAAGAAGCCGCCCCAAAAGCCTCGTCAATTTACTATATTTCAAAACGGCGAATGATGTCATTTTACCCTTGGGAAAATAACGATCTGCGCTTTAGGGAGGAACTTCTTAACAAAAAACAATTCCAGCTTTCTACACCTTCGATGAACCCACAACGCAGCGTGTTTTGGAGCGAAGCCTATATCGACTCGGCCCATCAAGGGTTAATTACCACCTTAGGCTTACCGGTATATTTACAGGATGATTTTTTAGGTTCAATTAACCTCGACATGACCTTGTCGTCATTAGACAAGCAAATTCGCACCTATTTTAAAATGCCTGGTACGGTTATTTTGCTTGATCAACAGAACAATATTTTGTCGCACAGTGATTTTGATTCTAATGAAATGAACAAGGTGTTCCACATCAGCCAACGTATTCCGGCGGCGCTGCACTCCTTATCAGAATCTGAACTGTTTGATGCCCATGAAGGGATCATTCGTAATGGTTACTACATTCACTCTGTCGCCTTACATAATGCGCCATGGCGCTTGCTGTATTTACAAGATGAAGACGACTTGTTTAAAGACTCATGGGACAAGTTACAACTGAGCTTTTTACTGGTGGTATTAGCATTGTCGTTGCTAGTAACCATTGTGCATTGGCAAACTCGCCGTGCGTTTGTGAGCCCAGCATCGCGCTTATTAACTCACCTTGAAGCCTGTTCGCAAGAGCCCATTCGCCCGCCAGAAAAAATCACTCAAGGTTGGGAGCCTTGGTTTGCACTGGTAAGTCGTATTTTTGAAGAAAACCGTCAATATACGCATCACTTAGCTGAGCAGAATAAACGCTTAGATAACTTAGTAGCCAGGCGTACTCAACGTTTACGCGAAACCACCGAGCGGCGTGAACGTGAATATGCTTTACTGCGATCGCTCATTGACTCGATCCCAGAAGCCATTGTGTTTAAAGACAAAGAAGGCAAATACTTAGGCTGTAATAAATCAGCAGAGCGTATGCTAGGTTACAGCGAAAACGAAATTATTGGCTTAACCTCATCTGAAGTCGTGAGCCCAGAACAGGGTGAGCGTATTCGTGAAGAAGACAAAAAAGTGCTCGCGCAGCAACACTCATTGCGCTATCAAGAGCGAGTTAATATTGAAGGAAAACCAGTATTACTTGACACCTTTAAATTACCGTTTTACAACCGCCGCGGCGATTTGCTCGGGTTAATTTCGGTATGGCGTGACATTACCAAAGAATATGATGCCGCAGAGCAACTGCGTATGTCAGAGCAACGCTATCATTTGGCGATGGACGCGGTAGAAGATGGATTGTGGGATTGGTATATCGATTCAGAACAAATTATTTGTAACCCAGCGTTTTACTCGATGCTTGGCTACCAAGCACATGAGTTTCCGCCATTATTAGCTTCGATTGATCAGCTTTGTCATCCCGACGATCGTGAGCGAGTACAACAATACCGTAATAACTATGTGGAAAACCCAAAAGGCACATATGAAATTGAATTCAGAATGCTGGGTAAAAATAAGCAATATTATTGGGTGTTGTCACGTGGACGCGCGGTTGAGTTTACCGATAGTGGCCGCAGTAAGCGTATGTTGGGTACTCACAAAGATATTACCAAACAAAAGAGTAATGAAGTTGCCCTGTTAGAAGCCAAGCAAGATGCTGAATTAGCCAATATGTATAAGAGTGAGTTCTTGGCAAATATGAGTCATGAAATTCGCACGCCAATGAATGCCATTATTGGTATGGTGCAATTAGCGCAGCGTACAAATTTGACCCCCCAACAACAAGATTATCTCAATAAAGCCGGATTCTCGGCGCAATCATTACTGCGGATTATTAACGACATTTTAGACTTCTCTAAGATTGAAGCCGGTAAATTAGAATTAGAACGTGTCGCGTTCCCATTAGATGAAGTACTAGACCATGTTATTGATATCAATGCGATAAAAGCTCAAGAGAAGGGGGTCGAATTATTACTTTATGCCCCTGTTACCGCAGGGCTTATTTTAAATGGCGACCCACTGCGTTTAGGTCAGGTATTAGTTAACTTATTGTCCAATGCTGTTAAGTTTACCCAAGCCGGTGAGGTTGAACTCGGTTGTGAAGATGTGGGTGAGCGTGATGATCGGATCACCATGAAGTTTTGGGTGCGTGATACTGGTATTGGGATCAATAAAGATCAGCAAGCCGTGTTATTTGATGCATTCTCACAAGCCGACGGTTCCACCACTCGCAAATATGGCGGCACAGGATTAGGGTTATCAATCAGTAAGCATTTGGTGTCAATAATGGGCGGCACCATGCAAGTTGAGTCTGAAAATAATGTCGGCAGTACGTTTAGTTTTACCATCAGTTTTGAAATCGCAGAAGAGCAGGTTATTGAGCCGTTAGTGGTGCCAGAGCAGTTAAATAATCTCATGACCTTGGTGGTGGATGACAATCCAAGTGCATTGCAAATGTATTCTACCTTAATGAAAGACTTCAGCTTTGGCGTTGATACTGCAGATAACGGCCAAAAAGCCTTAGATATTTTGCGTAAAAAGCCTATTGATTTGCTACTGCTTGACTGGATAATGCCAGAAATGAATGGCAGCGATGTGATTAGCGCATTAGATGATATGGTGAGTAAAGGCGAGATAGCCAAGCGCCCGGTTATTATTTTGATGACGGCGTATGCTGCTGAGCCTTTGGATGCTGAACTGGCTAAAGATACTGTGTATGCTGTGTTACAAAAGCCATTTAAAGCCTCTGATTTATTTGACGAAATTATCAGTGCTTTTGCTAAAGAGCCGAAGCTCAATGCTATGCCAGTGGCTAAAGCAGACGAGCCTAGTAAAGACTCTGGATTAATTTTATTAGTCGAAGATAACTTTATTAACCAGCAAGTGGCCTCTGAACTGCTTAAAAGCGCAGGTTATGAAGTGGTCATTGCCGATAACGGCCAGGTTGCGCTTGATGTGATAGATTCTCAGCCGTTTGATGCGGTATTGATGGATATTCAAATGCCCGTGATGGATGGGTTAACCGCCTCAATAGAGCTGCGCAAGCGATATACCAAAGAGCAAATGCCTATTATCGCGATGACTGCCCATGCCATGTCGGGTGACCGCGAAAAAAGCCTTGGTGCAGGTATGAATGCACACATTACTAAACCCATAGTATTAACTGAGCTATTTGAAACGTTATCGCATTGGATAACCTATAAAAATAATCATAAAAACGATTAGCAGAAACTCAATTAATAAAAGCAGGATAAACACGACAGGGAGAAAATTTATGATCCGCCGCAGTATTCCATTGGCACTTTTGCTGGCCATCGCGCCAGCAACATTCCTTTCAGACGCTGCGGTTGCCGCTAGCGATCCAGCGCAAAAAATTATCAAACAGGCACAAACTTCCGAAGGTTTTATTAACCTGTTTTATGATGCCAAAGCGGGTCAGTTGTATCTTGAGGCCAACAAACTCAATCAGCCTTTTTTAATGCTTACCAGCTTACCCCATGGTGTGGGTTCTAATGATATTGGGTTAGACCGAGGCCAATTAGGGCTGACACGCATGGTGCAGTTTGAGCAACATGGGCCTTATTTAATCCTCAAGCAGCTTAATACCGATTATCGTGCCTCAAGCGATAATGTTGCTGAACAACAAGCCGTTACTCAAGCCTTTGCTGAGTCCATTTTGTGGCGAGGTAAATTAGTTGAAGGCAAAAAAGCCATCGTGGCTATTAATGACCTAGTGATTAATGATTTACACGGTGTTGCCGACGTACTTGAAGCACGAAAACAAGGCCAATATCGCTTAGACCCAGAGCGTTCAGTTATTTTGCCTGAAGGGATTAAATCGTTTGAGCGCAATGCCGATGTTGACGTTAATTTAACTTTCAACACCAGCAAGGCAGGCAAACAGGTTACCGAAGTGACTCCCGATGCAAAGTTTTTATCTGTACGTTTGCGTTATTCATTTGTGCAACTTCCTGATGAAGGTTTTGAACCGCGAAGCTATCACCCAATGAGTGGTTATCTGTCGGATCAATATATCGATTATTCTGCCGCCGTTGACCAGCCACACGTAAAACGCCACTTACTTAAACACCGTTTACAAAAAGTCACCCCAGGTGATACTCCAAGTCAGGTTGTTGAACCGATTGTGTACTATGTTGACCCAGGCGCACCAGAGCCTATCCGTGGTGCTCTATTAGCGGGAGCGCGTTGGTGGCAAGATGCATTCACTGCAGCAGGTTTTATTGATGGTTTTAAAGTGGAACTATTGCCTGAAGGCGCAGATCCACAAGATGTGCGTTATAACATGATCCAATGGGTGCACCGTGCAACGCGCGGTTGGTCATATGGTGCAGCGGTGACCGATCCGCGCACCGGAGAAATCATTAAAGGCAATGTGACGCTAGGCAGTTTACGAGTACGCCAAGATCATCTCATCGCCCGCGGATTAACCGCAGGTTGGCCCGACCGTCAAGCCGCCAGTGAGGCCGCAATGGCATTATCGCTGGCACGCATTAGACAGCTAGCAGCGCATGAGATTGGTCACACGCTTGGGTTAGCTCATAACTTTGCCGCATCAACTAATAACGATGCTTCTGTAATGGATTACCCTCATCCATACGCCAGCATTGAACGTGACCAGATTGATATTAGCCAGCCTTACCGTGAAGGTATTGGCGAATGGGACAAATACACCATTGCCTATGGTTATGGCTCGCCTACTCAAACGGACAGTTTATTAGCGTCCACATTAGAGGGTGGTTTTCGGTATATTGGCGAGGCGGACTCTCGTCAAGCGAGTGCAAGCCACGCATATGCGAGCTTATGGGATAGAGGTAACGATGCCGTTGCTGAGTTACAGCGCCTAGAAACCGTGCGTCTTAAAGCCATTGCTGAGTTTAATTCAGATGCGTTATTGGCCACCGATCCTAAAGGCGAACTGGCAGATGTATTTGTACCTATTTATTTACTGACCCGTTATCAGATAGAAGCCGCCGCAAAATGGATTGGCGGTGCTGATTATAGCTATCAACAAGTGGGCTCTGGTGTACGCTGGAGTTATCTTCCTCCCAAAATGCAACTTGCCGCTTTAGATACACTGCTTAGCAGTTTGCAAAGCCGAAGCCTCGTTATCCCCACCAATGTGGTGCAAGCTCTAGTGCCTAAAGCGGGTAACTACCGCAAAACGCGCGAAAGCTTTGGCTCAAACCTTGGTGTGATTAGCGATCCGGCCACCATGGCTGAAATGTTAAGCCGCCATATTGTCAGGGTGATATTAACGCCTGAACGTTTAAATCGTGTTAATCAGGCTTACATGGAAGACAGTTCTCAACTGTCGGTAGTTAAACTGATTGATAAGCTTGCCGCGGCCAGTTTATATCAAGATTTACCTAACGGCTCTGAGCTTGTCGTCCAAATGCGCGTCAATACTGTGGTGGTCGATGCCATGTTAGCAGCCTATCGTGATGTAAAAACGACCCCTGAAGTAAAGGCTCAGTTAGCCGCACGCTTTGACTATATTGTTAAACAGTTAAAACGCCGCAGTAACCGTGGTAGTGATTATCAATCGGCCCATTATGACTGGTTATATAAAGGCATTATGAAAGGTTTAGAGCAGCCAGAGTTTACCTTGATTAGCAAGCCTGTGGCCATGCCTCCGGGGTCGCCGATTTAGTCTGTAGCGATAGTCTTAACTTAAAGATAGAGATAAAACGCGATCGTTATGATCGCGTTTTTTATGATTGCGATGGCTCGTGTCGATCAAAGGCTTTGGGGTTTTTAGGATAAAAGCGATCGGCTTTACGATCTAAATGGCTAAATTGGCGGGTGTTTCGGTATGGTAGCTTCATAAAGCCAGAAATACCATGACCCTGGATTTTATTGGCATGGGAAATAATACGGTCAAGACACGCCCTAAATGCTGCTTGTTTACGAGGGTTAAGTAAGCGTAAATAGCTGTGGATTTTTAAATGGTTAGGCAGTGCTTCAAAAATGATACACCCGGTGTGATGTATTTGGTTTAACCAGCCAAGTTCGGTCATAATTTCAGGCGGTAATTCGAGGTTTTCTTCAGGATCTTTGCCGTCTTCAAAGTATGAATGAAGCCTAGATTTATCCTCTAAGGTTGGCACATCGCCGACTTCAAAAGGTAACTGTAATTCACCAGTGATGATGTATTCATGTTCGGTACTTTTTCGCTCTAAATGCAAGGTGTCTTTGGCGTTAAAAAAACAAGCTTTAAACACCCCAATGCGTTTAATTCCTCGAGCCATAGTCACCATGTTATTCACCGCTAGGGTCAATGGGGCTTTGCAATCAGGGTCATAAAAGGCCAAGTTTGAGTCGATAAACACCCCGGTTTCTTGCCAGTGGATCACCAGCCCGCCCACGATAGGGTATTGTGCTAGCCGACTGAGTGCGGCAATAAAGCCTTTTTCGGTATCTGCCATGCCCACCATAAAGTTGCGATAATATTTTTCTAATTGTACGTCGTCCATTTTTGCTACGGGGTCTTGGTTATTGTGTTCCTTTAAAAATGATTTACGCGAGCTGTAACTGACCGTTTCAACTGTTTTTGAGCGAGGCTGTGCCCACAGTGGAATGTCGGGAACTAGTGGTGGTTCTGGTAAAATGGGTAGATGCATGTGATGGCTATGGCGCAGGCTTGTTAAAAAGTAATCACCAGCCTGTCTGCGTCGCGCTTCGTCATCGCCCAGCATTGCATCTAAGGTTTTGGCTAGTTCGATGGGTAAACCAATGCTGGTGGCTGGAATAACCTTTGTGCCAAAGCGACTAATTTGTCCAGACGCCAATGCGTATAAGGTTGCAGCTGCACCTTGTTCGTCAAACCTTGGGGTTGATAATGCGCCACTGAGTTGTTCTTCACCAATAAAATACACATCGCCCATGCGTGCATTGGTGTGTTGTTGGTCGCTAGATAACAACGACATGACATTATCATCTACCGCACGGTTATGTTCATCGCGCTGGGCAAAAACTGCTGAGCCCCAATCGATTAACGACAGTTTGTCTGTTTCGATGTCATACACTAAATTTGATGGCTTAATATCGCCGTGTACCAGCGGTTTGCCTTTGCGTAAATAATACAAAATATTGGCTAATTGCCTTGCAATGCTCACTACCATCACCGGCGGTAATGCGCCTATACGCAGGCAGATTTTATCTAAATCTTCACCGTGCGCTCGCTCCATAACGAGAATACCTTGCTTGCCGACACGCTCAAACTTGATGGCACTAGGTACATTTGGGTGTTTAACCTGGCTGAGCATATAGGCTTCTTCTTCGAGCCTATCTTGAACACTTTGCGGTAAGTTAACTCGTGAAAACTTAAACACATGAGACTGACCGTATTCGTTAATGCCGGCAAATACAAAACCGTAAGCCCCTTTACCAATAAATTCGATTTGCTGATATCCCAGCTTACTGAGCTGTTGCTTACACAAGCGAACCCACGCTTTATGTTTACGCGCATCATTGGCACTCAGTAAGTAAATAGACTGCTCTTCGTTAATGTAAAAGTGCTGTAGCTCTGGTGTTTGCAAGGTAACCCCTTTTTAATTATCTCTCCATTAAACCTTGATTAACCCTCGTGCGGCAAGTGCTTCCTATCTAAAAAAATACGATATGTAAACCTTGACCTACGTCAAATCAAAATCAATCAACACTCGGTAGTATTAACAATAAGATCACTTAACGCTTTTAGCAGAGGTTGCTATGCCTAATATTGATAAAGCACAACTTATTCCGCTATTTCATTTTCCTCGCTCTCGAATTTTACAATCGATGGAAGTGACTCATTGCCCTCATGCTGTGTTTTTTAACCACAGTGATGAAGAATGCATTACCTGCCATCAAGGTGAAGAGTGCCTATGGATTAATCATAATGATGAAATGGTCGCATTAGAAATGAAATCTGTTGAAGAGCTTAAACAGCAATTGTTGATAGCCGTAGATTTTATTGATTCTAATTTGAGCCCTCATCATATGTCGCGCCGTAAATGTCAGTGTGAAAATTGCCGCTGGTTAAGACAAGTGCAATCGACCTTGGATGGCAAGGCATAAGTTGCATCTGTTTTTTTTAGTCTTTAAAGTAGCCTGCAATATTGGTTAATAGACTAAAGAGAGCATCATGGAACCGAGCTTTTGGCATCAAAAATGGCAATTACAACAAATTGGTTTTCATCAACAACAGGTTAACCCGTTTCTTGTTAAATACTGGCCAGGTTTGGCAATAACAGAAACCAGCAATGTGTTTGTACCATTGTGCGGTAAATCGCTAGACATGTGTTATTTGGCTGAACTTCGCCATGGCGTATTGGGCTGTGAATTAAATCCATTAGCGGTTGAACAGTTTTTTAACGAAAACGACTTACCTTGCCTGGTCGAGCAAATCGCAGAGCATAATGTTTTTTGTGCAGACGAAGTTAGAATTTATCAGGGCGATATTTTTACATTACCAGAATCGTTAACCGCTGATATTGGTGGTTTTTATGATCGCGCCGCATTGATTGCCTGGCCAGAAGCGATGCGTCAACAATATGCGGTTGCCTTAGCAAGACTTATCCCCGCGAATGTGAGCGGTTTGCTGATTACTCTAGACTACCCACAAGATACCTTAAAGGGCCCACCGTTTGCTGTCAGCCCAGATTGGGTTGAAACTCATTTAGCCCCCTATTTTACCGTTGAATTACTCGAGTGTACCGATGTGCTTGCCGATAACCCTCGCTTTGTTAATAAGCAGGTGCCTTGGTTAAATGAAGCGGTATATAAGCTGACGCGTAAAGCGTAACGATGACAAACAGCAAGACACAAAAAAACCTACGATAAAGTAATCGTAGGTTTTTTTATTTGTTGCAACTGCTTAGTGGTATTCGCGCAGGGTAATTTTTGGGCGAAGGTCTACTTCACCATCGGCATAAATCGCAGCGATATCGTCTTGTTGACTAATCACGGCCACAGGCCCGGTGAGCATGTTGCGAACAAACAGTAGGCGATATCCAAATCGATGCAAATCATACAATGCGAGTTTTTGATCTGCTGTCGTTAAATCCCAGTGTTCATCATGTTTTAGTACTTCCGTGTTACGACGATCGTTAATTTGATATGCGACCTGAGTCATAATCCTTTTCACCTAAGTTATCTGGATTGCAGAAAAACGTAGCTAAGTTATTTACCTCATTAGGTTTTAGCTTAACGAGCCCAAGGTTGAATATTTACAAACGTTAATTTGTAAATTCACAAAGGTTACTATAGCAATAAAACTTTAGAATGATAGTTCTTTAAGCTTGTTTTGCATAAAAAATCGCACTTTTTGCCAAAAATATGCTTAATATCCCATAAGTAATGATATTTTTAGAGATTTTAAGCATTTAAGCATTTAAGCTTCAGGTTCTGCTAAATGCTAATTTCAACGATTGAGGTTGCAAATGCATTTAGCCGATCGGTTTTTTGAACGGTTAAATATTCTATTTTAAGTATTTTTCCATTGAGTATATAACCTACCACTGAGCTTGATCGTTGCCGTTTTATCGCTGCAAACGAAGTTCTTACCTCATCAAACTTCAATGAAACAAAATCCATTGATCCACCTGCGTTAAAGTGGGTGATGGGTAAACGGCTAAAAGTGATATGGCAACACATTGCGAGTTTTAGGCTCTTTTTATTAAATAGCATCTATACTTTACACGTGATTAAACTCGGCATGCTGTTGGCACAAGGGTTAAATAGGTCATTGAGTTTTAATGATATTTTCTGGGAATAAAAAATTATAATTTGTGCATAAAAATTCGTTGCGTATTGGGTGAAAATATCGTTTACTGCGCATGTTTTTACAAACCCCAAAACGCACTATATATTGCCCAACTAACAGGAGGCACTGGCCTAATGAGCCAATTTCAATCGATTGATGTTGCAGATTATTATGACAAGGACACGTTTGACCGCATTGAGGCATTTGCTAAAGATAAGCCAACGCCATTTGTAGTTATTGACACCCAAATCATTGCGAAACAATACGATGACATGGTTAAGAATTTTCCTTTCGCAAACGTTTATTATGCGGTTAAGGCAAATCCGGCCAAAGAGATTTTGACTTTGCTGCGTGACAAAGGCTCGAACTTTGATATCGCCTCAATCTATGAACTTGAAATGGTGACTTCTATTGGCGTATCAACCGATCGAGTCAGTTACGGTAACACCATTAAAAAGCGCGTTGATGTACGCTCTTTTTATGAGCAAGGAGTACGCATGTTTGCCTCTGACTCAGAAGCCGATTTACGTATGATTGCTGAAGAAGCTCCGGGCGCCAAAGTGTATGTGCGTATTTTAACTGAAGGCACACATACGGCAGATTGGCCTTTATCACGTAAGTTTGGTTGCCAAAATGAAATGGCTTACGATTTATTGGTATTGGCAAAAGAGCTTGGCCTACAGCCACACGGTATTTCGTTCCATGTGGGTTCACAGCAGCGTGATATTGGTGCGTGGGACTCAGCCATTGGTAAAGTCAAAAGTATTTATGACCGTTTAAAAGAAGAACACGGCATTGTACTGAAGATGATCAACTTAGGTGGTGGTTTCCCTGCCAACTATATGGATAAAACCAATGAACTAGGTGTTTACGCACAGCAGATTAAGCACTTTTTAGAAGAAGATTTTGGTGATGAGTTACCTGAAATCATTTTAGAACCTGGACGTTCATTAATTTCGAATGCAGGGGTATTGGTGTCTGAGGTGGTGTTGATTTCTCGTAAATCACATACCGCACTCGAGCGTTGGGTATTTACCGATGTCGGTAAGTTTTCAGGGTTAATTGAAACCATGGACGAAGCGATTAAGTTCCCTATCTATACTGAACGTAAGGGTGAGCTAGATAAGTGTGTTATTGCCGGCCCAACCTGTGATAGTGCTGACATTATGTATGAGCATTACAGTTATGGTTTACCAACCGATTTAGCCATTGGCGATCGTATGTATTGGTTAACTGCTGGAGCTTATACCACCACTTATTCCGCAGTGTGTTTTAATGGCTTCCCACCGTTAAAAGACTATTATCTGTAATCAGATTACCTTGAGTCAAAAAGGACGCTTAGCGTCCTTTTTTGTTTCTCGGTTTTAGCAAGTTGACGTTAACTTGATGTAAATCACGTTAATGCTTTTTAAAATAGATAAATCATTTGTTGTTTTTAACGGCTTTCAACTATGCTCAAGTACATGTATTTGGTGGGAATAGGTCATATATTGGTAATATTTTAACGAAACAATATTAACTATTATGAATTTATATGTGATCAAGTTAACCTTATCCTCCTAAAGACTAGGTTAAAGTCTGGGATATAAGAATTTAATATTCAAAAATGAAAGGGGTTTTCAAAATGTCCGATGTATTTCACTTAGGATTAACCAAAAAAATGTTAGATGGTGCAACCTTGGCAATCGTTCCTGGTGATCCAGAACGTGTTAAGCGTATTGCGGAGCTAATGGACAACGCAACATTCCTTGCTAGCCATCGTGAATACACTAGTTACTTAGCTTACATCGATGGTAAGCCAGTGGTTGTGTGTTCAACTGGTATTGGTGGTCCTTCAACCTCTATCGCAGTAGAAGAGTTAGCACAGCTGGGTGTGACAACTTTCTTACGCGTTGGTACTACAGGCGCAATTCAACCGCATGTTAATGTTGGTGATGTGATTGTGACTCAAGCTTCAGTCCGTTTAGATGGTGCTAGCTTACATTTTGCTCCACTTGAGTTTCCTGCAGCAGCAGATTTTACTTGTACAACGGCTATGGTTGCAGCATGTCGTGACGCAGGTTTAGAACCACATATTGGTATTACCGCATCTTCTGATACTTTCTATCCGGGTCAGGAGCGTTACGATACTGTTTCAGGTCGAATCACTCAGCGTTATGTTGGCTCTATGAAAGAGTGGCAGTCAATGGGCGTGCTGAACTATGAAATGGAATCAGCAACGTTATTCACTATGTGTGCAACTCAAGGTTGGCGCGCAGCATGCGTTGCGGGTGTAATTGTAAACCGTACACAGCAAGAAATTCCTGATGAAGCTACAATGAAGAAAACCGAAGTTAGTGCGGTATCTATTGTTGTTGCAGCAGCGAAAAAACTACTTTAATTTCCTTTGCAGGTGTTATCGTAAATCAATAAAAAAAGGTGCATCGGCACCTTTTTTGTTGATTCATTTTTGCTAATTAGAAATGATATTGGGCGATAATTGAGTAAGTATTTTGGTCAACACCATTAACACCGTACTTGCTCTGCCAGTAATCGTACTCAAAACCCACGAGCAATTTATTTTGTTTGTGCTCGCCAAATAAGCTTTTGCCTAAATCGTATTTAATCTGTGGATTAAAGTGCAGGTTTTCATCGTAGCCGTTGTTGTCAGCAATAAATACCCAATCAATATAGCCGTCAATAATAATATTGGCATTGCCGATAGGCATGTCGATTCTAAAGACAGGAGTAAACTGCCAACCATCGCTGATGTTGCCGTTGCTGATTGCATCACGACGATAAGTGTTCAGTTGTAAGTAGCTGAAAAATGGCATGTCAAAATCGACACCGACACCGTACAGCATGCTTTCAACAGGGCCATCACCGTGCTCGTAAGTTAAGGCAATAGACATATCCTTAATCGCACCAAACTCAACTGGCTCACCAAGTATTTTACTGGCACTAAAACGCGGTGAAATTTCACCATAATGGCTGTTATCGTCACCACCATTGTTGCCATTAAAGTTGATAAAATCGTGAAAAATAAACCCATCACCGTAAGTCCAACCGCCGGCAACTTCTAATGTGATGGTGGTTTGTCTGTCTGATGGTGCCAAGTCATAGTCATCACCGTGTAATACGGTTGCACTGGCATCCCACCATTGGATTACATCATTGGCTAAAACAGTCGGTGAGGCAATTAATGCAGCTAAAAAGCAGATTTTTTTCATTTTAAGTCCGGTTATAAAGTCAGTTGTAATGCATCTGTATGGCAAATTTTACATCAATCGAGAACTAAATTTAGCGGGTATTATTCTAGATTGTGCACAATGGGGCGCAATATATTCAAAATTGATAATGAGCACAATAAAAACAATGATAAATCGTGAGGTTTCAGTGTTTTGTTTGCCGAAAAGTCTCTTTTTGAAATTCTGCTTATCATGATGTGACATCAAACCTTGGGATAACTGGTTGATACTGTTATGTTACTGAATGTTGATGAGCCGTTTACACTATGCGTAATGAATATTTGACATAATATGTCGCATTAATAAAAACCAGCTGATATAGTGAATACAAGGCATGCTCATTTTATGAGGAGGATTTATGGAGCTTTCTAATCCGATTGCGGTTTGGCTCGTGCTAGGGCTGTTATTAATGCTGTCGGAAATTATTGTTCCGGGAGGCATCGTCATTTTACTTGGCGCAGCCTGTGTGATTGTTGCTTCAGCGTTAGCGCTGGGGATCATTGAAGGTTTTGTGCAAAGCATGACGCTTTGGTTTATGGCTTCAATGGTGTTGTTACTGAGCTTTAGGCACGTAACGCAACGTTTGGTCGGGGGTGATTCCCATGTCGCTAATACCGATGAAGAAGTCGATTTATACAATCAAGTCGCCACCGTAAAAGAAGCCATTGGCCCAGGGCAACAAACAGGCAGAATCCATTGTTTTGGTTCAGATTGGGTTGCGTTGGGTGATGGAACAGAAATTAAAGTCGGTACTAAAGTGAGAATTATATGCCGCGATAACATCGGTTTTGTGGTTGAACCCATTATCGACTCAATATAGGTTTACAGGGGTTAGGGAAGCGTAAACCACATTTTAATAAAGGAGTGAGTATGTTTGTGTTAACCATCGCATTTTTATTTATTTTATTCATTTTATACAAGTTGATGCTCATCGTGCCTATGCGCGAAGTGCATGTGATTGAACGTTTGGGGAAGTTTCGTACTGTATTAGCGCCCGGGTTTCACTTTTTAGTGCCGTTTGTGGATCGGGTGGCTTATCGTCATGATACCCGTGAAGAAGTATTAGATGTACCACCACAAAGTTGTATATCAAAAGACAATACACAGCTTGAAGTTGATGGCCTGGTTTACCTCAAAGTGATGGATGGTAAGCTTGCCAGTTATGGGATTGAAAACTATCGCCGCGCAGCTGTTAACTTGGCGCAAACCACGATGCGTTCAGAAATCGGTAAGTTAACCTTATCGCAAACTTTTTCAGAGCGTGACAGTTTGAATGAGTCGATTGTGCGCGAAATCGATAAGGCCTCCGACCCGTGGGGAATTAAAGTCTTACGCTACGAGATTAAAAATATTACCCCCTCTCGTCATGTTATTCATACTCTTGAAAAACAAATGGAAGCAGAGCGTAGCAAGCGCGCTGAAATCACTTTGGCCAACGCTGAAAAAGCCGCGATGATTAATATGTCGCAAGGTGAGCGTCAAGAAGCCATTAATTTATCAGAGGGACAAAAACAACGACGTATTAATGAAGCCATTGGTACCGGACAAGAAATTTCAATTGTGGCCAATGCAAAAGCAGAAGGCATGGAAATGATTTGTAAGGCATTAGCCATCAACGGTGGCAATGATGCAATGAATATGTTGCTTAAAGAACAATTTATTGGCCAAGTGGGCAAGATTTTAACTGAGGCTCAAGTCTCGGTGGTTCCGGCTGAAATGGCCAAGCTTGAAGGTTTTTTTGAAGGCATGGAACAAGTGACCCACGCGGTAAGCAGTCCATCAGCAAAAGGAGCACGCTAATGTCAATTAATGGAGTAGATACTGACTTTGCTGTCATGATTATTTGGGGCGCAATTTTTGCTATTTTTGTGCTTAAGTTGTTTCAATCAATCCGTCTTGTACCGACTAAGTCAGCTTATATTGTTGAACGTTTAGGTAAGTACCACAGCACCTTAGACGCGGGCTTTCATGCACTTATCCCATTTATTGATAAAGTGGCCTATATTCACGATTTAAAAGAGGAAACCATCGACGTACCACCACAAGAATGTTTTTCAAGTGATGAGGTTAACGTTGAAGTTGATGGAGTAATTTATATTTCGGTTACCGATCCGGTTAAAGCCAGTTATGGTATTACCGACTACCGTTATGCCGCGATTCAGTTGGCTCAAACCACTACGCGATCGGTTATCGGTACCTTAGATTTAGACCGTACTTTTGAAGAGCGTGATTTAATTTCAGCCAAAGTCGTTGAAGTACTCGATGAAGCTGGTTCTATGTGGGGCATGAGAGTGCACCGTTATGAAATTAAAAATATTACCCCGCCAGAAACGGTAAAAAATGCCATGGAAATGCAGGTGAATGCAGAACGTGAGCGCCGAGCATTATTGGCCAAGAGTGAAGGTGACAAGCAAAGTAAAATCAATCGCTCTGAAGGTATAATGGCTGAAACCATTAACCGCTCAGAAGGTGAAATGCAGCGTCGTATTAATGAAGCAGAAGGTAAAGCGCAAGAGATTTTAACCTTGGCAAAAGCCACCTCTGAGTCGATTGAGCGTTTAGCCGTGGTTATTTCAGCTGAAGGTGGCCAAAGTGCATTGCGCATGCAGCTTGGCGAGCAATATATGCGTCAGCTTGATGGCTTAAGTAAAAAAGACAGCCGTATTGTATTACCAGGTAATCTGGTTAACTTTGAATACTGGATGGACAGTATTGGGCTAAAAGACGATAAAAAACAAACTGCTAAAAAATAAATAAATGAATAAAACACCAAATGGGTCAGCATTGCTGACCCATTTTTTTTGGCTGTTGGTTGGTCTAGGATATATGGCTTTAAGCTAATTTAACGGTTTCAGTGAGGTGCTCAGTAAACACTTTTGCGACGGCAGACAAGCGATTGTCTTTTGGGTACAGAATATTAATGTCAGTAAAACCGGCGCTGAGTTCAGGTAATACATTGACTAATTGCTGGTTCTCCACGGCATCAACCGCAATGATTTTCGGCAGTAGAGTAATGCCTGCGCCACCTAAACAAAAATGGTAAAGGGAGTTGTAATCACTGCAGATGACTTTGTAATTTGCGCTGATTTGAGCATGCTGAAACTGCCATTGGTGCTCTAAAATACCTTCGGCAGAGCGATAGCCCATTAAAGAGTGATAGTGCAAATCATCAATCGTTTCAATCACAGATGACTTTTCTAAATACACTCTGCTGGCATACATTTTTCGCTCAAAAGTCATGAGTTTTTGCTTACTGATATTGTCTTTACTGACATTTCCGGTATTAATCATGCAGTCTAAGTTTAAGCGTTTAATGTCTTGATGGTGCCCTGGCACAATCATTATTTCTAACTGTACTTGCGGATAAGTATGGATGAAATGAGCAATGTGTCGGTCGATTAACTTGTCAACAAACGGCTGTAAACCAACGGTCAATCTACCTTGAACGTCATCATGACGGTGCTTAAATACATCTCCAGCATGGTTAAGTTGGTGAACCAATGGGGTTATTTGGGCTAAATAGCGTTTACCCGATGCGGTCAATGTCATCACTCGGGTGGTGCGGGTAAACAGGGGGGCGCCGAGTTGCTTTTCTAGCTCGGCAATGCGGCGGCTGACCAGTGCACGGCGAGTGTTGAGCGATTGTGCCGCTTTAGAAAAGCTGCCTAATTTTGCCACGGCAATAAACAGCTCTAAATCTTTGATGTTCAATGTGTCAGCCTAAGTCAGTATATTCATTTGTATAGTAATTTTGGTGTCTGCCATTGTCAATTTAGTGCAATGCTGGTGGTTGCGAGTGACGGTTTTGTTATTGATGTATCTGCGCAATCATTGTGCAAATAGGCAAACTATTGCACGCTATTTATGGGCTAATTGATATATAATGCCACGCAGATTTCTGGGAGGAAGAATGGACGTATCATCATTATTAGACGGCCTAAACGATAAGCAGCGTGAGGCAGTCGGCGCGCCACTTTCAAATATGTTGGTGTTAGCGGGTGCAGGCAGTGGCAAGACCCGTGTGTTAACCCACCGTATTGCGTGGTTAATGCAAGTGGAGCAACAAAGTCCGTATTCTATTTTGGCGGTGACTTTTACCAACAAAGCCGCAGCAGAAATGCGTGAACGTGTGGAAAAAGTGGTCGGCACTAATATGGGGCGGATGTGGATAGGCACTTTCCATGGTCTCGCTCACCGGTTATTACGCACTCATTATCAAGATGCCAATTTACCGCAAAGCTTCCAGATTATTGATTCTGACGACCAGTTGCGTTTACTTAAACGCATCTTAAAAAGCCTTAATTTAGACGAAAAGCAATATCCTCCGCGTCAGGCTCAAGGCTATATTAACGGTAAAAAAGACCAAGGTTTACGCCCTAAGCATATTGATGCGGGTGGCTTTCCGATTGAACAAAACTTACTCAATATTTATAAGATTTATCAAGAGTCTTGCGACCGTGCGGGTTTAGTCGATTTTGCCGAAATTTTATTACGTGCTCATGAGTTGTGGCTTAATAAACCGCATTTGTTAGCCCATTATCAAGAACGCTTTCGTCATATTTTGGTGGACGAATTTCAAGACACTAACGCCATTCAATATGCATGGATCCGTGTATTAGCCGGTAATACTGCCAATGTGATGATTGTGGGTGATGATGACCAATCTATTTACGGCTGGCGTGGTGCACAAATTGAAAACTTGCACCGTTTTTTAAAAGATTTTCCCGGCGCATCAACAATTCGATTAGAGCAAAATTATCGATCATCTGCGAATATTTTGAATGCCTCTAACGCGGTGATTGCCAATAACCCTGACCGTTTAGGTAAAGAGTTATGGACCGAAGATAAAGATGGCGAACCTATTTCAGTTTATTGTGCTTTTAATGAAATGGACGAAGCGAAATTTATTGTTGGCCGCATTAGCGACTGGCAAGAAAAAGGCGGCAGCTTAAGCGAATGTGCGATTTTGTACCGCTCAAATGCGCAGTCTCGTGTGTTAGAAGAAGCCTTTTTACATAAAGGCTTAGCTTACCGTATTTACGGTGGTTTACGCTTTTTCGAACGCCAGGAAATCAAAGATGCTATGGGTTACATGCGTCTTATTAATAACAAAGATGATGATGCCGCATTCGAGCGTGTCGTTAATACGCCAGCTCGTGGCATTGGCGGCCGTACTCTCGATATTGTGCGCTCAACCGCAAGGCTGCATCAGTTAACCTTATGGCAAGCCAGTGTGCGCTTGTTAGAAGAAAAAGTCCTTGCTGGGCGCGCTGCCAATGCCGTGAATGGTTTCTTAGAGCTCATTGTCTCAATGCGCACCGACACTGCCGATATGTTGCTGTATCGCATGGCCGATAGTGTGATTGAACGCTCTGGCTTGCGGGCGATGTATGAAGCAGAAAAAGGCGAAAAAGCCCAGGCGCGGATTGAAAACTTAAATGAATTAGTCACCGCTGCACGTAGTTTTGAAATGCCAGAAGAGCTTGAAGACATGGGCGAGCTAAATGCCTTTTTGTCGCACGCGGCGTTAGAGGCAGGCGAAGGGCAAGCTGATGCCTTTACCGATGCCGTGCAGCTAATGACATTGCACTCGGCCAAAGGTCTTGAGTTTCCTATGGTGTTTATGGCCGGTGTGGAAGAAGGCATTTTTCCGAGCAAAATGGCCCTTGATGAAGGCGACCGTTTAGATGAAGAACGCCGTCTTTGTTATGTCGGTATGACCCGCGCAATGCAGAAACTTTACATTAGTTATGCCGAGTCTCGGCGAATTTATGGCCGTGAAGATTATGCCAGTCCGTCACGTTTTATTAATGAAATTCCTGAAAAGTTTGTTGAGCAAATTCGCTTACGAGCTCAGGTTGCTCCTTCGATAAGTCAACGCTTTCCTGCGCGTTCAAGCACTGCTTCTAAAGCGCCAAGCGGCATAAACTCAACGGGTTACAAAGTAGGTTCAAAAGTGAAACACTTTAAGTTTGGCGAAGGGGTTGTGACTAACTTTGAAGGGGCTGGTGAAAAAGCCCGCGTACAAGTTAATTTTAGTGATTTTGGCAGTAAATGGTTGTTAGTGTCACTGGCTAAGTTAGAACGCTGTTAAGGAGTGAGTGTGCAATATCACGGAGAGACAACATCAATGTCATTATCTGACAAATTACGGGCCTACGCCCGCTTAATGCGCATTGATAGGCCCATTGGCACACTACTTTTATTTTGGCCATGTTTAATGGCACTGGTGTTGGCTGCCCAAGGTATGCCAGATACTAAAGTGCTGATTATATTTATTATTGGTGTGGTGATCATGCGCGCTAATGGCTGCATTATTAATGACTATGCAGACCGCAATTTAGATGCCCATGTTGAGCGTACTAATATGCGACCATTGGTGTCAGGTGAGGTCAGCACCAAAGAGGCATTAAGCTTATTTGTTGTGCTTGGTTTAGCGGCATTTAGTTTAGTGCTTTGGCTTAATATGTTGGTGGTACAACTATCGGTTGTGGGGATTATTTTGACCATAATGTACCCGTTTATGAAGCGGGTAACCAATATGCCACAGATGTTTTTAGGCATAGTGTGGAGTTGGTCTATACCGATGGCGTACGCCGCGCAATTAGGCGAGGTCCCAGTCGAAGCATGGTGGCTGTTTATGGCTAATTGGTGCTGGACTGTCGCGTACGACACCATGTATGCCATGGTCGATCGTGATGATGATTTAAAGGTGGGGATTAAGTCTACCGCGATTTTATTTGGCCGCTTTGATCGACATATTATCGGCTTGTTTCAATTAGCGGCTTTAGGTTGTTTTGTGATGGCTGGGTTGATGGCCGAGCGTGGCATGATTTACGCTTTAGGCATTGTGAGCTTTATTGGTTTTGCAGTATATCAGCAAGGGTTAATTTACCGCCGAGAACGTGCCCCTTGTTTTAAGGCATTTTTAAATAATAACTGGGCTGGGATGGTACTGTTTATCGCACTGTCGCTAGATTATCTCGTTTAGTTCGTTACTAATATGGGCATGGATGCTTGAATATGATGAATACGCTATACCATTTTGTTGGCTTGTTGTGCTGTGGTTATTTATCACTGTATAGTTTGGTTGTTAGTGCTGAAAACAGCCACAATGTACCATCACAACTTGCGAGTCAGTGGGCCGAAGCATATGCGTCAGCTGCTGTAGTTAATATTCCCCGCACCCAGCAATTTACCCTTAAAGATGACAGTCGTGACTATCAGTTGATGATCAAATTACCTAAAAATTATCAGCAAAATAGCACGCACTATTACCCTGTTATCTACATGACAGATGGCATGTACAGTATGCAAGTGGTCTCTGGCGCAACGCGATTCCCCATGAATAGCAATGTGATGCATCAGGCGATTTTGGTCGCTATTGGCTATCAAAAGGGCAGTAAAGGGGCCTCGAGTCGTATTCGAGATTATACCCCAAGCCATGACTCTAGCTGGAAGCTCAACACGGGTGAGGCAAAGCGACACCTCCGTTTTATACGCGAAACTGTAATGCCTTTTGTTGAACATCAATATCGAGTAGATACCCAGCAAAATACCTTTATGGGGAATTCGCTCGGAGGGTTATTTGGTGCATATGTGTTACTGGAGCAACCTACATTATTTACCAACTATGTGCTGGGCAGCCCTTCATTGTGGTTTGATAATAAGCACTTGTTAAAGCAATTTATTCAAGGCGTTAGCCAAATTCGCGCCATATCCGCTAAGGTCTTTATTGGTATTGGCGAATTAGAAAGACCGCCTTATACCCACGATAATCATCAAATGGTGGCCGACGCGCAGGCGTTTTATCAAACCCTTCACTCTCACCCCTCCACTCACGCGGGTACATTGCAATTAAAACTCTTGGTTATCCCAGAAGCAGATCATGCAATGGCGTTTCCAACGACAGCGATTCACGGTTTGTCGTGGCTATTTAAACGTACTGATTAACTTAAGCTAGATAAAGCGAGCTCATAGGTATCGGTCATTTCTTGTAACAACTTAGTATGCAACCTACCTCGTGGCAGGGCGGGTTTATTGTTATGTTAACAACTTGTTTAAATTCATATTACCCCAATATCAATACTTAACCTGAGTTTAGGTTACTTAGAACACGGTATTAATGTGATTAAAATAGCCCAAGGATGAGTATTGAATGAGAGCAACAATAAAGTACCGGTTAGTTTTTTTAGCCTTAATGATATTCAGTTTCGTGATAGGTGTTAACTGGACGCCAGAGACGTTAGCTAACGATGCAGACAAACGAGCTTTGTACCTTATTTCTGCACTGTATTTTATATTACTGCCATTGGGTTATTGGTATTGCATTATTAAAAAGGGTGCTCAAAAACAGTGGAAGATAATTGTTATTTTCAGTTTAAGCAGCCTGGTTGCACGGTTAAGCTTTCCTGCTGAAATAGCGCACTACTTTGAATTTATAGCCTGGTTACGCTACCCGATTATTGCCGTGTTACTCATTATTGAATTGTATTTGATTGTGAGTGTAGTGCGTGGATTATTAAAGGTACGCAAGCTTAAGGGCGACCCTAGAGTGGGCGCGGTTGAAACCTATCGTGAAGGCGATGATAAAAGTTTAACGATTGCGCTGATTATGGCGAGCGAAGCTACAAACTGGTTTTATGCTATTCCGTGGTTTTCACGCAATCATCCGCCTGCCATTGCCAACATTAACCTTAAGAGTGCCGCACGCTGGCATGTGTGGTTGATGTTAACCGGTTGCATTATTGCATCATGTAGCAGTTATTTTTTACTGGTGTCGTGGAGCGAGTGGGTGGCGATTATTGTCTCGAGCATTATTGGCTACACATTAATGTCTATGGTGGCTAACCACAGATTGTCGCGTTATTACTCGTTGTATTTAATGAGAGATAACTTAGTGATTAACAATTCTTTGTGGGGCTTTATGGTGATTAACCTTACTGATATTGCCGATGTCACAAATCAGCCGTTAGCCGAAATAAATCAGGAGGATGCTGAGACGATAAGTATTGGTGGGGGGCAAAGTAACGTCACTATTAAGCTAAATCGCCCGGTTATTTACCATGGCGGTATGGGGCAGTTACCCGAACCGATGACAGTGATACATTTGAGTGTCGATGAGCCGCAGCAGTTAATGAATACGCTCAATAGCGCTAAATTATCGTAAGCGGCATAAACCCCATAAAAAATGCGCATTATAAGCGCATTTTTATGGGGTAAATGAGTTCTATTAATTTTGCACTAGGCTCGTTAAGTCTGCTGGGCGGTAATAAATTGACTTTAGCACTTTGCCCTGGCGAACAACTTTCCCCCCCATATCGACATCTTTAGCGCACTTAGCGATGATAAACTCGCCTTTTTTGCTGCCAACAATCTCAACACCTTGTTGGGCGTAATGGGCTATGGTTTCATTAAGTTCTTGCTCATTGCGGCACACTTTACTCATGTTGCTAGAGTGGACTTCATCCCAACATTTAATGAAATCGATTTCGCGGTTTTTAGCCACGTTCAATAGTAAATCGATAAGATAGCTTATCTCGATACGATCGCTCACCTGAGCGGCACCTAGGTGCACTAGACGACCCATTAATACATAGACAGAGTCTACAATTGCATCTGCTTGTTCAATACGCGAATCTGCTTCTGTCAACTCGGTCATTTCCTCAATAATTAATGAGGTGTGTAGGGTGTCGGCCTGATCATCAAGGCTTGTTGAATCGTTAACGGGTAAATCAAAGGTGCTGCGAAACTCAAAGATATCGCGGTATAGGTGGTCAAAAATAGGTTGAGTTAATTGGCTGAGTTTCATCGGGCTACCTTAATCGTAAAAATGTTTAAAAATAATAAATTGAATGCGATAAAAAAACCGACAAGATTGCCGGTTTTTTATGGGCGTAGTGAGCCATAACAGACGCTCAATACTTATTTAATAAATGCGAAAGCATCGCCATATAAGTGTGCTTCTTCAACACCAAGTTCGCGGAATAACTCACGTGCAGCGCCTACCATGTCAAAACGGCCAGCGATGTAAATGTCGTAACCATTTAAGCTGATAAAATCATGCTTAATCTGTTCAAGCAGGTTAGCTTGTTTACCTTGCCAGGTCTCGCTGACTTCTTCGATGGTTGGGATAAACTCTAGCCATTCGTTTTCTGTATGCCATTTACGGGCAATTTCTTGATAGTACATGGCATCTTCATTGCGGCAACCCCAATAAAACTTAGTGTTGACGGTTTCACCGTTAGCTATTTGTTGCTCAACAATACTTTTGATGTAAGAGAAACCTGTGCCGCCGGCAATTAAAATGCGTGGTCTGTGGCTGTCGCTACGTAAATATGCGTCACCAGCTGGGGCTTCAATGTCGATATGCGTTGAGGTTTTTAGACGCTCTACTACTTGCATTGGGTAGCTTTCGCTTACTGCAGCGCCAATGTGTAATTCTATTAATTCAGCATTAGGTGCAGAAGCAATAGAAAAAGGACGTTTGTCTTTTTCACCCATGACCACACTCAAGTATTGGCCAGCCTTAAAGTCAAAGGCGGTTTCTGGTTTCAACAATACTTGGTAAACCGCGTCATTAAACGGGGTGACTTTTTCAATCTGACAACGAATGGTTTTCATCTAACGTCCTTTATGCCCTTTTTAAATATCTTCAATCGCTTCATTATAGCTAATCGCCTCTAAGGGGGATCACTTTGGCTATAATGTAGGTATGTCGTCTATGCCGAGATCATCCCAAATTTGATCCACTTTTTGTTTCACTTCAGGGTCCATCACAATTGGTGTGCCCCATTCGCGGGTGGTTTCACCTGGCCATTTGTTTGTAGCATCTAAGCCCATTTTTGACCCCAAGCCTGCCACTGGCGAGGCAAAGTCGAGATAATCAATTGGGGTATTGTCAACCAGCATGGTATCGCGGGTTGGGTCCATACGAGTCGTAATGGCCCAAATGACATCCTGCCAATCACGGCAATTGACATCTTCGTCAACAATGACAATAAACTTAGTGTACATAAATTGGCGTAAGAAAGACCACGCGCCCATCATGACCCGTTTGGCATGTCCTGGGTATTGTTTGCGAATGGATATGATTGCCATGCGATACGAACAGCCTTCTGGCGGTAAGTAAAAGTCGACAATCTCAGGGTATTGCTTACGCAAAATCGGCACAAACACTTCGTTTAATGCAACACCCAACATGGCAGGTTCATCAGGTGGACGGCCGGTATAGGTACTGTGATAAATCGCATCTTTACGGTGAGTGATATGGGTTACCGTAAATACTGGGAATGAGTCGGTTTCGTTATAATAACCAGTGTGATCGCCATATGGGCCTTCTTCCGCGGTTTCATCCGGGTCGATATAGCCTTCTAAAATGATTTCGCTGGTGGCAGGGACTTCTAAATCGCAGCTAATGGCTTTACAAACTTCGGTGCGCTCGCCGCGCAGTAAACCTGCAAAGGCGTATTCGCTCATTGAATCTGGTACAGGGGTTACGGCACCTAAAATCGTGACAGGGTCACTGCCTAATGCCACTACCACTGGATAACGTTCGCCGGGATGTTGTTGCTTAAAGTCTTTAAAGTCTAACGCGCCGCCACGGTGATCTAACCAGCGCATAATGAGTTTGTTTTTACCCAATAGTTGCTGACGATAAATCCCCAAATTTTGACGTTTTTGGCGCGGACCTTTGGTAATGGTTAAGCCCCAGGTGACCAATGGCGCAACATCTCCTGGCCAACAATGTTGGATCGGTAAAGTTGTGAGATCAACCTCATCTCCGGTTTTAACCACTTGCTGACAAGGGGGATTGCGTACCGTTTTGGGCGGCATATTTAATGCCTGCTTAAACATCGGGATTTTAGCAATCGCATCTTTAAAGCCGCTTGGTGGTTCAGGCTCTTTTAAAAATGCTAATAATTCACCCACTTCACGCAGTGCAATGGGGTCGTCTTTACCTAATGCCATAGCAACACGTTTTGGGGTGCCAAATAGATTGGCCAATACCGGCATGGTGTGATTGGTTGGGTTTTCGAATAACAGCGCGGGACCGCCCGATCGTAAAACACGATCAGCAATCTCAGTCATTTCTAAATAAGGGTCAACAGGGTGACTAATACGTTTGAGTTCACCACTGGCTTCTAAATGCGCTATGAAGCTGCGTAAATCCTTAAAACTCATGGTTACCGCCTGAATATCAAATCCAATATGGCGCGCACTATAGCATTTTTCTAATATAGGGTTAAGCAAAATGGTGGATATCGACTTTATCCGGACTTAGCGTAAAATAACTTATATCGATGCGCTTGTGAGAGGTGAGTGATGAACATAAACAATTCCCGAGTATTACTGAGCACAGCTGTTGTCAGTGCCTGTTTGTGTGTCTGTGCCATTTTACCTGTACAGGCTAAAGCACCACTGAATGATGAACGACTTAACCGTGAGTCTCACTCTGTGAGAGGACAGCATCATCGGCCTAAGCATCGTCAATCTCATACTCGATACAACCCTTGGCGCTGGGGACTGGGTTGGAACAATTACGGTTGGGGCCCAAGTATTGGTATTAGTTGGCGCAATGGCATTAATAGCCACTTTAATTATGGATGGGGTATTAATCATTATCGGGGTGTTTACCCATACAGTGTAATAAACCCGATACCAAGTACTCAATATCGCACGGTTGAGCAGCCTGTTACGGTTAATGCTGCGCCGCAGCAAACTACAACATACACTGAAGTGAGCAGTGGCTTGAGTCGCTTACCTGAAAACGCCAAAGTGATTCAAACCGACAATGGTACGGTTTACGAGTGGCAAGGCGTTGAATATTATTTTGATTGGAATACGCAAACTTACGAGGTTGCTAAAATCGTGACTCCGTGATCATCGGTGTAGTAGCAATAGTCGAGGTTATGATTGGCTTTGGCTTGATACATTGCTGTATCTGCGGCGCTAATAAGCTCGCGGCTACTGAGTCCATTTTTGGGTAATATGCTAATACCAATGCTTGCCCCTACTTCAAAGGTGTTGTCTGCAATTTTGATCGGTTTTTTGATGGTGTTTAATAGTTGCTCAATTTTTTGATCGATATTAATTGGCTCACTGATTAAATCGAGCCAGACAACAAATTCATCTCCCCCGAGCCTGCCTGCAATATCCGTTGACCTGAGGTTTTTTATTAAGCGCTGTGCAATAGTGACTATGACTTCATCACCAATGCTATGACCGAGTGAATCATTAATTTGCTTAAATTTATTGAGGTCGATAAACAATAAAGCCGCTTGATTATCTGAGCGTAAGTCTCTGGGAATGGCGTTGTCGATTTTTTTAATAAAAGCACGGCGATTATATATGCCGGTTAATTCATCATGCTCCGCCAAAAAAATAAGCCGTTCTTGTTGTTCAATGAGCTTATGGGTTTGCCGGTCAACCTCCTGTTTAAGGCTATCTTTTTTAACGGTAATTTGAGTGAGTGATTGTTTCATTAAGTTAAAGTTATGGGCCAGTGCAGACAGCTCGTCTGCATCGCTAAACACAATTCGACTGGTTAAATCACCTGAGGCGAGAGCCTCCATACCGCTATTTAACGATGCTAAACCTTTTTTAAAGCGGGTTAAGGTCATAAATGACCATGCTGTGACTAATAATGCGAGCATCAGTAATATGGCTCCGACTAACCATAATAGGGTTTGTTGCTTGGTTTTGGCCTGGGTGACTGAAAATTGATGTAAACGAAACATTTCTTCGGTCATCTCTTCAATGACCATACTGTACTTGGCTTTAAATAAACGTTCTGCTGCCAGTGTGATGGGTTGAGCGGCTTGCGGATTATGGTAGTTATTTTGAGTATTAATTAAGGTTCTCACATTGGTATTAAGCCGATTAATATTTTGAATAATGAGCTTTTGCTGTGGATCCCAATCAATGTTTTGCGACAACTCAGAGGCTAATTCAGCTTGTCGATTGTTCAGTTCTGTCAATCCTTGTTCATCTGTGTATTCTTGATACAGCCAAAGTTGGCTGCGCAAACTGTCAATTTTCAGTTGCAGCTTCATCGAGTAGTTAAGCTGACGATAAATTTGTTGTTGATAATTATGTACCTGCACCAACGACAATCCAACAACAAAGGTCAGTATTGAGCAAAGCATCGCAGTGAGTTTAAGGCGCTTAGATAACATCATGATTTACCAACCCGCCTCTTGGTTTGTATAGGTTTCAAGAAGTTGTCTATCAAATATGAGTCTAAAATCGACACGGTTTTCTCGTGGAACTAATTGATTGTCTATTGCCCACTGGCTTTGAGTTTGAATATTAGAAAACAGAGCATTACTCAGCGACAGTCTAAAAGTATAGTCGCTCCACGAATATTGCAATTGTTGAGCGTCTACTTCGAGCACTTGACTAATATTCTGTTGCGCTTGTTTGGGAGATTTATTGAGAAATTCAGTGGCTTGATTAATGGCTTTGAGTAATGACAATTTTTGATCTTTTTCAATATGAGAATCTTTTAGGCCAATAAGATTAAATGATAAATGGTACAAACCACGACTGTTAATAATTTCGGGCGAGCGTGACATTTTTTTAGAGAGTAAATAACTTAGTGGCTCCCAGGCCGAAATAATATCCACTTTGTCATTTAATAGGGCGGGTAACAGTTGTTCTGAGCTTAAATAGATGCGTTGTATTGGCTGTTGAGTCTTATTGTACATAATTAATAAACTGTCTAAGAAAAACTCACTGGCACTGCCTTTTATTATACCAATTCGAGCATTAGCTAGATTGTCGAGGTGCTTATATTTTTGCGGGTTAAGACTGAGTAACTTGATGTCATTATCTGATTCAACAAAGCTGGCCAATACAGAAAAGTCGGTGCGTTTAAAGCTATTAAACATCACAACGGTTTCTGACGAGGTGGCAAAGTCAACTTCATGATTAACCATGGCGTTAAAACATTTTACTCCACCGTTAAATCTGACTAATTCAACGTTTAAATTATTTTGTTTAAAATAACCTTGTTGCTGTGCAATAAATAATGGTGCCGATAATGGAGTGTTAGATACGGCTATTTTAATCGGTTTTTGTAATGCTTCAGAAGTCAATGCATTGTTTGAAGGCTCACAACTGGTTAAGCAGGCTATGATGCCCAGCATAAACACTCTGTATATAAACCTTGTAAGCGGTATCGTCATTAAATATTGTCTGTTGGAGTTCGGTAAGCCTAAGTGTAGTGAGTGTATATAAAATTGGAGGAAAATATTGCTAATATTTCAATTTTTTTAAACTCTGAATGATTACCGTAATTCAAAAGTATTAACCCAAGTATTCGATGGCTATTTTTTTAACAGCAAATTATTTATTGATCACTATGGTTGATTCAATTCAGTTATCCATGCGCTCAATTAATATTGGGTAAAGCTCATTAAGGATAACTTCAGCTTGCTGATAATTTAACACTTTCATTTCTGACTCGAGTGCCAAATATTTATCTGGTGCGATGGCATTTAGTGTGGGTGCCACTTTGAGCAAGGTCGTTGAAGCATTCATATTAAAGAGCTGGAGTTCTTCTCTTAATATTTCAAATGTCGCCAAATATTCATCGGTTACTTGGGGGGCAGAGTCAATCGGTTGTATGGGGGCTTTTTGCGGCAACTTGCTTTGCAGCAGTTGTAACAAATCTTTGGCAGTAGGAAGCGCCATATTAGCCTGTAGAGCGAACTCGTTAATCATCTCTTTTTTATTAAATTGATCGCCCGTTTTAATCATGTTTTCTTGTTGGCCTGCAAACAGGGCTAGCGCATTAAAGCCTAAGGTTGCCGCAGAACTTTTTAAAGTATGGAACATCATTTTTAGCCCTGAGTTATCATCAGCTTTTAATGTCTCTATTGCTGAGTACTCAGTGAGGTCGTTGATAAATAACTCCAGCGCTTTAGCATAGACAGTTTTATTGCCACTGAGACGAGTTAGCGCTTTAGTAAAGTCGATGTGATGTTGATGACAAAATGAGTCAAGCGCATTGTCCTTTATTGTGGTTGCATCATCAGGTGCTGCTGAGGTTTGTGGTGTAAGAGCGCTTTTGGATGTAACCGGTATTTCAGGTATAACAGGTTCTGAAGGCGCTAACTGATGTATTGGTGTTATGCTCGATTCACTTTGTGCCTTTGTTGAGGCAGACACATTAGTGGGATTGGCCAATTTAGGGCTGTTAGCTATTGCTGTGAAACTGTTCATTTGCTTGTCACTTATCTGTGATTGCCCGTTAACTTGTTTGGCTTCGATAAAAATGTATTCAGTATTATCACTGCTTAATAATTCTGCTGATAATTGTACCCTTAGAATGTCCTTTTGCGCTGTAATGAATTGATATGCCATACCTTGGTGCTGACTGTTCAACAGTTTGAGTTTAGTGTCTTCCCATGTTTGTTCAGTATTAGGCGTGAGTAAGTTGTCGATATGCTGACAGAGCATCTCGTTAGTACTGTATCCAAGTTCTTTGTTGGCATATGGATTACTGCGGACAATGATTCCATCTAAAGTTAACCAAAGCAGAATACTGTGAGAGTGTTCAACTGCTGCACTGATTAAGTTAAGTTGTTTTCGTAATGCATTTTTTTCGGTTAAATCTTCTGCAAAAAAAACAAATCCTGTAGTGCCTAAGCGCCGCCGTTTCATCGCTGAAACATGCAAGTTAACCTGTTTGTAGTCGCCGTATTTTTGCTTTAATCGACACGTAAAAGAGAGGTGTTGCTGCTGTTGTAATTGCTGTTCTACATAGTTGAATAGATTGTTATCTTTACCGTCAATTGGCGGTGTGTGGTTGGTTATTTCGGTATTTGATGGTAAGTCGCTATTTGCCTGGGCGACTCCACTCATGAAACTTGTTAAGTTTTTACCCAGAATTTCATCTGCATTATAACGGAGTTGTTGCTCCGCGCCGCTACTGAAAAAGGTAATCACCCCTGTTGCGTCTGTTGCAATAATAACGACTTGACTGCTATTGAGGATATTTTGCTGAAATAAGTTTGCCTGCTCTATTTCAATGGTGTTTTCATCAACTTTGGTTTTAAGCTCAGTATTGTGTTGTTGTAATTGGGTTTGTAACGCTTTGAATTCAGATACGTCGTTGATGGTAAAGCTGGCACCTAAAAAAAGATTGTTTTTGAGCAATGGCGTAATCGTTAATACTAATGAACGCGTATCTGCGTGGCCATGTACCTGATGAGAAAATTCAATTTTATTGATTCGCTTGCCTCGAGCGACCTTTTTAAAATAGGCAATCAGGACATCGGTGCTAATACCATCACTTAAGTAATTAATAATAGGTTTTTTTTCTGAAACAAATTTTTGCAAGTTAAAAATAGTTTCTGCAGATTGATTCCAGTTGAGGATAGTA
Source organism: Shewanella algicola (assembly GCF_014648035.1). Taxonomy (GTDB): domain Bacteria; phylum Pseudomonadota; class Gammaproteobacteria; order Enterobacterales; family Shewanellaceae; genus Shewanella; species Shewanella algicola. The sequence goes on along the minus strand of NZ_BMQI01000012.1, from coordinate 6,696 downwards.
AAAGCACTGTCGACACCGATTAAGCATTCCGATGAGTTTTCGATAAAAGAAGATAACGATATTTTTTGTCTAACACTATCCATTCTCCGAGTGATGTAGCGCAAAAACATGTGCAAAACAATAATCAGAAATACAGTACTGCTGAGGGTAATACCAAATACTTGTTGTGGGTTGGGTAAGTTCATTGTTGCAAGCCATTGTTTTTCAGGGGTTAATTGAACTGCCCATTGACGACCATATACTTCAATGATGTTTTCAACGGTATGGCTTTTTTCAAGTACGAGCTGATCATTTTTACTGTTGTAGGTGGTTGAGGTGAAAAATGGCACATTTTCGGTTGGGCTGATATCACTAATGGTCAGGTTTAGATTATTTTGCTGTTCGGTTATTGTTTTTAAAATATCATTAATAAGCAACGGAGCATAAACCCAGCCAAGTAGCTCAGCAGGCATGACATTCGACTTGTTGGGCGCATCGTATATAGGCAGTAATAGCAGAAATCCATGATTTATTTTGTTGTCTGCTTGCACTAAGGTGATTGGCGCTGTCAGTAAGGCCGAATTGGCCACTGCGGAAGACAATGCCGCTCTACGACGATTAGGCTCTGAACCAATATCTAACCCTAGAGACTCAATGTTAGGTTGCTCAGGTTCGATGTATTTAACAATAAAAAGCGGGTCTTGAGAGGTATTAAGCTGTTTTAAGGTAAAGGCTTGCTGACGATCTTGACTCGCCTTTTGCAAGAATGCATTTAATTGCGCTTTTGGTGTAACACTAATCACTCCAAACCCACGTGCACCAGGAAACTCTCTTGGATAATCTCGGCTTTGAAAGTAAGCTAAATTTTGCTGATAATTAAAATGCTCAAATCCTGTTGTATTGATGGCGCCTCTCAATCCTTGTAAGCCGTATTCAAATTTTTGAATACGGTCTTTAACCTCCTGGCTGACTTGATTACTGTGTTGGGTTAACTTGGATTTAATCAGTGCGTCGTTCTGTATTTCAATATTATTCTTGAGCATTATTGCGATGAATAATCCTGTTAATAAGAGTATTATTGACGTAAAGTTTGCCCATTTATAGCTTTTGGTTTGCGTTTGTTTTGTTAAACGATTAAGCATTCTGCTACCTGTAATGAACTTTCGATGTATAAAAGTGGTTACACAGCTAAACTAAGTTAACCTAACTGTTTTTTAGTGGTTAATTCAATGTAAAAATCAGTAAAGTGAAAAAGCTTACACCATATGTTTTGTGTAAATGGATGTTGTTTTAAGAAAAAAGGAGTTACCGCATCATGTTGTTATCGGGTTACACCAATACCGTTTATCGTATTTTGATTATTGACGATGATATTCAAAATATATTTGTTTTAGAAGATATTTTATCTCCTCTTGGCAATATATATTTTTCAGAATCGGGCAGTAATGCATTTGCGTTAATCGATAAAATTAAACCCGACGTCATTCTACTTGATATCGAAATGCCCGATATGGATGGCTGGCAAGTTTGTCGTGCTCTTAAAGCGGATCCTCGTTACAGTGATATCCCCATTATTTTTATTACAGGTCATACCGAGCCTGAGTTTGAACGTTTGGCACTCGAAAGTGGCGGTGTAGATTTTATTACCAAACCGTTTAATGCCTCTATTTGCTGTTTACGTGTGCATACGCAACTTCAATTTAGGCAGCAAAACCACCTTATTGTTAAAGCGAAAGAAGAATTACAACAACTCGTGAATCAAGTCCCTATGTTGATCACTTATTGGGATTCTTCGGGCAACAACTTATTCAGCAATGATTACTCTGGTAACTGGTTTGAAACGTTAATCGGGCATATCGATGGTCAACATATCTCTACTATTTTTCCTCCTGAATTAAGCGCCGCAGTACTGAGACACCAAAAACAAACCACCTCTGAGCCGTTGAAGTATATTGTCACAGTCAAAAATCAACTTGGTATGAGTTTTTACGAAGTCTTTCAGTCAAAAATGAAATCGGCGGTGGGTATTGATGGTTACTTAGTCACGCTGGTAGATGTGTCTGAGGTAAAGCATGCCAAACAGGCTTTGTATTCAGAGAAAGAGCGCTTACGCGTCACGCTTAACTCAATTGGCGATGCGGTCATTGCCACCGATACCAGAGGGTTAATCACTTTTATGAATCCGATTGCTGAGCGTATGACGGGCTGGCGGATTAAGGATGCATTGCATCAAAAAATTGAAACCGTTATGCAATTGCGTGACTCTAATACACGCCACACACTGCTTAACCCTTTGTACATTGCATTGAGAGAGCAGCGTATTGTTGCTATGGCGTTAAATAGCCAGTTAACCGCCCGAGGTGGACAAGTTTTTGCTGTTGAAGATTCGGCAGCACCTATTCGTAATGAAAATGGCGAAGTCATTGGTGCCATTATGGTGTTTCATGATGTCAGTGAAGCAATGGCAATGGCGATGAAAATGAGCCACCTTGCAAACCATGACCAATTAACGGATTTACCTAACCGTATTTTATTGCAAGACCGATTAAGTGTGGCCTGTTCAGCGGCTGAGTCATTTGGCAATAAAGCTGCGGCGCTATTGGTGGATATTGACCATTTTAAATATTTAAATGATTCGCTTGGGCATCAGCTGGGTGATGAAATGATTTGTTTAATGGCGCAGCGACTGCGTTCGTTAATTCCACCGTCTTACACGTTAGCAAGGCTGGGGGGCGATGAGTTTGTTATTTTAATGAGCGATGCACATTCTGTTGAAGCGTCGTCGGTACTTGCGACAAAATTAGTAGAAGCAATGCATGAACCTTTTGTTTTGGCAGAACAAAAGTTCAGTGTGTCGGTCAGTATCGGGATCAGTGTTTTTCCTAATGACGCTAAAGATGCTGAAGAATTGATGCGCCATGCTGATGTGGCGATGTATCGTGCGAAGCAAGAAGGGCGTAATCGCTTTAGCTTTTTCTCTCATGATTTAGAGAGTTCAATACGTGAGCGCCATCAACTGGAAACTTGTTTGCGTAATGCCATTATTCATGATGAGTTATTTGTGCATTACCAGCCCAAAATAAATTTAGCCACCAATGAAATTGTTGGTGCAGAAGCCCTTGTTAGACTGACCGATAGCGAAGGGCTCTTTATCTCCCCGAATGAGTTTATTCCTTTAGCGGAAGAAACCGGCTTAATCATCAAACTGGGTAAACAGGTGTTATACAAAGCTTGCCAAGAGGCTAAGTCCTGGTTAAATATGGGCTTAAATATTCCTATTTCGGTCAATGTGGCCGTGGCACAATTTGCTGACCCTCATTTTGCCAATATTATTGAAAAAGCGCTCCATGATTACCAATTACCTGCTGAGTTACTTGAGTTAGAAATCACTGAGACAGCGTTGATGATTGATGCGGCTGACATGCAAACTAAGTTGTATCAACTTAAGTCTTTAGGAATAAAGATTTCTATTGATGACTTTGGTACAGGCTATTCTAGTTTGGCTTATTTGAAAAAGTTTAATGTTGATGTCATGAAAATCGACATGTCTTTTGTTAAGGATATGCTAAACAACAAGCATGATTATGAAATTGTAAAAACCATTATTTCCCTTGGGCAGTCTATGGGGTTAGCGCTGATTGCTGAAGGTGTGGAAACTAACGAACAGCGGCAAGCGTTGCTTGAACTCGATTGCTTAATGGGACAAGGGTATTTGTTTAGTCGACCGCTCAGTGCTAGCGACTTTAATGCCTTTATTTTACAGCATAAGGGTTAATTGAGTTTAAGGGTAACTATGATCAAACAATGGTTGAATAGTGATAATAAGGCCAGATATAAAACCTTGTCTTATTTAGGTTATTTTGCCATTGGATGTAGCTGCTTACTTTTTTTTCTGGTGTATTCAAGTATTGCAAAGCAAACCATTATTGAGAGTAATAAAAAAACCTTAGTACAATTGAGCCACACCGCGGCGCAAGAAATGGACAAGGTGTTTACTGATTACGCTAATAAAGTCTTGTTTTTACGCGCGAGCCCTTCTGTTAATGGCCTAAGTCAGGCGCTGCAAAATAATGGCATTGATCCTATTGATGGAACAACTCGGCAGCAATGGCAGGGGCGACTGCAACACATGTTCAGTGCATTTGTTCAAACTAACCCTGAAGTGCGCCAAGTTCGCTTTATTAGTCGGTTAAATAACGGCCGAGAGATTGTCAGGGTAGAGCGCCGTAACGACAAAATTGTTGTAGTACCAGATAGCTTGTTACAAGAGAAAGGCTCTAGCGAGTATTTTTCAGCTATCTCTAGCTTAAAATCAGATGAAAACTACATTTCAGACATTAGTTTAAATCGAGAATATGGGGTGATTGAAACCCCTATTTGGCCAACGTTTAGAGTGGCCAAACCTTTTTATGACCCACAAGGCGAGCATTTCGGTTTTGTGATTATAAACATCGATGCCAGCTTTTTATTAGAGCAATTACAACGCGACTTTAAACATTCATTATTTGAATTAGCCATTTTAAATTCGAGTGGCTATTTTATTACTGCACCCAATCCCGCACTCAGTTTTGGTTTTGATTTACACATTCCAGACTCAACATGGCAGGCACAAACGGGTCAAGCACCTTTACCTCTTGAGGGTGAAATTCAACAAGTGAGCTTGGACGACCAACCATTTTGGGCTATCGGTAAATCTTTTTCTTTATCCACACACGAAGAGCGACAATTAACCGTTATAGGTTTACTCCCCGCACAAGCAGTTGATGCGCTTTGGGCTCAACAACGTAACATGATGATGTTACTTTTGTTGGTGATTTTGTTAGTGCTGGTGGCCGTGGTACAGACGTATCAAAAATACCTTAATAAAATAATGGTGCTCTATGATAATCAGTCATTGTATCAAGCGATCGTTGCTGGCTCGTCTGATGCCATAGTCAGTATTGACCGCCAAGGCATGATTTTGAGCTGGAATGAATCTGCAACCTTTTTATTTGGTTTATCTGAAGAGGAGGCTCTGAATACTAGCCTACTGGATGCTGTTGGTGAGGCCGGTGGGCACAAGGTTTTAGATAGAGCCTTAATTACTAGAGTATTTGATGCTAAAGAACATATGGTTGTGACATTGGAATCGCGGTCCCATGGCGCTCAAAACAAAGTATTGTCGGTGAATTTGTCGCCTGTAATCGCGGTGAACAATAAAAACATGAGTAGCATTTCAGCCATTATTAGAGATGTAACTGACTCGCGAAGAAGTGAGACAAAAATCCTGCAAATGAATGAGTCTCTAGAGCAACAGGTGATTCAACGTACGCAAGAATTAGAAACAGCAACGACTGAAGCCATTTCGGCAAACCAGCTAAAAAGTGAATTTGTTGCCAATATTAGCCATGAGATCCGCACGCCGCTAAATGGGATCGGGGGTATGGTTGAATTACTTAAACGTGAATACTTATCAGAGAAGCAATTAGGCTATTTAGCGATGGCCAAAAATAGCATTGCGACATTAACGGTATTAATTAATGACCTGTTAGATCTGTCGAAAATTGAATCTGGCAATTTACAAGTCGAATTAGACGCATTCGATTTGCTCGACAATGTGTGTGGTGTCATTAATATGATGTCCCTTAAAGCCGAAGAAAAAGGCCTCATTTTATTACTTGATAGTGTTGAATTAACACACTGCAAGTTAATCAGTGACCCTTATCGAATCAAACAAGTGTTAGTGAATTTGATTGGTAACGCGATTAAATTTTCAACTGAAGGCTATGTCATTGTTAAGGTCAGCACACGGGCTGATGAATCAGATAATATCAATGTGGAGTTTTCGATTACCGATAATGGCATTGGTATTTCTCAAGTACAGCAAAAAAAGCTTTTTAAGCCCTTTATTCAAGCGAATGGTTCGATAACTCGCGACTTTGGTGGTACCGGTTTAGGTTTGTCTATTTCTAAACAATATTGAGCATAAAAGCCAATTGCAATTGGTGTTAATGGATGGACAAATGCCAATATTAGACGGTTACAAGGCGACTGAATTAATTCGGCGTGGTGAGGCTGGTGAGCTGATGGCTGAAGTGACTATTATTGCGATGACCGCCGATGCAATGGAAGGAGATCGCGAGGCGTGCTTAAAAGTGGGAATGGATGATTTTATTTCTAAACCTATTGATAAAGCTGCTTTTTTACACAAAGTTATGTATTGGTTAGAGCAAACCGATCTTGATGTTTCATAGCTGAGTGAATGGTTGAATGGGTATAATATCAATCCGCATTAGAATCGGCTCTTTTGGTGAAAATTATCGGTGCGGTATTCGAGACAGTCTTTTGATGACCTATTAAAAAAACATGTGCGCTCGACAACGTCTACCTCCAACATCCATTCAGTCATACTTTTAGAAAGACTAACAAAGAAGACCAAACTGAAAAGTTTGCCCCTTCCTGGCGGTATCATAAACCCCATTACAGCTTCAAATACCTTTGATGTAGATGACTGCACCAGCAATCATTTTCATTTTACTGGGTCCTAGTGAAGCAGCCAAAAATAGATCTCATGCTAATAAGGATTGTATAAGTTAAAGCCCCAAAGCATAGTTTGCTTTGGGGCTTTGTTTGCATTGCATTTATTATTATTTTTAAGCGCTACCCTGCGCAGAGTGCGTATTCCGGTGATGGTGAACACCGATTCCGGTTTTATCGTGAACACTTAAATTCCACGCA
>NZ_BMQI01000011.1 GCF_014648035.1 Shewanella algicola | reverse complement strand
GAACTTGAGCTGTTAGATAGCACTAATATCGTGTTTGCTTAACCAGATCTGAGGTTAAATCAAGTAAGTTAAGGCCAGAAGTACCAATTGAATTACCTGAGTTAGCGAGCGAGAATGTACTGCCTAAGGCGGGTAATTGGTTTAGCGCTTCACCAATGTTAGTCACACCTGTAGATAATAATTCGTCACCGCTAATCACAGTTACAGGTGTTGGGGCAATGGCTCCTTCACGAATAATACGTGAACCCGTAACTGAAATACGTTCAACATTTGATTCAACAGCTGCTTCTTCAGCAAAAGTATTGATTGATGTGGTGGCCGATAAGGCTGCACCACTCATTAACGCAACGCGCACCGCATTGGCTAATTTTGAATTAACTTGCATTTATCACTCCCAGAAATGTTTTTTATTATGGTGCCTATGTCGTCAATATTTGACTTGCTGTATTGACGTAGCATTACACAAGCATGTGTATAACCATAAAGTGCTTAAAATACAACAGAGGGATTTTTGATTTGTAACTAATTAAGCATTAACGTAAGTTGTTATTTATATTCACAAATAAAAAACAACTGTACGACTTTAATGCAAATTTTTCAGCGGTCAAATTTACAAAAGCTGAACTTGTTAACTGAGTGTTTAAAATAGGGTGGCATGAGATGTTTTTTGGCGTTGTATTAAGTATACAATGTTATTGTATTGTGTTTTTTATATAGAATTTTTTATGATGAAAAAAAGTAAAGATGTGGATTATTTTGATATAAATCATGTTTTGTTATTTATTTAAATGAGATTCATTATTTTAAGTCAATTAGCATAACGGACAGTAAAATATATTTACAATTATGTTAAGTTGAATTTATATTCACTTTTGGTGACTGGTTAGCTTACCGGTTCAGCACTCTTTTACGGTAAGAACATATTAATCCGTTTAATAAACAGAGTGACAATATGGTTAACGTCTTGGATAAAAAATGCCAGCAAAGATGCTGGCATTTTGTTGTCGACCTGATATTGGCTTACATCAGTCGAGTATTATTTATTGTACGTTTTCGCTGTCACTAAACTCACCCGCAAACAACGCAGATGATAAGTAACGCTCTGCAGCTGATGGCAATATCACAACAATGGTTTTGTCAGCAAACTCAGGTAATGCAGCGATACGGTTAGCCGCGACAACAGCAGCACCAGAAGAAATACCCACTAAGATACCTTCTTCTTTCATTAAACGGCGTGCCATTTCAATTGAATCTTCGTTACTCACCGCTTCAACACGGTCGATAATCGACAAATCTAAGTTACCAGGAATAAAACCTGCACCGATACCTTGGATTTTATGTGGACCGGGTTGAATAGGTTGTCCAGCTAACGCTTGGGCGATAACCGGTGAATCTACTGGCTCAACAGCGACAGAAGTAATGGTTTTACCCTGTGCTTTTAAGTAACGGCTCACACCTGTTAACGTGCCGCCTGTTCCCACACCGGCAACAAATACATCAACTTCACCATCGGTATCATTCCAAATTTCTGGACCAGTGGTTTTTTCATGTATTTCAGGGTTAGCTGGGTTACTGAATTGGCCCAGTACTAAATACTTTTCTGGTGCTGACTGGCGAATTTCTTCAGCTTTATCAATGGCACCTTTCATGCCTTTAGCGCCTTCAGTCAACACTAAGTTAGCACCTAACGCCTTAAGCAGTTTACGGCGCTCTAAACTCATGGTGTTTGGCATGGTTAAGGTGAGCTTGTAACCTCGTGCCGCAGCAACATAAGCAAGCGCAATACCAGTGTTACCTGATGTTGGTTCAATAAGCTCGATATCTTTAGTTAACAAACCTTTCTTTTCAGCATCCCAAATCATGTTAGCGCCAATACGACACTTAACACTGAAGCTTGGGTTGCGAGCTTCAACTTTTGCTAACACGTTGCCGTTACTTACACGGTTTAAACGGACGAGAGGGGTATTACCTAAAGTATATGAATTATCTTCGAAAATTTTGCTCATGGATTATTTGCTCCTATGGTTGCATTGTCTAATCATAATCGGCTGTACAATATTTAGAAGTGAAAGTTTGTTCTTCTTTATTCCTTTTAGTTATTAGCGATTATGTTGTTATACTAAAATGACGGTTTTAGGGGCCGGATTCAACGTTTAGAGCAAATAAACGCCTGTTGATGGTCTGACCATTATGCAAATTTAATTTAGTATGACGAAAACAAAATATAAAATACTAGAATAGCTGCAATAAGTTAATTTGCTCAGCTGAAATGCAATAAGACTGATCTTGAGGGTTATGACGACAATTAAGGTCATAATGGTTAACTCAGATCATGGGAACGTTTTTTGTTGATGGGCATTAACTCACTCACTTACTAATAATGGTAGAGCAAAATGAATAAAGTTGTGATTTCAGGTAGCGGTTTATATACCCCTCCTTATAGCGTGTCTAACGATGAATTAGTGACCTGTTATAACAGTTACGTAGAGCAATTTAACCAACAGCATGCTGCAGATATTGAAGCAGGTAATACTACTGCTTTAGCTTACTCATCAAGTGAGTTTATCGAAAAGGCCTCGGGCATTAAAAGTCGTTATGTCATGGTTAAAGACGGTATTTTAGACACCGACGTGATGATGCCATTAATTGCCGATAAACCGTCAGAAGCGTTATCGATGCAAGCTGAAATGGGCATTGATGCCGCAACACAAGCGTTAGCGCAAGCGAACCTTACCGCTGAAGATATTGATTTAGTCATCGTCGCGTGTGCTTATACCCAAAGGGCTTACCCAGCGATTGCTATTGAAATCCAACAAGCGATGGGCACCAAAGGTTTTGCTTATGACATGTTAGTGGCTTGCTCGTCTGCCACTTTTGCGATTGTGAATGCCGTTAATGCCATCCGTGGTGGTACCGCCAATCGTGTTTTAGTCATTAACCCTGAGTTAACTTCGCCGCAAATCAATTTCCGCGATCGTGATAGCCACTTTATCTTTGGTGATGTAGCGACAGCCGTTGTGGTTGAGCGCGCTGAGCTTTCAACCTCAACAAATGCGTTTAGCGTGTTATCGACGCGTTGTGTTACAGATTACTCCAGTAATATCCGCAGTAACTTTGGTTTTGTAAACCGCTGCGATCCTGCGCAAGCTAACAGTGCTGATAAATTATTTCATCAGCAAGGCCGTAAAGTGTTTAAAGAGTTACTGCCAATGATTTACCAACATTTAGATGCTCAATTTACTGACGAGCAGATAAAACCTGATGAATTTAAGCGTTTATGGTTACACCAAGCCAACATAAACATGAATTTATTTGTAGTGAAGAAGCTTCTTGGTGATAATGTTGAACCATCACAAGCACCTATCGTACTGGATGAATATGCGAATACTGCATCAGCAGGGTCAGTCATTGCATTCCATAAACATAACCAAGACTTCAAAACCGGTGATTTAGGTTTACTGTGTTCATTTGGTGCAGGTTATTCGATAGGTAGCATCGTATTAGAGAAGTGTTAAGTGGCCATGTTAGGCCACCGAAATTAAGGTGAATATATTGCGTATATTGATTGTTGAAGACAGTACAACCGTATCTAAAATCTTAAAACATTTGATTATGCAAGAACTGAGCTACCAGGTAGACGTTGCTCCAGATATGTCCAGCGCTTTGACATTATTGGAGCAACACAATTACTTTGTCGTGGTGGCCGATTTAAATTTACCCGATGCGTCTAATGGTGACATTGTGCGTCTGGTATTATCGTCATACAAGACTCCTTGTATTGTGTTAACCAGTAACTTAGACGCGAGCCAACGTCGCGATATTCTTAAGCTGGGTATTGTTGATTACATCCCTAAAGATAACCGTTACAGCTATCAATATGTGGTTAAGCTGATTGATAGGCTGTATCGCAATCAGCAGGTGAAAGTGTTGGTTGCTGACGATTCAGTCGTGAGCCGTAAGTTTGTGCGTATGTTGCTAGAGCATCATTTGTTCCAAGTGATTGAAGCCAATGATGGCGAAGAAGCATTAGCTGTATTAGCGCGCGAGCCTGATATTCAACTGCTGATCACCGACTACAATATGCCAAAAATCGATGGCGTTGAGTTAATTTTACGAATACGCGAAAGTTATAATCGTGAAGACATCGCCATTATTGGCTTATCTAATGACAATGACGAAAGTTTATCTGCCAAGTTTATTAAAAATGGTGCGGATGATTTCTTGCAAAAGCCTTTTGTGCATGAAGAGTTTCATTGCCGGGTGCTTAACACATTAGACTCGCTCGACATGATGCGTAACTTGTGGGCTAAAGCAAACCGTGACTATTTAACGAAAGCCTACACGCGACGTTACTTTTTTACTGAGCACAACGGTAAAGAGGGTGAGGTTGGCACCTTGTCTGTAGCATTAATTGATTTGGATTTTTTCAAAAAAATTAATGACACCCATGGCCATGATGTGGGAGACCAAGTGTTAGTTGAATTTGCTCAGCGCCTCGAAAATGCATTTGGCGCTAATTTTACCGTTGCACGCTTTGGTGGCGAAGAGTTTGTAGTGGCGTTTAAAGGGTTAGACAGCACAAAAACCACCACCCTAATGAACAAGTTTCGCGACCAATGTGAAGCGAATCCTATTAGTACTACTGCTGGTGATTTATCGGTGTCGTTTAGCTGTGGCGTGGCGACCAAACATAATGAGTCGTTAGATCATGCATTACACCGCGCAGATGAACTGCTTTACCAAGCCAAAAGGGCTGGGCGAAATCAGGTCATTAGTCAATAAAGCAAATTTAATGACAATATTATGCCGTTGAATGGAACCATCAACGGCATTTTTATTGCCTGCGTTATAACAACCAGGCGTAACTCATTTTCATAAAGAAGGTTTTGTCATTTTGAGTCAGCGAATCTATGTCATCATTTGCAACAAAAGCATCTGAATAACCAAGATAAAATACACTTTGTGGGTTTAGTTTATAACCATAAAGCAACTCATTACCTAGGTCTTCATAAAGGCTATTTGGATTTTGGTATAAATACAGGCTAGGGTCGCGCTCAATGCGGGTATAAACACTGCTTAAACGAATAAAACTATTCAGTGTCAGTTGCCAGTTTAATCTTAAATCACTGAGGTTTGCCGTAAATAACCTGCCATCGTCAACATCTAATGTTTGGTAACGATGTGAAATGTCGAGTACTAATGACTCGGTTATTTTCCACTCAACACCTGGATTGAACATATTGACTGATGCAGGGCGGTTATTGGCATAATCAATATCATCGCCAAAATACATGTCGAGTTCTAACTTGAGTGAACCCATTGGGGTAAAATTAGTGTAAAACCAACCTAAGGTTTCTTCAAACATGGTGGTGTTACCGTTAATGGCAATATCGCTTGGATCATGGCGTCTACCGACTCGCTCGCGCTCAATAATTCCTGCGGCAATGTAACTTTGTAACCCACCTTCAAACTCAATAAACAGCTCAGTTTCTTGCTCTAGGCGTTCATGATGTTGACTATGGGTAATATCCCAATCACCACCTAATTCAATTCGGTTAAAGAAGTGCTCGTCTGGATACCAGGTATAGCCGCCGCCCACCACAAATTTGGCTAAATCAACTTTATCAATAAAGCCTAAGTCGGCCCTAAAGTCTCGGCCAATAGATTCATATTGGCTAGACACATACCAGTTTCGACGTTGATGTTCATAAGCGATATTGTACATACCGTCATTAAATTCGCCGTCTTTTTGGGTGCGCAGTACTCGTTCGTTAATCTCGCACTCGCCAATGTCACAATCATCCGCGACTTGAGCGCAATCGTCGCTACCGCAAAACTGATTAAAAAACTCATCTGGATACTGGGTAACCGAGTGCGCATATTGCGCGGTAAAGGTATCTTGTTTGGTCGGTTGGTATTTAATGTCGCCACTGAGAAGGTAGTTATGATAATCATCGGCTTGCTTTAAGGTTAGCAAACCGCCCACCGAAAACTGCTTACTGGGATCAAAACGATACCGACTGGCAACGTTATGGCTAGTATCCTCTATTACCGCAATATCAGAGCTTAAATTGCCCGGTACCAAAAATTGACTTTGAATGTCATTGGCGGCCAACACGGCAAAAGTATGGTCATCGGTTTTACTGGTGAGCTTTACACCATAATCTGGCGAGCCAATATTACGGGTATGGAGTAAATCTAATTGGGTATCAAAATAGTCTTTATTGTCTAAAAAGAAGGCGCGTTTTTCAGGAAAAAATAGGGCGAAAGTGTTGTTAACATCTAATTGGCCGGCATCTGCCTCAACCTGAGAAAAATCAGGGTTAATGGTGGCATTTAATAAGGTGGTTGGCGTGATCCCCCAGCGTAAATCTAAACCTGCTTCAACATTGGTATCATCTGTCCATGGACCTGTAGGCGCTACATCACGTTGACTATTTTGATTGGCGACCAGTGAGGGGGTTAATTGCAGGTCTTTACCTTGAGTTGCACCAGCAAGGCCAGAAGCTGTACCGAGTTGACAAAGTTGACATGACACATTGCGATCAATTTGGTGAGTCGACAGACGATGAGTTTCGTTTCTTGGATAAAAACGCACTAACTCTATTCCCCATGTTTGCACAGAGTGGCGATCATCAAAATTAAATAAGCGCAGTGGCAGTTGGACTTCAACTTGATAACCTTGGTCGGTTATTTTACCTCTGCTATACCAAATACCATCCCAGGCATCACTTTCTTGACCTGTGAGCTCATTTTCAATCGAATCGCTTTGTACCCCATAGGCATTGATAAAAAACTGATAAGCCAAGCGGGCATTGTTAAAGGTATCGAGTTTAATGCCCACCATATCGTCGCCCCATGCATTATCTCTTTCTCTTAAATTGGCGCGGATATTTTCTGGTGCAGGGTCGTGGGCAATAAAAGCTAAATACAAGCTGGTGTTCGAGGCAAACACTTTGGCATAAGTATTAACCGGGGCGGCGGTATTTTCAGCGGGTGAGGTTTCATATTGCAACATCACTTGCGCAGCGTGTTGCCAGGCCGGTTCATTAATGTCGCCATCAACATCAACATCAACTTCTTCATCAATGGTGGGTATATCTAAATGAAATTGTTGGCTCGAACCCGCATAAACGCATGGAGATAATAGGCTTGATATAAGGCTTACCGCAAATAGCGCACGAAAATAGTTAATCACAATCATGGTTTCTCGTTATTGTTATTTTGCCTATTGTCGCAAAAAATAGTGCTAATGGCAGGTCTGACTTGTAAATAAAATATCAATAAATTGTTACGGGGTGTTTGTTGCGGAGGGAGGTGTTTTGATAAAAAGCCCGCTCATTTGAGCAGGCTAGTGTCTATAGGTATCGATTACTCTGGGGCAATCGTTGGGTGTTTATAGGCTTCGCGATATTTATCTACCCACATTGATGTGGCACCACAAATGGCCACAGGCATCACAATAAAATTAACAATTGGGATCATCGAGAACAATGTCACCGCCGCGCCAAAACTGAAGCTTGAGCCTTTAGTATTTTTTAGGGCAAACTTCATGTCATTAAAAGCAACCTTGTGGTTATCAAATGGGTAATCACAATATTGAATTGCCATCATCCACGCGGTAAATAAAAACCACAATATAGGTGCGGCAGTTTGGCCAATGACAGGCACCCAAAATAACACCAAAAATAGTAGCGCTCTGGGTAAGTAGTATTTCAATTTAGTCCATTCACGGCCAAGGATCCGTGGTAAATCTTTGACCATATCGATTGATGTGCCAGTATTTAAGCTTTTACCTGTGAGGTGCTGCTCTACCTTTTCAGCAAGTAAGCCGTTAAAGGGGGCGGCTAACCAATTCATTACTGAGCTGAATATAAACGACATCACCACAAGCATGGTTAACACTGCTAATGGCCATAAAAAAAAGTGCAACCAACTAAGGTAGTCAGGAAGTTGACCATTCATCCAATCAAACAGCACTGTCAGTTGGCCCACAGCAAGATACATTGCCCCTGCAAAAAGGATTAAATTGATCATTAAAGGGATAAACACAAACGAGCGTAAACCCGGTTGTTTAATCAATTGAAAGCCTTGAATAAAATAATTAACACCGCTCTTCTTTATGCTCTGAGAGTTATTTATCATCTAACGCACCTATTTTGTGACTCATGCCACTAATTTTGACCAGCCAACGGTAATAAAACAAGCGTAAAACTGTATCAAAAGGATAAAAATCGTTACAAAATGCGGCTCAATTGCTAAAGTGAGCTGCTTTTTCCTTTTAATGCGTACCTGAACTGGCAACATGAGATTAAAACAAATAAAACTTGCTGGATTTAAGTCGTTTGTAGACCCAACTAAAATCCCTTTTGATAATGCGTTATCAGCAATTATTGGTCCAAACGGTTGCGGTAAATCAAATGTGATTGATGCCGTGCGTTGGGTGCTGGGAGAAAGTAGCGCCAAAAATTTACGTGGCGATTCGATGACCGATGTTATTTTTAATGGTTCATCTGCCCGTAAACCAATTTCAGTAGCCGGTGTAGAACTGGTATTTGAAAACTCCCAAGGTCGCTTAGCTGGACAATATGCCAGTTACCAAGAAATCTCCGTTAAACGCCAGGTAAACCGCGACAGTGAATCAACCTATTTTTTAAATGGTCAAAAGTGTCGACGTAAAGACATTACTGACCTCTTTATGGGCACCGGCCTTGGGCCGCGCAGCTATGCCATTATTGAACAGGGGACCATTTCTCGCTTAATCGAATCTAAGCCGCAAGAATTAAGGGTGTTTATCGAAGAGGCCGCGGGCATTTCTCGTTATAAAGAACGTCGCCGAGAAACCGAAAACCGCATTCGACATACCCGAGAAAATCTTGAACGCTTAAATGACATTAGAGTTGAATTAGGCGCGCAACTCGACAAGTTATCTCAACAAGCTAAAGCGGCTTTACAGTACCGCGAGCTTAAAACGAACGAGCGCTTATTACACAGCCAGTTACTCGTGATCCGCTATCAAGAATTATTAAGCCAAACAGACAAACTTGATCAAGAGTCAAGCGTGCTTGAAACACAAGCCGAACAGTTGCAAACAACCACCCGACATAGCGAAACCACAGTCACTCAACTAAAACAGCAGCTTGAAGAGCTAAGTGACGCTGAACATAAATTAGTTGAGCGGTACTATCTTGCCGGCAACAATATCACTAAATTTGAGCAGCAACTTAAGCATCAGCAGCAACAAGATACGCAGTTACAACAACAAATCAGTGCGCTTCAACAACAAATTGCCACTGGTGAGCGCACCATTGCTAATTTAAATGACAGTTATCAGCAGCTCGCTACCCAAGCTGATGATTTAGCACCGCAAACTGAACAAGCGCAAAGTGAACTCGATCTCATTGACGAGCAGTTATCAATCGTTGAAGACGCCTGTGATGAGCAACAAATTCAACTCACCCAATACGCAGAAACCTTAGCCTCGACTAAGATGCAGTTGGCGCTATCACAATCGAGTTTGGCGCATCAACAACAAAGTTTGCAGCAAGATGAACGTCAAAAACAACAACTGAATCAAGAACTGACAGCGCTCAATCAACAAGACAATCAAACCCAGTTGCTTGAGGCTGAAACCCAATTAACTTCATTAGATCAAACGCTCAGCGAAACCGTTGAGCAACAGCAAACCTTAGAGCAACAAGTCAGCGCGCTGCAACATTCGGTTGAACAGCATCGTGAGGCGTATCAAAGCCTAAAGCAAACCATGACTCATCGACATTCACGATTGCAGTTAATTGATGAGTTACTCGCCGGACATACTCAAGCAGAAGGCTTGCAATTATGGCAAGTGGTTGATGTACAGCCAGGTTGGGAGAAAGCCGTTGATATGGTCTTACAAGGGCTGAGCCAATTGCCTGTGCTGACACAAGCCCAAGGCATGCCAACACCCAGTCGCATTGGTTTTACTCAAGGAGAACTACTAAGCAA
The DNA here is from genome assembly GCF_014648035.1 of Shewanella algicola. Lineage (GTDB taxonomy): Bacteria > Pseudomonadota > Gammaproteobacteria > Enterobacterales > Shewanellaceae > Shewanella > Shewanella algicola. Next base: position 93,709 of record NZ_BMQI01000011.1, on the reverse strand, counting down.
CCAAGCGTTCAATACTCAAGTCAACCTCGCACCGTGGTTGAAATCAGTTATTTGGGCAAAGAATTTAGATGAAGCAAGCCAGCGGCTGCCTCAAATTGCAGATGATCAATACATTGCCACCCAAGAGGGCTATCTAGTTGGCCATGGGTTTGTGTTAAATCATACTCAATCAGGTCAGTCTGCCATTGTGTTAAGTCAAGAACGCTGCGAACTCAGTTCAGAGCTAGAATCGCTAGCGCATCAACTTAACGCTGCACAGCAGCAGCTCACCGAATACACGCAAAAAGCCGCGGCAGATCAGCTTACTCTCGGCCAAGTGCAACAACGCAGTCATCAATTACAAATACAACAAACTAAGTTGCAATCAACCTTAGTCAGTTTGCAACAACAACGTGATGATAAACAGCAAAAGCAACAACAATGTCATGATTTACTCTCCAAACTTGAACTAACGTATCACGACAAGCAAATGCAGATAGAAGCGTATGAAGCACAAATCAGCAGCCAAGAGCAAGCAATGTCAGATGCCATTAATCAACACGAAGTGGCACAACATGCATGGCAAAATAGCCAAGCTAAATTACGAGAAACCAAAACAAAACGGCTTGAGGCAGTCAGTAAGCTGACACAACAGCAAACTACAGTGCAACAACATGCCACTCAACAAGCTCTTGCCCAGCAACAATTACAACAACAAGCTGAAAAACAGGCCGAATATTCAACCCAGTACACTCAGCTGCAAAAAATGTTGCAAGACAACCAACATCAACGTGGCGAGCACCAAATTGCCCAATTATCGGTCCAACTAACGCAAGCCCTTGAGCAGCAGCAAGCCCTGCAGCAACAACTGCAACAAAATAGGGCCCAACAAGCCGAGTTGCAAATCAGTTTTGATAGCTCAGTATTGATGCAAAAACAACAGCTTGTAGCGTTACAAGACTTGACTCAAAAGATAAGCGCGTTAAAGTTACGTCGTGAGGGTTTAAAAGGGCAAGCAAATGCACAACTGCAATTACTGCAAGAGCAGCAAATTCAGTTACAACAAGTGATTGCCGACATGCCTGAACACGCAACGTCAAGTGTGTGGGCAGAGCAGCTCGAAAAGGTCAAACAAAAAATTAGTCGTTTAGGCGCTATTAACCTCGCGGCAATTGAAGAATTTGAAACTCAACGTGAGCGCAAAGCCTATTTAGACAGTCAAGATGATGACTTAAATAAAGGCTTAATCACGTTAGAAGATGCCATTAGAAAAATAGACAAAGAAACCAAAACCCGCTTCAAAGCAACATTTGAAGCGGTCAATCGCGATTTAGGGCAGTTGTTCCCTAAAGTGTTTGGCGGTGGTCGAGCTTATTTAGCGCTCACCGATGATGACTTGCTCGAAACTGGCGTCACCATCATGGCCCAACCGCCAGGTAAGAAGAATAGCACCATACATTTACTTAGTGGTGGAGAAAAAGCGTTAACCGCTTTATCATTAGTCTTTGCTATTTTTAGACTAAATCCAGCACCTTTTTGTATGTTAGATGAAGTTGATGCACCTTTGGATGACGCAAACGTCGAACGTTTTTGCCGCTTATTGCAGGAAATGTCACAAAGCGTGCAGTTTATCTATATCAGTCACAATAAAATAACGATGGAAATGGCTGATCAACTCATTGGCGTTACTATGCATGAACCAGGCGTTTCAAGGATAGTCGCAGTGGATATTGAAGCCGCAGTTGCCTTAGCCGACGCGGTATAAATTTGAAAGACAGGGATACTAATGAAAGATCTACAATTGGTGTTGTTTATATTAGGCGCGATCGCAATTATTGCGGTGTTAGTGCACGGTTTTTGGTCAATTAGAAAACAACAACCTAAATCAATGAAGCAAAGTCCGATGGCCGGATTTTACAAAAACCAAGCTCAACGTCGAGATTCAGAAGGTTTCGATGCTGATGGTATTGGGAAAGTGCGAGTACGCAAAGCTGATGAAGTTGAAGAAACGGTAATGAAGCCGATCTTAAAAACCAACCTAAGCCAAAAGCCAGCCGAGTCAAAATCAAGTGATACCTCACTGCAAGATGCATTGAAACAAACATCTGCTAAAGCCGAGCAGCCGACTCAACAACCATTATTTGCTGACGATCAGGTGCCCGACGTGACGCCATCGGCTCAAGCCTCGTTAAGCACTCCGAAAAAGATTTTCAATCCGTCAACCAGTACCGCTAAATTAGAAAGCTATACTGGCAAGCCATTGCCAACCAAGCCTGAGCCCACAAAAACAGAGTCGCCAAAAAATGAGCCTGTTAAAGTTGAACCGCTCATTCTTGACGAGGTGCCACAAGCAGTTGAAGCTGAACCACAAGTACAGCCGTCAGTTGCTGCAGAAGTTAAAGCCGAACCTGCGCCGCAAATCGATGAGCCAATTGAGCCAACCGATGTGTTAGTGCTGCATGTTGTGGCAAAACAGGGCGAGCAAATTCAAGGCGCTGAATTACTGCCAAGCTTGTTATCGCTTAACTTTAAGTTTGGTGACATGGATATTTTCCATCGTCATATTGATAATGCGGGCACGGGGAAAGTGCTGTTCTCTCTGGCTAACATGTTAAAGCCTGGAGTGTTTGACCCAGACAACATGGAGCAATTTGTTACCCAAGGCGTGGTGATGTTTATGACGTTACCGGCATATGGCGACCCATTAATGAACTTCACCATTATGCTTAATTCGGCATATCAAATTGCTGATGATTTAGGTGCAGAGCTGCTTGACGGCCAACGTCAGCCTTGGTCTGATGCCACTAAAAAAGACTATATAAGACGTGTGAATGCAGCCTAAGAGAAGCTCAATATAGTATTGAACATTACCGCTTTAAGGCCGCAGCAGCGGCCTTAATTGTTTTATTCACATCGGCAATAGCGGTCTATGCTATTTGATGAAAAATTTAAGTTAACCTTGTATGACGGATACCCAAATGCACCCAATTCAAACCGAAATGGATCAACTGACTCAGACCATCAATCAACACAACATTCGCTATTATGTTGATGATGCGCCCTCGATCCCCGACGCTGAATACGACAGATTGATGCAACGTTTGATTAAACTTGAAGGTGAATATCCACAATATACGTTGCCAGATTCGCCAAGTAAAAGAGTGGGGGGGATGGCATTACAAAAATTTGATCAAATTACTCACCTAAAACCCATGCTCAGTTTAGATAATGCCTTTGAGCAAAGTGATTTTGACGCATTTAACAAGCGAATTACCGATAAAGTCGATCAAGTAGATTATGTTTGCGAACCTAAACTTGACGGCTTAGCAGTATCGATTACTTATCGCAGCGGTGTGCTTGAGCGAGCGGCGACACGCGGCGATGGTTCTGTAGGTGAAGACATTACTGAAAACGTCCGAACTATTCGCTCAATTCCGCTTAAATTGCGTGGCGAAGGATTTCCAGATCTGGTTGAAGTTCGCGGTGAAGTCTTCATGCCTAAAGCGGCATTTGAGGCACTAAATCAACGTCAAATGAGCAAAGGCGACAAAGTATTTGTTAATCCTCGAAACGCCGCAGCAGGCAGTTTACGCCAGTTAGACAGTAAAATTACCGCTTCGCGCGCTTTAGGGTTTTACGCTTATGCTCTTGGGGTTGTCGAGGGTGAATCGCAACCGATGCAATTGACCCATTTTGGCCAGTTAACCCAACTTAAGCAGTGGGGCTTACCGATGAGCCCAGAAGTGAAAGTGTGCGATTCTGTTGAAAAAGTTTTTGCTTATTATCAAGATATTATGACTCGTCGTAGTCAACTTGAGTATGAAATCGACGGTGTAGTGATTAAGGTTAACGACATCACTAAGCAGCAATCGTTAGGCTTTGTTGCCAAAGCCCCGCGTTGGGCCATTGCCTATAAGTTTCCGGCACAAGAAGAAATGACCTTGCTTGAGTCTGTTGACTTTCAAGTGGGCCGCACTGGTGCTGTAACACCTGTAGCTCGGTTAAAGCCTGTGTTTGTGGGTGGTGTAACCGTTTCTAATGCCACGCTACATAATGCTGATGAAATTGCTCGCCTTGGAGTTAAAATTGGCGACACCGTGATTATTCGCCGTGCTGGAGACGTTATACCGCAAATTGTTGCCATTGTGGCAGAGCAGCGCCCAGATGATGCTCAAGATATTGTGTTTCCGCAACATTGCCCAGTGTGTCAAAGCGTGGTTGAACGTTTAGAAGGCGAAGCCGTTGCGCGTTGCAGTGGAGGTTTGTTTTGTGAAGCCCAACGCAAAGAAGCCATCAAGCATTTTGCATCACGTAAAGCGCTAAATATTGATGGCATGGGGGATAAAATTGTTGAACAATTAATTGATAAAGAATTAGTAAAGACCCCTGCGGATTTATTTTCGCTCACAGCCTCAGCTATCACCATGCTAGATCGTATGGCAATGAAGTCGGCCACCAATATCGTTAACGCAATTAAGCAAGCCAAAACCACGACCTTAGCGCGATTTTTATATAGTTTAGGTATTCGGGAAGTTGGCGAGGCTACCGCGGCTAACTTAGCGCAGCATTTTGCTGAGTTTGAACGGATCCGCACGGCCAGTGTTGAACAATTACTTGAGGTGAGCGACGTGGGCGAGGTGGTGGCTAAACACATAAGCCAGTTTTTTGCACAACCGCACAATATTGAAGTCATTGAACAATTACTTGCCGCGGGCATTACCTGGCCAGCGATAGAGCAAGCAGATGAATCACAATTAAGCCTTAAAGGCCAAACGTGGGTGTTAACGGGGACATTAACGCAGCTTAACCGTAATGATGCCAAAGCGCAGTTACAAGCCTTGGGCGCCAAAGTGGCAGGCAGCGTCTCTAAAAATACCGATTGTGTGGTCGCTGGTGAAGCCGCTGGGTCAAAGTTAGCTAAAGCTCAAGAGCTTGGTGTTAAAGTGATTGATGAGCAAGGATTATTAGACTTACTCAGTGCAAGCCATTAATCTGGTAGTAATGACGATGGAACTGATGTCTATGGCCGCCGATAAGAGTATATTGTGAATTTTAGTCATATTACCTGGCTCGATGATCGCGGTCATATCAAGCCGCCGCTGTTTTTGTATTTAATATTGGTGTTTTTAGCTCGTGGGTGGTGTATTTTTATTGCTTCACTCACCCAGTTTAATGACCGTTCAGGACTTGTGCGGCTGTTTTATCCAGAAAAATCCGACTTCATTTTGGCATTAGTGGCTGGTGTGGGGGCGGTGATTATTTATGGATTGATTATCGCTGAACGTAAGCGTAGTTGGCTAATGTTAAGGCCATTTTTTAGTAAAAGCATCTGGTTTTTATGGGGTTTACTTATTTTAGATGGGATATTTTTACTGCAACGAATCGTGCATGATGACTATTTATTTAAACTGGGGTATTCGCTAGATGCACTTTTTTTATTTTGGTCTGTTATTTATGTACTAAAATCTAAGAGGTTACATTACTACTTTGCCGATTGGACTGTCGACGATAGTGAACAGTCTGAGACGACAGAAAAGGGTAATTAACCATAACGGCATTATCGCCCTAATGATATTCTCATTTCAGCCTAATCGGCTATTGTGAAAGGATCGCGACTTTGGCAAAAACAGAATTAACCCAAATACCTGTTTCGCAAATGGTTATCGGTTTAACCGTTAAGGTGCCTTTGTCGTGGACTAGCCATCCATTTTTCCGCAGTAAAGTAAAGCTAGAACAACAAGTGCAAATCGAGATGATTAAAGGCCTTGATGTTGAGTTTGTTTATGTTATCGATGGCCATGATTTATTACCTGAGATAGAAGAGACCATTGAAGAAAACCTTGTACAAGAAGAGCAAGTCAAAGAGATTGATTACCGCCCATTAGCTAAAAAAAGTATGCGAGTCAGTCAGCAACGGTTTGTTAAGGCTGTTAACGACAGCCGAACTGTGTTTGGTAAAGTGTTAAGCGACCCTGAAGGCGCCTACCGTGAAGCCGCCACCTTAGTTGAAGATTTAGTTGAAAACTTGTACGAAAGCGAAACGCCGCATTTAACCCTCGTGGGCAGTGGCGAAGCTGACGTGAGTGTGACTCAACATGGTATTTCAGTTGCCGTTTTATCTATGATGATTGCCCATGCATTATCTCTCACCAAAAAAGAAATACGCGATATTGCCCTGGGCAGTTTGTTTCATGACATTGGTAAATTAAAAGTACCTGAGGACATTCGGCGCAAACGCGGTGAGTTAACCGATGTCGAAGCTAACTTTTTAAAAATGCACCCTAATTTTGGCTACGATATGTTAAAGCGTACCGGATTATTTCCTGAAGCGATGCTTGATATCGTATTACACCACCATGAGTTTATTGACGGTAGCGGTTTTCCTCACCAATTAACTGAAGATAAAATCGTTATCACAACTCAAGTTGTATCATTAGCTAATGATTACGAAATCTTGCTTAATCAATATCGCACACCACAAGTTGCCCTAGGTATCTTATTTAAAAATCACAGTAAAAAGCACAGTGATAAACTGATTTCAGTGTTGGTCAAAATTCTGGGTATTTATCCACCGGGCACCGTTGTGCGCTTGACCGATGACACCATTGCCAAAGTGATGATGACGACCTCTGATGTAAAACAACCGCATGTGTGGTCTTGCGATGCGACTGGCGCAGAGCCTAGTTTTCGTTTTTTACTCAGTGAGGATGTGCAAGTTAAAGAAGTCATTAAGCTCGATGAGCTATCAGAAGGCGCAGTTAAAACACTGCAAGCCAATAACCCGATTAGCTTCTATTTTAATCATTTTAATCACCAAGAGAATCAATGAAAACAATAACACTTATTGGATGTGGCTGGTTTGGTCTGCCTTTGGCGAAATACCTTATAAACCAGGGGTTTCAAGTTAAAGCGTCTAAACGTCAGGTTGATGATTTAGTCTCGTTACCTCAATTGGGCATTAAAGCCTACCAGCTAGATTTAGCCAATGTTAGCGATGACGTCAAAAGCTCTTCGCTGTTTGATGCCGACGCCATTGTGATTAATATTCCTCCTAGGCTTCGTCGCGGCGATTCTGACTACATTGCCTATTTAACTGAACTTAAATCTTTAATGGGAAAGCGGCTGTATCAAAAGGTCATTTTTATCAGCACAACGGGAGTGTATCCCTCTGCTGATCAAACCGTAACCGAAGCTGACGCTAGTGCATTTAGTGATACCAGCACAACATTGTTGCAAGCGGAAGCCATGTTTGCAGCAATGCCCAATAGCTGTATTGTACGATTTTCAGGTTTAATTGGTCCTAAGCGCCATCCTGGACGATTTTTTGCGGGTAAAACCGATGTGAGCGGCGCGAATGTGGCGGTCAATTTGGTGCACTTAGAAGATTGTATTGCTGCTGTTAGCTTGATTTTATCGAGCCCTAACACCTTGCCGACTTATAATCTGGCCGCGCCTGTTCATCCTACGCGCGGTGAGTTTTATGTGAAAGCTGCTGAGCATCTTGGCTTAACGCCCCCTGAATTTAATCAACAACAACAGCCCAATAAAGTGATTGATGGTCAGTTAATTTGTCGCCATTTAGGCTATGAATATCGTCAACCTAATCCGCTTAAAATGCTTGATGCTTGCTAAACTTGCATAGGCTATAATAGCCGGCATATTTTGAATAAAAGGCAATTATTGTGACGACTCAAACTCAAGCGTTTGCATTACTTCCAGGTGATGAATACGTAGAACTGTACAAAGTGTTAAAAGTACAAGGCCTAGTAAATGGCGGCGGGGATGCAAAGCATGTTATCACTGAAGGTCAAGTGACCGTCAATGGTGAAATTGACACCCGTAAGCGTAAAAAATGCGTGGTTGGCGATGTTATTTCGTTTAACGGTGCAAATATTGAAATAGTTGCGGCGCAATAAAGGACAAATACATGCAATTTCCAGATGATGATAATGGCCAAATGCTGGCTGCAATGGCTGAAGCCGGTATTGACTTAACCCAGGCACTTGAAGTGGACTTCTTCTTGGTGTTTGACGATCAGCGCGATGCAGAATCAGCGATGGAAGCGTTAACGCAAACTGAGTTACAAGGTGAATTAGAGCTTAATTTTGACGAAGAAAGCACCAAGTGGGAAGTGATTGTTTGCTTACAAATGGTGCCAGAATATACTGCACTTGTTGCCAAAGAAACTGAGCTAAACAGCTTTGCCCAAGAGTTTGACGGCATTTCTGATGGTTGGGGCGTTATGCAGCACCAACATGGCGACGATGAGTTTGCTGACGATGATGATCACGAATGCAATGAGCATTGCCACCACTAAACCAGTTTAAGTTTATGGTGAAATAAGCCGTTAATGCTGAGCATTCTCGGCTTTTTTATTGCCAAAAAAAGTAAGGGTTGGCAATAATTCAACACGCTATTCTTTGATTTCGTCAATCACTTCTTTAGTTTCTTGGCCAATGGCTTTTACCGTGTCGCGGGTGCCATGGCCAATTGCAGTGGTGACGTTTTTGGTTGTGTGACCGATTTCTTTACCTGTTTGTTTTAATTCTGCACATGCTGGTAAGCACAGCATCATACCCAGCGCTAAGATTAAGATAATTTTGTTATGCATTGTAGTAACCTGTTAATCAGTGAATGTTAACCATGTCATCAGTTTATTGAAAGAGAAGCCGCTCGATGATGACCGAGTCAAATAAGGGAATATTATGGATGTTAATGCCACAAAAATAGGTCAAATTATCTTTGTTCTCACCATCATTGTGGTGTTTTTTACCTTAAAATTTGCCAAAGGTAAAACGACAAACTTACCCTTGATTGGTTTTTATGCCATTTTGCTCAATGTTATTTTTGCACCAGCAGGTTGGGTATTTTGCTGGTACTGGTCAACAAAGCCACTGTTACCTAAAAAATAACGCCTGCCAATATCGCAAACTATTATTGTGCAATATTAGCATGAGGTTAACCACGGTTAATGGTTAAATCGGATATATAGCCGTGCTCCGTCGCTACTAAAGCATTTTTGAGCATTTGTGCTGCTTCATCGGCCGTCATAAAACTTGATGTGTCGATGTCTTTGCCGCTAGTAGACCAAAAGTCGGTTGCCATGCCACCAGGATAAACCGCAATCAACTTCATTGGGCTGCCTTTTAGTTCTAACCTTAACGATTCAACTAAGCCTTTCACTGCCCACTTTACCGCACAGTAAGTCGACTCATGTGCTTTGCCGGCAAGAGCTGCAGTAGACATGACCACCACCACATTGACTTTTTGATCGCGATAACGGCTCACCAGTTCGCGTAATACCAAAATACTAGAGGTCAGATTATTGTGGATGAGCTGGTTTATAGCTTGTGGGTCTTGCTGTTCAATCGGCCCAAAATAGCCACTGCCAGCACAATGAATTACCGTGGTCGGCGGCGAAGATAATTGAGAAAACAATTGACTTACCTCTTCAGCGACACATAAATCAGCAGCTTGTATCGAGACATTAGCTTGTTCTGTTGGGTTGAGCTTAGCCATAACCGCAGTCAATTTTTGCTCGCTACGACCGCTAATGAGCAGTTGGCATTTGTCTGCTGCATATTGTTGGGTAAGGGCTGCACCTAGGCCGCTGCTGGCGCCAGTAATCACTATCATAATAAACCTTTAGGCAAATTTTCACTAAGCTGGTCACTATACCAATGCAGAGCTAAACCGCAATCATCGCGTGAGTTAATGGCGGGTTAAGCGTTATTTCAGTAAAGGTGAATAAATTACCGGAACGCTTTGTATTTTGTCGTTAAAGATTGTCTAATAACGCCTTGCTCATTGTCCTTCTGACGTCGCTATTAACGAGAACCTCCATGTTTGAACTCACACTCCAACTCGCGCTGATTTTATTTGCTGTTGCTTTAATTGCCGGATTTATTGATTCAATAGCCGGCGGTGGTGGCCTTTTGACCATTCCGGCATTAATGTGGGCCGGCTTACCTCCAGCAGCGGCGCTTGGTACTAATAAACTTCAAGCCTGTGGTGGCAGTTTTTTTGCCAGCTTGTACTTTGTTCGCAAAGGCATGGTGGATTTACGCAGCATGAAGCTGTCGCTAATGTGCGCTTTTATTGGCGCGGCTATTGGTACTATCTTTGTGCAGATGATTGACGCTGAATTACTTGAGTTAGTCTTGCCATTTTTAATTTTAGCGATTGGTTGTTATTTTTTATTTTCTAAAAAGATCAGTGAAGATGATCGCCAGCAAGTGTTAACCCCAAGTGTGTTTGCCTTTACTGCAGCGTTAGGAGTTGGGTTGTATGATGGTTTTTTTGGTCCAGGTACCGGGAGCTTTTTTGCATTGGCTTTTGTGTCGCTGGCCGGTTTTGGTTTAGCCAAAGCCACAGCGCATGCTAAGTTACTTAATTTTGCGACCAACATCGCCTCACTGATTTTCTTTTTAATTGGTGGTCAAGTCGTTATCGTTTTAGGGCTAATTATGCTGGTGGGGCAATCTATTGGTGCCACACTGGGCTCACGTTTAGTGGTCACTAAAGGTGTTAAAGTTATTAAGCCTTTGGTGGTGGTGATGTCATTTGGCATGAGCCTCAAATTATTATGGTCGCAATATATGTAAGTATGGTCATGTGACGGTATTTATGATTAAACCCGCCAATAGCCTTGGCGGTGGGTAATACTTAGAATTAAAGGGATGTTATGCTCATTATTCACACATCTGATTGGCATTTAGGCCAATATTTTTACGGTAAGAGCCGCGCGGCTGAGCATCAGGCCTTTATGCACTGGTTGCTAAGCCAAATTGAGCAACATCAAGTCGATGCACTCATAATTGCCGGCGATGTTTTCGATACCGGCACTCCACCAAGCTATGCCCGTGCCTTATATAATCAATTTGTGGTGCAAATTCAACAAAGTGGCTGTCAGTTGATTATTTTAGGCGGCAACCATGATTCCGTCTCAACTCTTAACGAATCAAGACATCTTTTAGCTTGCCTGAATACCACCGTAATTCCTGGCGCATTTGACAGTGTTAATGAACACGTTATGCCGCTCAAAAATCGTCAAGGTGAGGTGGGCGCTATTTTGTGTGGGCTGCCCTATTTGCGACCACGAGATATGGTACTGAGCGAATCGGGAGAATCGTCGGGAGATAAACAGCGTAAGCTTGGCGAAGCCATAAGCGATTTATACCAGAGCTGTTTTGAGCAAGCTTGTGCGTTAAATACCACATTACCCAGCCCCGTTGCCATCGTCGCAACCGGACATTTAACTACAGTCGGCGCCAGTACATCAGAGTCAGTGCGTGATATTTACATCGGCAGTTTAGATGCTTTTAATGCCGCTCATTTTCCGCCAGCCGATTACATTGCCCTTGGCCATATTCACCGCCCACAAGTGGTGGCTAAGTCTGAACACATTCGTTATAGCGGTTCACCCATTCCTTTGAGTTTCGATGAATTATCAAGCCAACATGAAACTAATAAATCAGTATTTTTAGTTGAATTTACTGAAGGTAAACTCAATTCAGTCACGCCTCTCATGGTGCCGCTGTTTCAGCCCATGCAAGTATTAAAAGGCGATTTAGCCAGTATTGAGCAACAACTGAGTGCTTTTGATGACAAACACCACGCAGAACAAGCAACCTGGTTAAGTATTGAAGTGTCCCAGCAAGATTATTTATCTGACTTACAGTCACGAATTGCTGATTTAACTCAAGACAAAGCCGTCGAAGTGCTACAGCTAAAACGGGCCCGAAGCCAACGTCAGCAGCACATTAAACAACTGGACAACGAAACCCTATCAGAGTTGAGTGTCAGCCAGGTGTTTGCCCGCCGTTTAGCGCAAGAGCAATTTGACACAGAAGTACAACAAGCACAGCTCAGTAGGATTAACCAATGCTTTGAGCAAGTGGTCGCCGAGGTTGAGGCTGAGCGTAATCATCAGGAAACCGCAGCAAGCCATGTGCTGCAAGAGGCAAACAGTTCAGCAATCGATAAAAATAATCAACTGGATAACGCGCAAGAAGGTGAACAAGGATGAAGATTTTAAGCCTGCGTTTTAAAAACATTAACTCACTTAAAAATGAGTGGAAAATTGATTTTACCCAATCACCATTTGCTGAAAACGGCCTGTTTGCCATTACTGGCCCAACAGGTTCAGGTAAAACCACCATTTTAGATGCCATTTGTTTAGCGCTGTATCATCGCACGCCGAGATTAAATAACATTTCAAAAACCACCAACGAGCTCATGACTCGCGGCACGGCAGAATGTTTAGCTGAGGTTGAGTTTGAAGTAAAAGGCGTGGCTTATCGTGCCTTTTGGAGTCAGCGTCGCTCACGAGATAAAGCCGACGGCAATTTGCAGGATGCACAGGTTGAGCTGGCTAAGTTAAGCGACGGTAAAATTCTTGCCAGCCAAATTAAACGTAAAACCGAATTAGTCGAACAAATAACAGGGCTGGATTTTGCCCGTTTTACAAAGTCGATGATGTTATCGCAAGGGCAGTTTGCCGCCTTTTTAAATGCCGATGCCAATGACCGTGCCGAATTATTAGAAGAACTGACCGGCACCGAGATTTATGGCTTAATTTCAGCGCGAGTGCACCAACACTTTAGTGAAGCAAAAACCAATTTAAAGGTATTAGAAGCCAAGCTTGGCAGTGTTGAATTACTCGATGATGAGCAGCGTGAAGCGCAGCAACAACACGTTGAGCAACTCAATCAAACCTTGAAAGCCCAGCAGCAACAGTTAACCCAATTAACAGGATATTTAACCTGGGCGGATAATGTCCAACACACTCAAACAGCGTTAAGCAATGCTAATGAGCAGCAACAGCAAGCGCTTGAGCGCCAGCAACAACATGGCTCTGAACTGACACAATTGGCTCACAGTGAGCCCGCTCAGCTCATTGCCCCTTTGTTTGAGCAACAACAAAAAGCACAACAAAAAGTCACAGCCTTGGCCACGCAAATGACTCAGCTTGATGAGCAGGCGCAGATGGCACAATCTGAGTTACAGACTCATCAGCAACAACATGGTCAACATCAGCAACAGCTTGAGCACATAACCCAAGCGCATAAAGCCTTATTGATCTTAATTGACCAACAAGTATTGCCACTTGATCAACAGATTCACCAGGTTAATTATCAACTATCGCAACTGTCATCCAGTTTTCAACAAACTCAGTCACAACAACAAAAAGTGCAACAACAACAGCAGCAATTGCTCACCCAGCAGCAATCACTAGGTGCTGATAAACAAAAAATTGAACAACAACTCAATGCGCTGCCACAAGGTCAGGATATCGCTAAAGCCTTCGGCGTGTGGCAATCGCAATATGCCCAGGCGCAGCAATTAACAGAGCAACTGGCACAGCTTGAACAGCAATCCAAGCAGCATCAACTCAATACTGAGCAAACTCAAGCATCTTTAAACCAATTGAGCCCACAAATTACCCAAGCTCAATTGGTTCTCACTCAAGCGAACGCTCAGCAAACTCAAAGCCAGCAAGCTTTGGCTAACGTGTTGGCTGGTGAAGATGAGCCGCAGATCAGCGCGCAGTATCAACAATGTGTTGATCAACAAGCAGGGCGTTATCAACTGACTCAACTGTTCACTCAATTTGTCCGCTCGGAGCAGCAATGCCAGCAATTGAGTCAGCAGTCGGCCCAGTTTGACAGTGAGCTGCAAGCTATCGCGCAATCATTAACAGCGGTTAGAACTCAGTGGAGCGATAAAAACCAACAAGTTAAAGATGTACAAACCTTATTGCAGCAAGAGCAGCAAATCGCTAACTTGACTTTAGAGCGAGCTAAATTAAAAGCGGGTGAGCCGTGTGCATTATGTGGTGCGACAGAGCATCCATTAGTTGAGCATTATGAAGCGCTTAATGTGTCTGCCACTGAGCAGCGGGCACAGCAATTACAAACCGAGCTAGACAGCATTAAAAAGCAGGGTGAGGAGCTGAAAAACCAGCAAACTGCACTGCAAGTCAAGTTTGATAACAGCACCGCACAGCACAATCAAGCACAAGCAGAATTACACAGTATTGAGCAACAATGGCAACAGCAAACTCATGCCTTGTCGGTGGGTTTATCTCTAGACACTCAACAACAAGCAGCGTTAGATGATTATATTGCCGCCGCCGAAGCGCAGCAGCAACAATTAGCCACAAAGCTTACTCAGCTCAACCAATGTCAAAAAACCTTGCATCAACATCAGCAACAATGCGTTCAAGCTGAGCAAGCGGTGAGCCAACTGGTTAATCAGCAAGGTTTGCTGACACAACAACTTGAAAATACCAAACAAAGTTTTGTGGCACTGCAGCAGCGAATTGACACCTTAACCCAACAACAAACTGACATGGTTAATCTGCTGACAACGCAAATTAGCGCCAATGGATTGAGTGCACCCACTCTCCATGACGCCAAGCAGTGGTTAGCAGCATTACAACAACAGTTAACGGATTGGGCCAACGCACAACAACAAGCCATCGATAACCAACAACAACTGACAATCACCAGCGAAAAAATCGCCAGTAACCAACAACAGTTAGGTGAGCTTAATACCCAGTTAACTGCGCAGCAGCAACTGGTTGATCAAGTACAAAGCCAACTTGAAAACTTACAAGCCAAGCGTCAAAGCCTGTTTGCAGACAAAGTGGTCGATGATGAAAAACAATCAAGTCTGCACACGTTAGAGCAAGCCCAGCAACAAGTGGCACTTGCACAACAACAGTTACAAGCGGCAGACAAAAAACGTGCCGAGTTACAGGTTCAGCAGCAAGGTGTGACTAGCCAAAAAGCAGATGCAGTACAAGAGTTACAACAACTGCAAACACAGTGGCAAGATGCGTTACAACGCAGTCCATTCACCGATGAAACAGCGTTTAATGCAGCGTTACTGACACCGCAAGCACGTGAAAAGTTGCAACTCCTTAAACAACAACTCGATAACGATATCGTCAAAGCAAACACCTTGGTTGAACAAGCGTTAGCACGGCAAACTGAGCTGACTCACATTGGTGAACAGCATGAATATGATGTTAGTCAATATGAGGTTATTGCGCACAGGCACCAAACCCTTGATGTTGAGATACCGCAACATAAACAAACACTGTGGCGCTTAAGTCACGAACTAGAACAAGACGCCAGCAAAAGAGCAGGGCAGCAACAACTGTTAGTTGAACAAGCTAAAATGCAGCAAGAGTACGATGATTTAGCTTACTTACATTCGTTAATTGGATCACAAAAAGGTGATAAGTTCCGTAAATTTGCCCAAGGGCTCACTTTAGATCATTTAGTCGCTTTGGCTAACCGACAACTAGAGCGCCTGCAAGGGCGCTACTTATTGGAGCGAAAAGAGTCTGACGCGCTAGAACTGCAAGTGCTTGATACATGGCAAGGCGATGCAGTGCGTGATACCCGAACCTTGTCGGGCGGTGAGAGCTTTTTAGTGAGTTTAGCCCTTGCATTGGCGCTTTCTGACCTTGTGAGTCATAAAACGAGCATTGACTCACTGTTTTTAGATGAAGGCTTTGGTACGTTAGACAGTCAAACCCTAGATACCGCACTCGATGCTTTAGATAATCTTAATGCATCGGGCAAAATGATCGGGGTGATTAGCCATATTGAAGCGATGAAAGAGCGGATCAGTGTGCAAGTAAAAGTGAATAAGATGAACGGGCTCGGTATCAGCAAATTACAAAGTGAATTTGCTGTTACATGATAGCGATCGGCCTCAAACTCCCATGATTGCTGCAATCAAGTTCAAACTAATTATGAATTAAATGACATTTTATATTTGTAATATGATTTTTTTTTGATATAAAAGAGCGTTGATATGCAGTTTGAGTGCAAAAGTCGGTGTTTTAAGCAGTTTTTACCGGACGACGTAGCATCAAATATTGGGGCATATTTTTAATAAAAACGATGTGATGGCATAGGGTTAGTTCGTGCTATGCCTATTTCGCAATAACAATTTGCAGTAAAAGAAAAACAATAAATATAAAGCGTCATCTTTTAGGGTGGATTAGACATTGCTAACGAGTAAAATTATGGGCTTTCAAAGGCCAGATGTAAGTTCACTGAACTTACCGAACTTGCACAAGAAGTTATTGCTAGCAAGTGTGTTTGTGGTTGGTGCTGCCATGCTATGGCCAACACAACAAGAGTTTTCATCTCAACGAATCCCTGTTGCTATTGATATAGATTCATTATTACCGCACATAGCACAACAATCTCAGGCGCCCACCATCGCTCAACAAGTTACGCCAATATTAGACCGCGTGATTGAACGAGGTGACACCTTAAGCCACTTGTTTGAGCTTGCCGGTATTGATCAACGTACCATGTATAAAGTGCTAGAGGCCGACCTAGAAGTGCTGGCTCTTGATACGTTACTGCCAGGCAACCGCATCCAGTTTTGGGACAATGCCAACGGCGAGCTTGAAAAACTTGAACTGTATTTTAATCCTGCTCATCAAGTGGTGTTTACTCGCTTTGAAGATGGCAGTTATGAAGTGAACGATATCCACATAGATGGTATTTGGCAAAATCGTATTGTCGGTGGTGAAATTAACGGATCATTTTATGTTTCTGCTAAAAATGCAGGCTTAAGTGCTGCTGAAATTCAAAAAGTTGAATCTTTATTAAAGTCGAAACTCAATTTTTCTCGTGAGTTACGTGCCGGTGATACCTTCTCTGTGCTGGTTAACGATCAATTTGTTGAAGGTGAACCAACGGGCGTGACCTCTATTGAAGGTATTCGTATTAACACTGGCCGTCGTGATGTCACCGCATTCCAAAATATCGACGGTAATTATTACGATGTGAACGGCCAGAGTTTGGCGCCAGCGTTTCAGCGTATCCCACTTAATAAAAAGTACCGTTTAAGCTCGCGCTTTAACCCTAATCGTAAACACCCAATCACAGGTCGTGTTCGTCCTCATAACGGCACCGATTTTGCCACCCCTATTGGCACTAAAGTGGTTGCGCCAGGAGACGGTGTTGTCACCATGGTGACAAAACATGCGTTTGCGGGTAATTATATTGTGATTGAACATGACAACAAGGTGCGCACTCGCTACCTGCATTTGTCGAGATTTTTAGTCAAGAAAGGCCAGCGTGTCACTCGCGGTCAAGTGATTGCTTTATCGGGTAACACCGGCGCATCGACAGGACCACATTTACATTATGAGTTTATTGTAAATGGTCGCCCAGTTGATGCGATGAAAGCCAATATTGCCGAAGCCAAAGTGTTGCCTAAAAAGCAATTACAAGAGTTTCAGGCGCTAGTACGCAGCCGCACAATGATGATGGACCTGGGTTAATGAACGCTCAATAACTCTGCTGTTTATTGGCATGATGAAAACAACATAAAAATGCAGCCTATGAGCTGCATTTTTTATGACTGTTTGTCACACTGCCGTCATCGGTTCGGTATTGGTATCGACAAAAGCCAGAGTGCGATTTATGTTAGGGAACAAAGAACAAGCAAAAGCAGAACCCAAATATAGTGGCAACCCTTGTGGGCTAACATTGTCGCAATAGCAGAACTGTTCTTGTGTGAATATTTCAATACTCGTCCCTAAAGGGCAACGTTAGGTAATACAATGAAGCAGAATATTGTTCATATTGCACTCGTGGTAAAAGATTACGATGATGCAATCGATTTTTACGTAAACAAATTAAACTTTGAGCTTATCGAAGACACTTATCAGCCCGAACAAGATAAACGTTGGGTGGTTGTCGCGCCGCCAAACTCACATGGCACTGCGATATTACTGGCTAAGGCCTCCAAGCCTGAGCAGTACGATTTTATAGGTAATCAAACGGGCGGCCGCGTGTTCATCTTTTTGAATACCGATGATTTTTGGCGCGATTACAAGCGGATGAAATCGGTAGGTATTCACTTTGTACGTGAGCCACAAGAACAAGACTACGGCACCGTTGCGGTATTTGAAGATTTATACGGCAACTTATGGGATTTACTTCAGCTAAATCCTGATCATCCAATGGCAAAAAGATAGGTATCAACTGATATCGGCAAATAACCTGTAATGCTACTCATCCATTGTTCTTGCAACAATATGATTCATACATTGTCATTTAACTCAGTTTGCGGGTTTATCAGCTGCATTTATTGCCTAACATTAACTGCATCTGCATCAGCTTCTGTCCTTGGGTCCATTTCATAAGCCGTTGGGCTGGCCATATCTGTCACAGCGCGAAAGCTTTCTTTGGTTTCGAGCGTTGATGGGATTGTGTGACTACGGCGTCTCAATAACACGATAACAAAAAAGGTCGCGAGGCATATACCGGTAAAGGCATATAACCCTTGAGCACCAATTAGCCCCATAGCAAGTGATGCGATTGGCGCCCCGATTGCAGACGATAGGCCAAGTGTGATGAGCATGGCACTGCTTATTTCAACAAAGTCTTCTGAGGTTGCATTGTCGTTAGCGTGAGCTAAGCATATTGCGTACAACGTCATACAGGTTCCTCCCCAAAAAAAGGCCGAAATAGCGGCCGGCCAACCGCCAAAGGTACTGACAACATAGGGAAGTCCGATAAATAACATTGACACCAAAGCACCGGCTAGCGCGGTAAACATCAGCACACTTCGTCGATCAAAACGGTCAGAAAACTTACCTAAAGGCACCTGAAAACAAGCTCCACCAAACACGGTAGCGGATAAGAATGCGCCTAATTGAATACTGTCAAAACCATTATCTTTCGCATAAATAGGGGCCAAAGACCAAAATGCACCAGTAACAAACCCAGCAACTACGGCGCCAATCAGCGCGACATGAGAGTGTTTCCACACTTTGGCCATATTTAAGTTCACTTGTTTAACGACCTCGGGTGCAGATGAACGAGTCAACGACACTGGGATTATCGCAATGGATATGAATATAGCTGCTAAACCCAACAACATGGATTCCCTTGCACTGCCTAAGTTAAATAGCTGCTGACCACACATGACCATTACTAAATTTAATGTGGTGTAAATAGACCGTATTGAACCTCGGTTACTTGCTGATGATGTGCCGTTTAACCAACTTTCAATAATCATATATAAGCCAGAAATCACCACACCGATAAGAAAGCGTAACAACAGCCAGCTATAAAATTCAGGTAAAAGAGGGAACACTAAAATGACAACAGAATAGCTTGTTGCGAGTACGGCAAAGCTGCGTATATGGCCCACCCGCTTCAGCATGTAAGGGGTGGCTATGCAACCTGAGACAAAGCCTAAAAAATAGCCCGAGCCCGTTAATGCCACTTGCGTGTCGCTGAACCCTGATTCACTCGCTGCAATAGGCAGCAAAGTGAGCAATAAACCGTGGCCAAGCAATAAGAAGGCATTAGACAAGAGTAGAGATGAAATTGGGATTAACGCATTTAACATGTTACTCCAAAGGCTCGTATGTCTATGCACAGGCATACGGTGAGCCAATATTGGTAATATTTATTTCAGTTTTTTTATGCGGACTTTAATCCTGTGTGTGGCCGATGTAGATGCTATTGTTGTGCAACTCGACTATGACTAGCGTGCTAATGAGCGACTGTTGCAGTTAGATGAGCTTATCAGCATCATTAAGGTTGGAAGATTTATGCCAACTATTGGGATTGTTTTTTATTCAATATTATCAGATGATTAGTTTTTGAGTGTCACGATGAGATTAACTTCATAGCACCAACTCGGTAGGCATTTAATCAATGTTGCACTTATATTTAACAAACTTGAATATCACAAAGTGCCAAACAATTAGGGGAAGCGATGAATCTCAATCAAGTGACATTACCTGTGTCGAACATGGATAAGGCGGTGGCGTTTTATCAAGCTTTGGGGTTTACCTTAATCGTTGATACGCCACATTATACGCGCTTTGAATGCCCGATGGGGCAGAGTACTTTTTCGTTATCACTAGAGCCTGAGCCGACAATGAATGGCGCGGTGATTTACTTTGAGCATGCTGAGTTAGACCGCTGGGTAGATGACTTGCTAACAAAAGGGATTGAGTTTGCTCAGTTACCCACAGATGAAGCCTATTTATGGCGTGAGGCGATATTGTTTGACCCAAGTGGTAATAAAGTTAAGCTTTATTGGGCGGGGGAGAATCGCTTAAATCCGCCTTGGCGAGTTAATTCATAAACCGGAGCGAGCCGCTGACAGAGTTTACTATACTGCGTTGTGGTTAGGTGTAATGACGTTATCGTAATGTTAATGAGGGTTAAGCGATGTGCTGTCACATTAACCCCATCATAATCAGTTATAACTCGATGAAGATATCTTCAAGTGCTAAACGTGCTTTAGGTAGACCGTGATTATAATCTTCGCCATCCATGTGATAACCTATGGCTAAGGCCACGTCACATATATAACCCTCTAATTCGTGTTCAAACTCTTTACCAATTAAGGTGGCATCGACACCTTCCATCGGGGTTGAATCAATCCCTAAACGTGCCAGTACATGCAAAGTATTACCTAAGGCTATGTAGGTTTGTGCTTTAGTCCAGTAACCGTTATAACCACTTTCATCAGTATTTACCTCTGCAAAGGTAAACCCACCATTGAGCATATTATCAAACATCTCTGCCGGTAAATGGCCTGAGCTGACTTCGATATCCACTACTTTTTTGTACTGTTCTTTAGTAAAACGAGGATTGTAAGCAAATAAAATAATATGTGATGCCGCTTTTGCATGGTGTTGGTTAAATTGATACATGTTGGCATAAGTGTCATGAAAACGCTGCTTGGCTTCATCACTTTCTATAATGATAAATTTCCATGGTTGTGCATTAATTGAAGAGGCAGATAAACGCATTGCTTCTTTTAGCACGTCCATATCTTCAACAGATATACGTTTGCTTGGGTCATATTTTTTTGCAGTATAGCGGTTGTTTAGATCTTGAATGATTTGATGAGACATGTTTTTCTCCACATTAATATTTAAGCACACACACTTTGATGTTTTATAAACGAATTGTGATAGCGAACTAAAGCCTGTAGCTTTCTAAGTTGTGTGGATAATAAAGGTCATCACGCCGAATAGATATATTCATATCGTCCAATTATTATGGATAAATAGGTCCACAATAAGCTGTCTTACGACACAACAATAAGGGCATTTATAACCAAATGTTAAGCGAAGATGTCACTCATTAGGGTTTAGTGTGCAAATAAGCGATAGGGGTTAGTGTGAGCCGGGCAGGCGGTTTTACAAGGTGTGAAGGTGTGCTCAATACGCGAGACTTAAGTGTAAGGCGATTGTCCCACTTCTTCGGCGACCAGCCATACTCGCATATCAAACTCATACTGGTGATAGTCTGGCAGCATAAAAGTGCACAATTGATAAAAGGCTTTGTTGTGGTCTTTTTCACGAAGGTGGGCGAGTTCATGTACCACCACCATTTGCAGCAGTTCAAACGGGATGTGCTTTAAGCGTGAAGAGATACGAATTTCATTTTTAGCTTTGACTTTATTTCCTTGGCGTCGATTGACATAAGAATGTAATCCGAGTGCGTGGTGGCTGACATTAATTTTTTCATCAAAAATCACTTTTGCTAATGGATCTGATTGACGCATATAGGTGTTTTTTAACTCTATCGCCATATCATATAACGCTTTGTCAGTACGGATATCGTGCACGCGTGGGTAGCGACTTAAAAAGTGAGCACCTAATGCGTTGCTATCAACAAGCTGACCAATTTGCGCGACAACTTCAGGTCGGTAACCGCTTAAATAACGTAAAGCACTTTGTTCACTCTGACGCTGTTTAATGTCGGCGCTGGTAATGAGCTTGCTCATATCTGTTTTGGGCTTTAATGCCAGACTAGCAGATTTAAGCGGCATTTTTGGCGGAGCTTGGCGGCTTTTGGGTTTACTGTCTGACATGTTGGCAACTTGCGTGCAAATGTGAAGTGAGTGGTAATGACATGATTATGGCGTTACTGACTATTGCAGTAACGCCCTAATGTGGCAGTTTACGCTTTACCAAAAATAATGCGGTTGTGTTGTACATAAGCCACATCAAATGCGTTTTGTTGCACACGCTTAAGATCTAACGATTCAAAATCAACCTGCGGTGGGTTACGCTTTAACTGCTCTTTGATTGCAACAGGTGAGATAAGGTTGACCGGAAGGTCGGTAATTTGGATTGCCGCTTCTAATTTAAAGCTGGTGGCACTGCCGGCTAATTTACCTTTTTGTTCACGTTCAATAATGACAATTTGATCGACTTTATAATCTTCCATCAGTTTGTGAAAGGCGAAGTGAAACTCACGGATTGATTCCGTTTCATTTGAGTTTGATATGCTAAAAGACACTTTACGACATGCTGGTACGTTATAAGTTTCGCCTTCATAAGTCAGCATGCTGATAATGGCTTCGCCACCTTTTAATTCTACACCACAAATTTTCATGTTAATCCTTACTGTTTTGTTACTGCACATCAGTTTTACTGACGTGTCGTTATTCATTGAGTTGCGCAAATGAGGGTGCACACCCCTTTATATTGTTTGCTTAAAAGACGTTATTTAGTCTTCTGAGCTGTTGTCTTCTTCAATAATCTGAATTGGTTTGACTTTACGGCGCATTGGCGCGTCACCCACGTCAACACCAGTAATAAAGCGTTTATCACGCTTAGGTGCTGCTTTGGCCTTTTTAGCCTTATTGGTTTTATTGCCTGCAGCGACCTTGCTTTTGCTGGTGGCGGTTTTACCGGTTGTTGGCTTATCTTTTAAGCCGCTAAATTTAGCTTTCATGCCCTCAATAACCGTGAGGTCAAAGTTTTTACGTAAAAATAGCTGCACTTTTTTAAAGCTGTCCCAATCTTTGGGGCCAACAAATGATATCGCATCACCTTTAGCGCCAGCACGGCCCGTACGGCCAATGCGGTGTACGTATTCTTCAGCAAATTTTGGCATGTCAAAGTTAATCACTAATGACACGTTAACTAAATCAAGACCGCGAGATGCCACATCGGTGGTAACCAGTATTTGCGACTGACCACGGGCAAATTGATCCATAATTTGGTTACGAGCCGATTGTTTTAAGTCGCCGCTCAGCGCTGAAGTTGCAAAACCTTGTGATGCCAGTAATGTGGCCAAACGGTCAGTGTCAGCACGTGTCGCAGTAAAGATGATGACCTGCTTGTGCTGTTCTTGTTTAAGAATGTGTTGTAACAGCGCTTGTTTGTGGTCTAAGTGATCCGCAAGGATAATACGCTGGACAATATCTTTGTGCTCAGTATACGACTCACCAATGGCCACATGGCTTGGGGATTTAAGCAAAGTGGCAGCAATTTCGTTAATGCTGTCATGATCTAGGGTGGCAGAGAACATTAATGTCTGGCGACGCTTATGATCGGCTGCATCATTAATGGCTTTTAACTGCGGTGCAAACCCTAAGTCGAGCATACGGTCGGCTTCATCAAGAACCAGCAACTCAAGACCATTTAAATACAGGTGACGTTGTTGTAAGTGATCGGCAATACGACCTGGTGTGGCCACAATAAAATGTGGGTCACGTGCCAGAGCTTTAGCCTGGTCGTTAAAGTTTTCGCCGCCTAATACACTTATCGCTTTGTATTGGGTGTTGGCCACCAATAAACGCAGTTGGCCATATACCTGTTGAGCTAATTCGCGAGTGGGTAATAATACCAATACCCGCGGGTCTTTTTTAGACAAGGCGCGAGTCGAGATAACGCGTTGCATAGCGGGTAATAAAAACGCTAAAGTTTTACCTGAACCCGTTTTAGACGAGGCCATTAAATCTTTACCAGATAAGGCAATGGGCAGTGCTTGCGCTTGAACATCGGTAGGCGTGGTAATGCCAAGGTGCTTTAAACTGTCAAGCAGGCGCTTGTCCAATTGAAAATCGGTAAATTGCAAAGGTAAATCCCCTAAAAAATGATAGCCACGGATTATAGCCGTTTCACAGTGCTATAGCCAACAAGAGTCGCTTTAGTTATGCTATTTTTTGACAGTCATCATTTGTATGTTAAATCGATAGGAAGATTGGTTTTTCCAGAAACGATTATTGTTGAGTGATGGGAATCATAGTGTGTTTGGAAGGAATAAATATGACAAAGCCGACTGTAGGATTAGCATTAGGCAGCGGTGCCGCAAAAGGCTGGGCGCATATTGGGGTCTTAAATGGATTAGCCTCGTTAGATATTTATCCAGATAAAATCGCCGGTTGTTCTGTGGGCGCATTGGTAGGGGCTGCTTATGCTAATGAGCATTTAGATGAACTTGAAACCTGGGTCAGTGGTTTTTCTAGCTGGGATGTACTCGGGTTAATGGATTTAGGCTGGCGTAAAGGCGGCTTAATTAGTGGCGAAAAAGTGTTTGATGTTTTAGCGGGCCGTATTGGTAGCCTTGATATTGAAAAACTTAAACGTCCCTTTGCAGCAGTGGCAACAGACTTATATTCTGGACAGGAAATTTGGTTCAGAGAAGGAGACTTACGCCATGCCGTGCGAGCATCATGCTCGATGCCGGGTTTTTTACCCCCAGTACAACAAGACAACCGTTGGTTAGTCGATGGCGCTGTGGTTAATCCTGTGCCGGTGTCTTTGTGCCGTGCTATGGGGGTCGATATTGTTATTGCCGTTGATTTAAACGGTCATCGCCGTGGCCATATGCACATGTTGCCAGAACAAATTAAAAGTCGCGAGCCTAAACCATCAGAGCCGATTACAGAAAAAAAGCAGTTAGAGTCGGGTTTTATGGACCTATGGGGTAAAGGCAAAGATTACATGAGCGGCTTAACCGATAAGTTTTCCCTTGGCGGCAGTAAAACACACCCTGGGATGATTGCTGTAATGTCGCAATCAATGGACATTCTTGAGCAGCGCCATAAACGTTCACGGTTAATGGGCGAGCCACCTGATATTTGTATTGTGCCCGATGTTGCTGATATCGGCACCATGGAATTTCATCGTGCTAAAGAAGCGATTGAAGCAGGTGAAGCCGCAGTACATGACATTGCCCATTTATTAGAAGCAACATTATTTAAGCGATAATAAGTCGTAACAGGTTACACATTATCCATGGTATCCAGATGTAGCCTGTTGCGGAGCAATTTTAGCATTTTTATCTAAAGAAAATTCACTATTCCTGTTATACCCACCAGTCTGCTTTCTTATGATCTGGATCAAAGAAGCTTATCTCGATATAGCGCCTAATACACAGCATATAGTGTTAATTGATACTGCCGCGCCGATATATGGTGTTTATGCGGCATTCAGAAAAAGGTGGATTGTATGCTTGTTGTGGTGAAAAGGGACGGATGCCGTACTGCGTTTGACGCGAGTCGTATTAAAGATGCGGTAGTGGCTGCAATGGATTCTGCCGGGCAAGCAGACCATCAATATGCGTTGGAACTGGCTGAAACTGTACAAGCGCAAATGGCTGATAAAGCCCAGGTAGATATTCATGACTTACAAGATGCCGTTGAAGTCTTGTTAATGTCAGGTCCATTTAAATCAGTCGCACGTCATTATATTGAATACCGCCACGACCGTGACAAACACCGTGAAGCACAAAGCAAATTAAATTGCGCTATTCGTGGTTTAGTTGAGCAATCAGACAGTGCCATTTTAAACGAAAATGCCAATAAAGACGCTAAGGTCATTCCCACTCAACGTGACTTGTTAGCCGGCATTGTGGCTAAGCACTATGCTAAAACGCATTTATTGCCTAAAGATGTCGTCGCTGCCCACGAAAAGGGTGAAATCCATTACCACGATTTAGACTACGCACCTTTTTTCCCAATGTTTAACTGCATGTTAATTGACTTAGCTGGCATGTTAACTCACGGCTTTAAAATGGGTAATGCTGAAATTGAAACACCTAAATCAATTTCGACTGCAACAGCGGTCACGGCCCAAATTATTGCTCAGGTAGCAAGCCATATTTATGGTGGCACAACCATTAATCGTATTGATGAAGTGTTAGCTGAGTTTGTCCAAAAGAGTTATCAAAAACACCTTGAAGTGGCAAAAAAATGGCAGGTAGCTGACGAAAAAGGGTTTGCGATGACGCAAACTGAGAAAGAGTGTCACGATGCCTTCCAGTCTTTAGAGTATGAGGTTAACACCTTACATACCGCAAACGGACAAACGCCATTTGTGACCTTTGGTTTTGGCCTAGGTACCTCGTGGGAGTCACGTTTAATTCAGCAGTCAATGCTCACCGTACGTATGGCCGGTCTAGGTAAAAACCGCAAAACAGCCGTGTTCCCTAAATTGGTGTTTGGCATTAAAGATGGCGTGAATCATAAAGCGACTGACATTAATTACGACATTAAAAAAATGGCGCTTACTTGCTCAAGCATGCGCATGTATCCTGATATTTTAAATTATGACCAAGTGGTTAAAGTGACTGGTTCATTTAAAACACCAATGGGGTGTCGCTCATTTTTGGGTGCCTATGAAGAAGACGGTCAATTAATCCACGAAGGGCGTAACAATCTAGGTGTAGTGAGCTTAAACTTACCGCGTATCGCCTTAGAAGCCGGTAACGATGAACAACGTTTTTATCAGTTATTGGATCAACGTTTATTAATCGCTCGAAAAGCGCTCGATACTCGTATTGCGCGTTTAGAAGGGGTTAAAGCGCGTGTTGCCCCGATTTTATATATGGAAGGTGCATGTGGCGTGCGCTTAAATGCTGATGATGATGTGAGCGAAATCTTTAAAAATGGCCGCGCATCGATTTCATTAGGCTTTATTGGTTTACATGAAACCATCAATGCCATTTATGGCCACGACAAGCATGTGTTTGATGATGCGGCACTTCGCGATAAAGCAGTGGCGATTATCAGTAAACTTAAGCAAGCGACTGAATCTTGGAAACAAGAAACCGGTTATGGCTTTAGCTTATATAGTACACCAAGCGAAAACTTATGTAGCCGTTTTTGCCAACTTGATACCGCGCAGTTTGGTGTGGTTGCTGGCGTGACCGACAAAGGGTATTACACCAACAGCTTCCATTTAGATGTTGAGAAAAAAGTTAATCCGTTCGATAAGATTGATTTTGAACAACCTTATCCGGCCATCGCTAATGGTGGGTTTATTTGCTACGGCGAATACCCCAATATGCAACATAACATTGAAGCATTAGAAAACGTGTGGGATTACAGCTACAGCCGAGTGCCTTATTACGGTACCAATACCCCCATTGACGAATGTTACGATTGTGGCTTTATTGGTGAGTTTAATTGTACCAGCAAAGGTTTTGTGTGCCCTAAGTGTGGCAACCATGAACCCAGCCGAGTGTCGGTTACCCGCCGAGTATGTGGTTATTTGGGCAGTCCAGATGCAAGGCCATTTAACTTTGGTAAACAAGAAGAAGTTAAACGCAGAGTGAAACATTTGTAATGCATTACAGTGCTTATCACAGTGTTGATGTTATTAATGGCGAAGGTACCCGCTGTACATTATTTGTTAGCGGGTGCGAACATGCGTGTAAAGGGTGTTATAACCAAAGCACCTGGCGTGTTGATTCGGGTCATGTATTTACTCAAGCACTTGAAGACCAAATCATTGCTGATTTAACTGACACTCGCATTTCACGTCGTGGTTTGTCGTTAAGTGGCGGCGATCCGCTGCACCCTGCTAATGTTGAAACCATTTTACATTTAGTTAAGCGGGTTAAGCGTGAATGTCCAGACAAAGACATTTGGCTGTGGAGCGGTTATCAGCTTGATGAGTTAAGTGAGGCGCAACAAGCTGTGGTTGCATTGGTTGATGTATTGATTGACGGTAAGTTTGAGCAAGAAAATGCTGATCCCGCGCTATTGTGGCGCGGAAGCAGCAATCAGATAATCCACCGATTTACCCGTGAGTGATCCCAAGCTGATGGCGATAACGCTTAGTGCGTTGTTTGGTATTAAATTGATCAACGACTAAGCACCACAACGGCGAATCATTAGTTTGTGGCGCTTGCCCCTGGCTCATGCGTCTTAATTGTCGTTTAACCATCGCCATTGTGGCTAATCCCGCCAGCGTCTTATTTTGCCAATCTACCCGAGGTAATTGTGGGCTATATTCTGGCTGCGTTTGCCATAAGCTTGCTAGGGTAGGGTAAAATGCCAATGCACTGGCAACACCGCACATCACAAAACCAGCATCGAGTACTTGCTCGGCAATGGCTTTACGGCTAATTCCACCCGTTAACATCAATGGAATCGTCGACTTGGCCACTAATTGGCTGGTCAAACTGAGAAAGTAAGCTTCACGGGCGAGGGTTCGTTCATCAGCACTTCTGCCTTGCATGGCCGGTGCTTCATAACTGCCGCCAGATAATTCCACCATATCAACTTGATATTGCGCCAGCATAGCAATGACTTTTTCGGCATCATCAATATCAAAGCCGCCACGTTGAAAGTCAGCTGAATTAAGCTTAACTGCGATATCAAATTTATCACCGCAGTGCTGTCTGACTTGCTTAACGACCTCAAGTAGTAATTTTGATCTATTTTCAAGACTGCCACCCCATTCATCGCTGCGCTTATTGGTGAGCGGTGATAAAAATTGCGCTAATAGATATCCGTGGGCTGCGTGGATCTGCACACCATCAAATCCCGCTTGCTGAGCTAAGCTTGCGGTGGTGACAAATCGACTGATGACATCATTGATTTGCTCATGAGTCATGGCTTTAGGTTGTGAAAACATCGACGAATGTTTGCCCAAATCTAGCGCGATAGCCGACGGCGCTAGGTTCTTACCGCCCATGGCTTTGAACACCTGCCTACCAGGGTGATTAAGTTGCATCCATACTCGGGCGTTGTTTTGTTTGGCAATACTGGCCCACTGTGTAAATGGTGCTAAATCACTATCGGCTTCTAATGCGACGCCTCCTGGGCCTGTCATGGCATAACGGTCAACCATGACATTACCGGTAATCATTAAACCCACGCCACCTTTTGCCCACGCATCATAAAGTGCAAACAGCGCGCTATCAGGCTGTTGTTTTGCATTGGCGAGGTTTTCTTCCATGGCGGCTTTGGCAATGCGATTAGGGATAACGCTACCGTTGGGTAAGGTGTATGAGTTAAATAATCTGTCGGTCATTTAATGCTGTCCTTAAATAAGGGGATTAGATTATCCCTCTTTATTGATTAACCTGAGCTCGGGATAAGGGATGAACTTATGCTTTTAAAAATCAACATGTTATCATTACTAACTTTCAAGCTTGTCATTTGTTCTGCTAACAAAGCGAATTGACGCGTCAATAGCTAGTCTATTGTAAATCGATTCAACGCAGTTAGTAGGGCAAAGGACTGTTTGAAAGGCGTTTATTATCCCGAGCTCAGGTTGATTAATGCCCGTCATCATAAAGTAATACCACCATAAACAAAAACACTGCCAAGCACAGTAACGTGCAGGCAGTGTGTTGTGTGGTGTTGAGTGGTTTTGATTAGATACGGTAGGTTACCGTTAATTTCGCATTACGCTCTTCACCTGGTAAACCACCTAGGAACATGGCTTTTTCGTAATATGATTTGTTGAGTAAGTTATTAATATTTAGTTGAACTTTATAACGTTCCACATCATAACTAATGGCTGTGTCAAATACGGTGTAACTTGGCACATAACCGTCTGGAATACCAAATGAGCTTGAGTTAGTGCTACGCTGGCCGACATATTCAGCGCCTAAACTAATAGAAACCGGTGCGGGGAGGTCAAGCTCAGCAGCATAAGTGACCCAAGTGCTTGCAGTGACGTAGGGTACCCCTTTTTGACGTTGCCCATAGCCACTACTATTTGGGTTTTGGTTGTCTCGTGCATCTTGATATACTGCGTTTGCGTTAACTTGCCATTGATCGTTCAAATAGGCATTGAGATCTAATTCAACCCCTTTAGTATCTTCGCTACCATCATAGAAATAGGGGTCAATGTCTGTGGTTGTCTGGCTGCTGTCATAATCTGGATTCGAATAAGCCACGTTTGTGCGTGATGTTTTAAAAAATACCAATGACGCCAGTAATTGATCGTCAAATGCCTTTGTACGCAAACCAATATCGCTGCTGATTGATTCAGAATCATCTCTGTCAGCCTCACTGCCTGTTACATCACCGAGCACACTGTAGGCTGTACGTCCCTTCGAGTGATTGACGAAAATTGAAATATCGTCAGTTGGCATATAAGTTAATCCTAAGTTGAAGGTTATGCCATTATCCGTGGTATCTGCTTCCGGTTGCGGCTCAGCTAAACTACTGCTGTAACGTGAATCAACACCTAAATGTTGGTAAGTTTGTTTTATCTCATTAAATGCGACGCCAATACGGCTAGTCAATCCACCACCTAAATAACCAACATGTTGTACACCTACACCCCAAGCGGCTACGGTTTTATTGTAATTACTGGTCAATAATGGATCGTAGTCTTCAAAATCGCCTTCACCCCAATTAGGATCTCTAATGTCGTAGATATAAGGAAGTGAACCTTGATATGTTACGTCGCCATTGTTGTCCGTTAATACATAATCAGCATCCCAAATTGAATATTGCTGAAAACGAATGGTACGATCTTCAAAGTTGGCATTCACCAACAATTCGTTTTCAATGTTGCCAATATCAAAGTTGTATCGTAAATCGGCAAAGTATTGCCATGATTCTTCATCTGCAGAGACTTTACGGTATTCCTGACGACGAGCAGCATAAGGATAGAGTACGTCGTCTTCAACAAGTGGCGCACGAGGATCGTCGTTAATGACACCGTTTCTTTCCCAATAAACATAGTTGTAGGCGCCTGTTTGGCGAGCAAAACTGGTGTCATAGTTACGGTATTGCAACTGCTGATTTAAGAATAGATTATCCGTTAAATAAATATTATGGGTTAATTTGAAGCGAAGTTCTTCGCCTTCGTTATCTTTAGCCATAGGCGAAATTAAGCCATTATGCCCAAAGTCATAGGGGGGTTGCCCATCTGTGTTACTAAGAGAATCTGCGAGTTGTTGACGCTGTTCATCTGAGAGTTGCACCCCATTACCATTAGGATCATTAACCAGATCTTTCCCGCTAACTTGGTCTGCTGTTTTCCCATCGACAGAGTCAGCGTTATAGATTCGGATAGGATGACCGATGGAGTCAACAGGAATTGAATCGTTGATGTAAGCGACAGATAGCATGATATTTTGATCATCGCTTAAGTCAAACTTCAACGAACCATACACTTCATCTCTATCGGTTCCGAGGTCACGATATCCATCACTACGCGCACTTTTGGCGACAACCCTATAGGCGACATCATCACTGACGGCTCCAGTGCTGTCAGCCATAAATGAATAAGTGTCCCATTGGCCCACCTCTGCCTCAAATAGGTGTTGACTGACAAACTCTGGTTTTTTTTCTATTAAATTGATTACGCCGCCAGCACTGCCAATACCGTAAAGTCCAGTAGCAGGGCCTTTTAAGACTTCAACTGAACTGACGTTAGTTAACGATCTTGTAGGGTTAAACGTATTGCTTAAACCGGCACCGCCATACATTCCGTCATAAGTGTAATTAGCGCCTAAACCTCGAATAATTAAATTATCACCTATACCATAGTTGTTACCAGCTTGGGTTACACCACTGATATTACGTATTAAATCTTGCATATTGCTCACGCCTTGTGAGTCAATTAACGATTCATCGACAATCACGACCGCTGCAGGTGTTTCCATGAGTGACATGTCGGATTTGGTTGCAAGTCCTGAATTCTTGACCACTTGATTTTGACGACCATAAACCGTAATCCGTTCATAATCATCAGATGAGATTTGGGGTTCTGCGATGATGTCATCGGGTGACTTATCTTGAGCATAAACAGGAAATAACGCACTGTGACATGCGATAGTGAGCAGTGATAAACGAAGCGATTTCATAGATGCGACCTTTATATAAATTAATGGCGCGAATGATAATGATTATCATAAAGATTGCAATGGTATTTGTGTTTAAATGTAAAAATTTACATTTAAACACAAAGGCTTGTATGAAAAACAACCAAATGGTTGTGAGGGGTAACAATACACCGTTAAGGTAAGCGTTATTAACGTTGAGTCGATATTACTCCACCATTAATCAGAGTTGTTAAGTGAATGACATTATCTAAGTAAAAATCGTTATTAAAGCTCAATCTAGCAACATAAATTGTCGTTTAGGTTATTTCTGTTTGGGAATGAGCGATTAGGATGCAGCCAGAATATGAGGAAAATTGTTATTTGACTCAGATAACCATGGTTTGGTTGTCGCATATTGAGTGGTTTTGGGTATATAATCTGCGTCCGAAAAGGTGTTGTATTGGCACAATGAAGTCGCCTTTCACCAAACACACCAAAGTATTTAAGGTATTCAAATGAATTTAAAGCAAGAACTGCAAACATTAAATGATAAATTAGACAAGTTTCGTCGCAAGCTTGTTGCGGCTGAACAACGCGGTGATACTGCGGTTATCATGCAGTTTAAGAAAGAAATTACCACTGTAACTAAGCGTATTGCCAGCATTAAAGGTCAGCAAACGCGCCAGTTAAGCAAAGAAGGTACTGCGTTAAAAACGCTTGGTTTTAAGCGCACATTAACGAAAGCTGAACAAGCTGATATGGGCAAGTTAAATAAGTCTGTTAAAGGCTTGGTTGTTGTGCATCCTTTGACGGCATTAGGTCGTGAAATGGGCATTTCAGAAGTCACTGGTTTTGCTCCAGCTAAATTTTAATTAAATCATTTACAGTTAGTTGTCGTAAGGTTAATTCATGTCGATAAAATATATCGCAACATCCAAATTACCCACTCCCTGGGGCGTGTTTGATATGCACGGTTTCGAAGAAACCGCTACAGGTAAAGAACATGTTGCGCTGACATTTGGTCAAATTGACTCTAATCAAGCTATATTGGGCCGGATTCATTCAGAGTGTTTAACGGGTGATGCTTTATTCAGTTTACGCTGTGATTGTGGTTTCCAATTACAATCTGCGATGCAAAGTATTGCTGAAAAAGGCCAAGGCTTTTTACTGTATTTACGTCAAGAAGGCCGCGGTATTGGTTTGCTTAACAAAATTCGTGCTTACGAGTTACAAGATGCAGGTGCCAATACGGTTGAAGCCAATGTGCGTTTAGGCTTTGAGGCTGACATGCGTAAATACGACATGATAGCACCTATGCTTAAACAAATTGGCGTTGAAAAAGTCAACTTAATGACTAATAACCCGCGTAAAGTGATGGCCATGCAAGATGTGGGCATTGAAGTGGTTGAGCGTATCCCATTACAAGTGGGTAAAAATCGTTACAATGAGTCATATTTAAAAACCAAGTCGACTGAGCTTGGTCATATGATGTCTGAACATCATTTCAACGATGAATAAGCAGATCGAATAATAACGATATGGTGATAAATCAAAGGCGACATCATAGTCTTGTGGGTTTATTATCGTGTCGTTTTTTCCGTTTATCTTGGCTTGTTTGTGCGCTCGTTTTACCTTCCATCTTGACGACATATTATGCTTTCGCAGAAGAGATTACCTCCGAACCTGATGCATCACACTATGCTTTTGCCAATTATTTAGGTAGCGGTATCTATCGCACCTCTGGGCAAAGCGCTGCGGTGGTGAATATTCCTTTAGGCTTTGATCTTGAGGAGTCAGACGAGCACCTTTTGAAGTTACGCTTAACGGCATCATTGGGTTTTTTTGATTATTCCTTTAATGACTTACCTGGTGGCAGCTTTCCTAAAAGCGTCGGTACGTTAACCCTGACTCCAGGCATAGAATATCATTGGCTGGTCGACGACCAATTGACGTTAGAGTCTTACGTTGATTTGGGATACGGGCATAACTTTTCGACCCATAGCCATGTGGGTATTTACTCTACTGGCTTGTCGAGTTTGTACCGTTTCGGCTCCTCTGAATATAGCCATGTGTGGGTTAATCGTCTTTACTACGCCGGCTATAAGAGTAATCAAAACGACAACACAGAGGGGTATTCGGTACTAAAAACCGGTATTGATTTAGCTTTGAATTACGACTGGCAATGGGATGATATTCGGGTTGAACCGAGAATGTTTGTCGCAGGGCACTGGTACTTTAACCAACTAAAATTTGTCACACCCGTCGGTAAAAATATCCTAACGTCATACACTTATGAAATCGGTTCGACTTTAGCTTTCTCTAAGCCCATTAATTTTTCGGCTATTGGTTTAGACAGTATTGAAATTGATCATTTCGGATTAAGTTATCAAGTGGGCGGCGGTTTAAAAGTATGGCGTTTGATTTTTGAGTTCCCGTTATAGGCCATTTCAACGGGGGGCGTTAAATTATTAACACTTTAATCATTTACACTGTAAGAATTGGTATTAAAGACATCAATAGTTGAAACGTAAACTTAAAAAAGTGCTGAATATTCAGCACTTTTTTTATTTATCGATTATCCGTTGCCCCAAATATCGGCATTAACAGGCTTACCCGAGGTATCGGTTGATTTTTTGGTTTGGGCTTTAACCGTTTGAGGCTTTTTCGCCGCGGCGTGTGGAGCTACTGGCCTGCGAGAGTCATCTTTAGGGGGCGGTAATGGTAGCTTATTGGCTTTAAGGTACAAGTATTCAACTTTGTCACGTGCCCAAGGGGTTTTACGTAAAAACTTTAAGCTCGACTTAACACTTGGGTTTTCTTTAAAACACATAATGTTAATTCTAGAAGCTAATTCTTCCCAACCATATTTTTCAACAAGTTCGGTGACGATAGTTTCCAGCTTAATGCCGTGAAGAGGGTTGTTTGCTTGTGTCATGGACCGTTTGAGCTAATTAAGTTTGTCAATATTATACCTGTATAATAACGAAAGTGATATCCACACAAAAACGGCAGCCTCGGCTGCCGTTTTATCATGAGGGGAAGATTATTGTTCGTTTGCTAGAGTGATGTTGTCTTCATCATCTGAATCAATATCACCTTTACCTTTGGTTTTAATGATAATCAGTGCGGCAACAATTGCTGTGGTCACAATACCTGCCACTGTCGATACTGTCATGGGTAAGCCTGCACCTAAGGTTGATGAGTTCAACATAAAGCTAATCACAACACAGGTCATAAACATCGCTGGTACAGTACAAATCCAGTGGAACTTATTATGACGAAGTAAGTAAGCCGCTGCCGTCCAAAGCATCAGTACTGCAGTAGTTTGGTTAGCGACACCAAAGTAGCGCCAGATAATACCGAAGTCGACTTGAGTTAATACCGCACCGATAGCAAATAATGGAATGGCTAACAAAAGACGTTTTGGTAACTGAACCTGTTTGATGTTAAAGAACTCAGCCAAGATTAAGCGTGCAGAGCGAAATGCGGTATCGCCAGAGGTAATCGGCAGTACGATAACACCCAAAATTGCTAAGAAGCCACCAAATGCGCCAAGTAACCCGTTAGATGCTTCGTATACTACGTTGGCAGGGTTACCCGCCATACCGGCATTAAGGCCTTCAACACCACCAAAGAATGATAATGCAATAGCACACCAGATTAACGCGATAACACCTTCACCAATCATGGCACCAAAAAACACAAAGCGCCCATTTGATTCGTTTTCAACACAACGCGCCATTAATGGCGATTGAGTTGCATGGAACCCTGATACTGCACCACATGCAATGGTAATGAACAGCGCTGGCCATAATGGCATGTCGTTAGGATTAAGGTTGGTAAAGAAATCACCCATAACAAAACCAGGTAACATGGTGTGCTCAGATGACAGCATTAACGCAATGGTTAAGCCCACTGACATAAACACTAATAACGCGCCAAAGAATGGGTAAAAACGACCGATGATTTTATCGATTGGTACGATGGTCGCGATTAAGTAGTAGCTGAAAATGACACCTACAAAGATAGCTGCATCGTATCCAGTTAATTTGCTTAGTAAGCCTGCAGGCGCTGAAATAAAGACCACACCCACTAACAGTAATAAGATAATCGCAAACAGATTCATAAAGTGTTTAGCGTTTTTTCCTAAGTATTTACCGGCTAAATTAGGTACCGATTGGCCATTGTTACGCACCGATAGCATACCTGAGAAGTAATCGTGGACTGCACCAGCAAAAATACAACCAAACACAATCCATAACATGGCTGCTGGGCCATATAACGCCCCTAAAATAGGGCCAAAAATAGGGCCGACACCGGCAATGTTTAATAACTGAATTAAGTAAACTTTACCTTTAGACATTGGCACGTAATCGACGCCATCCGTTTGGGTAAAAGCAGGGGTTTGTCTTTGGGTGTTAATGCCGAATACTTTTTCAACAAAAGCCCCGTAAATAAAATACCCACCGATGAGTAAGCCAACGCAGAGTAGAAACCAAGTCATTTTTTATATCTCCCCATAAATATAGTAAGACAAGGTTAAAGGATCTCTGTGAACTATTGGGGCGAAACTCAGTAACAGGTCAATTTGATGGGGTAAGCGGTAAATAACACCCTTAATCCGTTTTATCGTTAAGCAAAGCGTGCTGTAAATCACGCATGAAGTTGATCACTGAAACCCCAGTAATTGCTTTAACTCTTTAAGGTATCGACGTGATACCGGCACTTTCGCGCCAGTATGAGTGGTGACTTCTGCGCCGCTGTCGGTGATTTCAATTTCTGATATCGCATCCGCTGAGAGTAGATATTGTTTATGGCATCTAAATAACGGCGTTTTTTCTTCTAATACTTTGAGGGTGAGCTGAGTGTGAGACACCCCTTTGTTTGAATGAACATGAATGCCGCCCACATCACTGACAATAAATTCAACATCGGTGGTGGTGACCACTTTGAGTTTACTGCCAATGTAACAAGGTAAGTGAGCCAGTTGGCTGGGTAATATGTTTTCCATCGGTTGTGGCGTCATATTACTGCGCACTTTATCGAGGGTTTGATTAAAGCGTTTTTCATCAATCGGTTTTAATAAATAATCGAATGCATTGTTATCAAAAGCTTTTACGGCGTATTCATCAAAGGCAGTAATAAATACCGCTCGTGGCATTTGTTCTGGGTTGAGCATGGCGATTAATTCCATACCGTTGATCCGCGGCATTTGAATATCAACAAAGATTAAGTCTGGCTTATGTTGATTAATTTGTTGTAAAGCTTCAATGGCATTACCGCATTGGCCTAACACGTCAAAGTCTGGATGTTTATCGAGTAAATCAGCCACTTCCTGACGAGCAAAGGGTTCATCATCAATAATTAAACAGCGGATCATAATGTGGCCTCGTCAAGGGGAATACGCACTTGCACACAAGTGTATTCATCTGTTTTGCAGTGAACCTCGATACCATATCGTTCACCAAAAAGATTTTGTAATCGTTTATGGACGAGGTTCATCCCTAATCCCTCAGTATTGGTTGAGGGTTGGTATAACCCGGCATTATCGGTAACACTGAGCAGCAGGTCATTGCCGTCGGTGCTGGCTTTGACCTTTATCACGCCTTCATCGAACAGCAATGAAGTGCCATGTTTAACGGCATTTTCGATTAACGGCTGCAAGGTAAATGCAGGCATTTTGTGGTGATGATAAATGGCGGGAATAGCAATACTCACCTCAAGCTTGTCGATAAAACGGGCGTGCTCAATGGCAAGATAAGCGTCGATATGTTCTAGCTCATCAGCGAGGGTGACAAGGCCTGTGGTGCGAGTGAGATTAATGCGCAAAAATTGTGACAATTGTTTAATGAGTTTTTTGGCCATGGGTGGATCACGGCTAATAATTGCGCCAATGGTGTTTAAAGCATTAAACAAAAAATGGGGGTTAACCTGGGCGTGGAGTAATTTAATTTCGGCTTGCATCAATAAGTTTTTTTGTTGTTCAAAGCGGCCATATAAAATTTGATTGGACAACAACCGAGCAATGCCTTCTCCCAATGTACGGTTGATGTTGAGAAACAGCTTATTTTTAGGCTCATACAGTTTAATGGTGCCAACAACTTCGTCGTTACTGCGCAAGGGAATAACTAAACTTGAACCAAGATTACAATGAGTTGATATGGAGCAAGCGTAAGTTGTGTCAACGCCGTCGGCAAACATCACCTTGTTTTGAGCGATGGCGTCTAAGGTGATTTTTGATGAAATTGGCGTATTGGGCAGATGGTGGTCGGCACCAATCCCAATAAAGGCTAATAGTTTGTGTCGGTCGGTAATGGCTACAGCACCAACACGGGTTTCTTCAATGATAATTTGCGCCACTTTTTGGCTCGACTCTTCATTAAATCCTTTGGATAAAATACCGACACTGCGTTCAGCAATTTTTAGGGCATTGGTTGAAAAACTCGAAGATAATTTATCGAACATGGTTTTTTGGTCGCGCACTATGCTCATAAACATGGCCGCGCCCAAAGAGTTAATGAATAACATGGGAGGAGCAATAACATAAACCAATTCCCAGGCTTGATCGAACGGTTTGGCAATGAGTAAAATCAGGCTCATCTGTAATAACTCGGCCGCAAATGTCACCATAAAAACCCAGGCAGGGTTGTATAGCGACTCTTCTTTGCCAACCTTTTTCAAATAATAACTGAATAAACCGGCAGATAAGCCTTCGAGTGTGGTTGAAATAGCACAAGCCAGATCGGTAAAGCCGCCCATAGAGTAACGGTGCAAACCACCCGTTAAGCCCACAAAGAAACCAGTAACCGGCCCGCCAAGTAATCCGCCTAACACGGCGCCCATTGCTCGGGTGTTGGCTATCGCACCGGTGGTTTGTTCACCAAAATAGGTTGCCAGAATACAAAATAGTGAAAACACCACATAAATAAAGACTTTGTGGGGCAAGCGTTTTGAGCTTTCGGCAAATAACTTAAATAGTGGCGTTTTACTTACCAAATACACAATAACGAGGTACACGCACATTTGTTGCGTGAGTAATAAAATCAGCGACATGAGTTCTCACAAGATAATGATAACGGTTGAGTTACCCCAATCGAAGTTAAGTGGCGTAGCTAAATTAGCATGCGTGAATGATATTAAGTGAAATGAAACACCGTTAACGTGACGACTTACTCAATATGGTTAATTGAGCCGTGTCTTGCTGCTGATAAAATTCATCTATCAACACTCTAAGGATTTTTGATTTAGCTATTTTGGTGGTTTTGGCTATTTCGTCAAGTTGTGAAATGCTTTTTTCGGTCAGGGTAAATGTGGCATGACGATAGATTTTTGTGCTTTTTTTATCGAGGCCTTTAAGAAACTGCGCAGTGGTTTGGCTCGGAGAGTTTTGCTCCGAGGTTTTACCTAAAGCATAGTTGTTGGCATCTTCAATAAACTCATCAACTGACACTTTGTTACGAGTGTCTTTGAGCTTCTTGCGTTTAAGATCAGTTAAACTCATAACGGTTTTCTGGCGGTATGGCAAAAAGCTCATCAGCAATGGCGCGGATCTCATCGGCTGCTTTGCCATCGGGTTCGATTTCTATTACAGAAGAGCCACTTTCTTCACTGTCATCGTAGATATTACGGCTAAAGGTGACTGAGTCTAGCGCGCGTAATCCGAATGATTGAACCACTTCTTTGGCTTCTAAAATGCGTTTAACTTGCGATGGAAGTGCAGGGCATTGGGTAATGACAATCGATGCGACCATTTTAGGGTTAACCATTTTACAGGTGCTTAGCATGTCTTCCATGTGCGGTAAGGTTTTCAAATCACGGCGTTTAGGCCGTAATGGAATGACCACATAAGTGGCGACTGACATCGCTGCTCGCATGGCTAAGTTATCTTGGCCACCACAATCAACAATCACGTAGTCAAAGCGCTCGTCTAAACTCAATAAGTCATTACGTATTTTACCGTAGAGTTGAATACAATTAATGGCTTTTAAGCTGGGGTCATTGTTACGAGCTTGGATCCAATCAGATGTGGTTCGCTGTGGATCACAATCAACCATCAATACGTTGGCATCGAATTTTTGGGTAATATACACCGCAAGGTTTTGCGCTAAACAGCTTTTACCGCTGCCGCCTTTTTCTCCACCAACGAGCAATATCATGTTTGGGTCCTCTATGCTTAACTAACGCTGCAAATAGTTGATGCTGGTTATTGATTGAGTATAGAGCAGCCCACTAAGACTGCATGAAATATTCAATGTTTTAAATTAATTGAAGTGCAATATGGTAACTTTGTGCATGACATTCAGTGCATCGGCACACTTGGCCTTTGATGGTATTTTGCTTAGGGGTATTTTCATTAAATGTCACCGCGACTAAATCGCCGAGCTTAAAGGTCGCTTTAAAATCAAACAAAATACCTTTACGGGCTAAATCGATACAAATTCCATGGTCTTGGCAAGACTCACCTTGGGCGTTTATCCAATCTAAACGAACACGCTCAGCTTCCATATCGACTCGAAGTGAACCGCGTTTTTCATCAAATCCAGTTGGCTCTTGGCCCATAGTGTCGCTCCTTGAATATCAAAACCCTGAAATAATGCGTCATTGTCTGCCATGTTGAATGGCCTAAAGTTTTATCTTAACCATATTGTTAGCACAAATGCTTTGTTAAGCAAGCGCTAAGCTATACTTGTCGTAAACTCAACAAGATTAATAAGGCTTGTTATTGATGCTGTATCCTTCGCTTAACTGTCGTAATCTTGGTTTTTAGGGTAAGGCATTTTTAACTGACCCCAACGAATAACGATGACAGTACAAGCCAAGACTATGGTGGATAATGAGATGGCCAAAATGCGCCAGTCTTCCATGCCCTTCATGTCTAAAATTAGGTATCGCGCTAATGCCACAATCGCAATGTAAAGTGGCATGCGGATTGGGAGTTTGCCTGACTCAATATAGTTAACCACCATGGCCAATACTTCGAGATAAATAAACAGTAATAACAGATCAGCCAATTCAACGGTGCGAATGTCTATCATGTGGAGAATTTCTTCGCCAATGGCAAATAAGGTGGCCAGAGCAATGATGAACAATACTAAGTGTTCAAAGCTCTTTAAGGATTTGATGCTTAACTCTTTAGCTTTATGTAGGGGCATAGTTGTTATTCTGTGAGCAAATGAATCTGCATTATCGACGAGTTTCGATAATTTGCCCAGTGATCCGGTTCAACTTTAGCAAAATCAGAGATAAAAAAACCGCTAATAGCATTACTGCTATTAGCGGTTTTATGAATACGTGTCGTATTGGGGTATTAGCTTAGCGCTTTAACCCTTCGTTTAGTAACGGACGCATGGTTTTCACTAGCTGCGTGGTTACTTTTGGGCTACCGGCAACAATGTTACCTGAAGTCATATAATTGTGAGCGCCCATAAAGTCGGTCACAGTGCCGCCTGCTTCACGACAAATTAAGTCGCCTGCTGCGATGTCCCATGGCTTTAAGCCGATTTCAAAGAAACCATCTAAACGGCCAGCAGCAACGTATGCAAGGTCTAATGCTGCAGAACCTGCACGACGTAAATCAGCACATTGTGGGAAGACTTCACCTAAAATAGCCATGTAGCTTTCGGTGTGTTGACGCGCCTTGAATGGGAAGCCTGTACCAATAATGGTGTTGCTTAGGTCATTCACATTGGTTACACGTAAACGGAATTCGTTTAACTTAGCGCCTTTACCGCGAACGGCAGAGAACAATTCTTCACGAACAGGATCATAAATAACGGCAACTTCAATTTTGCCTTTATATTGAACTGCGATAGAAACCGCAAAATGAGGAATACCACGAACGAAGTTATTGGTACCATCCAAAGGATCAACTATCCAAACGTAATCTTTGTTGTCGCCACGGTTTTCACCGTCTTCTTCGCCCACGATAGTGTGATCTGGGTAAGATTTACGAATTTGATAAGTAATAGTTGCTTCTGCTTCCTTGTCTACACTAGTCACAAAATCATTAATACCTTTACTACTAACCTCAACACGGTCAAGTTCAGTATAGGCGCGCATAATAGTTTGGCCCGCAGCGCGTGCAGCGCGCGTGGCAATAGTCAGCATCGGA
This sequence comes from Shewanella algicola, assembly GCF_014648035.1. Taxonomy (GTDB): domain Bacteria; phylum Pseudomonadota; class Gammaproteobacteria; order Enterobacterales; family Shewanellaceae; genus Shewanella; species Shewanella algicola. The sequence continues at coordinate 51,787 of NZ_BMQI01000011.1, read as the reverse complement.
TGCATTGCAATCCCCTGGATGTTAAAGAACGAGTAAAATAGCGCCCGCATTATACTTAATTTAACAAATATATCAAATGCAGATTTTCATATAACGTAATAAAAATGACTGTGTTAATATGCGAGCAATATTTTTTGTTGAAAGAAAGTGGTACATGCTCAGTAATATTCGTGTTGTTTTAGTTGGAACGTCTCATCCTGGCAATATTGGCTCTACTGCAAGAGCGATGAAAACCATGGGCTTATCAAACTTATACCTTGCTGAGCCTCGAGTTGAGCCAGATGGCCAATCAATTGCCCTGGCTGCTGGTGCGTCAGATATCTTAAGAAATCTTACTAGAGTTGACTCATTGCAAGATGCCATTGCAGATTGCAGTTTAGTGATTGCCACGAGTGCGCGTAGTCGTACTTTGGATTGGCCAATGCTTGACCCAAGAGAAGCTGGTCAAAAGCTGACCCAAGAGTGTTTGAATGGCCCTGTTGCGATTGTATTTGGCCGTGAAAACCATGGGTTAAGCAATGAAGAACTCCAGCAATGTACTTATCATGTGGCGATACCTGCTAACCCTGAATACAGTTCACTCAACTTAGCGCAAGCGGTACAGATTATCTGTTATGAAACCCGTGTGGCGCATTTAGCCCAGACAGAAACGCCAGCAGAAACGGAAGAATATCCATTGACTGTTGAGCTTGATAGATTTTTTGTGCACTTAGAGTCAACCTTATCTAAAACCGGTTTTGTGATTAAAAATCATCCTGGTCAAGTGATGACTAAACTTCGTCGTTTATTTACTCGAGCACGAATTGAAGCGCCTGAAATGAATATTCTTCGTGGTATTTTGAGTTCTGTTGATAAGAAAATGGACAAACAAGACTAATCCGTAAGGAACACCCCATGGCCGTCATTGCTAGAATGAAAGAAGACATCGAGTCGATTTACCATCGCGACCCTGCTGCAAACAGTACCCTCGAGATTTTATTTAACTATCCGGGTATGCATGCCATTTGGATACATAGAGTGAGCCATAAATTATGGTTGGCAAAATGGCATTTTACTGCGCGTTGTTTGTCGACGTTTTCACGCTGGTTAACTGGGGTTGAGATTCATCCTGGGGCAACAATAGGTCGACGCTTCTTTATCGATCACGGCATGGGTGTCGTGATAGGTGAAACCGCTGAGATTGGTGATGATTGTACGCTTTATCACAGTGTGACACTTGGAGGAACGACTTGGCAAGCTGGTAAACGTCACCCAACGCTAGGTAATAATGTGGTGATTGGCGCGGGTGCTAAAGTATTAGGCCCCATTACAATGCACGATGGTGCGCGGGTTGGTTCAAACTCAGTAGTAGTAAAAGATGTGGCAAGCGATCACACAGTGGTGGGGATCCCTGGTCGAGTGGTTGCATCACCCACTAACCAGTCGAAAGAAAAAACTGAGCGCCGCACAGAAATGGCCAAAAAGTACGGCTTTGATGCATATGCTGTGTCGCCTGACAATCCAGATCCGGTGGCAAATGCCATAGGCCAAATGCTTGATCACATGCATTTAATGGATTCTAAAGTTCAAGAGGTATGTCAAGCTATCCAGCAAATGGGCGGTGAGGTATGCACTAAAAAATTACCAGAATTAACCGTAGATGCTTTCGATGAAGCTGAGCGAAATGCCGCCAGTAATCGTAAGCAAGATATCGATAAGTTTGACCCAAGTATTTAGCCATAACTAAGTCATTGTAGATACAGGTCAAAAAAATAGCCGATAATGCGATTAATTACCTTATCGGCATTGAATCTTAGCGGATAAAAAGGTTAAATAGCCCGGCGAAAACCGATACCTTTTTGTTATATCAAATACCTTAATACTTGAGTAATTTAGTCGGATTAATACTTGACTAAATTACTCGGGTATGATGAAATTACTGCATACTTTTTGGGAGCAGTACAAGTTATGAAACTTACATCAAAAGGTCGCTATGCAGTGACAGCTATGTTAGATGTTGCTATTCACTCAGCTGCAGGCCCAGTGCCCTTAGCCGATATTTCTGAAAGACAAGGTATTTCTTTGTCTTATCTTGAACAACTCTTCGCAAAGTTACGTAAACATGGTCTAGTGTCGAGTGTTCGTGGACCTGGTGGTGGTTATCGTTTAGGTTTAGAAGCCGTTGATATTTCAGTCGGTATGGTCGTGCATGCCGTTGATGAATCAGTTGATGCTACTCGCTGTCATGGACAAGGTAACTGCCAAAGTGGCACTCGTTGCCTAACCCATTCGTTATGGGGCGACTTAAGTAAACAAATTTCTGAGTTTTTAGATGGTATTTCGCTTGCAGGCTTAATGCAAAAACGCGATGTTCAATTTATCTCGTTAAAGCAAGACGAAATACAAAAGGAACATAGAGTGAGTTTGTAACTCAACTATGTTGATTGATAAATAATTATTATTTGTACGTTGTATGTAGCCTCATCTGAGACTGCTAAGTACGGAGTGTGTTATGAAGCTTCCTATCTATTTAGATTATGCCGCAACAACCCCTGTAGATCCGCGTGTCGCAGAAAAAATGGTGCAACACATGACAATGGACGGCGTGTTTGGTAATCCAGCATCGCGTTCACATCGTTATGGTTGGCAAGCTGAAGAGGCAGTTGATATTGCCCGTAATCAAGTTGCTGACTTGATTAATGCAGACCAGCGCGAAATCGTTTTCACTTCTGGTGCGACAGAATCTAGTAACCTTGCTATTAAAGGTATTGCTCATTTTTACAATAAAAAGGGCAAGCACATCATCACCAGTAAAACTGAACATAAAGCGACATTAGATACTTGTCGTCAGTTAGAGCGTGAAGGTTACGAAGTCACTTACCTTGAGCCAGAAGCCAATGGCATCATCCCAATGGAACGTTTAGAAGCTGCCATGCGTGATGACACCATTTTAGTTAGCATCATGCATGTTAACAACGAAATTGGCGTAGTACATGACATTGATGCCATCGGTGAATTATGTCGTTCAAAAGGTATTTTCTTCCACATGGATGCTGCGCAAAGTGCAGGTAAATTACCGATTGATGTGCAAACCACTAAAGTAGATTTAATTTCGATTTCTGGTCATAAGATGTATGGCCCTAAAGGTATCGGCGCATTATATGTTCGTCGTAAGCCGCGTATTCGTCTTGAATCTCAAATGCACGGTGGTGGACACGAGCGTGGTATGCGCAGCGGTACTCTTGCGACTCACCAAATTGTTGGTCTTGGCGAAGCTGCGGCCATTGCCAAGCAAGACATGGCTGAAGACGGTGCACGCATTACTCGTTTACGTGACAAATTATGGAATGGCATCAAAGATATTGAAGAAACTTATATCAATGGTGATATGCAGCAGCGCTACAGCGGCATCTTTAACGTAAGTTTCAACTTTGTTGAAGGCGAATCGCTAATGATGGCACTGAAAGACTTAGCCGTTTCTTCAGGTTCAGCCTGTACCTCAGCCAGTTTAGAACCAAGCTACGTTTTACGTGCTTTAGGTTTAAATGATGAAATGGCTCACAGCTCAATTCGTTTTTCTATCGGTCGTTTTACTACCGATGAAGAAATTGAACATGCTATTAAAACGATAACTGAATCTATTGATAAGTTACGTGAGATGTCTCCTCTTTGGGAGATGTTCAAAGATGGTATCGATTTGAACCAGGTTCAATGGGCACATCATTAATCGTTTAACGACAAAGATTTAGGAGCAATATCATGGCTTATAGCGAAAAAGTAATCGATCATTATGAAAACCCACGTAACGTAGGTTCATTTGATAAAAACGATCCATCGGTAGTCACCGGTATGGTTGGTGCACCAGCTTGTGGTGACGTAATGAAGCTGCAACTTAAAATTGGTACTGATGGCATTATTGAAGATGCCAAATTCAAAACCTACGGTTGTGGTAGTGCAATAGCATCAAGCTCACTGGTCACTGAGTGGGTTAAAGGTAAAAGTGTCGACGAAGCAGCAACAATCAAAAACGCTGATATCGCTGAAGAACTTGCATTACCACCGGTTAAAATTCATTGTTCAATTTTGGCTGAAGACGCCATTAAAGCAGCAATTGAAGAGTATAAAAGTAAGCAAGCTAAGTAAGACTTAGACCTGGAGTATAGATGGCTATTTCAATGACACCAGCGGCAGCAGACCGAGTCAGATCGTTTCTTGCTAACCGCGGCAAAGGCTTAGGTTTACGCCTTGGATTGAGAACATCAGGTTGTTCAGGTATGGCATACGTTATTGAGTTTGTTGATGAACTCAATGACGACGATGAAGTCTATAACATCGATGGTGTTAACATCATCATCGATGCTAAAAGCTTTATTTATTTGCAAGGTATTGAACTCGACTTTGTCAAAGAAGGCCTAAATGAAGGTTTTCAGTTTAATAACCCGAATGCAAAAGGCGAATGTGGTTGCGGTGAAAGCTTTACCGTTTAAACATTACCTGAGCCGTTTTATCGAAAACAGTAAGCATGATATCTGCCCATGAATTATTTCGATCTGTTTAATCTAGAACCTGCCTTTGATATCGACACCGCCTTACTTGCAGAGCGCTACCGCGAACTGCAACGGGCGGTCCATCCCGATAAATTTGCCAACGATACTGAACAACAAAAAATGTTGTCTGTACAACGTACAGCGCAAATTAACGATGGCTACCAAACGCTTAAAAATCCCTTACGTCGTGCTGAGCACATGTTGAGTTTACGTGGCATTGAATTAAGCCATGAAACCACCACCCTAAAAGATGGTGCATTTTTAATGCAACAAATGGAGTGGCGTGAAGCATTAGAAGACATCCAGCATAGCCAACAACCACAAGACTTAATTGACGAGTTATACGACTCTTTTAGCGAATTTGAATCATCGTTGTCGATTCAATTAGCCACGTTACTCGCCTCAAATGATCAAGCTGACGCATTATTAGCAGCAGATCAAATACGTAAGCTTAAGTTTATGGCAAAATTGCAAGATGAGTTAAGTCGCATTGAAGATGGTTTGCTTGACTAAGTAAGGCATACATTAAATTTTATGACTAGCAATGCTGGTCAATAACACAACAAGTTGGAACACTATGGCACTGTTGCAAATTGCAGAACCTGGCCAAAGCGCCGCACCGCACCAACATCGTTTGGCTGTGGGGATCGATCTTGGCACCACTAATTCACTTGTGGCCACAGTGAGAAGCGGACTTGCATCGACCCTAGAAGATGACGATGGCCGTCACTCATTACCGTCGGTAGTGCATTATGGTGAAGACGCTGTGCAAGTGGGTTATGAAGCCCAAGCCAAATCAGCGTTAGATCCACAAAACACTATTGTATCGGTTAAACGTTTTATGGGCCGAAGCTTGGCTGATGTGCAATCGGGCGCTCATAAATTACCTTATGCATTACACGCAAGTGAAAACGGTTTACCTGTATTTAGCACACCAATGGGCCAGGTTAACCCTGTACAAGTGTCAGCAGAAATTCTCAAGCCGTTAATTGCTCGAGCTGAAACAACGTTAGGCGGCGAGCTGCAAGGTATTGTGATTACCGTGCCGGCCTATTTTGATGATGCTCAACGTCAAGGCACAAAAGATGCGGCTGAATTACTCGGCGTCAAGGTACTGCGTTTACTCAATGAGCCAACAGCTGCTGCGATTGCTTACGGATTAGATTCTAAGCAAGAAGGCGTGATTGCGATTTATGATTTAGGTGGTGGCACATTTGATATCTCAGTACTGCGTTTAAATCGTGGTGTCTTTGAAGTATTGGCCACTGGCGGTGATTCTGCATTGGGCGGCGATGATTTTGATCATCTATTAGTAAGCCATTTACAACAAGTGTGGAGTATCACTGAGCCCAACAATCAATTGGCGCGTCAGTTATTAATTGAAGCACGTCGTGTTAAAGAAGCCTTAACAGAAAACGACAGCACTGATGCTAGTGTGGTGATTGATAATCAAACATTAACGACTTCAGTTGATAAATCGTTATTTAATGAACTGATTAGCGCATTAGTGAAAAAGACCATTAGCAGTTGCCGCCGCACTTTACGTGATGCTGGTGTGAGTGTTGATGAAGTCATTGAAACCGTGATGGTGGGTGGTTCAACGCGTGTACCGTTAGTGCGCGAGCAAGTCGAAGCCTTCTTTAAAAAAGCCCCTCTGACTTCCATTGACCCTGATCGCGTCGTGGCGATTGGCGCTGCAATTCAAGCTGATATTTTGGTAGGTAATAAACCAGAATCAGACTTGTTATTGTTAGATGTCATTCCATTATCGCTTGGTGTAGAAACCATGGGCGGACTGGTTGAAAAAGTCGTAACCCGTAATACCACAATCCCAGTTGCCCGTGCGCAAGAGTTTACTACGTTTAAAGACGGTCAAACTGCGATGGCATTCCATGTGGTTCAAGGTGAGCGTGAACTGGTTGATGATTGCCGTTCATTGGCCCGCTTTACGCTTCACGGTATTCCACCGTTAGCTGCGGGTGCTGCTCATATTCGTGTGACGTTTCAAGTCGATGCCGATGGCCTATTAAGTGTTACCGCGATGGAAAAATCAACCGAGGTGAAAACTACCATTCAGGTTAAACCCTCATTTGGTTTGTCTGACACTGAAATTGCCACCATGCTCAAAGATTCAATGAAGCACGCAAAAGACGACATCACTCGTCGTATGCTGGCTGAGCAAAAAGTTGAAGCCGCACGTGTTATTGAGTCGCTCAATGCTGCACTGGCTAAAGACGGTGATTTACTCGAAGAGCAAGAGCGTCAGCAATTAACTTCTGCCATTGCTGAGCTAGCAGCAACAGCACAACAAGATGATGTTGATGCAATCGAGAAAGCCATTGCTAAGTTAGATGACCAAACTCAAGATTTTGCGTCACGACGCATGGATAATTCTATTAGATCGGCGCTAAAAGGGCAGTCGGTCGATAACATATAGGTGAAATAATGCCACAGTTAGTATTTTTACCCCATCAAGAGCTTTGTCCAGACGGCGCAGTACTTGAAGCAGAAATTGGTGAAACCATTTTAGATGTTGCACTGCGTAACGGTATTCAAATCGAACACGCTTGTGAAAAGTCATGTGCTTGTACCACTTGTCATGTGGTTGTGCGTGAAGGCTTTGATCAACTAGAAGAAAGTGATGAGCTTGAAGATGACATGCTAGATAAAGCATGGGGTTTAGAGCCAGAAAGCCGCTTGTCTTGCCAAGCTAAAGTGGTTGACTGCGATATGGTAATTGATATTCCTAAATACACCATTAACATGGTTAGCGAAGGCTAATTTACAATAGCGTGAGCATGATTCAAGCATATAAAATGAGAGTCAATCATCAAGATTGACTCTTTTTTTATTCCTGGTCATTCCTGTGATTGATTTTAAATAAACTCAGCGTATGATGCGCCAAAATTTCTATTTTGGAGCACTCTGTGCGCATCGCAATACTGTCTCAAGGCCCGCAATTATATTCAACTCGTCGCTTAGTCGAAGCTGCTGTCGCCCGCGGACATGAAGTTAAAGTCATCAACCCATTAAAGTGTTATATGAACATCAATATGACTAAGCCAAGTATTCATATGGCAGGTAAAGATTTAGGTCATTTTGATGCAGTGATCCCGCGGGTTGGTGCCTCTGTGACGTTTTATGGTTCAGCGGTATTACGCCAATTAGAAATGATGGGTGTTTATTCTGTAAATAGCTCAATTGGCATTGCTCGCTCGCGTGATAAATTACGTTCGATGCAATTATTGTCGCGCAAGGGAATTGGTCTACCTATTACTGGTTTTGCCAATAAACCGAGTGATATTCCTGATTTAATCGACATGGTGGGCGGTGCGCCATTAGTGGTTAAATTACTTGAAGGCACTCAGGGTATTGGTGTGGTGCTTGCTGAAACTCGTAAAGCCGCTGAAAGTGTACTAGAGGCCTTTATGGGCCTTAAAGCTAACATTATGGTGCAAGAATACATTGCCGAAGCCCAAGGTGCAGATATTCGCTGTTTTGTTCTCGGGGATAAGGTGATTGCCGCCATGAAGCGTCAAGCCAAGCCTGGTGAGTTTCGCTCAAACTTACATCGAGGTGGCGGTTAAGCTTTCACCACAAGAGCGTTCAGTGGCCTTACTTGCGGCGCGCACTATGGGGTTAAATGTGGCTGGGGTTGATTTATTACGTTCAAATCATGGACCTGTAGTGATGGAAGTGAACTCGTCGCCAGGACTTGAAGGTATTGAAGCGGCAACCGATAAAGATGTGGCTGATGCCATCATTTGTTTTATTGAAAAAAATGCCAATAAACAGAGCAAACAAAGCGCCAAAATGGGCGTTTGTTAATCTAAATATCCCGAGCTCAGGTTAAATAACCTCAACAAATGCTGAAATGTGATTGTCGATGCTGATAAGGCTAGGCATTTTCAGTAAAATTACGTATAATCCGCGCGAATTTTTTAAACTTGCTCACATTAAGGAAGCTAGTTATGGCGATCGAACGCACATTTTCTATTATCAAGCCAGATGCAGTTGCAAAAAACCACATCGGTGCTATTTATAACCGTTTTGAATCAGCAGGTCTTACGATCATTGCTTCTAAAATGGTTCACCTTTCGAAAGAACAAGCTGAAGGCTTCTACGCTGAACACAGCGCACGTCCTTTCTTTGGTGCTTTAGTGTCTTTCATGACTTCTGGTCCAGTAATGGTTCAAGTGTTAGAAGGCGAAAATGCAGTACTAGCTAACCGCGAAATCATGGGTGCTACTAACCCTGCTGAAGCTGCTCGTGGCACTTTACGTGCTGACTACGCTGCAAGCATCGACGAAAACGCAGTTCACGGTTCTGATGCAGTTGAATCAGCAGCACGTGAAATTGCTTACTTCTTCAGCGCTGAAGAAGTGTGCCCACGCACTCGTTAATCTCCGCTTGTAAGATGATAAAAGGAGCCTCAAGGCTCCTTTTTTGTATTTAACAATAACAATGAACATGTTAACTCCATCGCTCAGCCATCAACTTTCTGTCATCAAGCTCCTACAAGCATCACTCAAATGCAGCATTCATACCATTGCGGGTTAATAAATGATGACTCAGCGACAGTTTAAGCACTTTCAAACTCGCCTGAAAGGAATGCTCAGCAGCTTTTGCTCTGCGTTCTCGCTATTTAATAGGGAACAACCATTAAGACACTGTAACGCCTTAATTAACACAGCTGGACGCATTCTGTGTTGTTACTTATTAATTTCACTCATCTAGCATTCAACTTATAACACTCAATAGTTAACAGCAGTATTGAGATTCAGCTTGATGATGTTTTGCCTTTTCTTGCAGTTGATCTTTGAGTTTCGAACTCACAAAGGCGAAGGGATGGTTAACTGAGTTGGTTAATGCATAGGGGCTTGATTAACTGTACAGTTGAGCCGCTCAAGTCGCTGCTTTAGTTACTTTGATCTATTTATTCTTTACGAGATTTTTTAACCATTAAATGTTATCAATTTGTTGTGTTTATCATGTCAGTTTTTGAGCGATAAACGAGCCGTTTGTTGAATGTTGCGAGATAAATTGCTGCATTTATACACGGTTTACTTAATGTTTTTGACTGTTTGAATAAGCTGTTTACAGTATTTATTAACATATTTTGAATAAAAATAAGCGTATAGAATACGTTTAAGTTCTTTTGTGAATAAATAATCAGTGGGTCATAAAGACAAACTTGCTGTTTTTTAGTTCAAATAAATAATAATTTAATTAAATTTACAAAAGCAATGATAGATACATTTTGTGGTTAATTGTATTCATATTGTTGCAAGTGTACTTTTTTTGTTTTTTACAGATCTTTCATTTGTGTTCTTATGGTTTTCTATTTGTATTGTTTTTAATTTATAAAAATAACACAAAAACAACAATAACATTAAAATGCACCTAAATTTATGATTTTATTATTTATTATTTTAGTCAAATTAATTATGTTATTTTATTTTGTTATCGTTTTATTTACATGTTGCCGTTGTTGACGAAAGGTTTTTTATTCATTAATAATGTTTTTGGTAATTGGCTAGGCCGATTATTAATAATTAAAAATATAACAACTTGTTTTATTTAATTCCAAGAATAGGGAGTTTTTCATGAGTTCAGTAACATTAACTGCCAAGGCAATACGCCGCAGTTTATTAGCTGTAGCAGCAACAAGTGTCGCAACAACAGGTTTATTTTCTTCTGCTGTTATCGCGGCAGATGAAGAAAAGGTTGAACGTATCGAAGTCACTGGTTCACGTATTCAGCGACAAGATATGGAAACAGCATCACCTGTAACCGTTATCTCTGCCGAAGCAATTCGTGCAGAAGGTTTTACCTCTGTCGATGAGTTACTTCAGGCTCAAACTTCAATGGCCGGTGCCGCTTTAGGTTCTAGTTCAAACAATGGTTCAGATGGTGTTGCTCAAGTTGACTTACGCGGCATGGGCTCTCAACGTACGTTAGTGCTACTAAACGGCCGTCGTATGGTGAACTCAGGCTCAGGTGCTGACAGCTCTGTGGATTTAAACTCTATTCCCGTAGCAATGATTGCACGCGTTGAGATTTTAAAAGATGGCGCATCAGCTGTTTACGGTTCAGACGCCATTGCAGGTGTGGTTAACATCATCACCAAAAAAGACTTCGAAGGATTCCAATTAGACCTTAACGGCAGTAGCACTAGCGAAAGCGATGGTGAAACCGGTGAAATAAGCGGTTTATATGGATTTAATACCGATAGCGGTAATTACACATTTGGTGCGGCTTATTCAAAGCGTGAAGGCGTCATTCAATCTGATCGTGATTGGACTGAGCCGGGCTACAGTTCTTATCTTCCTACGGGCTCACTCGATGGCATGGTGCAAGACGGTGCCGGCAGTTGGGAAGATCGTTCAACCGGTTATGATTACACTACGAGCAGCTACTACCAAACACCAAACGAACGTTACAGCTTGTTTGCCAATATGGTTCAAGAGCTCGATAATGACATCGTGTTAACCGCTGATGCGCTTTACACAAAACGTAAATCTGATCAACAGTTAGCACCGCAACCAGCATCAGTTATGCTAGATGTGTGCGACAGTAATGCAGATAGCTCATGTGTCACATTGACTGATGCGATGACAGATGCGGGTATTTCAGCTGATGAAACTGGTCGTGTTGAATATCGTCGTCGTACTACCGATGCTGGCCCACGTATTTATTCACAAGATACCGATACATTCCGTATCTCAGCGGGGCTTGCTGGTGAGCTTGATATTAATAATGGTATGAACTGGGATGTTGCTTACACTTATGGTAAGAACAAAGCAGAGTCTAGTGTTGCAAACTCAATCAATGCGACAAACTTGTCTGAGTCAGTTTATGCAAATCAAGATGAGTGGTTCAGCGGCGATGCATTAACATCGGATATTGTTGATGACATCAGCTATACCGACAATGCAGATGGTGGTAATGAACAACATGTATTCTCTGCGGGTTTAAACGGTGATTTATTTGACGTGAGCGCAGGTACAGTTGCGTTTGCGATTGGTGCTGAATACCGTTATGAAAGTGGTTATTACAACCCAGATCCAGTTACCGTTGCCGGAGACAGTACAGCTGCACAGCAAGATGCAACAGATGGCAACTATGATGTAATCTCGGTTTTCCAAGAAGTGAGCGTTCCGTTCACCGATAAACTAACCGGTGAATTTGCACTGCGTTATGACGATTATTCAACATTTGGTAAAGCGTCTACATGGAAAATCGGTTTAACCTATGAAGCAACCGATGATTTAATGCTTCGTGGTGTTGCTGCAACAGGCTTCCGTGCGCCGAGTATCAGCGAACTATATGGCGGAGACACGGGTTCTTATGACTACTTAGAAGATCCATGGGGTAATGAGCAAGATTCACAAATCTTGGTTCGTTATACTTCAGATGAAGACTTACAAGCAGAAGAGTCAGACTCTTATACAGCAGGTTTAGTTTACTCACCTAGTTACGTTGAAGGTTTATCGCTAACACTTGATTACTGGCGCTTTAAAGTCACTAATGCGATTACTCGTTTAGATGTTCAAGCGGGTCTAGATGCTTGTTATGCAGATGCTTCATCTTCATCATGTGAAACCTTTAATATTGGTGCCAATGGTGATTTAACCAATCTGACAAGCTCACTAACTAACGTTGGTAGTCAAGATACCAGTGGTATCGACTTTAACTTAGCTTACAGCTTTAGTGCATTATCGCTAGATTGGAAAATCAACAACGATACCACCTATTTGCTGAACTTTGAGCAAGAAGGCATAGATTATACGAATATGATCGACGGTAACTTTGGTGCTTATGCTGAAGTGCGTAACAACTTCAATATCCAAGCGGGCCAAGATGATTGGAACGTCATGTATTCGAACCGTTATATTGGTGAAATGGAAGACCTAGGTACGGGTGATGATGTTGATGCAGTGCTTTATCACAACATTGCTGGTACTTACCATGTGTCTGAAATGATTACCTTAAGTGCTGGTGTGAAAAACTTCACTGATGAAGAGCCGTCAAGTGTGTCTAACGGCAGCGATGGTGGTACGGTACCAGAAGTGTATGACACTGTGGGTCGCCAATACTACGGTGGTGTCAGCGTTAAGTTTTAATTAATACCTAAATAGTGCCCATTGGGTACTGAAAGACAACAAAGCCTGCATTGTTGCAGGCTTTTTATTTAGCTCGAATATCAGACCTTAGTGACTTAAACGTAGCTCGAGTCGATGCTCTCTCATATATTTACGCTGACAACTCGCACATCGCTGCTCAGTTGGATCCTCAATTAATCGACTTATCTCGATGTCCATTTCACAATCAGAACATAAACCGTACAAGCCCAAGTCTAATTGGCATAAAGCTGCATCGAGTTTCATTAACTGAGTAAACAACTCCGTATTCGCAAGCTTAACTTTCGGCATATAATCAATAATATCTTCAAGAGTCGCTGTTTGAGCAAGCTCTGCAGAGTCAGGAGAGACATCTTTAATAATAAGCAATAGTTCACGACGAAGCTTGAGTTCAAGCAGTTGTAATTTTTGCTGAATGTCCAGGTAGTTGTGCAACGGAGGTAACCTTTACGATTTTTTCACTAGAAATTCTATTCTAAGCACAAAAAATCTGCAGGTTATGACTAAGATCAATTCTATGGGGGATTTTTCAATTCAGGCTCCTAATTAGTCTAGCAGCCTGATTGAAAAGGCGATTAGCGTAAGGTTTGATGTGCGTGCTGCAGTACCTTGACGATTTCTTCAGTGGTTTTAAATATCCGTAATTCACGAAATAGAGCATCGGCTTCAGGGTATTGACGATTTAGGTAACTAAACCACTGTTTAATACGTGAAGGATAATAATCAGACTTACGTCCAATAAGCTCTTTTTCAGTGTAATTCATTAATAATGTGAGTGTTTCGAGCCAGGTGTAGGGCGCGGCGCCGGTTTTGATGGTGTCACCCAAATTGGGTAATGAAATCGCCCCGCGGCCAATCATCACACTGTCACAACCTGTGACATCCATGCATCGTTGTGCGTCAGCGGCATTCCAAATTTCGCCATTAGCAATAACCGGGATAGGCAGACGTTTACGCACTTCGGTGATGTATTCCCAATAAGCAGGTGGTTTATAACCGTCAGTTTTGCTGCGGGCATGAATGGCCAGCTCTGTAGCGCCGGCCTCATATACGGCTAAGGCGTTTTCCATAAATAAGGATTTATCTTCGTAGCCTAAGCGTATTTTAGCGGTGACCGGTTGCTCGCTTGGCACTGCGTCGCGCATGGCTTTAACGATGTTATGAATATTTTCAGGATACTGCAGTAATACCGCGCCACCTTTACTCTTGTTAACCGTTTTAGCCGGGCAACCAAAGTTAGCGTCAACGCCATTAGAGCCCAGTTCAATGGCTCTTATTGCATTTTGCGCCATCCACTCAGGTTCTTGTCCGAGTAATTGCACCCTAACAGGCGTGCCAGCTGGAGTCAGTCCGTCATTAAGCAACTCTGGGCATAATTTATAGAAGACTTTTTCGGGTAATAACTGATTAACCACCCGCACAAACTCTGTGACTACTAAGTCAAACGGGTTAATGGCAGATAAAATATCACGCATATGGTCATCAACCACACCTTCCATCGGAGCTAAAATTACGCGCACAATACACCTTACTGAATAAAAAAGTGCGCTATTTTACCGTGTTTAATTCGCGATAGCAGCATCGTTAACATGATTAACAAGGGTTAGGTGTTTAATTTCAATTATATTATTGATTAATAAATTAATTAATCATGGTGATCAGGTTTGTTAATAGTGTGTTACTGGTATATCAGTAGTATTTTTTGTGTTAATTTTGTGCACTCCTAGCAGGGATTGCTTGCAGTTAGGGTGACTTTTTTCACATTTTTTCATTTATTTTGAAATTAATTTTACATACTGCAGGTCTTTATAACCAAGCCGGCAATGATGTTGGCCACCAATACATAATCAAAACACGAGGAAGACAATAATTATGAACTCTATCAAACAAACTACTGTAGCTGTTGCGTTAGGTGCTGTTGTGATGACTGCTGGCTTTTCTGCTGAAGTACAAGCTAACCCATTTGGATTCGAACAATTAACCGCTGGCTACCAATTAGATGGTGGCGAAGGTAAGTGCGGTGAAGGTAAATGCGGTGGCGACATGAAAAAGTCTGCTGAAAAAGCCAAAGAAGGTAAATGCGGTGAAGGCAAATGTGGTGGCGACATGAAAAAGTCTGCTGAAAAAGCAGTAGAAGGTAAATGTGGTGAAGGCAAATGCGGCGGCGACATGAAAAAGTCTGCTGAAAAAGCAGTAGAAGGTAAATGTGGTGAAGGCAAATGCGGTGGCGACATGAAAAAGTCTGCAGAAAAAGCCAAAGAAGGTAAGTGTGGTGAAGGTAAATGTGGTGGTCAGAAGTAACCCATTATAAGTTGATCATAAGCATTTGATAATGCTTATGCTTATCTGACACAATTAAGGCCTGAGTTTCAGGCCTTAATTTTATCTCAGTTTTATGGTTTAAGGACGCATTATGTCAAATGTGCAACACCCCCCACTTAATCAAGCCAGTGTTGGTTTAGGCTTGCGCCGTGAAATGCTTGATGAGTTTTGCCAGCATGTGCCGCCGGCGATTAACTTTTTTGAGGTTGCACCAGAAAATTGGATGACTTTAGGTGGCAAGTTTGCACGTCAGTTTAGGCAGCTAACTGAGCAGCATCGATTTTTTTGCCATGGGTTGTCGTTATCAATTGGAAGCCCTGAAGCGCTAGATACTCAATTTATTAAACAGGTTAAGCAATTTTTAGACAGCCATAATATAGAAGTGTATTCAGAACATTTAAGTTACTGTTCGGGTGCAGGGCATATGTACGACTTGATGCCGATTCCTTTTACAGATGAAGCCGTAACCCATACCGCTAGGCGGATTAACCAAGTCGAAGACATCCTCGAGCGACCATTTATTCTTGAAAACGTGTCTTTTTATGCCGCTCCAGGTGCGCAAATGAGCGAGCAAGCCTTTGTGAATGCTGTGCTGCAAGAAGCTGACTGCAAACTGCTACTCGATGTGAACAATATTTACGTTAATGCGATAAATCATCAATATGATGCCAGTGCATTTTTGGCGGCGATGCCGAGCGAACGTATTGCCTATTTACATATTGCTGGCCATTACGAAGAAGCGGCTGACTTAATGGTTGATACCCATGGTGCTGATGTGATTGATCCTGTGTGGGCGCTATTGCAACAATGTTATCAACTACATGGCGTGCATCCGACTTTGTTAGAGCGAGATTTTAATATTCCTAAAACTGAAGTGTTATTAAACGAAATCAATCAAATTCATCAATATCAACACGCTGCACTTAGCGAGACTAAGTAAGCGTTGAACTTCATTGACACTGAATTACTCATTAAGGACACATTATGGGATTTATTGAAGTACAGCAACAGTTTATGGATTACATTCGCGACCCCAGTTTACCTATGCCTGAGGGTATTGAACCACGGCGGATGAAGGTATACCGAGACTTATTTTTTAATAATATCTCAGGGTTTGTTGCCAGTGCTTTTCCGGTATTAAAAAGCTTGTATCACGATGATAAATGGCAGGCTCTCGTACAACAATTTTTTGCCACACATGACTGCAAAACCCCAATATTTGTCGAAATAGCTGGTGAGTTTTTGGCATTTTTACAACATGAATATCAATTAACAGAAGATGACCCTGTGTTTATGTTGCAGCTTGCACATTATGAGTGGTTAGAATTATGCGCTGCCGTTGCACCAGATATTGCTCCGTCACAACAGCTCATTGGTGACGATGTTCAACAGCATGACTTATGCTTAGCGCCGAGTGCAAAGGTGGCTCAATATGCGTTTGATGTTCAACATATTAGTGTTGACTACCAACCAATAGAGCCAACAGAACAAGCCAACTTTTTTTGCGTATATCGCGATGTTCATGACGAAGTGGCCTTTTTACAATTAACGCCATTAAGTGCACAAGTGTTAGCGTATATAGAACAAACATCGCAAGTTCAACGGGTTAACATAGATATCATTGTTGAGTGGCTGGCAGAACATTATCCGCAAATGTCGGCGGAATCACTGTTATCTGGTTGTATACCGCTATTACAACAGTTAGCACAAAAAGGCATTATTGTTACAGCAACTACTGCATAATAGACGTATTAAATTTAAGGTTTTTATTTTATTAATATGTGTCTAAAATAAGCCACTTTTTGTGACATTCCTCACGCAAAAGGCTTGTGTCTTCCTGTTAAATAATGTGGTTAACGAAATACACTTACCGAGCGATTACCGTCACAATATCACCTTACATTTAGGAATTATCATGAGTCAGCCGTTTAAAGACCCGTTTAACATCTTTTATTTCATTGGTTTTATTTTGGTTTTTTTGATTCCAACGTTGCCAGCGACGCTTTCATGGTTGAAAGTAACAGGTCTAATTTAACGCTCACTTCAGGTTAATTTGTAATGATATTGCCTTATTAAACCACTCTGATAGAGTGGTTTTTTGTTTTAGGCGAGGGCACCAATGGCGTTAAGACGTGGTTTTTTTCTTATTATT
This sequence comes from Shewanella algicola, assembly GCF_014648035.1. Classification (GTDB taxonomy): domain Bacteria; phylum Pseudomonadota; class Gammaproteobacteria; order Enterobacterales; family Shewanellaceae; genus Shewanella; species Shewanella algicola. The sequence goes on along the minus strand of NZ_BMQI01000011.1, from coordinate 34,643 downwards.
GGCTTATGCAGCTTGGTATTGGGGTTAATCGGTATTGCATTGCCGTTATTACCTACAGTGCCATTTATTTTATTGTCTGCTTTTTGCTTTGCGCGCTCAAATGACCGCTTGCACAATTGGTTAGTGACTCACCCTTGGTTTGCTGAGGGCATTCATCAATGGCAGTCCAAACGCGCGTTGAGTCGACCACTTAAGAAAAAAGCCATGATAATGAGTGCTCTTAGCTTTTTTATTAGTATCATTATTGTGCCGCTGGTGTGGGTTAAAATTATGCTGCTTTGCATGATGCTCGTTTTATTATTTTTTTTGTGGCAGATCCCAGAGTTAGAATAATAAATCAGCAGTTAATGCATGACAGTTGCAACTGAATTCAAACGGGCATAAGATCAAAGCAGAATTTTTACCAGAGTCCACCCATAACGTGGACTTTTTTATTGCGTAATCACTTTTAAACAGAGTTAACTTATTATGATGAACCAACACAGTTTAGCGCTTATCAAGAACAGCATTAAAACCATTCCTGATTATCCAAAACCAGGCATTATGTTCCGTGATGTTACTAGTTTGTTAGAAAGCGCTGAAGCGTATAAAGCCACTATTGCGATTTTAGTGGCTCACTATCAATCAAAAGGTTTCACTAAAGTGGTCGGCACAGAGGCGCGTGGCTTCTTGTTTGGTGCTCCTTTAGCGTTAGAACTTGGTGTTGGTTTTGTTCCTGTTCGTAAGCCAGGTAAATTGCCACGTGCAACGATTAGTCAAACTTATGAATTAGAATACGGTAAAGACACCTTAGAAATTCATACAGATGCGATTAATGCCAACGACAAAGTGTTAGTTATCGACGATTTATTAGCGACTGGCGGCACCATTGAAGCCACAGTAAAATTGATTCGTGAGCTTGGCGGTGAAGTAGGGCATGCAGCCTTTGTTATTTCATTACCTGAAATTGGCGGCGAAAAGCGTCTGCAAGGGTTAGGGATTGAAGTATTAAGCTTGTGTGAGTTTGATGGCGAATAGCAAGATTATAATAACTGCTAATTAATTAGGCAGTTAACTGCTGTAAAGCGTATCAAAACTCTGCTCAACAATAGCATGCCAGCCCTTGGCATGTTATTGTTATCCCCTTTAATGGGATTGACTCCCGATGGCTCTCTGTGGGGATTTTCATGTCTTATCAAGTGCTCGCCCGCAAATGGCGTCCAGCTAAATTTGAACAAATGGTTGGTCAGTCCCATGTACTCATGGCACTCACTAATGCATTAAGTCAGCAACGTCTTCATCATGCTTATTTGTTTACCGGAACCCGCGGGGTCGGTAAAACCAGCTTAGCGCGACTGTTTGCCAAAGGACTTAATTGTGAAACCGGCGTCACTGCAAATCCATGTGGTGAATGTTCAAGTTGTATTGAAATTGCTCAAGGCCGTTTTGTCGATTTAATTGAGGTCGATGCAGCGTCCCGTACCAAAGTGGATGATACCCGCGAGTTGCTCGACAACGTGCAATACCGCCCATCACGTGGCCGCTTTAAGGTGTACCTCATAGATGAAGTGCACATGTTATCGCGCAGCAGTTTTAATGCCTTATTAAAAACCTTAGAAGAGCCACCAGAGCACGTAAAATTTTTACTGGCCACCACAGACCCGCATAAATTACCGGTCACGGTCTTGTCGCGTTGTTTGCAATTTAATCTGAAAAGTTTATCGCAACAAGAAATTAGCCAACAGCTTGAATTTGTTATCACTCAAGAGCAATTGCCCTTTGAACAACAAGCCTTAACCTTGTTAGCTAAAGCCGCCAACGGCAGTATGCGTGATGCACTGAGTTTAACCGACCAGGCGATAGCGTTTGGTAGCGGCCAGGTGATGCTTGAGCAAGTGCAAACCATGTTGGGCAGTATTGATGAACAGCATGTTATTGCTTTATTAAAAGCCTTGTGTGATGCCGATGTTGGCCCATTAATGCAAATGGTCGCCAAAGTGCTAGCGTTTGGCGCAGACGCAGAAGAAGTTCTGCGGAGTTTGTTAGAGTTACTGCACCAAATTACCTTGACTCAATTTGCACCTGCGGCCGCTCAGCAATCACTCTTTGCCGAGCAAATTTTAGCTTTTGCTCAGCAATTAGCACCTGAACAAGTGCAGCTGTATTATCAAATGTTACTCAATGGCCGTAAAGATTTGGCCTTTGCACCAGACCCTAAGTCGGGTCTTGAAATGGCCTTATTGCGGGCTGTTGCATTTACCCCAGAAAAACAAGTGAAACGTTGGGTTACCACATCTGCTGCCGCGATTGATTTATCAGCAACGCACGAGGTCGCAGATACAGGCCCAAAGCCTAATAACGCCGCAGCACTTAGCCAATCTGTATCGGCGGATACTCAATCTGATGAGACGAGTGCCAAGATCATTGAGTCACCAAGCCCGATTGCGGATAAACATTCGGATAACAATGCTCAAGAGGCCATGATTCAACCGCCCGAGTCTATTAGTGCAGAAGATGATGAACTTGAATCAACTGACCCTGCCTTAAGTGCTGAACAAAGTTTATTGGTGAGTCAGGCCGAAAGTTTGGGCTATCAGTCGCAAGTTGAGCGCGCCCCAACGTTGAATGATGCACAACAGGCGTCTAAGACAGATGCTGTAGAGGCAGATACGTTAAAGCCAGAGCCACTCACGAGCGAAGCCCAAGAGGACAATAACACGCTTGAAAAGCCAGTTGTTCATACTGAGCCTAAAGCAGAACCTATTGAAGTCAGTGTTCAATTGAATACTGAAGCCGTTATTGAACCTGCCTCAAACGCGGACCCATTTGATGGCTATTCATTTAACGATTTCGACCAAGACGCAGATTATCAGCCTTCTGATCATGATGATTATTTAGCGTATTCGGCGCAAAATGATCAGGGGACATTTGATGCAATTGTTCCAGAGCAGCAAGTTACACCATCCGCTGGCGCTGAAGCTGAGTCTAATACAGATCAAACTGCACAGGTCAATGAAACAGAAGACTCACAAGCAGATACCTTAGACTTTTTGGATATGGTATTAGCTAGCCGTGATTCGCTGCTTGCCGATGTCGATGCGTTGCAACAAAAAGAGCAAAGCGCCAGTAAAGCATCTAGCGCCACTAAGACTTCTTTTGGCCCCAAAGCCAAAGCCTCTGAGTCTCACATATCCCTTCAAGCAGCCCCTCAAGTGACGCCACAACAATCGCCAGCTGAGATTGAAAGCCTCGCGCCAGTAAAGCCTGTGTCAAATAGCCCTACGCAGGTAATATCGGCAACAGTTGAGCCGAGTAATACGCAATCACAGCCCACAGTATTGCAAGATAGAGCACCCTGGGTAAAACCAGAGCCAGGTGAAGAGATTACCGCCTTTGCCGACGTTGCAGCAAAGCCTGAGGCAGAGCCTCAGAGCACCCAAGTTGATGTTCAAGTTAATGCATCTGTTGCAGTCAATCAGCATATTGATGCCCAACCATTAATGAATACAGCGCAAGCGTCAGCAAAGGAACAAACGACAGAGTTAGTGCCTTTTACGCCCCACAGTATTGAAGGAAATGAGCTTGATTTACATTGGTATAAAGTGATGACCCATGTATCAGTCGGTGGGCGCGTTCGTCAACTCGGGGTTAACTCAGTTTTTCAAGCGCACTCCAATTCAATCATGTTAGTGCTAAAACCTGATCAAAAGCATTTGTCAGCGCCGATAGCGATAGATCAATTACAAGTTGCACTAACAGAATATTTACAGCAGCCAATCGAGGTGCAAATCCAAATTGGTGTTGTTGCAAACCGTGAAACACCGTTAGAATTACGTAAACGCTTTCATCGTGAATTAATTGCCCAGGCCGAGCAGTCAATATTGCAAGATGATAATACCCAGTGGATGATCCAGCGTTTATCGGCACAATTAGACAGTGACAGTATTGAATACCCACCCGAGCAATTGGCGCAAATAGCCCAAGACATTGCTCAAATAACGGTTCAATAATGTTCAGTAAAACATAATTTAGGTTGAAATGAACATATCTTCATCTCAAAAATGCTCAGCCTAGATTGCCAATCAAATTTTTTTCAGTAAGATTAGCGCCACTATGGCGACTTGCTAACAACCTCAATTAGAGAGAGACGACTATGTTTGGTGGAAAAGGCGGAATGGGCAATTTAATGAAACAAGCCCAAATGATGCAAGACAAAATGGCAAAAGTGCAGGAAGAAATTGCACGTACCGAAATGACTGGTGAAGCCGGTGCTGGCCTAGTGAAAGTGACAATGACTGGCAGCCACAATGTCCGCAAAGTTGAAATCGACCCAAGCTTAATGGAAGATGACAAAGAAATGCTAGAAGACTTAATTGCTGCAGCATGTAACGATGCAGCACGTCGTTTAGAAGAAAATCAAAAGACTAAAATGGCCGAAGTGACTGGCGGTATGCAATTACCACCAGGAATGAAAATGCCGTTTTAATCGTTGTTTGGTACAACCCGCAAAAAAGCTCAAGCATCATGCTTGAGCTTTTTTGTTATACGTCTGAGTCAGTTGGTACTGCGTCTAATAAGACATAACCTTGGGCTTGATAATCATTAATACATTGCTGAAATTTGTTTTCGAGTTTTATTTCATCAAAAAAACCGAAGGCATATGAGTCACATTTCACTTTCATTTTTTGATCGTTTATCAATATTGCTTCTTTTTTCAGCTCTGCAAATCCCATTGCATACGCAATGTCGACAAACTTGAGATTAATTAGATAACCAAGCGCCACTGCGACAATGATAATAATCAACTTTTTCATAATACATCCTTAATATTCTTAATGATTCCATGAGTTAATCAGTGAGCGTTTACTGTTCAATTTAGTATGTTGCACTATCACTGGGTATAAAACTAGTAAGCAATCCTCATGCCAAATAAAAACATTGTAAAATCAGCGCCTTATTGAAATTATTGCACTGTCGATGGTTTACTTTGCGAGTATATGGTTAATCTGACCAATTATTTTGCTAAATGTGTGACGGTTTTTTTGGTGTTTTTAGCCACTATCTGTGATCAAAACTTCAACCTAAAGTGTCTAATTTTTGACTCAAAGTTAAAAATGTTTGACATATGGTGGTAGTGGATTATGATAAGTGAAGTTAAAGATTTTATACATCAAGTATATTGAGGCTTACATGGACAATAAACAGAAAGTGATTCAATGGTTACAAGAGACCAGTTTTAGAGAAGTGACATTATCAGTCGATTTTATCGTGACCGGGTATATTAGTTACTTTTACCTAAGTCAGTTGCTTAATGCCACACCAGAGCAACTCGCCTCCATAGAGTGGCTTTCTACAGTGCTACTTGAGGTGATTGTTTACTCAATTGTTTTGATGGTGGTCAGTTATATTGCATTGGCGTTTATCAGCGACGATGAATTATCTCGGCCGATGGATGTCAGAGAAAAGCAGATTAATTTGGTCGGGTATAAATACAGTGCCATCATTTTACAAGTAGGGGTGATTTTAGCGCTAGTTCAATATAATATCGCCGCCCAAGGTTTTGAGTTTATGCAATCGAGTGTGCCACATTTACCGTTGCATATTTTAGTGGGCGCATTCTTATTAGCCGAATTAGCACACTATGGCGTGCAGTTGTACAAGGGGCGTACAGGAGAGATATATGAGTGATCCTGCTGACAAAAAACTTGGGATTTCAAACTCTATCCGTACGTTACGATTTTTACATAATGAAATGACCCAAAAACAATTGGCTGATCTAATCGGAGTGACCCGGCAAACGGTAATGGCGATTGAGTCGAATAAGTACTCACCAACACTTGAAGTGGCCTTTAAAATTGCAGAGGTCTTTAACTTGCCGCTTGATCAAGTGTTTAGTTACCGCTCAGGAAAGTAGTCTGGCGCATTGCTGTGCCAGCATATAAAGTTTTGCAATCACTCTCGGCAACGATGATAATCCATGAGCATTTTTGATGCAGACTTTCAGCTTCGTTTTTTGCTTCGATTATCTGCTGGCACAAAGGGTTAGATTGATAGTGTTAGCCGCTCAATGGCTTAGGTGCAAAGTTGACACAAGTGTTTATTTATTAAGGTATTGGCAATTTATGAAATTTAGTCCTTTGGTTGATGAGTTAATCCAGTCTTTACGTGGTTTACCCGGTGTTGGGCCTAAATCGGCGCAACGTATGGCATTTCAACTGCTAGAGCGTGAACGTAAAGTCGGATTAAAACTGGCTGACTCATTACAAAAAGCCATGTCTGAAGTCGGGCATTGTCAAAGCTGCCGCACGTTTACGGAACAAGAATTGTGTCCTATTTGCTCAAGTCACCGTCGGGTTAATGCTGGTGTGATTTGCGTAGTTGAAACGCCGGCCGATGTACTCGCCATTGAAGCGGGTGGCCACTTCAGCGGTCGCTATTTTGTATTGCTTGGACATTTATCGCCACTTGATGGCGTTGGACCAGAAGAGTTAGGCCTGGCGTTATTAGAGAGCCATTTAGCTTCAGACGATGTCAATGAACTGATATTAGCCACCAACCCAACCGTTGAAGGGGATGCGACTGCGCATTTTATTGCAGACATGGCCAGACGTCATAAGGTGGTCATTAGCCGTATCGCACACGGTGTGCCTGTGGGCGGCGAACTAGAATATGTCGACAGCACCACGTTAGCCTTGTCGTTTAACGGCCGCATTCCGCTTTAACCGCTCATATCTGGATAATCTGCTCATAAAAATTGATGATGGCCTGCCAATCACATATTGGCAGGTTGGTTGTGGCAATATGCCCCTTACAGCCAACAGCAATCATTTTCCACTTAGTAATATGTGTTAATCAACGATAAACACTTATTGTTGGTGAAATATTGGGCAATAAAATCCAACAGCCCTTGAAAACAGTTTAAAGCCCCCCATTTCTTGGTTAACGAAGATTTTTATACGAGTAGATAGCTTCACTCGTTTTGTATTAACGTAACACCAAGGGAAATTATTCATGTCTCAACAAGAAACTCATGGCTTTCAAACCGAAGTAAAACAACTATTGCATTTGATGATCCACTCTTTGTATTCCAATAAAGAGATTTTCTTACGTGAATTAGTCTCAAATGCGGCCGATGCAGCTGACAAATTACGCTACCTTGCATTAACCGATGATGCGCTTTACGAAGGTGATGGCGAATTACGCGTTCGAGTGAGTGCAGATAAAGAAAAAGGAACTGTAACCATTTCTGATAACGGAATTGGTATGACCCGCGACGGCGTTATAGAACATTTAGGTACTATTGCTAAATCGGGTACTAAAGAGTTCTTTAATAACTTATCTGGCGAAGCTTCAAAAGACTCACAACTTATTGGTCAGTTTGGTGTGGGCTTCTACTCAGCCTTTATCGTGGCGAAAAAAGTCGTCGTACGTACTCGTGCTGCAGGCCACGCCGTAAACGAAGCGGTATTGTGGGAGTCTGAAGGTGAAGGTTCATTTAATGTTGAAACCGTCACCAAAAACACTCGCGGAACTGAAATCACTTTGCATTTACGTGACGAAGAAACTGAATTTGCAGATGACTTCCGTTTACGCTCAATTATTTCTAAATACTCAGACCATATCTCTATTCCGGTAGAAATGTTTGAAGCTGGTCAACCAGAGTCAGAAGGTGAAGATGGCGAAAAAATTGCTGCCACTGAAGGTTCTTGGAAACCAATGAACAAAGCCACCGCGCTTTGGACACGCAATAAATCTGATATTACAGACGAAGAATACCAAGAATTTTATAAGCATATTTCACACGATTACGCCGATGCACTTAAATGGTCTCACAACCGTGTTGAAGGCAAACAAGAATACACCAGCTTATTGTATATTCCTGCTAAAGCGCCTTGGGATCTGTTTAACCGTGACCACAAACACGGCTTAAAACTGTTTGTACAACGTGTGTTTGTAATGGACGATGCTGAGCAATTTATGCCAACGTATTTACGTTTTGTAAAAGGCTTAATTGACTCAAAAGATCTGCCATTAAACGTGTCGCGTGAAATTTTACAAGATAACCAAATTACCAAAAACCTACGCCAGGCCTTAACTAAGCGTGTGTTAGGTATGTTAGAAAAAATTGCTCAAAATGATCCTGAAACTTATCAATCATTTTGGGCTGAGTTTGGTCAAGTATTAAAAGAAGGCCCAGCTGAAGATTTTGCTAACAAAGAGCGCATTGCAGGTTTATTGCGTTTTGCTTCTACTCACGACAATTCAGCGGCGACAACCGTGTCTTTAGACGCGTACATCGAGCGCATGAAAGAAGGCCAAGATAAGATTTATTATATTGTTGCCGACAGCCATGATGCTGCCGTTAATAGCCCGCATTTAGAGTTATTACGCAAGAAAGGCATTGAAGTCTTATTGATGTCTGAGCGTATTGATGAGTGGTTAATTAATCACTTAACTGAGTTTAAAGGCAAAAAACTGCACTCGGTGACCAAAGGCGACCTTGAATTAGGCTCACTAGAAGATGAAGCGGATAAAGAAGCTCAAGATAAAGTGGCAGAAGAAGCCAAAGGGTTAGTTGAACGGATTAAAACGGCATTAGCAGACAAAGTGTCTGATGTTAAAGTCACTTCTCGTTTAACTGACACCCCTGCGTGTGTAGTGACGGGCGACGGTGAAATGTCGACTCAAATGATTAAATTGATGCAAGCTGCAGGGCAACCTGTGCCAGAGTCAAAACCTACATTTGAAATCAACCCTACGCACCCATTGGTTGAGCGCCTAAACAACGAAGCTGACGAGCAGTTATTTGCTGATTGGTCTAACTTGTTATTACAACAAGCGTTGCTGTCTGAAAAGGGCAGCCTGTCCGATCCGTCGGCATTTATTAAGCTCACCAACCAGATGTTAATGGCCAGTTTTAAATAAACTAACCTAAACAGTAAAAGCGGACAGTCAGTCCGCTTTTGTTTTTGTCAGTTACCGGGGGCACTATGGACTACCTGATTAATTTAACTAAAGAAAACATTCAGCAAGTTGTCGATACCTCAATGGAAAAAATGGTGGTATTGGCATTTTGGGCACAACAACAGCCTGAAAGTGTACAGATGCTGCAAACGTTAGAGCAGATAGCACAAACTCAGGCGGGTCGATTTATTTTGGCAAAAGTCGATTGTGAAGCAGAAATCGAAATTGCTAATTATTTCCAAATTCAAAACTTACCTACCACATTGGTGCTAGACAAAGGCCGCCCCATCGATGGATTTGCCGGCGTACAAACTGAGCAACAAGTGAATGAATTACTCGACAAACATTTGCCGCCATTATGGGTACAAGAGTTTGCAGCGATTAAGCAATTGTTAGCTGATGGTGAATTAACCGCAGAGGAGCTGACTCAACTCGCGACCCAGCTCAAAACAGTATATGCCAATGCGCAACAAGCCGCTGAAGTGGGCTTAGTCATGGCTGATGTAGCCTTACAGCAAGGGTTGTTAGCGGATGCAAAAGCGTTATTGGCTCAGATAGGATTGGCAGATCAAGACAGTTATTATCAAAACTTAATGGCCAAATTGGCCTTAGCAGAAGATGCTGCCGATACGCCTGAGATCCGTCAGTTACAGCAAAGTGTTGCAGAACAACCTGATAATTTAGACGCGGTTGTTTTGTTAGCAAAAGCATTAAATTTGGCGCATCGAAATGAAGAAGCCCTAGAGTTATTGTTTGCTATTTTACAAAAAGACTTAGGTGCATTAGACGGTCAAGTTAAACAAGCCTTTATGGAAATTCTCACCGCGATAGGACAAGGCAACGCGTTAGCCAATCAATATCGCCGTAAATTGTATACCTTGCTGTATTAAACATGACTTAGCGTTTTTGTTACAAACCTTATTAGATTTAGGTCTAATGTCATAACAAAAGCGCTATTAAAAGTGTGGCATTTGTGCGAAAATCGCCGCCCTAAAAAGAACACAAACTTAAAAGAGGACTTTTGAGATGCGCATTATTTTATTGGGTGCCCCAGGTGCCGGTAAAGGTACCCAAGCTCAGTTCATTATGGAACAGTATGGTATCCCACAAATCTCAACCGGTGACATGTTGCGTGCAGCCGTTAAAGCCGGCACTCCATTAGGTTTAGAAGCCAAGAAAGTAATGGATGCAGGTCAATTAGTGTCTGATGACCTTATCATTGGTCTTGTAAAAGAGCGTATTGCTCAGGATGATTGTGTAAAAGGTTTCCTACTTGACGGTTTCCCTCGCACAATTCCTCAAGCGGATGCAATGGCTCAGAATGGTATTGAGATCGATCACGTCATTGAAATCGATGTACCAGATGAAGAAATCGTTAAACGTATGAGCGGTCGTCGTGTCCACTCAGGTTCTGGTCGTGTTTATCATGTTGTGTTTAATCCACCTAAAGTGGAAGGCAAAGATGATGTAACGGGTGAAGAGCTTGCGATTCGTCCAGATGACGAAGAAAGCACAGTGCGTAAGCGTTTAGGCATTTACCACGAGCAAACTAAACCATTAGTCGATTACTATGGCAAAGTGGCTGCAGAAGGGCGCACTCAGTACAACAAGTTTGACGGTACTCAGTCGGTGTCTAAAGTCAGTGAACAACTTGCTGACGTATTAAAATAGCGATACGTGAATGTGTCATAAAAACCTGCTGATGCAGGTTTTTTTATGCCTGAAAATTGTCCCCCTTAATGTCTCCCTGTGCTGCGTCGGTTCAAACTGTGTGAGACAAGCCCAACAATTACTGCGATTTAAGTTAAAAGTAATATAAAATTGTCGTTTATCTATGATAAAATCTGCCGCCATTTTCGCAGAGGGTGACTTTTCAACGTTGAATGTCGCCATAGGCAATTAATTTCACACTTAATTTCACACTGGCACGGACGCTAAGCTATGAGAGCCCAATATGAAGTTTCCCGGTCAACGTAAGTCAAAGCACTATTTTCCTGTAAAAAGTCGTGATCCATTATTGGCTCAACTTACGCAGCAGCCGCAGCCATTTTCTACCTATATTTGTGGTATTGATCAGACACTTGTCGATATTGAAGCCAAAGTCGAAGACGAATTACTTGAGCGATATGGTTTACCTAAAGGTAACTCTACCCTCATTAACGATGAACAAGCACATAATTTGTATCACGAGCTTAAATCAAATGAGATGATCAGTGACGAGTTTGCCGGTGGTACCATCGGTAACACGGTTCACAATTATTCAATTCTAGCTGACGATCGTTCTGTTTTATTTGGTGTCATGAGTCAAAAAGTCATGGTTGGCAGTTATGCATATCGTTATTTATGCAACACTTCATCAAAAGTCGATTTAAACTATTTACAGCCTGTTGATGGCCCTATTGGCCGTTGTTTTACCTTGATTTCTGATTGTGGTGAACGCACTTTTGCTATTAGCAAAGGTTCAATGGACAAATTAACGCCAGAGTTTATTAACAAAGACGTCATCCAAGGCTGTTCAGCACTGGTATTAACCGCTTACTTGATGCGAGCCAGTGACGGTGATGGTATTACCGATGCCGCGATGACCGCCATTGAATACGCTAAAGAAGCCGAAGTGCCTGTGGTATTAACCTTAGGTACACGCTTTTTAATTCAAGAAGATCCCAAATGGTGGCAAGACTTTATTCGCAATCATGTAACCATTTTGGCCATGAACGAAGATGAAGGCGAAGCGTTAACGGGCTTTAAAGACCCGCTATTGGCCAGTGAAGCCGCGCTTGAATGGTGTGACATGGTTTTGACTACCGCAGGACCGATTGGTCTATATACCGCCGGATATGCAGAAGACAGCGCCAAACGCGAAACCAGTCATACGCTATTGCCAGGTGCCATTCCTGAGTTTAACCGTTATGAGTTTTCTCGGCCTATGCTCAAAGACGATTGCGAGACACCGATAAAAGTATATGCGCACATCTCGCCGTACATGGGCGGGCCTGAGCTTATTCGGAATACTAACGGGGCAGGTGATGGCGCGTTATCGGCTTTACTTCATGATTTGTCTGCTAATACGTTTCATAAAACTAACGTACCAGGGTCAAGCAAACATAAACGTGATGGTTTATGTTATTCATCGTTTTCACAGGTGTGTAAATACGCCAACCGTGTTGCATACGAAGTGTTAGCCCAGCATAGCCCGCGTTTATCGCGTGGTTTGCCTGAACGTGAAGACAGCCTAGAAGAGTCATACTGGGAACGTTAATTCAGCTTAATGCAAAAAAAAACGATAATGATGAATCATTATCGTTTTTTTTTGGTAGGATTTTAATAGAATAGCCTCAACCCAGAATTAAACCCCCAAATTTAAAAGCCATCAGGAGCGTCACGTGAAAGGACAAATCTTAAGAGAGATGCATGTACTTAAGGCAATCGAGCCTGAGTTTGAAGTTCAGCGCCGTGTGGCATTTATTAAAGCAAAACTTAAAGAATCACATAGTCGTTGCGTTGTGTTAGGCATTAGCGGTGGAGTGGATTCTTCATTAGCAGGGCGTTTATGCCAATTAGCCGTCGACGGACTAAACCAAGAACAGAGCGAAATCTCTTATCAATTTATTGCTGTTCGTCTGCCATATCAAGTACAAAAAGATGAAGATGAAGCCCAGCTATCATGTCAATTTATTAAACCATCTAGGCAGGTTACCGTTAATATTGCTGACGGCGTACTTGGGGTTCATCATGCAACCTTAGCAGGTTTAGTTGAAGCCAATATTGAACTACCAGATGAAAACAAACTCGATTTTGTTAAAGGTAATGTCAAAGCCAGAATGCGGATGATTGCACAATATAATATTGCTGGGGTGTTAGGAGGCTTAGTGGTAGGTACCGATCACAGCGCAGAAAACATTACCGGTTTTTATACTAAATTTGGTGATGGAGCATGTGATTTAGCGCCTTTGTTTGGTTTAAATAAACGTCAAGTACGTAAACTCGCGGCGTTTTTAGGCGCACCTGATTTATTGGTTAATAAAGCGCCAACTGCTGATTTAGAAGACAACAAGCCGCAGTTAGCCGATGAGGTTGCATTAGGGTTAACCTATGATCAAATTGATGACTTTTTAGAAGGCAAAGACGTGCCTCAAACGGTTGAAGACAAATTGGTTGGCATTTACAAGCGCACTCAACATAAGCGTCAGCCTATTCCAACCATTTACGATTAATCTTGGGGTAAATCTTCTCTGGCAATCAGCTGCCTTGTTGTTTCAATAAGGGCATTGGCATATTGTCGGTAATCTAAATATGGCGTCAGTAAACATGTTTGCTGACGCTGTATTTTATTATTAACGTCAACTGTTTGCGTATGTTCAATGGTGTGTAACCCAAGACGTTGTTGGGTTTCTTTACCGCAAACAATATGCCAAGATTGTGGGTTGCATAACCGCTCAGTCGCATGGCTTAATTGGCTCGGAATAATCTGTATTTGGCAGCTTAATCGGTGCGCTAACGATTGTGGCGATACATCTTGAAGCAGACTTTGTCTGATTGGCTTCCAGGCTGCACCATTGTTTGCGCTGAGGTCGGCGTGTCGGCAACAAATTTTAGCCATAATAGTGACAATTTTACGCCAGTGATTACCATTTAAAGCAATGATATCCGTGATGGCATTAGGGTGATTATGATGCCAATCCGGCGGCAGTAATGGTGGAGTCGGTAAGTAAAAAATTACCTCAGCTTTACTCGCGCCTAAGGTTAATGTGGTTGGCTGTGATGGCATGTTATTCCTCTATGACTGCATTAAAAAAGTCATTATTAAAAATAAATGAGTTTACGATAATCATTGATTAAGGCAAAAAATGCGTGCGATTGTCATAGGTTCTACAAAACACCTGCTGTTTGCCAGCTTGTATGCCACTGTCGGGATTGTTGTGGCTATTTTGATCACCGCAGTGTGGCTATTAAATGATCGGCCAAATTTATCTCTATGGCATACCACTCATCTTACGTCAGAATATCATCAGCAGTCAGGACTAGCCGACTTTAATCAATATCTTAAATTAGAAGATAAACTGTTTGCTGAGGTTGAACGCAAAATTTATCAACAATATCAACCTCGTTTATCATCACCTTTCAACCGTTATGAACGCCACAGTATGTCCGATCCTGCATTATGGCAGCAAAACTGGAATCGGTCTTTCGAATGGCCCAACCCGGATGCAGAGTTTGGCTTATTATTGCTTCACGGCATGTCTGACTCGCTTTATTCACTGTCACATATTGCTGAGCACTATCAACATCAAGCTCACATTGTCGGTTTACGCTTACCGGGTCACGGCACAATACCCTCTGGGCTTACCGATATCACTTGGCCCGATTTAGCCGGTGCGGTTGCGCTGGCAACCGAGCATTTATCGCAAACCTTAGCGGGTAAACCTGTGTATGTTGTGGGGTTTTCAACTGGTGCAGCATTAGCGTTAAATCACGAATTAGAAAATATCAGTTCAAATAAGCCCTGCGCATTTGCCGGGATGATATTTTTATCGCCTGCGGTAGGGTTAGCGCCCATTGCCGCAGGGGCTTATTGGCAGGCTAAGTTAGGCGGGCTACTTGGGCAAGATAAGCTGTATTGGAACAGTATTCAGACCGAGTATGATCCATTTAAATATTTGTCTTTTGCGGTCAATGCTGGTGATGTGGTTTATCAACTCACGCAACGCAATCGAACCATAATCGCAGATTTGTCACCTGCACAGGTGAAGTTAATTCCGCCAATGCTGACCTTTCAATCCGTGGTTGATAATACCGTGTCATCACTTGCGGTGGTAAAACAGCTTTATCAGTTGATGCCAGCGTCTCAAGGACACGAATTAGTGTTATTTGATGTTAACCGAGCACGCAGTCACAATTATTTGCTTATTCAAGATCCATTAGCTGAGTTTGCGCCTTATTGGCTGGCAAACCCGTTACCTTACCGGTTGAGTCTTATTGAAAATAGTCCCCATAATGAGCCATATGTTCGGGTACGAGAGCTCAGTTATAAACAACCCATTGAAGACGTTGTTGAGTTAGAGTTAACGTGGCCTGCAGAGGTATATTCGTTATCACATGTGGCGTTACCGTTTCCAATTGAAGATCCATTGTATGGACCATTAGCAAATGCAAACAAAGATATTATTCAAATTGGCAGGGAAATATATCAGGGCGAACGGGGCATTTATAGCATAACGGCTGCCGATATGTTACGCCAAAAATGGAACCCATTTTACCCTTATATGATGAGTCGGATCGATGTGTTTACAACGCAATGATGTTGGTAATTGAGCGACCTGTACTTAATGAGTACTCGCACCGTTATTATTGGCCTCGCCAGATAATTTGGCCGCTTTCAACGAGCTTATAGCCTGATAATTGCTGGGCTAATTGCGCTGTTTGTGGCTGTTTTAAGAGTGTTAATAATGCCTGTAGTTGACGTCTAAAAAAGATACTTTGCGACATAACAAAGTCAAAAGATTCAGTCAGCTTAGGGATAAAGTGTAAGCCGCTTTCTCTGGCTACGGCTTCACAACCAAAGCCAATATCGGCATTGTTGCGGGCAATATAACCGGCCAGTTCACGTTCTGAGTTTGCTGTAGCGGTGAACAGCAATTCATCCAAGCTAGTTTTATTAGAAGCTAACCAATTGGCCAGATGTTGCTGGCTCCCAGCGCCTTGTTGACGGGATACCCAGCGCAGTGGCTGCTTTGGAATATCGATATTGTCGTTAAACAAATCGGCCATTTCTTGTCTAACCATTAATCCTTGATGGCGCTCATAACCACTAACCATTATCCATTGCTGGTGGTTTGGAAAGCTTTTTAATAATGAAAATATACTGTCACGATCGTCATTGATACTCTCCCAGTGAATACTGCAAACATCGGCATAACCGCGTGACAATAACTCTAAACCTAATGTTGAGCCTGTCGCGCTGTAACTGATGATTTTTTGATGTTCACTTTTGGCCATTAATTGGGCGACAAGCATCGATAACAAAGGGTCGTCACTGCCAGTGATATGCATTCTGTCAGAGAGCATTCCACTATGGCAGGAGTCCATTAGCCAACGGTCTATCAATACTTTAGGAAATAACCATTTCCCCGTTACTTTTGTGGCTGGGAGGATGTGGTGATTTGCCATTGAGTAGACTTTCTTTTCATTTAAATCGAGATATTCTGCAACTTGCTTGGTGTTCATGTAAATGATGTTTGATTCAATAGGCATATAATTCTCATTAGGATGTTCATGAAACCCAATCTGTGTTTATTGTAAGGTGAGTTTAACGCTTTGAAAATCATCTTATTAAAAAACTGAGTCAATAGGGCGAATTTTGATTTTTTACGTTGTGTTTAAAAGTGGTATTAGCGATCATATCACTCAATATAATCCGTTTAAGGGAAGGGGATGACTGAGGCTAAGGTAGCAAGCAATGAGTGTTGAACAAATACACTGTGAAAAACCCGAACAAGCGGTATTAGTGATAGACCCCGACCTGTCTAATTGGCAGGCACTATCTTCGCTATTAAAGCGCTATTTTGGCCTCGTTGAGCTTGCTCGTAATGTTGAACATGCTTCGGCTCTGTTTCAACGGTTTAACTTTAATCTGTGTATTATTGAATTAGATGTTGTTGATGAGTTTGAATCCTTGTTCCCTGATGTAAATCAAAGTGTTCACCCAGAGACTAAAGCCACACAATTGAGCGATGCCAAGGGCTCATCGCCCATTAACGCCACGATAGAATCTGCTTATTTAACCTTTCCTCAGCAATTTATTGTCATTAGCCAGTCGCTTACATCGGAAGATATTTTATATGCTATGCGCAAAGGCGCTTGTGATTTTATTGCAAAACCAATCGAAACTGTTGAGGTGAATGCTGTTATTTCTCGCTGGTTGCTTCAACGGTCATCAGTGGCTAGTACTTCTATTGTTGATACCTTAACGCTTGATACCCAGACAAATAGTCACAACAGTGCCTTTTCACTTTATATTGGTGATAGCGTCGCGATTAAACAGGTAAAGAGAACATTAAACATCATCAGCTCTACTGGTAATGCACTATTACTGGAAGGCGAGGTGGGAACCGGTAAAAAATTAGCAGTGTCTCAATTGCAACAATCATTATGCTCTCCTAGTCATTTTATGATGATTGATTGCCGCGCCCCGAGTGAACTCGATGCAAAAAAGTTAGGCTTGTATTGTGCTAACACCTCACAAACAAATTGGTTAGTCTTTAATCATATTGCTGAATTGCCTATGGATAAACAAGTCGAGTTGCTCATCGTATTAGACTCAATAAAATTAAATGAGTATCAGCATGTTAGGCTAGTCAGTATGAGTACAGCGCGATTGTTTTCTCGGGTACAAAGAGGCGAGTTTTTAGTTGAACTGTACTATCGTCTTGCTGAATTTATCGTTTCGTTACCTCCATTGCGGCAACGTCCTGAAGATATTGTCATGCTGACGAAATTTTTCATTAATCGCTGCTTAATACAGCATAAAAGCAGTCGTAAGGCACTGTTAAATGATTATTCGAAATGGGGCATTTCAGATTTTCAATGTTTAACTGATTATTATTGGCCGGGGAATATCCAAGAGCTAAAAAATACCATTGAACAATGTTTTTTACTCAATATTGCGCCTAAGGAATATTTGCAGCAATTGCCCGAAACGTCCAACCTTCTAAGTGCCAATCAAATCGATACACCACACTCTAGCCTCGGACAACATTATCTCCCTATTGACTGGGATTTACAGTCTATTGAGAAGGCGCATATCATCCGGGTTATTGAGCAATATAATGGCAATAAAGTGTTGGCTGCTGAACATTTAGGCGTGTCGCGTAAAACGGTAGACCGTAAAGTGAAAGAATGGGAGCTCGATTAGTTGTAAATTGTTAACCATAAATTAGATGACAGTGTTGGCTTTACTTTTGGACAAATTGTCCATTTCTGTTTTTTTCGTTTCCTTTTAAGTGATTTTTGTTGCCTTAGTTGTAGTTTTTGTTAATCAAGCTTGAGCTTAATTGAGGCCATCGGCAAGAATACCCACACTTACGATTGAACCTACAGAAAACAGGACGATGTTGCCCCGTGAATCAAATTAACCTTTCGCGCACCCCCTTACGTGTTTCCCTTTTATCGATTGCGATCTTCGCTAGCTTTAACGCTATGGCTGATGACATTGAACGGGATCCTCTATTAAACATTCAAGAGGTTATTGTTGTAAAAGGCCAAAGCGCATCTGCAGTGGAATCATCAATGACTCACTGGAGTCTATCAAGAGCTGACATTGAAGCTTCAGGTGCACAAAGCCTAGATAAAGTGTTGAAAACCGTTCCTGGTATTTATGTCCGAGTCGGTGGCCAAGGTACACCAAGGGTCGATATTCGCGGCTTTAAGTCCAGACATGTTATTTATTTAATCAATGGCGTACCAGCGAATAGCGCTGAAGATGGCCAATTTGATCCTAGTGTGGTTCCTACCGCATTAATCGAGTCTATTGAAGTGTCTGTTGGGCCGTCGTCGGTACTCTATGGCCCAGGCGGGGCGGGTGGTGTAATTAATATCATTACTCGTGAAGACGATATGGAAGCCAATGTTTCCGGTAATCTCGAGTTTTCTGAAAATGACACCATGAATGGCAGCTTAAACCTTGCTGGCAGCAGTAGTAACTGGCAAGGGTTTATGAGTTATAACCATCAAGAGACAGATGGTTTTCCAATGTCATCAGATTATGAAGACACTGATGATCAAAGCGGAGATACTCGTTTAAATGCGGATAAAACTTTAGATAATGTATACGCACAAGGCAGTTACTTTGCGTCAGATGACACAACGTTAACTGGAAACATTAGCTATAATTCAGCAGAATGGGGTAAACCGAGTGCTGATGGAACGGGTACAAAGAAAGTTAAATATGAACGCATTGATGATTTTGACAGTCTAGTCGTGCAGGTAGGTGTAGCACATAAATTTTCACCGTCGCTGATATTCCGTGGTTACGTTTATCATAACGAAAGCAATACGTTAGATGTCACCTATAAGAAAAGTGATTATGAGGATATTAAATCGAGCGAAGACAGTACCTCAACGGTTCAAGGTGCCAACCTGCAATTGGTTAAAGATTTGTTTGATTATGGCATTTTTACCACCTCGCTTATTAGCGAACAGCAAGGTTGGGAATCATCCAGTATCACTTCGGGTTCTGATATAAGTGATCTGTTTGATGAGCAAGCCTGGTTGCATACCTTAGCGGCAGAGTATCAGTATCAGAGTGATGATCTTTATGGCATCACCTTAGGTTTATCGGCTCACAATCATGAGCAAGACCGAGGCAATGATGATAATTACTCGGGACAATTATCGGGTTATTGGAACGTTGCTGATAACAGCAAAGTACACGCCGGTGTTGCACGTAAAGTGCGTTTTCCTTTATTAACTAACCTGTATTCTCAATCATCCGGCAATGAAGACTTGAAGCCTGAAGAGTCTGCGCATTTTGAATTAGGTCTTAAACAGGGCTTAGGTTACCAAACCGAATTCGATGTGACTGGTTTTTATACTGAAGCAGATGATTATATTGCCAAAGATGACGACAGTATTTATCAAAATTTAGGTGACTATAAGTTTAAAGGTGTCGATTTATCGATTAAAAATCAATATTTTGATGATTTAATGCTCACGGTTTCTTATAGCTATTTAGACTCTGAATCGTCAGATGAAGATGATATGACAGAACTTGAGTACCGACCTAAGCATCAATATCGTTTCCAAGGCCAATATCAATTTGATATTGGATTGAAAGTGAACCTTGATATTGAGCACATTGCAGATCAAGTATTCTATACCAGTGAGAAAGTCAGCGGTACCAAAGTGTCGCTGCAAAATGATGTCGATAATTATACCTTAATTGATCTTGGTCTTTCGCAGCCGATTATGGGCGATAACTTAGAAGCTTATATCAGAGCGACTAATTTATTAGATGAAAATTATTATCAGAGTGAAGCACTGCCGCAAGCAGGCCGACAAGTGTTTGTTGGTATTAACTGGCAGCTTTAATTCATGACCTTACTGGCATTGCATCAGGTTGAACTGCAACAGGGTAGTTCAACTGATTTGTATCAAAACCTTAATCTTCAGATAAATGCTGGAGAATGCCACTGCATTAGTGGTGCGACAGGTTGTGGTAAAACAACCCTATTGCAACTGATGGCAATGCCAAATCAATTTAATTATCGAGGGAAAATAACCCATAGCCCAGAGCTCATCATTGGCATGATCATGCAAGACCCTCATGTGCAATTGGTGAGAGAAACCATAGGCGCTGAAGTTGCATTTGGGCTTGAAAATTTATCTGTTCCTGCTTTGGATATGTTGCCATTAGTTGAACAGGCATTAGCTAAAGTCGGGTTAGCCTTACCGCTCAATACGCCCGTAACTCATCTCTCTTTAGGGCAAAAGTATCGTTTGATGCTGGCAGCTCAATGGGTATTTGAACCTAACTTGATGTTAATCGATGAGCCTTGGGCGCAACTTGATAATCAAGGCATTACCGAGCTTTGTAAGGTATTAACCGACTTACTTGAGGCAGGTGTTAGTGTGGTAATAGTGGAGCACAATACTGATCCATTTACTGACATTATTGATTTTCAATGGCAATTAACCTTAGGCGAGCTCATCCCTGCGACTCAAGCACTACAAGCAAGCGAGCCGATTGCCGATAACATCAGCCGTCATACTGCCTCCTTATCTTCAGGCGATAACATGCCCGTTAATATGGCTCTGCAGCAAAATGGTGATGCTGCCGCGCAAAGCAATTGTTTACTGACCTTGTCGGACGTAACGATTAGGTATGCTAATCAAATCGCAACATTGCACATCAATGATACTGTGAGTCTACATGCTGGTGATATTGTGGGCTTATTTGGTGAAAATGGTTGCGGTAAAACCAGTTTGTTCAATCAAATTGTCGGTGTGAGTGATGAATACAAAGGTCAGATTTCATTGTTAGGTAAAACACCTAAACTGGGATTATTTGGGGCAAACTTAGGTTTTTTAATGCAAAGACCGTCAAGGCAGCTTTTTGAAATGACGGTACTGCAAGAGCTTGAATTTAGCCTTAAACGATTCGGATTACCATTAACCAATGCAACGGAGATATTAACACAGTTAAATTTATTGCCTTTAGCGTCGCATTCTCCGCATAAGTTGTCTTATGGGCAACAACATCTTGTGGCATTAGCATCAGTGCTGTGCATAAAACCTAAAATCTTATTATTAGATGATCCTTTCGCCGGATTAGATAATCATTATTTTCCACTGGTGATTAATGCTTTAAAACACTTTTCTGAAAACGGCGGAGCGATTATTTTTTCTAGTCATCGTCCAATATTGTCTTCATTACTGAGTAAGTGTTGGCTCATTGAGCAGCAACAGCTTACTGAACACAATGTGTTAAAAAGAGCATCTTAGTGATGATACATTTAAAATCAGCCAAACGTGACAAATATACATTAACCGACCTTACACCTGAAAAGAGTACATTAAACAACGCTATTTTACGCTCAAAACAAAAGCTTATTTTATGCAGTGCCGCAATCGCTTTTAGTATTGTTTTATCAATGAGTGCCTTTTTAGTGTTACAGCAACACCTAGGTTACTTATTGCTCATCAATACTTGCCTACTGGTTCATGCATGGTTTTGCCAGGCTAAACTCGCCCCGTTAATCAAACTCTTTATATTCCAATCGCTGGTGACCATTGGCTTGTATGTTTTGCTTTATGGCCAAGATCGCTTATTTGAAGCGGTCATTGTGGTGACTCGTATCATACTAGTAATGTTGCCGAGCTGGTGGCTTGCGAGTACGCAATCAAGCCATCAAATAAGCCAGGTTCTCAGTTTATTGCTGCCGACAAAATGGGCATTTGTAGTGACAACATCAATAAAAGTATTACCTTTTATTGGCCAAGAAGCTCGAGACATTTACCATATTCAATGCTTACGTGGCGCGCGTATTACCCCTAAAGCATTAATGAACCCTATCAATTGGTATGAGCTAGTTAAGTGCGTGTTATTTCCTTTGCTTATTCAATTGTTAAGTTTGTCAAAACACATTGCACATTCTGCAAACCAACGACATTTCGATAAATCATCAACCCACACTCATTGGCCGTTAAACTAACGTTATGACATTAAGGTATTGGTAAATGAATTCGAGATTTAATTTACACCACTCTTTGTTTATTGGTTTTTGTGCAACATTACTGGTGGTGATAAAAAGTATGTTGCGGATGAAGCTAGGTTTTTCTGGCCACTCCATGTTTTTAATGAGTTTATTTTATTTAGTGTGCTATGGAGCCACCAATAAAGTTGGCAGTATTACCTTATGCGGATTGTTATCGGGCATGTTAGCGATGATTTTAGGCGTTGGTAAAGGCGGTTTATTTATTTTATTGAAATTTACTTTACCTGCTATCGCAATGGACATCGGCTTACTGTTTATCGGGACGTTATTCTCGCTTAAGGTTCGACTGATTTTACTGGCGTTAATAGGCTCAGTTGCATGGGCTCTTAAGTCTGGTGTGCAAGATTTTTTAGTGGGAATGGACATCAACATTGTCTTACTTCAATTTGGGATTAACTGCCTAAGCGGCGGTGCGTTTGCTGTATTAGGCGCATTATTGGTACCGCTGATTTTAAAGCGTCTAGATGCGCATGATTTACTAATGAAAAATGGGATGCGAGATAAATGACAACAACCTGGTTAATTTGTATTGACGATACTGATGATATTGGCACCAAAGGCACAGGTGAAATTGCCGAGGAAATTATGCACCTTATTATGGCTAAGTCTGTTGTGAGATCGGTCAATGATCGCAAGGTAAAGCATGCTACTTGGGTGACAAGGCATCAGTTATTTGTGCATCCAGATATTCCATACACCTCCCACAATAGTGCAATGTGTTTTGAGCTAGAGTCTGATTTATCGTTAAGTCAAATCAAACAGTTATGCATTGCACATCTAGTGGCAGAGAGTGCTGCGGTAGCCGACCCAGGGTTAGCGATTGTCGATAAACACGCATTAACGGCTGATGATTGTCACCAACTCATTGGTTTTGGCGTTGATGCTAAACAGATGGTTAAAACTAAAAATGAGGCTTATCAACTGGCTAAAACAGTCAATGTCGATTTATCAGAACATGGCGGTACAGGTCAAGGTGTGATTGGTGCTCTAGCGGGTATCGGCTTACGTTTGTCCGGTAATGATGGCAGGTTAAAGGGTCAAGTTTCAGTGGGATTATCTGCAGAAATCCCTTCGGTATTGCTAAGCGTTGATCAGATCACTGAACAATGTGGCCTGGACGGCGTCATGGATGTGAATGGGCAGATGCTTAACGGCAACGAGCAGGTTTTATTAAGTGGTAAGGTCAAAGCCGTGTTCCATGGTCATTTATTTTTGTTATTGGCATATCAAGTGCCAGACCCAAAAACCGGTGCGCTGCAATGGTGTAATGCGTTAAGACAACAGCTAAAAAAATACTGAACATGGGACAGAAATGAAGCGATGCAATCACAGTCAACATCAAGAGTTTGATGGCTCAATCATGACGCCATGGTTTACTTATGAACTTTCGCGCCAAAGCACTACAGCTGAGACGCAAAATAATATTGTGGCTGGACGTTGGTTGTTTCGTTTTGATAATCATAATTTAATTCAATCTCGGCAGGCTGCTGCAGTTTGCCCGTATTTTATCGAAGATGATGAAGATGAGATGATTGATGATGTATTACTAAGCTGTTTTAACTGTATGCAGCGACGCTGGCTCATTGATGGCTTTGAATGCGTTGGTTTACCGCTAAACCAACCCTTGGTTGAGTGATTGAACCGTATCGAGTTTAATCATCAATGTTATCTTAACTCATGGGATTGCTCTGGCTGAACTCGCTAAATTGAACATGAGCTGAGCCTAGGGCTCAGCTCATGTATGTTTATGATTTACACCGGAGTGCTCATTATGCTGAAAGCTTTGTTTACTGGGCAATTAAATCTGTTTTATTAGCCATTACTCCGTGATGATATCAATCATGGTTCTATTGCGGCCGTCTTGCTTGGCTTGATACAGATTATCATCTGCCACTTTAATCCACTTGTCTAAATCATTGGCGTAATCAGCATTGGCAGTAATTGCCCCAATGCTGACAGTCACACTAAATTCACGTTTATCTTCAGGAGAGGTGAATCTCTGTTCAGATACAGCTTCTCTAAAGCTATTAAGGTGATGTTTAATGTGTAACGCGTTACTCAGCGGTAATATCAATAAAAACTCCTCGCCTCCATAACGAGCCACAATATCAATGTCGCGCTTAAAGTATTTTTGTAATAACTGAGAAAAAATACGTAAACATTCGTCACCCGCGAGATGGCCAAAATTGTCGTTTACCTCTTTAAATAAATCTAAATCTAATACGACCACGGTAAGGGCTTGTTCGCTTCGCATACAAAAGTCGAGCATTTCATTAAATTTACCTTCAGCATAGCGGCGGTTAAATAAACCTGTGAGCGGATCTCTGTCGACTAACTCTTTGAGCTTACGGTTAGCATTTTCTAATTCTTCAGTGCGTCTGGCTACGGTGTCTTCTAATTCAACTTGATTGTCAATCAACTGCTGTTTACTGGCGGCTAACCGTTGGTACAAGTTAAATACTTCTTTAGGGGAGTTTTCATCAATACTCGGTATTTTCGTCCCCCCAACAGCTGATGCACTGAACTGGCTTGCAACCGCCTCTAGCGGTACGGTTAATAGCGCGCTGAGTTTTCTTGAAATGTAAAAAGTACAAACGAGCGAAATAAGCAGCATAAGAAAACTGCTAAACATTTGCTCTTCTGCCAACTTAAGTAAAGGTGAGAACTCTTTTAAAATATAAACGGTCCAGCCATTATCCAGTGTTTTATGGGCATAGATATATTCAGGCACAATGGAATCTGGATGTTCAATATTGAGTAATTCAAGGCTCGTGCGATACACGCCATCATTGACAGTGAAATTAAACACTGACAACGCAGTTAATCCCAGCTTTTCAGAGGCATAAATAATTTGATTTTGCTCATCGACCATCACTACCGATTCATCGTCGGTATATTCATTATTTTGGTCTACATGGGAAAAATGGCTTAAATCTAACGACCCCTCAACAATGCCTGCCGTGGTTGTATGCTGAAGGTCTGTATAGAAAGGCGCACTCATAGCAATAATCGCATCATTACCAAAACCTCGGCCTAAAAACACGGATGAGACAAATAGGCGATGGTTGTAAAACGATTCAATAAAATAGTCGCGGTCTTTAATATTGATGTTTTCTTCGTTATCAATATTAATCAAGCGCGAGGCGGGACTGGCTGAAATAATGTCTGCACGGGGATCGGCTATTAGCATACTGATAAAACTTGGGTAGCTTTCGTGCAAATTGACTAACATGTTTTGCCATTGTTTAGGGTCATCTGCCACGATAGTGAGTTGCTTTGCCGCATTATCAATCACGGTTTTGTGGTTTCGTAAGTAGTTTTGTGTCGATGTCGCTAAGTGGGACACCGCATCATTGATGTTTTGTTTTAACATGGCCTGTTGGCGTTCTAAAAAATAATAATTAAATATTAACGCCGAAAATAGCATGGTAAGCGTCACCATAAGGGTGAAGAAATACGTTAATTGCGCGCTCAGCATTCGTCGATGACGATCTTTTACTTTATCCTTAAAAAACCACAGCTTAGGTATTGCTAAAATGAGTAACGAGGCCAGACTGGTATACACTAATCCATTCACGCCTTGTTTAGCGATAATAAAACCTAAGTGCGACGAAGGGATCTCCATAATAAAGGTGACATATAAGTACACTAAAGGCGCACCGATGACGAGCCAATATGCCGCATCAGCATATAAAGCATAGATATCTAATCGTCTTGCATAACCCAAAAATAACGCTTCAAGCCCGAAAAATAGGTAAACATGAGGACTATCCCAGTTAATCATTAAGCCTGTTGACGCAAACATGGCCGTTAAAAATGCATACCAAGGCCCAAGTAAAACGGCGGCAATGACCGTCACTGTGTTTCCCAGCACAAATTGCACATTGGCGAAAAACTGAATGGGATAACAGTTGATGAGTAAACCTGCAATGCCCAAAACAATAGAAAACAGCAGGTGTTGTTTGTTAATGCTGGAAAGCTTCAAAAAGAGATCCTTATTGATTTTATTATAAAAACCATCACGACAATTCAATACTTATCTCAAGAAACTGATGAGATTTCAATGTAAACCCCAATTTATATTGTGTTCACTTTTAGCGTAATTGTGTTTATTTTTAGCATAAAAGCCAATTTAACATGCAATTTCATCGGCTTTTTGTTCGACCTTGGTCTAAATAAGTTTAATCACTTTAATTAAATCTCACAATAAAAATGAATATAAGCTTCTGATAAATTTTGATTTTATTGGTTTTTATTATGTTTTATCAAAAAAGGTACGACTAAGGTCTTGATTGTGGTGCTGGTATGAATTGCTAAATTAACAATGACTTTACAAAAACTAGCACAGGGGAGTCGCAATGAGTTTTGAAAATAACGATAAGGCAGCGGGTTATTGGCGTGAGAATTTACGTCTAGTACTTAGTTTGCTTGCAATTTGGGCTGCAGTGTCATTTGGCTGCGGCATTTTATTAGCTGATGTACTTAACGAAATCACTTTTATGGGATTCAAACTGGGGTTTTGGTTTGCGCAGCAGGGTGCAATGTATGTATTCGTGGCGCTGATTTTTGTTTATGTAGCGAAAGCTAATGCATTAGACAAAAAATACAATGTTCAGGAAGACTAAGGGGCACTACGATGGATGTTCAAACACTCACTTATTTAATTGTCGGCGCTACTTTTGCGCTGTACATCGGGATCGCCATTTGGTCTCGTGCAGGTTCTACTAAAGAGTTTTATGTTGCTGGTGGCGGTGTTCACCCCGTGTTGAACGGTATGGCAACGGCGGCAGACTGGATGTCTGCGGCATCATTTATTTCGTTGGCGGGTATCGTGTCATTTGTGGGATATGACGGTTCAGTATATTTAATGGGCTGGACTGGCGGTTATGTATTACTTGCTTTATGTATGGCACCTTATTTGCGCAAATTCGGTAAGTTTACTGTGCCAGACTTTATCGGTGACCGCTATTACTCGCAAACGGCCCGAACTGTTGCGGTAGTGTGTGCCATCTTTATTTGTTTTACCTACATTGCAGGTCAAATGCGTGGGGTAGGCGTGGTGTTCTCCCGCTTCTTAGAAGTTGAGGTGGAAACCGGCGTATACATAGGTATGGCGGTGGTGTTCTTTTATGCGGTGTTAGGCGGCATGAAAGGGATTACCTATACTCAGGTTGCGCAATATTGCGTATTGATTTTTGCTTTTATGGTGCCAGCCATCTTTATTTCGGTAATGATGACAGGTCATATTTTACCGCAAATCGGTTTTGGTGCTGAGTTAGTTGACGCTGCGGGTAATGGCACTGGGGTGTACTTACTCGATAAACTCGATGGATTATCTGCTGAACTGGGCTTCGCACAATACACTGAAGGTTCTAAAGACATGATTGACGTGTTCTTTATTACAGGTGCATTGATGTTTGGTACTGCAGGTTTACCACACGTAATCGTGCGTTTCTTTACGGTACCTAAAGTGAAAGATGCACGTGTATCAGCGGGTTGGGCATTAGTGTTTATTGCAATTATGTACACCACGGTTCCTGCATTGTCAGCGTTTTCACGAGTCAATATGATTGAGACCATTAATGGTCCAGATTCAGCCGGTGTACCTTATGAAACAGCACCTTCGTGGATTAAAAACTGGGAAAAAACCGGTTTAATTAAGTGGGAAGATAAAAACAATGATGGCAATATTTTTTACACTAACGGTGAAAAAAATGAAATGAACATCGACCGCGATATCATGGTACTTGCTACCCCAGAAATTGCTTCGCTACCAGCGTGGGTTATTGCCCTTGTTGCAGCGGGTGGTTTAGCGGCGGCATTATCAACATCTGCGGGTTTATTGTTAGTTATCTCAACATCGGTATCGCACGATTTACTGAAGAAAAACTTAATGCCTGACATCTCTGACCAAAAAGAGTTGATGTACGCCCGTATTGCGGCAGCTTTAGGTGTGGTGATGGCGGGTTACTTTGGTATTAACCCGCCAGGCTTTGTGGCTGCGGTGGTAGCGATTGCATTCGGCTTAGCAGCGGCATCATTGTTCCCTGCTATTATCATGGGTATTTTCTCTAAAACCATGAACAAAGAAGGCGCTATTGCCGGTATGGTGATTGGTTTATTATCTACAGCCAGTTACATTGCTTACTTTAAGTTTATCAATCCGGCAGCTAATTCATCTGACAATTGGTTCATAGGTATTTCACCTGAAGGTTTTGGTATGGTGGGCATGTTTATTAACTTTGGTGTTGCATTTGCGGTCAGTAAAGTGACCACAAAAATTCCTGATGAGATTGTGGAAATGGTTGAATCTATTCGTTTCCCTAAAGGGTCTGGTGAAGCACACGACCATTAATCATCAAGCTTGATTATTGAGCTATTATAAAAGAGCGCTTCGGCGCTCTTTTTGTTGGGCTTTAGTCCTATAGCTCTGAGTTTAAACGCTTTGCTATAGTGATATAGGTAAACAATAGGGAGATGAATAATGGATGCAAGCGAGTTACAACCCGTAGAACAATTTTTGGCTGCACATTCTCCATTTGACTCCTTACCCGCTGAAGTGATTAGCCGTTGTGCTAAAACCATTACCGTGGGTTATTACAGTAAAGCCTCTGCTTTTGTAGAGTTTGATAAAGACGACCCTAAATTGTATATCGTCCGCAGTGGTGCATTTGAGGTACGCGATCCTGAAGGCGTATTAGTGGACCGTGTTGCAGAAGGCGAATGCTTTGGTTTTTCGACGTTATTGTCGGGTGAGAAAGTGGTTAATAAGGTCGCGATTTTAGAAGATGGCCTCGTTTATCATTTACCTCAGGCGTTATTTGCTCAATTACGTGCCGACCACCGCAGCTTTGATCAGTTTTTCACCCGAGCTTTTGCCAAGCGTTTACGCAATGAGGGCCGCTTTAAAGCAAAAGATCTCACCACTACTAGCCGCATTACATCAATTATGTGCGCTAAACCCATTACTATTCAAGCTCATGCCAGTGTAAATGATGCCGCTAAATTGATGCGAGAGCACAGAGTTTCATCGGTGTTGGTGATTGATAATCATAAATTAGTGGGGATTTTAACTGACCGTGATTTACGTAATCGTGTTATTGCCGAAGGGTTAGATGTCAGCACTCTGGTTAGCCAAGCCATGACGGTTAATCCCATTACCACCCACGCTAATGCGCTGGTATTTGAAACTATGTTAACTATGAGTGAGCATAACATTCACCACTTGCCAGTGGTCGAAGGAACCGAGGCACTGGGTATGATCACCAGTACCGACATATTGCGCGCACAACGTTCTCAACCCTTATTGCTCATCGGTGAAATAGGCCGTCAGGCCAATATCGACAGTTTAATTCAAGTGAGTAAACAAATTCCCTTACTGTTACAAAATTTGATTAGCGCCGACGCCAGAGCGGAGGAAATCGGCCGAGTGCTAACATCGGTTACAGATGCATTAACGCGCCGTTTAATTGAATTAAACCAACAGATACTGGGTCAAGCACCAATGGCTTTTTGCTGGTTAGCATTTGGATCGCAAGGTCGCCAAGATCAGGTGGCATGTTCTGATCAAGATAATGGTTTATTGTTAGCCCATGAGCCCGATGAGTTCGCTGCAGCATATTTTGACACCTTAACTAAAGCGGTGTGTAAGGGGCTTGATCAGTGCGGCTATGTATATTGCCCTGGCGATATTATGGCGCAAAACCCTAAATGGCGATTACCGCTTAACCAATGGAAAGCCTTATTTAAACATTGGGTGCTTGAGCCTGAACCCAAAGCTTTAATGCACGCCAGTATCTTTTTTGATATGCGCCCAGTATTTGGCCCGATAAGTTTGTTTAGTGAGTTACAAGATGAGGTATTAGCCTCGACAAAAGATAATGATATTTTCCTTGCTGGAATGGCGGGTAATTCGCTCACAGAGTCTCCGCCATTGGGCTTTTTTAGAAAGTTTGTGCTTGAACGAGACGGCAGCGAAGTCAAAGGTATGGATTTAAAGCATAAGGGCAGTGCACTGATTAATGACATCGCTCGGGTTTACGCATTAAGCGCGGGTATCAAAGAGGTGAATACAGCTAAAAGGATCAGAGCCTTAATGGATGCCAATATTATTAATCGTAAAGATGCGCTAAATCTTGCTGATGCGCATGAGTTTATTGCTCATATGCGCCTAGCCAATCAAGGATATCAGGTAACCAATAATTTACCGGTAAATAATTTTTTAAAGCCACAGCATTTATCATCATTATTGCGGCATCAATTGCGCGATGCATTTAAGGTGGTGCATGATGCGCAAGCAGGTATAAAGCTGAAGTTTTTGAGGAGCTTTTAGTGGCCAATCTGTGGTGGATCAAAGTATTACTGTGGCGTAGTAAAACAAAATCATTACCTTTGCCGTTAAAAAATTATTTAGCGGCAATCACACCTGTGTTAAGTCAACGTTTTATCGACGCCCCCTTAATGGCGATCGATCTGGAAATGACAGGGCTAGACCCATTGCAAGATCAAGTGATTAGCATCGGTATTGTGCCTATTGTTAATGGTGTTATCCCGTTAGATAAAGCGCAACATCTAATGATTGCGATTAGCGGCAGTGTTGGTCAAAGTGCCACTGTGCATGGCATTGTTGATAATCAATTACATAAAGCACTGTCAATTGAACAAGCCATGCAATGGTTTTTAGCACAAACCCAAGGGCACATTTTAGTCGCCCATCATGCGCCGCTAGATATTCAGTTTATTCAACAACAGTTACTGCGTTGTTTTGGACATTCAATACCTTTGGTGTTTATCGACACTTTAGCAATAGAAAAAAAGCGTTGTTTAAGACAGCAAGATGTATTACGGCAAGGTTCTTTGCGATTAGGCGCGAGTAGAGAGCGTTATCATCTACCGGTTTATTCTGCGCATAATGCGTTGGTTGATGCCTTATCTTGCGGTGAATTGTTATTAGCGCAAGTTGCAGCGATGGGGGAGATAAAACAGTTATCGCTGAAAAACCTTATCGATATATATTAATGCTCATTGATATTAAAAAACCAGTCGTGATGACTGGTTTTTTATTTTTCAAACAACAGATTATCAGCAATTATGCTTCGCTGTTGTCTACTTTACTTAAAAAATGATCAACCGCTGGCTTAATCATTTCTAAGGCTGTTTTGTCACAAGGCGATAATTCGGCATCACTGGTATGTATCGCAGTGGTACGCTCACCCCATTTGAGTAACAACGCCGCAGAGGTTAACCCCGCACCAAATGCACATGACAAAATGGTTTGTCCAGCGACAATTCTACCCTGTGATAATGCATCACAAATGGCGATAGGGATAGTTGCCGCAGAAGTATTGCCATAGTCAGCAATATTCACAAAGGCTTTTTCTTTTGGGATCTTCATTCGGCTGACTAGGGTATCAATAATCCGCTCATTGGCTTGATGTGGAATAACAAAATCAACATCATCAATATTGGTATTGCATTTTTCGAGCACTTTTGCGCTTAAGTTAGCCATGCCATGAATCGCACGCTTAAACACTTCCTGGCCATTGATGTGGATATAAAAATCCAGTGACTCATTATCAAATCGGTCCATTTGGGTGCCAAAGTTAGACTGTAAAATATGACGACCTTCAGGATCGTTATTTAACTCATAACCTAATATACCGCCCGGAGTTTCATTGGCTTCAAGCACAATTGCTCCAGCACCATCACCAAACAGCACTGCTGTTTCACGGCGTGACCAATCAAGGTAAAACGACAGACGTTCAGCACCAATAATCAACACCTTTTTATTTTGGCAACTTTTTATCAATGAGCTCGCCAAACCTACGCCATATAAAAAACCACTGCACGCGGCATTAATGTCAAATGCGGCACATGTCGCACCAATATTTGCCTGTACTGTAGAAGCAATATTAGGAATTAAGGTATCCGGACTTGCCGTAGCTAAAATGATTAAGTCAAGCTCGCTGCCATCAATGCCTGCAGCCGCGAGCGCATGTTTGGCCGCGACAGAGGCCATTTCTGACGTATTAACGTGGCTTATATTGCGCTTACTAATACCTGTACGAGTCTTGATCCACTCATCAGTAGTGTCCATGAACGTGGCTAAGTCATCGTTAGTTAGTGTGGCTGGTGGAACAGACTTTCCCCAACCGGTAATGTGTGCATACTGCATAAGCGTTCTCTCAATAGGTATTAACAATTAAATAAATAGCTTTAATATCAGATAATAATATCAAACCTGTATGTTTGATTAAGAATTTTATTGTTGTTATGACTTAATTTTTTGTTCAACTAATTTGGTAATCGAAGCGGCGGCACTCAAAATGTGCTCATGCAACAATGCCGTTGCTTTTTCGACATCACCGGCTTTACACAGTTCAAGTAATATTCTGTGTTCACGTTCAGCCGTAGGTATGCCACCCGTAAATAGCAGTTGTAATCGAATATAACGGTCGCAATTGGTATTTAACCCATGTACTACATCTAGTGTATGTGGTCTATTGGCTGCTTTATACAAACGAGTGTGAAAACGAGTGTTGAGTTCACTCCAACTGGCGACAGACTCTTTGAGCTTAAAAGCCAACTCTAATTGTACGAGTACGGCTTCAGCATCGGCAATATCTTGCTCGGTTAAATTGGGTATTGCTTTAGCCAATAAATCAGATTCAATCATGGCGCGCAACTCAAATAACTCAGTCACTTGCTCCACAGATAATTTAGTTGCTGTAGCCCCTTTATGAGGCTCAAAGTTAATGAGGCCTTCTGCTTCTAATTGTACTAATGCTTCGCGTACAGGGATGCGGCTTACGTTCAATTGTTCAGCAATCGCTGACTGTCTGAGCGGTTCGCCTCCTTCTATATCACCCGAAAGGATCTGTTCTCTGAGTGCTTCAACAACAAGTTGTGTGCGGGTTTTGTGAATAATAGGAGGTATATTGCTCATGTCATTTTCATCACTACTAATATATTCGAGCAAGGGTAACGCTTAGCTAGCGCTTTATAAAGTGAAACCTATACATAAATATGGATAAACATCATAAATGTAATATAAAGCAACTTAAAATAAACAAATAAGTAAAATTTGTGAGTTTATCTGGCACCAAATAGTCGTCAATGTGATAATCACAACAATATCCAGTTTAAGGAGTGTTAGGTTGAAGAAGGCAGTATTTCTAGATCGCGATGGTGTCATTAATAAAGACACGGGTTATGTGCATAACGTAGACGACTTTGAATATATAGACGGTGTATTTGAGGCTTGTAAAGCGTTAAAAGACATGGGCTACTTACTCGTTGTTGTCACTAATCAATCTGGTATTGCTCGTGGCATGTACAGCGAAGATGATTTTCATCACCTCACAGAGTGGATGGACTGGAACTTTGCCGATAAAGGTGTCGAACTCGACGGTATTTATTATTGTCCACATCATCCCGATAAAGGTATAGGTGAATACAAACAAGATTGTGACTGCCGTAAACCTAAACCTGGTATGTTGACCTCAGCGGCTTCATTTTTAAAAATCGACTTGAGTCAATCTGTGATGGTGGGTGACAAGGCTGATGATATCCGTGCAGCACATGCCGCAGGTATCCAAACTGCCATCTTGGTTCGTTCAGGTAAAGTGGTCGACGAGGCCGGCATTACTCTGGCGACGACCGTAGTGGATAGTATTGCTGATGTACCACAATTTTTAAGTCAAGGTTAATTATCCCAATATGAACCTATGGTGCATGCGCTAACAATCTCTTTGTATAGCGCATGTTTTATAAATCTCTCTCATTCTAATCCCACAGCATTTCTATCTACAATTATCCCTAGTATTCGTTAAAAGACATATTATTGCTTTGTTATCCTGAGTTAACATTGTTTTAACCTAGCTTGGAGTGCATTTATCGCTTAATGAGATAAATTGGGCACTTTATATAGAGACAAATGCATAACACGGGCAGTTACAGCGACATTAAAGACAAAATAGAATGATAACAACAGGCCGAATTTGTTCATAAACCCAGCTAAAACAGCCTAAAATAAGCCGTTAAGTTTAAAATCTGTGCAATTAAGCAATAAACTTAAGAAAAAACATTAAAAGGCCTTGCACAATAAAATGAGTTCCCTATAATGCGCACCACTGACACGGAACACGGCGTCTAACGCTTTGTTACTGAGTCCGCTCTTTAACAATTTATCAAGTAATCTGTGTGGACATTCACAGGTATTGAGTTATTCGAAATTGTCTCCTTGTTCTTCGGAATGTAGGCAATCAAAAATTTAAACTCGATGATGAGAATGTTCATAGTAATATGAAACTACAGTAATGTAGTAAGTAATTCGTTAGCTCTTTGAGCGAAGCGAATTATGACAGTAGAATTCATTGAGCCGAGACGTTGTCTCGAAAAAACTTTAATTGAAGAGTTTGATCATGGCTC
>NZ_BMQI01000010.1 GCF_014648035.1 Shewanella algicola | reverse complement strand
ATGCGCCTCAAACTGAACAATCTGAGTGACTCTGATTGGTCACATAATTAATGGAATTGGTATAACTCAATGAAACTTGGTCAACGCTTAACTCAACTTAATGACATGATCCCAACAGGCTATACGCACATTTGGGATTGTTGCTGCGACCATGGTTTATTAGGTGCGGCGTTATTATCAAGGCAGGCGGCACCGACGATACATTTTGTCGATATTGTGCCAAATTTGATGCAACAGCTTGAACATAAGCTCGAACGCTTTTACCCACTGCAAAATCCTCCACAGTGGCAAGTCCATTGTATGGATGTTGCCCAAATTCCTTTGTCAGATTACCCAGAAACACCATTGGTTATTATCGCCGGGGTGGGTGGCGATTTGATGATCGAGCTTATTAATTCTATTTGCCAAAAAAAACCTCAACTGCAAATTGATTTTATGCTCTGTCCTGTACATCACCAGTACGAATTACGTCAAAAATTGATTGAACTTGATTGCCGTTTAATTGATGAAACCTTGCTTGAAGAAAATCGTCGTTTTTATGAAATATTGTATGTATCTCACCACAGTAAAGCATCGTCACATGACAATGATCCTAGCCCCCTTATTAGCCCTGTGGGCAATAAACTGTGGCAAGTCAATTCAGAGCAACAGCTTGATATTGCACAGCGCTATTTAGACAAAGTGCTCAGGCATTATCAAAAGATAAGTTTGTCAAATCCGCAAAAAGCTGCACAAGCGCTACAAGATTATCGAATGGTTCGCTTTTAGAAATCAGAAGAGTCCCGTTTATTGAGGGCTTGTAAAAGCGTAGAGCAAACACCTGGATCCCGGCTCAAAAACATTGCCGGGACGACGGAGTAGGAAGCATTGCGGAGCGACGTATTTTTATGCCGTCATCCCTGAGATCTTAGATCCCGGATTTATAAGCGTTACCGGGACGATCCAGGTGTTGCTGTTGCCCTTAATGCTTCATCAGTTCTTAAACGCAAAAAAGCAACATCTGGACCCCGGCTCAACAACATTGCCGGGGCAACGGAGTAGGAAGCATTGCAGGGAAGACGTAGAAAAAGCAACACCTGGACGCCGGCTCAAAAACATTGCCGGGACGACAGAGTAGGAAGCATTGCGGGGAAGACGTAGAAAAAGCAACACCTGGACCCCAGCTCAACAACATTGCCAGGGCGACGGAGTAGGAAGCATTGCGGGGCGACATATTTTTTATGCCGTTATCCCTGAGATCTTAGATCCCGGGTTTATAAGCGTTACCGGGACGATCCAGGTGTTGATTTAGGTTTTAGGTTTTAGGTTTTAGGTTTTAGCATTTAAGCTATTTTAAACCCATAAAAAAACCAGCATGTTTATGCTGGTTTTTAAGTCGAAGCAATAACGCGGTTAACTTATGGATGACACTCGTTGTGCATTTCTAAGTTGGTGCCAATATCTTTGCTGCGGTTGGCTTTGGCATCGTCATTACGCAACTGAGTTAAATGGTCTAAGTAAGATTGGTTCACATCGTTGGTAATGTAGTGGCCGTCAAATACTGAGGTTTCAAAGCGCTTAATCTCTGGATTTTCCATTCTTACGGCTTCAACTAAGTCAGTTAAGTCCTGGAAGATAATCCCATCTGCGCCAATGATTTTTGCAATTTCATCTGCATCACGACCATGAGCAATCAACTCATTTGAAGTCGGCATGTCGATGCCATACACGTTCGGGAAGCGAATTTCAGGTGCCGCTGAAGCAAAGTACACTTTCTTAGCACCAGCTTCACGGGCCATTTCGATGATCTGCTCAGACGTGGTACCACGTACTATAGAGTCATCAACTAGCAACACGTTTTTACCTTTAAACTCGGTATTAATTGCATTGAGCTTACGGCGAACTGACTTTTTACGCTCTTGCTGACCTGGCATAATAAAGGTACGGCCAATATAACGGTTTTTTACAAAACCTTGGCGGTACGGTAAGCCCATACCACGGGCAATTTCAAGCGCAATATCACAAGAGGTTTCAGGAATAGGTATAACCACATCAATGTCGTGATCTTCCCATTCTTTTTTGATTTTTTCACCTAACTTGGCACCCATGTTAACGCGGCTTGCGTACACAGATATTTTGTCGATACTTGAATCTGGGCGTGCAAAATACACAAACTCGAAGATACACGGTGCATAACTTGGGTCAACAGCGCATTGACGAGTGAAGAGCTGACCATCAAGTGAGATGTAAATCGCTTCACCTGGGGCAACATCACGCATCACTTCAAAACCTACGGCATCTAACGCCACGCTTTCAGATGCGACCATGTATTCAGTACCGGTTGCCGTTTCGTGCTTACCAAGCACCAATGGACGAATACCAAATGGGTCACGAAACGCAACTAAGCCTTGGCCAATAATCATCGCTGTCACAGCATAAGCACCGCGTGTTTGCGCATGTACTTTAGCTACGGCATCAAATACTTCATCAGCACTTAATGACAAGCTACGTGTTTCTTGTAGTTCATCGGCTAATAAATTAAGTAAGATTTCTGAGTCAGAGGTGGTATTAACATGACGGCGTTTTTTGACCAAGCTTTCAGCTAACTCAAGCGTGTTAGTTAAGTTACCGTTATGCGCTAACGAAATACCAAACGGCGAGTTAACATAAAACGGTTGTGCTTCTGATGCACTAGAACTACCCGCGGTAGGATAACGCACATGGCCAATACCCGCATTGCCTTGTAAACGTTGCATGTGTTTGGGTTCAAACACATCTTTAACCAAGCCATTTGCTTTACGTAAACGAAACGCATTGATGTCTACAGTCACAATGCCTGCTGCGTCCTGTCCACGATGTTGAAGCACAGTCAGTGCATCATAAATGGTTTGGTTAACTGTTGATTTTCCTACTATTCCGACGATACCACACATGGGTAAGGTTCCTCACTGTAAGGTGTTTTATGTTTATAGTTTTAGATTTTGGGTACAAAGCTTGAGGTGTTTTCGAGATAGTTAAAAAACCACTGAATAACCACGCCAAATTCGGGTACAAGTACTGAGTCCTGCCACCAAACGGTGTCTGGGAACGCAGTAAATGCATCCATAAAAAACAGTAATGCGCTTACAATCAAAGCACCACGAATGGCGCCAAAACACAAACCAAGTACACGGTCTGTGCCTGACAAGCCAGTTTTAGACACTAACTGGCCTAATAAATAATTGACTAAAGCCCCTAGGATCAGGGTAACGACAAATAGAATGGTAATCGCGACACCGTTTCTCACTAACTCGTCCTGCATTTGGGTTAAATGCACGGCAAGATCAAGATAAAACTGGCTAGCGATAAAGAAAGCGGCAAACCAAACCACAAGTGACATGGCTTCTTTTGCGAATCCGCGGATCAAACTAATAATAGTTGATAACCCGATAATGATAATAATTGCGTAATCAATCCAAACCATGAAAATGGGGATCCGGTATAGGGTTCAAGACGGCGCGATTCTAACAGAGACAGAGATGTTTCTCACCCCTGATTGCATAAATTATTCATGCGCGATTGCGAACAATCAATTTAATATTTTCAACCACGCACTGAGTCTACCGTCTGAACAGGTTAATGTTCTTGAGGATTGTAGGCGATGATCTTGCCCTTTAATCCGGTTAATTTAAAGATAGGCTCCTGGCGAGCTTTAAGTTTAGCTTCAGACACTTCAGGGCCAACAAATACCCGAGTCAATTTTCCGTCAACCGGTTTAACAGGCAAGGTATAAGCAGTAAAACCTGCTTTGCGCAGCTGTGTCACAAGCGTACTGACATTGGCCGCGTTATTAAAACCACCTAGCTGTAACGTGTAACCTGCGGTTATCGCGGCTTTGGCTGGTGTTTTGGTTTGCGCCACTACGGCTGCCGGTTTGGGTTTAACGGGTGTTGTTGCTTGTGGTTTTGGGTCAACTTTTTGAACCACCTCTGTAGGCTTATCGTCACCCAGCTCAACCACATCACTGCCAAGGTCTTGCGGCTCCGCGATAGTTAACACCTGAAACTCTTCAATGGTGTCTGCAGTTTGCTCTGCCTGTTCACTACCATTTGAATTGTGGGTGTTTTTGGCTAAAGGTCGTAATGGTATTTCAGTAAATTCTTCTACAACCTGAGTCTTTTTACCATCTAATAGGTCAGGTAAAAAAATCACCCCTAAGGCCACAAGCACGATGGTTCCGACCAAACGATTTTGAAATTGACGATTCAAAGCGAATTCCCTTTTAAAAAATTAACCTATGTATGATTTAACGCCCGCAACAGTATAAAAAGAACCGAACACAATAACCACATCGTCTTCGTTTATGTCTTTTTGTACGCCGTGCCACGCGCTGCTCATATCTTGATATAGTTGTGCGTTTTGTTGGCTCGCCTGTGGCAATGCATCATATAATAATTGCGCCGATGCCCCGCGAGGATTATCTAAACTCACTAGATTCCACTGGCTAATGTGCGGTGCAAGTGTTTCGATTACCGCTTTGATATCTTTATCCTTTAACATGCCACACACGGCCACAACCCGTTTGCCTTGATAGACTTGTAACTGGTTAGCTAAATAGCGTGCAGCATGTGGGTTATGAGCAACGTCCAGTAAAACTATTGGCTGCTGATTCACTTGCTCTAGGCGCCCTGCGAGTTTGGCGTTGACTAAACCATCGGCAATTTGTTGCTCAGTGATCTGCGGCCATACTTGGCAGATTAACGCTACCACACTCGCAGCATTAGGTAAGGGTAAGCTGGGCACAGGTAAACCAGAATAGTTGCTTTGCGCTGATGTAAAATCCCACCGTGCAGAATCACTATCAGACACTTGATAGTTAAACTCATAACCCACGCGATACAAGCGAGTATGCATATACTCGGCATAATCTTTAACCGACTTAGGTAAGTCAGGTTCGCCCACTACGGCAAGACAATGTTGCCTAAATACCCCGGCTTTTTCACGGCCAACCAATTCACGACTGTCTCCAAGATACTCTTGATGGTCAAGATCTATTGAGGTCAAGATCACTGCCGTTGAATCAATAATATTGGTGGCATCTAAGCGCCCACCTAAACCCACTTCAAGAATAGCCACATCTACGTTTGCAGCTTTAAACAAATACAAACCTGCGAGTGTTGCGTATTCAAAAAAGGTCAGTGAAATATCATCACGCGCCGCTTCAATCGCACAAAATGCTTCGATTAGCGCTGCGTCACTGGCATCTTGTTGGTTAATTCGCACCCGTTCGTTATAGCGTAATAAATGCGGCGAGCTATATACCCCAACAGACAGACCAGACTGACGCAAAATAGACTCTAACATCGCACAGCTTGTGCCTTTACCATTAGTACCGGCAACGGTAATCACTTTACTTGGGGCTAACGATAATAAATTTAACCGCTTAGCGACCTTTTCAACCCGGGTTAATCCCATGTCGATTTCGCTTGGGTGTATAGCCAGTAAATAATCTAGCCATTGTGCTAGGCTAGCATCTTGCTCTGGGACATTGACTTCATTGATGGTCGACATATATAAATACCATTTAAACTCTACTGACGCGTTACCTGTTTAACCTTAACTCAGGTTAAGAAAAGGGGTAAATAAGCCAAATAACAACATTGGGCTTATTTTAACTCAATGGATCAATTACATTGCGAGTCTGATTCACCACAAGGGTAATTGATTTTTATTGCCGATATTGTGTCATAGTTTGTATCACAAAAGCAGGTTAGTTATACGTTAATTAAGCTAATGAACAATGGCTTAATCCAACATAAATAACGGCCCAAGTGCCAGTTTAGGCAGTTGATATTGCTCTGGGTACGTCACATCGACTAAATATAAACCGTTGGGCTTTGCCGTTGCTGCAGCTTGATTGCGATCTTTAAGTGCCAGTAACTCAGTTATCCACTCAATCGGTTTATTGCCAAGGCCAACTTCAAGCAACGAGCCCACAATGTTCCGGACCATATGATGTAAGAATGCATTAGCTTGAATATCAACCATTACATACATCCCCTGGCGGGTAACCGTGACTTTATGTACGTTACGAAATGGTGTATTGGATTGGCACTGAATGGCACGAAAACTGGTAAAGTCGTTTTCACCTAACAATAATTGTGCAGCCTGGTGCATTAAGGTTTCATCAATATCACCATGATAATGGCTTACACCTGAGCGTAATATCCCAGGGCGTAATTGATGATTGTAAATCACATAGCGATAACGGCGAGCAGTGGCGCTAAAGCGCGCATGAAAACTGTCGTCGACTTCTTTAGCCCAGCGCACGGCAATGGTGTCGGGCAAATTAGCATTAATGCCCAATGTCCATGCGGTTAATGGACGCTTCGCTGTGGTGTCAAAATGAACCACCTGGCCTGTGCCATGGACCCCAGAATCGGTTCTGCCGGCACAAAAGACTTCTATCGATTCATTTGCCACATAGGATAAAGCTTTTTCAAGCTGAGCTTGCACTGAAACGACATCGGCCTGGCGCTGCCATCCGAAAAAACCACTACCATCATATTCAATACCTAACGCAACTCGCATTTCAATTTCCTCAACTCATTAATGCCGCGAAGTTTATACCAATTTGAGACATTATGTAATTGCATATAGGCACTCTTGTTGACGCTAATGAATAGAGGAGTCAATGACATGAGAGCCCCTACTTTCAAACTTATCCTCAATCAACCTGAATATTCTTGATTACTGCAATAATTCATACACATTTAAGCAAGCGATGACGGTATAGCGAAACACCTGGATCCTCAATTAAAGCACTCGAGGATGACGGCATAGAACAACATAAAACACCGTCAATTACTCCGTCATTTGCTGGTTCGCACACAGATGACGTCAACTACCACGTCGTTCCGGCAGTGCTCTTGAGCCGGAATCCAGGTGTACAGTCCGTCGTTCCGGCAACGCTGTTAAGCCGGAATCCAGGTGTTGGCTTTAAAGCCCTTAAGCAAAATCACAAGAAACACCTGGATCCCTGATAACAGATCTCAGGGATGACAGATTAGAGCAATACCTGGATCCTCAATTAAGGCACTCGAGGATGACGGCATAGAACAACATAAAACACCGTCAACTACCACGTCGTTCCGGCAACGCTCTTGAGCCGGAATCCAGGTGTTGGCTTTTACTCTTTTACGTAAGGTCAAAAGAAACACCTGGATCCCTCATAACAGATCTCAGGGATGACAGATTAAAGCAACACCTGGTTCCTCAATTAAAGCACTCGAGGATGACGGCATAGAGAAACACCTGGATCCTCGATTAAGGCTCTCGAGGATGACGGCATAGAGCAACATCAAACACCGTCCACTACTCCGTCATTTGCTGGTTCGTACACAGATGACGCCTACTACCACGTCGTTCCGGCAACGCTGTTGAGCCGGAATCCAGGTGTTGGCTTTTACTCTGTTACGTAAGGTCAAAAGAAACACCAGGCCCCTCGATTAAGGCACTCGAGGATGACGACATAGAGCAACACCAAACACCGTCAATTACTCCATCATTTGCTGGTTCGTACACAGATGACGTCAACTACCACGTCGTTCCGGCAATGCTTTTAAGCCGGAATCCAGGTGTTGGCTTTTACTCTGTTACGTAAGGTCAAAAGAAACACCTGGATCCCTGATAACAGATCTCAGGGATGACAGATTAAAGCAACACCTGGTTTCTCAATTAAAGCACTCGAGGATGACGGCATAGAGCAACACCTGGCCCTCAATTAAAGCACTCGAGGATGACGGCATAGAACAACACCTGGATCGTCCCGGTAACGCTTATACCCCCCGGGATCTAAGATTTCAGGGATAACGTAAGTTGCTATTTTTTGCGGTTGAAAAAAACGGCGCAGATATCTGCGCCGTTTAATCAATTGAACCTCAACACGTTATTGGTTAACGAAAACCTTTAAGTAAGTTTGCCGCTTCTGCCTTTTGGCGATCATTACCATCAATTTGCACTTCTTTTAACAAGGCTTTGGCGCTGTCTTGATCTTCAATTTCGATGTAGGCACGGGCTAAATCTAATTTAGCATTAACTGAGTTTTCTTCGTCATCGACATCAACCATATCCGCGTTGCCAATTAACGAGTTAACTTCACCGACATCAACATCTACGTCTTTATACTGATCGGTTTTATCTATGTCTTCATCGGCATCATTGAGCAGTTTATCAATATCGATATAGCCGTTTTCACGCTCAAAACTCATTAAGTCGTCATCGCTGACATTATATTGAGCTGACTTACTGCGTTCATTTTCGTCTAACGCGGCAAGTGCTTCGTCGACCGTGAGGTTGTCATCATTGAGAAGATAATCATCTTCAGAAGTGAAGTTATCGCTGTCATCTTCTGTTAACGACTGTGAAAATGCCGCTAATAAATCATCATCACTAACAGTAGGTTGTGACTCTTGCTCATCCACGGCAGTTTCAGCAGCCTTAAGTAAATCACTTTCCCAATCAAGCATTGCAGGTTTAGGTTTATTGGCTTTTAAATCATTAAAGAAACCAGAGTCCCTATTAGCTTTCGCCCCAGTGTTTTGAGAAGAACCATCAGCTTCTTGTGCATCATCATCTAACGACAGGCTGACATCGTCATCACCCATTGAAGCCAGTAATGCATTTAGCTCATCTTCTGCATCTTCGTCACTGATGTCTTCCACTAAAGGCGTATCTATGTCTTCATCTTCTAGACTAAATTCAAGTTCATCATCTGATGATTCGGTCTCATCACTCACACCAGTATCATCAGTTTTAGCATCGATCTCTTCAGCTGACTCAGTCTCACTGCTTTCAGCCAACAACGCATCTAAATCAGGGTCAAAAAAGGTGTTGTCATGCTCAGCTTCAGCATCAACTTGATTACGCGAGTTGTCTAAATCATTTAAGTATTCATCAAGCTCATTAAATAAGTCCTGGTCGTCAACGTCACTTGAATCATCTACTTCATATGTGTCAGTGGTTTGTGTTTCGTCTTGATCATCAAGATTTAATGTTGGCGTGATTTCGGGCTCATCTATACTGGCAAGCAACGCATCAATATCTTCATCACTGCTGTCGGCCACATCGGCAGATATTGCCACATCATCGTCGCTGTCGTCTAACTCATCAGCAATTTGTGCGGCAATATCATCTTCGTCATCGTCTTGTTCAAAGCCTGCGAGTAAGGCATCAATATCATCATCGTCAGAAGCGAGTGTTTCAGTTTCATCAGACTCATCGGCTAATTCAGCTGCAATTTGTTCAGATAAATCTTCACCTTTATCATCTGCTGGATCCTCTTCCGCAGCGCTTATATCGGCTACACTAGATTCAATAACAGGCTCATTTAAACTTGCCAATAACGCATCGATGTCCTGGTCATCAGCCTCTGTGCTTTCTTCAATATCATCTTCATCTTGCAGCTCTGCCGCAATTAACGCCGCAATATCGTCTTGCTCAGTGACAGTTTCGCTATTTAACGCTTGTGCAGCTTCTTCATCTGGACTTACTTCTAATTCTGCGAGTAATGCATTGATATCATCATCACTGACTTCGTCATCGCTATCATCAATTTCAAGCTCTGCAAGTAGCTCATCACGATCAGATGCCTCTGCCATGCCGTCAGCGTCTAGTGAGGTTTCGCTTTGAGGCTCGGTCTCGGTTTCTGCTGAGATATCAAATTCAGATAACAGTGAATCAATGTCGTCATCGGCTGCAACATTTGAATCATCCGCTGATTCTTCATTTAAGTCTTCGCTAGATTCTGATTCATCATCAGCTTCTTGGACTTGCTCTGTCTCAGTTTCTGCAGGCATATCAAATTCAGCTAACAGCGAGTCAATGTCGTCATCGGCTGCAACATTTGAATCATCCGCTGATTCTTCATTTAAGTCTTCGCTAGATTCTGATTCATCATCAGCTTCTTGGACTTGCTCTGTCTCAGTTTCTGCAGGCATATCAAATTCAGCTAACAGCGAATCAATGTCGTCATCGGCTGCAACATTTGAATCATCCGCTGATTCTTCATTTAAGTCTTCGCTAGATTCTGATTCATCATCAACTTCTT
This sequence comes from Shewanella algicola, assembly GCF_014648035.1. Taxonomy (GTDB): domain Bacteria; phylum Pseudomonadota; class Gammaproteobacteria; order Enterobacterales; family Shewanellaceae; genus Shewanella; species Shewanella algicola. The sequence continues at coordinate 96,151 of NZ_BMQI01000010.1, read as the reverse complement.
GGACTTGCTCTGTCTCAGTTTCTGCTGGCATATCGAATTCAGCTAACAGCGAGTCAATGTCGTCATCGTTTGATAGTGACTCATCAACAGCCTGAGGTTCAGCATCTTCTGCAAGGTCTTCTGTTTCTGCTGGCATATCAAATTCTGCTAACAAAGAGTCAATGTCGTCATCGTTTGATAGTGACTCATCAACAGCCCGAGGTTGCTCATCTACTGCAAGCTCTTCTGTTTCTGCTGGCATATCAAATTCTGCTAACAAAGAGTCAATGTCGTCATCGTTTGATAGTGACTCATCAACAGCCTCAGGTTGCTCATCTACTGCAGGCTCTTCGGTTTCTGGCGGCATATCGAATTCGGCTAACAGTGAATCAATGTCGTTTTCTGCAGAATCATCTAATTCATCATTATTATTTGTACTGCCATCATCAAGATCAGCTAATAGGCTGTCTAAATCATCATCGTCATCGAGCGGCTCCAGTTCAGAGTCTTGCTCTTCCATGGCTTCGGCCCATAAATCATCTAACGACGAACCTTCATCATCGTCGGTGTCTTCACCCACGAACATTTCAGACGCCATGTCCATTTCACTGCCGTCCGCCATTGAGGCTTCAGGTTGTAATTCAGCACTGTCTAAATTTAATAAATCGTCAATGGACTCATCGTCATCAGAATCTAAATGGATCACAACATCATCAGCGTTGTCTTCCTCGTCTAGCGCAGTGCTTGCTTGTTTAGCTACAGTTTCAGTTTTTTCGTTTGTTTCAATTTCATTTTCGGTCTGTTTTGCGGCTTTTTTACGACGTGTTAATAACCAAAAAATAAGCCCAAACAGTAATAATAGCGGCACCGAAGCGGCCACAATTAGCATCATGGTGTTGTCTGTTAAGCTGCGCCAAAAATCTGCGGGTTCTTCTACTACAGGTTCTTTATTATCAACTTGTTGTAATAGTTTTTCGTAAGCGATTGTTAATTTATCGTGTTTCTCACTTAGCAGTTGTAAATCTTCTTCAAGCGATGAAATATTTAACGACATCTGCTCAATTTTATTTTTAAGCACTTGATTATCATTATTACTGACCATTAATTCGTCTTGCGCGCGGGCAAGCTCGTCAGTGAGCATCAAGGTTTTAGCATTAGCTTTGTCTAGCACGCTATTGAGATCGTTAACTTTTGCAGCATTGGCTTGTTTTAATGCTTGAGTTTGCACTTCAACGGCGGGTGTTTTTTGCACAATTTGCAACGGTTTATCTGCATTCGGCTTTTTAACGACTTCAACGATTGAAGAAGGTTTAGTGGCAACGGGCTGTGGGGTAACTGGAGCTGGGCGGCTCACTTGGCGGTCATCTTGTTCTGCGCGACGACGCGCAACACTGTCTGGAATGGCAGCCATCACATCAGCAGACGGGATTAATAAAATCATCCCTCGTTCAAGCGTGTTGTAGTTATTGCCACTGAACGCATGCGGGTTGGCGTCGAATAATGCCGCCATGACCTGGTAAACACTCACGCGATCATTGGGTCTGACTTTTTGGGCAATACTCCAAAAGGTGTCTCTTGACGTTGTTGGACCATACTGGCGCTTAGCTTGTTGCTTAACCTCGCCATTTGGACCAGTGATGTTCAATGTTTCAGCATGTGCAGAATCAATCAACTGTAAACTGGTGAAACCAACGGTCGTACAGGCAATTAAACCCAGAATATAAGAAGTACGCAAAGTCATCCAATCCTTCCCTTTAAGCGCAATTGAGTTGCCATCTTGGCAACAGGCTGTAGGCAATTTTTATCATTAATATTTATACCCAATCAACCTGAAGATGCTCTGAAACACGTCGCTTCAAGTTGATTGGGTATATGTCATCACTATATCAAATCACATCGGTTTTAAGCTAACTTTTGCACTTAAAAAAGCAGTATAGATGTTAAAAATGATACATTTACGACTATAAACTAGTTGCGCCAGCCCTGCTACTACTGGCGTAAGCAAAACAAAAAAAGCCTGCTGGCTGCAGGCTTTTTAAACTAAATCACTTATTGATTAATGAATTAACCTTGAGCAACGCTCAATTAATAGTAATCTCTAATCAAAATTTCAGCGATTTGCACACTGTTTAATGCCGCACCCTTACGAATGTTATCGGCAGTAACCCATAAATTTATACCGTGCGAATGAGAAATATCTTTACGGATACGACCTACATACACTGGGTCATTACCCGCAGCTTCAGTCACAACAGTTGGGTATTCGTCATCGCTTTCAAATAACTCAACACCTGGGGCATTGTGTAATACTGCTTTAACATCTTCTGCATCAACAGGTTGAAGTGTTTCAATATGAATCGCTTCAGAGTGACCATAAAACACAGGGACACGTACTGCAGTTGGGTTAACAACGATTTCGTCATCACCAAAAATCTTCTGCGTTTCCCACACCATTTTCATTTCTTCTTTGGTGTAGCCATTTTCCATAAACACATCAATTTGCGGTAATACGTTAAACGCAATTTGTTTTGGATAAACAGAAGGTTCAGCAGGTAAACCTTGGAGTAATTTAGCGCATTGACCCGCTAATTCTTCAATGGCTTTTTTACCGGTACCCGACACTGACTGATATGTCGCAACGTTAATGCGCGAAATACCAAACGCATCATAAATTGGCTTTAGTGCAACCAGCATCTGAATGGTTGAACAGTTTGGGTTAGCAATGATGTTGCGGTTACGAAAATCTGCAATCGCTTCTGGGTTAACTTCTGGTACCACTAATGGCACGTCGATGTCATAACGATAGTGTGAAGTGTTGTCGATAACCACACAACCCGCATCGCCAGCAATTGGTGCCCATTTAGCAGACACATCGCCACCTGCAGAGAAGAAACCAATTTGAGCTTGGCTCCAGTCAAACGTTTCTACGTCAAGAATTTCTACTTGTTTACCGTGAAAACTGACCGTTTCGCCAGCACTGCGACTGCTCGCTAATGGAAACAACTTAGCAACCGGGAAATTACGCTGCTCGAGGATCTCAATCATAGTTTGACCCACTGCGCCCGATGCACCTAAAACGACTACATTAAATTCCTGAGACATAATTAACGCTCGACTCCTATTATCCTGTTTGAGCAATCAATCTACCCTAATTTCGCTGTGCTTTACTAGGGTTAATGTATTAAAAAAGCCGGCTTTCAAGTGATTTTTTCTCAACTGGGCAAAAAAGCGTACTTTTATCATTACCCTGCCCATTTATCGCTGCGAACAAACACTGTAATTAATTAAAACCTAATGTACGTAACATCAAATGATCTAATGGAATCACTGGCGCTTCGCTCTTAAGTGTAATGGCACTGTACTCACGACGGTAAGTATGGTTTTTACGCATTTGATCAAACCCTGCGGCCGTGGCAAAACAATCTCTAAACTTTCTATCATCATCACGTAAGTCATACACTAAACGTGACAAGGATAATAACTGCCCTTCACTCAGTTCATCTTGACGATAAACCTGGCTAAATTGAAATGGCGGTAGCAAGATGGTTAACGATTTATTCGCCTCCAGGCCTAACACTTCACACAATTTTTGATACAGCATAAAAGTACCACGAGCTTTGCCTTCTAGGCTGTAACCTGCAATATGCGGGGTCGCAAACTCAGCTAAGGCAACTAACTCAGCCATAGGGTTTGGTTCACCTTCCCATACATCGAGCACCAGTTTTACATCGTCGCGTTGTTGCTTAAAGGAAATTAACGCTCGGTTATCTATCACTTCACCACGGCAGCAATTTAACAACCAGGTATTGGGCCGTAGTTGATTTAAACGTGCCTCATCAAATAAATACCAGGTTTTATGCTCACCAACTTTAGTAATTGGCACATGTAAACTAATAATATCGGCCTGAGCGATTAAGCTGTCCAGTGACACAAACTCTCTACTATCGCCTTGCTCTTCTTTAACTGGGTCGCACAGCAATACCTTTAAGCCATATGCCTCTAAGCATTTAGCTGCAGCAGAGCCCGTATTGCCTGCCCCAACAATCCCCACAACTTTGCCTTGTAGGGTGTCACCAAAACGTTGAGCTAACTCTAGCATTGCAATAAATGCATACTCACCCACCGCAGTGGCATTGCACCCTGGCGCATTAGTAAAAGGGATTTTTCGTTCAGCGAGGTAATCTACAGCAACATGGTCAGTACCAATGGTGGCACTACCCACAAATTTAAGCTTTTGTGCATTATCGAGCAATGCCGCATTAACCTTAGTTACCGAGCGCACTAACAACACATCAGCATCACACACCTGTTCAGCGGTTAGATTACGGCCATTAACATATTCTATCTCACCGAGGTCGCCAAACAAGGCATCAACATACGGCATGTTTTCATCAGCAATTATTTTCATCGGGTATCTTATTTGTTAGCGAATTTAACGACTACACATCGCATTTTATGCGCCGTATCTTATACCAAAGCAACCTAAGGGACGAGAAAAAACGTCATGCCTAAACGCTTCGCTTAAAGACTCGAGGGATTAGGTTCTAGGTACTAGGTGTTATTCCACCGCCGTCATCCCTGAGATCTTAGATCCCGGATTTATAAGCGTTACCGGGACGACGGAGTAGTGAGCATTAGTGAAATGACGAAGTTGGACTAGCGTTGATTTAATGCTTTACTTTTTTGCCGTCATCCTCGAGTGCTTTTATTGAGGATCCAGGTGTTGCCCCAAAGCTGTCATCCCTGAGATCTTAGATCCCGGATTTATAAGCGTTACCGGGACGACCTAGGTGTTGCTGTTGACCTTGTGTAAAAGCAAAAAATTAACACCTGGATTCCGGCTAAAAATCGTTGCCGGAACGACGGAGTAGTGAGCATTAGTGAAATGACGAAGTTGGCCTAGCGTTGCTCTAATTCTTTACTTTTTTGCCGTCATCCTCGAGTGCTTTTATTGAGGGTCCAGGTGTTGCCCCAAAGCCGTCATCCCTGAGACCTTAGATCCCGGATTTATAAGCGTTACCGGGACGATCCAGGTGTTGCTGTTGACCTTGTGTAAAAGCAAAAAACCAACACCTGGATTCCGGCTAAAAATCGTTGCCGGAACGACGGAGTAGTGAGCATTAGTGAAATGACGAAGTTGGCCTAGCGTTGCTCTAATGCTTTACTTTTTTGCCGTCATCCTTGAGTGCTTTTATTGAGGATCCAGGTGTTTCTTAGATTCTAGAAGGACGAAGTCCGCTCTCTGGCGAGTTTGCGAGTTCCTAGAACCTAGGGCCTAAAACCCTAAAAGCTAACACCTGGATCCCGGCTTTAAAAACGTTACCGGGATGACAAACTAAACACCTGGATTTCGGCTTAAAAGCATTGCCGGAACGACGAAGAAAAAGCTAATGCTTTACCTCTTCTCTCGTCATCCCTGAGATCTTTTATCAAGGATTCAATTGTTGCTGTTGACCTTGTGTAAAACAAAAAAGCCAGCGTTGTTTCCAATGCTGGCTTTATTAAGGTTTAACAGTCTATGCTGCTAGCACTAGATTATGCTTTGTATTTACGCATCACTAGTGTGGCGTTAGTACCACCAAAACCGAAGCTGTTGCTCATAATGGTGTTAAGTTCTGCCTCGCGCATTTCTTGCACAATTGGCATACCCGCTGCTTTTTCGTCAACAGTGTCGATGTTAATGCTTGGCGCAATAAAGCTGCTTTCCATCATGATCATGCTGTAAATGGCTTCATGCACACCTGCCGCACCTAATGCGTGACCCGTTAAAGACTTGGTCGATGCAATAGCCGGTACGTTGTCACCAAACACTTCACGCAAAGCTTCAAGCTCACGCATGTCACCAACAGGGGTTGATGTGCCATGAGTGTTAATGTAATCAATTGGCGCATCAACATCAGCAAGTGCCATTTGCATACAACGTACAGCGCCTTCGCCAGACGGAGCAACCATGTCATAGCCATCTGAAGATGCACCATAACCAATGATTTCAGCATAAATTTTTGCACCACGTGCCAAAGCATGCTCTAACTCTTCAACAACTACGATACCACCGCCGCCAGAGATAACAAAACCATCACGGTCTGCATCGTAGGTACGTGAGGCTTTTTCTGGTGTGTCGTTATACTTAGTTGATAACGCGCCCATAGCATCAAAGCCCATGGTTAACGTCCAATCAACTTCTTCTGCGCCGCCAGCAAATACCATGTCTTGCTTACCCATTTGAATAAGCTCAACAGCGTGGCCGATACAGTGTGCAGAAGTCGCACAAGCAGAACTAATTGAATAGTTCACACCTTTAATTTTAAATGGAGTGGCTAAACACGCACTCGCAGTACTGGCCATAATACGTGGCACAATATAAGGTCCAACACGTTTAACGCCTTTTTCACGTAACGTATCAGCAGCTTGAACTTGGTTTTTAGACGACGCACCACCCGTACCGGCAACTAGGCCAACACGGAAATTAGAATATTGTTCTTCAGTTAAGTTAGCGTCAGCAATAGCTTCTTGCATCGCAATGTATGCATAAGCGGCAGCATCACCCATAAAGCGAAGTGCTTTACGATCAATGTGGTCAGCTGGGTTAATTTTAATATCACCCCAAACAGTGCTGCGTAACTTCATTTCTTCGAACTGCGCTGAGTGAGTAATACCGCTACGACCCGCTTTAAGCGACTCTGTTACTTCTTGCTTGTTATTACCAATACTTGAAACAACACCCATTCCGGTGATCACAACTCTTTTCATTTTTTTGCTATCCATTTGGTACATGTCGGTACTTAATTGCGGCAATCATAGCTGGTTTAAAGCAATTAAGTGGTCAGCTTTCCATAAACGCAGGTAAAATAATGCCAAGTTATGTGGCCTGAGTAAAATATTTTGAGTAAAAGCACTTTATTATCTGTATCAAACACCCAACAACCTCTGCTTACACACCAATTGTTGGGCGATAATGGCGATAATCAATACTATCAATCAGTACAGCAGTATATCGACACTGTATTGCAAACCCGTGACGGCCAAATCACGGCACATAACAAAGGTAATTTAGTCACTCTGGGCCAATTGGGTATTGCCGATGCCCATGAAATCTTATTGTTACAAGCGGCAGTTCACAAAACGCCTCAATTGAGCGTCCACCTTGTTGTTATTGCGCATCAAGCAATCAATCGACAACAGCTGCAAAAACAGTGGCAACAACAAGGGCTATTACACGCCAAGCATCCATTAATGCCACACGCTAATGCATTGCTTAATACTGAACTTGCTGCAATTGATGGTTGTCAGCGTTTAACCCTCAATAACACTCGGCTGATTATTGATGTGTATTATGGCGAACCAATCAAACAGCTTAAACTGGTCGCCACACCAGGCAAACAACGCATACAACATTGGCTTGCCTTACCCGATACGAGTCAATCAAACCAAATAGATCACTATTTTAATCAAACCGTATTATGGCAATATGCTCGACTCAGCAGTGATAACGCCAGCTTTTACAGGGCGTCAAAAACAACAAACGCTGACACCAGCCAAAAGGCAATCGATAAACAGTTAACCCTGTGTGGTTTTAATACTCTTTTAGTAGAACCCGTTGATGATATTACAATGGCAGAACGCCAGGCGATGAGGCAGCAACTTAATCAACAATTTGCCTATAACCCCTTACCCTCAACAAGCGAAAAAGATGACGCAATAGCTATTATTGGCGGAGGCATTGCAGCAGCAAGTCTTGCACTGTCGTTAGCCCAACGGGGTAAAAGCAGTATTCTTTATTGTAAAGATGCACAACTTGGCCAGGGCGCATCGGGCAATAAACAAGGCGCAATTTATCCACTACTCACACCAGAAAATGGCCCGCTAAGTCAGTTTTTTCAACAAGCGTTTTTATTCAGTCGTCGTCAAATTCAATCGTTAGTCGATGACGGCTTTATTATTGGCCATCAATGGTGCGGTGTTTTGCACACAGGTTTTGACGAGCGCAGTGAAACCAGACTAAACAAAATCATCAAGGGCCAACATTGGCCAGCCGAAATAGCGACCACAGTTAATGCCAAACAAGCCAGCCAACTCGCTAACCTCAATATCGATAAATCAGGCTTTTATTATCCATTAGGCGGCTGGGTGTGCCCGTTTGAATTTGCACAAGCGGCTATCTCCAAAGCGCAAACATTAGCGAATGTAACGGTTGTCTATAATAGTCAAATAAAACGCATGGAATCTAGTCAACAAGGCTGGCAACTTTATACCGATAACGCCGAGTTACCCATAGCGACCCACCCGCAATTAGTTGTCGCCTCTGGGGCACAGTTAACCGACTATCCGCAGACAAAACAGCTTCAAATTACTGGGTTCAGAGGCCAGGTAAGCCATGTACCAGCACAAGGTGAATTAGCTAATTTATCAACAGTCATATGTGCTAACGGATACTTAACCCCGCAACATCAACAATTACATTGTGTGGGAGCCAGTTATGTTAAAGATCCAAAACACCTCGATTTTTGCCCACAAGAACAACACGAAAACAGCTTAAAGATGAAGCAAAGCTTCCCCAATTCAAACTGGCCAAATGATATTGATGTTTCAAACAATGACGCCAGAGTCGGCGTAAGGATGGTCAGTCGCGACCACTTCCCTGTAATGGGATCAGCAACTGATGTTGAAGAGTTATTTAACCGTTATGCCATACAACAGCAATCAAAAGACAAACCTAGCCAATGGCAACGTTACTGGCAAACCACACCGGCACCTATTTATGAAGGCTTATATGTTTTAGGCGGCCTAGGCTCACGCGGCCTAAGTTCAGGCCCACTCGTTGCCGAATGCCTAGCAGCAAACCTTTGCGGCGAGCTGTCTCCACTCAACCTGGAATTACAAGCATTGCTCAGTCCCAATAGAATGTGGCTGCGAAAATTGCTTAAGGGCAAAGCATTGATGTGAGTTTTAGGACCGAGATTCTAGGAACTCGCAAGCTCGCCTGAGAGCGGACTTCGTCCTTCTAGATTCTAGGTTTTTAGTATGACATCCCGTTAACGCTTTTAAGCCGGGACCCAGTTGTACCGTTCGTCATCCCGGCAATGCTTTAAGCCGGAATCCAGGTGTTGGCTTTAAAACTTTTAGCAAAGTCAAAAGAAACACCTGGATCCTCAATTAAAGCATTCGAGGATGACGGCATAGAGCAAAATTTATCTATACTCTTCTAATAAACCTGCTAGCTCCTTCTTAAAGTCGCCGCCGAATTTAGGGTCGCGTAACCCATACTCAACAAAGGCTTTTAAGTACCCTAATTTGTCACCACAATCGTGTGACTTACCGGTCATGTTAAACGCTTCTACCGTGTCTGATTCAATCAACATATCAATAGCATCAGTCAGCTGAATTTCATCACCGGCACCAGGTAATGTGCGCTCTAATAAATCCCAGATTTTTTCTGACAAGACATAACGGCCAACAACGGCAAGATTTGAAGGTGCTGTACCTGTTTCTGGTTTTTCAACCATATTAAAGATTTTAGTCGAATCACCTGGGTTAATGATTTCACCGCCACAATCAGCGATACCATATTTATGTACCTGGTCTTCTGGTACTGGCGCAACCATAATTTGGCTAGCTTGAGACTCACGATAGCGAATTAACATCGACGCTAAATTTTCAGTGCGTTGATCAGCTGAATACGAATCTAAAATGACATCAGGTAAAACAACCGCAAACGGATTATTACCAATACAAGGTTTTGCACATAAAATAGCGTGTCCTAGCCCTTTAGCTTCACCCTGACGTACATGCATAATGGTCACATTTTTAGGGCAAATAGACTGTACCTCATGCAACAACTGACGCTTTACACGTTTCTCTAATGTAGATTCAAGCTCATAAGATTTATCAAAGTGGTTTTCAATCGCATTTTTACTGGCATGGGTCACCAATACAATTTCTTTAATCCCTGCGCTCACACATTCATCGACAATATATTGAATTAATGGTTTATCAACTAAAGGCAGCATTTCCTTTGGAATAGCCTTAGTCGCAGGCAACATACGAGTACCTAAACCGGCAACAGGTATAACAACTTTCATAAACATCCTTATTTAGCTTTACGCTAATATCAAAAAATAAAAATTAAAAGAGTAAGGCGGTCAGTGCAAAGTAGTTAGTAAAACAAAATTAGGTCATGTCATCAATGGTCAAAGCTACGTGATTTGTTAAATTCATTTGAGTAAGACAGCAAAGAGAAACACCTGGCTCCTCAATAAAAGCACTCGAGGATGACAACATAGAGCAACACCAAACACCGTCAATTACTCCTACCCCGTCGTTCCGGCAATGCTTTTTAGCCGGAATCCAGGTGTTGGCTTTAAAAGCTCTTAAGCAAAATCAAAAGAAACACCTGGATCGTCCCGGTAACTCTTATAAATCCGGGATCTAAAATCTCAGGAATGACAGCATAGAGCAACACATGGCTTCTCAATTAAAACACTCGAGGATGACATATTAGACCAACACCTGGCTCAAAAATCTCAGGGATGACGAATAGGTAAACACCTATTTCCGATTATTTTGCCACTTTTTGTCTATCAGAGGGTAAATAACGGACCAGCCAGCACTGTTATCTGGGATCCAGGTGTTACTGTTGACGTACCGCATGTATAATTTAACTACAGCAGTGCTTGTTCTATATCTGAGATTAAGTCCTGTACGTTTTCTAAACCAACCGAAATACGCAATAAGTTATCGGTGATGCCTGCCTCTGCTCTGGCTTCTGGAGTGTAGGGTGAATGGGTCATGGATGCGGGGTGTTGGATGAGCGATTCGGCGTCGCCTAGGCTTACGGCGATGGTGAATAGTTGGAGTCGATTGACGAAGTTGATGGCGTCTTGCTTGTTACCTGTTAATTCAAATGCAATAACGCCGCCGGCGCGTTTCATTTGGTTGCCGATAAAGCGATGGCCCTGGTGGTGTGTTAAGCCAGGATAAAAGACCTGCCTGAATTTAGGGTGTTTATCTAAATACTCCGCTAACACTTCTGCATTGTCGCAATGGCGGGTTAAGCGCACATCTAAGGTTTTTAACCCACGTAAGATTAACCAAGAATCGTGTGGTGATATAACTCCGCCAAAATCTTTTAGTATTTCAAACTTTAATCGATGCATATGTTCTGCATTGCCGCACACTATCCCTGCTATCACATCGCCATGGCCGTTTAAGTATTTGGTGGCGCTGTGGATCACCATGTCGATCCCGAGTGAAAGCGGTTGTTGCAGCAATGGGGTCATAAAGGTGTTATCTACTATGGACACAAGATTATGCGCTTTAGCGACGTTTGCCATGGCGGTAAGGTCAAACACTTGTAGATGCGGATTGACTGGGGTTTCGCAGAACAATACTTTGGTGTTTGGCTTTATCGCGGCCTCTACAGCATGCATGTCAGTAAAATCGACTAATGTGCAGTTAATGCCTAAGCGCGTTAATTGGCTGGTCATGAGCGCGAATGTACAACCATAAACGGTTTTAGAGGCAACAAGATGGTCGCCTGCTTGTAAATGCGTTAACAGTGCGCTTGATACGGCAGCCATGCCAGATGCGGTTGCGGCGGCATCTTCTGCGCCTTCTAACAGCGCCATTTTTCGCTCTAATTCTGCGGTGGTTGGGTTACCTAAACGGGTATAGATGTAGCCTTGCTCATCACCTGCAAAACGGGCTCCGCCTTGTTCTGCGCTGTCAAATACAAAGGTGGCGGTTTGATATAAAGGTGTGGTGAGCGAGCCAAAAGCTTCGCGTTGATGCCCACCATGAATGGCGAGTGTGGCTTTATCCCATTGAGTTTGTTTACTGTGCTGCATTTATTCTCCCTGAACTACCTTGTTATTAGGTCATTTTTAGCAGTAGTCAGGTTTAAGATACAGCGGATTGCTGGTTAGCCAAGTTGTTGGTAATAAATAAGCGTGCGATGAGTTGTAAATACAATGTTACATTGCTGAACCAGCATTTAAAGACTGCTTTAGTCGCTGCATGCCCTGCTCAATGCTCACTAGGGGCTGGTAGCCTAAATCTTGCTTGACAGCGCAGATATCAAAGTAATGGCTAGTCGAGAGTTGCCGTGCGACAAAACGCGTCATGATAGGTTCTTGCTGTTTATTCAGTAAACCATAGACGGTTTCAAGCACTACTCCTGCAGCGTAGGCTACACCTGCTGGCACGCGCTTTGTTACAGGCGCTAAATCGGCACAGGCTAAAATTTGATTTAACATCGCGGCCATAGTGATGGGCTCGTCGTTACTTAAAAAGTACGCTTTACCGGCACTGTTAGCACGATTAACTAAATCAACACCTGCCAAAATATGCGCATAAGCGGCATTGTCGACATAAATGGTGTCGACCAGTTTATCTTGTTTACCCACCAGCTTTAAGCGCCCTGCTTTGGCTCGCTCAATGACTCGCGGCACTAAATGAGGATCGTTTGGCCCCCAAATAAGGTGTGGGCGTAACGCTGTGGTTTTTAAGCTGTCGCTATTGGCGGCTAGCACCATTTGTTCCGCGAGGGCTTTTGATTCGCCGTAGTAATTTAAATACTCACTGGCATAAGGGGCTGATTCATTAATGCCGTTTTCATCGACGCCGGCAAAGGTGACACTTGGGGTGCTGGTATACACAAGTGATTGAATATTAAGTGCCTTGCAAGCATTGATAATATTGGCTGCGCCATCAACATTGGGTGAGTAGTAGCTTTGTTTACTGCCCCACACACCTGCTTTTGATGCCACATGAAACACCATGTCACAGCCTTGCATAACTTGTTTTACACTGGCAAAATCGCTGATGTCTCCGCGATGCATGTCAACGCCCAGTTCAACAAGATTAGGGTAATCGCCACGGGCAAAGCCAACCACGTTAATGCCAGCGGCAAGTAAACGCTGACAAATCGCTAAGCCTAAAAAACCACCTGCGCCGGTAACAAACACTTTGTTCACTTTAGCGCTGAGTTGCGAAAGTGCGTGTTGTTCTTGTTTTGCTAAATCAGTCAATTGCATGCAGAACCCTTACTCTCGCCACTTAGCTTGTGCCCATACCGCTAATTTTTCACGGAATATTTTGGCGTTATGGCGTACATCGACCGGAAAGTCTGGATGAATTAAAAAGCGGTTAATACCTTCGGTGTGCGGATATTGTTCAGCGAGTTTAATCAAGTCTTGATAGAGTACGTTAGCGGTTGAACATACAATATCTTTGTTTAATTCAATACACACCACAGGTACTGTATCGCCCGCAACTTCAACGCCTACGATAGCAGAGCGTTTCACTTGCGGATGGGTATTAAATACGCGCTCACAAGGAATAGTAAAAAAGCGTTTAAGCTTCTGTTGGCCGCGTTTAGCGTCGACAATATGCCCTTTGCGGCCACACATCCACAATAAGCCTTCATCGTCGAGATAACCCACATCGCCCATACGATGGCGATAAACTTCACCGTCATAAATTTTGGCATTTTTGGTGGCTTGTTGACGCTGATAATAAGATTGGCTAACCATAGGGCCACTGACTACGATTTCACCAATGTGATTTGGCGCCAACGGCGTAACGTTATCCCAACGTGGCATCGGCTCATCGCTAATTGCAATAATGCTGATGTTAACCGACGAAATCGGTTTGCCGACACAAATGCCTTTGCCCTGGTCGGTCAATTCACTTGTGGTAAATAGCGCGTCGCTGCCAATCATACTGATGGGTAATGACTCTGTCGCGCCATAAGAGTTCAGCACTTGCACACCGGGGTTGAGCATTTTACTGAAACGTTTAATCGAGCTAATGGTCGCGGGTGCGCCTGCTGAAATCACTCGCTTAACACTGTTTAATGTATGCTGTGTTTGCTCGCCAGCTTGGCCTAAGCGTTCAAGTAATGCTGGGTTAACAAACATATTACTGCATTGATATTGCTCGATAGCGGCAAATAAGTTGGCAGGGTTGGCGGTAATGGGTTTGCTGGCGTCCATGTCTGGCACAATTGAGGCCATGCCAAGGGCTGGACCAAATAATGAAAACAGCGGAAAGGTCGCTAAGTCGCGCTCGCCAGGCTTAATGCCATAATCATCTTTTAATGCGCTGATTTGCGCTTCAAACATCGCATGGCTGTACACCACACCTTTTGGGGTGCCCGTGCTGCCACTGGTAAACAAAATGGCGGCCTTATCATCTGGTTTTAACAAGGCCATTTCAAAGGAATAAGCTTCATTTCGGCCGATTTCGGTAATGGTTTCAAGGCTTGTTGCGTTGGCTAACCAGCGCTGTAACCCTGAACCGCCGACATTAATGACCTGTTTTACACTGCCCTTGCCCCAGCCGAGGATACGTCTGGCAATATGCGCTTTAGGAATACCGATAAAGGCGTCGGGTTGCGACTCTTCAAAACACTGTTTAAGGTTTTTGATGCCCATGCCTGGGTCAACCAAAATAGGAATGATCCCGGCTTTGAACAAGGCAAACGTTAACGAGAAAAACTCAATGCTTGGGGTAACCATTAACACGGCTTTCATGCCGCGGGTAATGCCGTATTGAATAAGGCCTTTGGCAATCATGTCTGATTGTTGATGTAAGCTCGCAAAGTCGATTTCTTGGTAATTAAACTGACCTTGTTTAGCGTGTTGCACGGCAACCGCGAGTGCTGTCGGCGTGCTTTGTGCAGCACGTTGAAGGTGCTGGCAGATATTGGCATTAGCTTGAGTGGATATTTGAGTCATAAGCAATCATTGTAGACGGTTAAAACAAATAAAAGGCTCAAATGAGCCTTTTAATCTTTAGTTTTGAGCGATAAAGTCTTTTATTAGCCCTATCACTTCGTCGCTGGCGTCCTCGAGAATATAATGACCGCAGTCGGCAAATTCATGCACCTGAGCATGCGGCATACGCTGGCGCCACTCTGTTAAAAAGTACTTGTCGAATACAAAGTCTTGTAAGCCAAAACAAATCAAGGTGGGTACGGTCGCAAATTGACTTAAACTGTCGCCAATACTGGTCACTAAATCGTAGTTACGATCGCCTGGCTTTAATGGAATATCTTGCACAAAACGTAAAGTCGAAATGCGGTTTTTCCATGAGTCAAACGGCGCTACATAAGCTTCGCGCACTTCTTTACTCATGGGTTTACGCTTAACCCCCACATACGATGCAACAGATGAAAACGCATTTAAGCCGCGAACCAGTAAAGTACCGAGTAAGGTTTCGCGGCAAATCCACAATGCCCACGGAAACGGCTTGGTTTTAGGCAAATGAAACGCTGCTGTGTTTAAACACACAATACGTTTGATGCGCTCAGGATGGCGAGCTGCAAAGCCCATGCCGATCATTCCGCCCCAATCATGTACCACTAGGGTGATGTTTTGTTTTACATCTAGGCTGTCGAGTAAGGCTTCTAGGTCGCCAATACGATGAGTTAAGGTGTAGTCGTATTGTGGGTCATCGGGTTTGTCTGAATAACCGCAACCAATATGGTCTGGTACGATGCATTGATGCTGGTCGCTCAATGCACTGACTAGGTTACGATAGTAGTAGCTCCAGCTAGGATTACCGTGCACCATCACCACTGGCTCACCCTGGCCTTCGTTGATGTAGTGCAGTTTATTGCCGTTACGGTCTAAATAATGACTTTTAAAGGGCAGTAAGTTGTCTTGCATGATGCATCCTGTAAACTATTTTTATAATGAAATGCAAAAATTCAGTGTTACCACTTAATCCCTAACATCATGCAGTTTAAGCCACTGCCTATTCCTAAAAAGCTGACTTGATCACCAACACGTAAAAAACCAGCGTCGTGCGCAATGGCGGCGGTTACCGGTAGCGATACCGTACCCATGTTGCCAAGCTTTTGATAAGTTGGGTATTCTTTTTCGTGCGGGATGTTAAGCGCATTAAGCACCTGGCGACGGTTTGATGCGCCCACCTGATGACAAATCACTTTATCGACTTGTTCAACCACCCAATCACGCTGGGCTAAAAAATGCTCCCAGGTGTGTTTGGCCAGTTCAACGCCTTCTTTGAGCAAGGTGACTGCGTCGGTACGCATAAACTCGCGATACAATAAGTGCCCTGCTTCTTGCAGGCCCCATTGACACAACTGATGATGCTCTGGTGCCGACAAATGACTTGCACCGAGTAACTGATGCTGGCGCGTGGTTTTGAGCGGCAAGCTGCCGTCGGTTAAAACCACTGCTATCGCGCCAGAGCCCCCCGTTAGAGTGGCAAGTGATTGGGCAAAGTTTTGCATTGTGGGTTCAGCAAGCATGTGCTCGATGGTTGCATCGACAATGTCGCGCGCCGATTCACAAGACACCACCATACCTGCTTTGATTTGACCAAGCTCAATACGGTTTGCAATATCTAAAATACCTGACAACACACCTAAACAGGCATTGCTGATATCGTATATTGCGGTGTCTTTTGACACGCCCAACTCAGCCGCAATACGACAAGCTGTAGCCGGTTCGTGTTGGTCACGGCATACACCTGTGTAAACCACAGCGCCAAGCTCACTGACCTCAATTCCGGTTTCGTTAACCGCTTTGCGTGCAGCAGCAATGGCACCGTCGGATAAACGATGACCCTTAGGCCACCAACGACGCTCGGTAATTCCGGTTAATGCGGCAAGTTGCCCCATTGGAATGCGAAACTTTTGATATAGCGGTGCTAAGCGAGATTCTAAATCGCTACTCGACACTACTTGTGGTGCTAGCTCATAAGCTAGACTATTGATAAAGACGCGTGAATATTTCATTAAACCGTATAATTCGCTTCGCTCTAGTTAGCCAAAAGCCCCTAGAATAGTTGTTATTCGTTATTAACCCGCCATTTGAACAAGAATGGCTTCATTATTCAATCAAAAACCGCAGCCAAGCAGGGTTATTTGAGAACTTTTTTGCAAGACTGTTAAGCTGGTTGATTAACAACGTCTTTGATTGTTATCAACTTCAATAAAATACAAGCTATTAAACAAAGGCTTAACAGTAAAAATAATGTTCGCCTTGCTTAAGTCTCTGTTTTAATTGCTTGAATAAACGCATTTCGTGGTGTGACACTGTTTGGACAAAATTCACTCAGTGAAACTTCGTATCCATGTTGTTGCAAAAAACACACGCGGTCGAGTAACAACCACATTTCGAGTGCACGACGAAATAAATGCGCGACTAAGTCTATGCGTTTTGTTAGCCGTTGTCGCGTGATTCCTCGTTGTAAAAATGCATCAAAATCGATGTCTTTAGACAGCACTAACTGTTTGTAATTTGCTGCCCATACACAAAAATCGGCAAAACTACCGTTGAGCTGGCTTTGTTTAATCGTCGGCACAGGTAAATAGGCATCAATGCCTCGTATTTGGCGTTGTAAGCAATCGAATCCTAATCGCCATGCCACTTCTTGTAAACGCAGTGCTTGCTGTTTAGGGCTGGCAATCACGCTTTGTTGTAATGGCAATTGTAAGTCATGCCTTGAAAGCTTAATTTGACTAGCTTTGGCCTGAGCCGATAGTGGCTGATAATGTGAATCTTGGATTAAATGATAGCAGCAAGGCGAAATTGATATCGCCTGAGTGTTAGCTTTAGTCGCAAGGTTTAATAAGCGCACATGTAAATCACCGCAGGCATGTAATGCAATGGCGTGTTGCTGCGGATAAAAAATGGACTCATTTGGGTTAAGCGGCGCAAATGCATCGGCACACATAAAGCGCTGCGGCAATTGCCATTGTGTAGCAAACGCTTGGCCTTGCTCGCATAAACTGGCTTGCCATTCAAGGCTGGTCACTGAGACTTGTTGTTGCTTGGCGACTAAACGGCCTAAATGCCCTTTGCCTGCGCACCATTCTAGTATGGGTAAAGGCGTTAATGTCGTTTGGTATTGCGGATTGATTTGTTCAGCAAAAGCGGTTATTTGCTGCCATTTCCGCCCTTTTATATGCGCGCTAAAATGGGCTAAACCGGCTTGTTCTTGGTCTGTTGCTTCTGCTGTAATCGAGCTTGTAGGCAAAGTGATGACTAACAAGCTTAATCGTTCAATCAGTTCATCAGCATTTGGGTTGTCACTTTGCTTAATGTCGCTTATGAGGCTGGGTAATAACGCTTGTACCAGTTTATGTTGGTCTGCATCTAGATTATCTAATTCTGCATCGTCTAATTGCCACACGGTTTGCGCTAAACAAGGAAATGTCTGCTGCCAGGGTAAGTGATCACACTCAAAGGCCACCAGCTGCCATAAGGGTTTTAACGCTTCAAGCAATGAGTCGAGTGATTTGAACGTCTGTTGATAATCGAGTGCTGACATGTTGGTATTACAGTTAACCTTAGGCGATTGAAATGCTAGGATGCACGGCATTGAACACCCAAACCGGAATTGTAAACTATGCACTCGCCTTGTGTCGCCCGCTGTGGCTTAAATGCTGACGATTATTGTATGGGCTGTTTTCGCCACATTGATGAAATTGTGATTTGGTCGAGCGCTTCTGATGAACAGCAACAACAGATTATTGATAAGTTAGCCGACAGGAAACAACAGTTTTTGGGTGAGACGAATAACCAAACCTTGTCTAGGGCCAAATGGCTAGATGCTGAAAAGCGTATCAACAAGGGGTAAAAACCTAACAGCCAACACCTGGATTCCGGCTTAAGAACATTGCCGGAACGACGTAGAAAAAGCGAATGCTTTACCTCTTCGCACGTCATCCCTGAGTGCTTGTATCAGGGATCCAGTTGTTGCTGTTGACCTTGCTTGGGCATTAAAAGCAAAAAGCCAACACCTGGATTCCGGCTCAAAAGCATTGCCGGAACGACGTAGAAAAAGCGAATGCTTTACCTCTTCGCACGTCATCCCTGAGCGCTTGTATCAGGGATCCAGGTGTTGCTGTTGACCTTGCTTGGGCATTAAAAGCAAAAAGCCAACACCTGGATTCCGGCTCAAAAGCATTGCCGGAACGACGTAGAAAAAGCGAATGCTTTACCTCTTCGCACGTCATCCCTGAGCGCTTGTATCAGGGATCCAGTTGTTGCTGTTGACCTTGCTTGGGCATTAAAAGCAAAAAGCCAACACCTGGATTCCGGCTTAACAGCATTGCCGGAACGACGGAGTAGTATGCGTCATCTGAATACGAATGAACAAAGACGGAATAGTGGGCAGTGTTTGTTACAGCTCTATGCCGTCATCCTCGAAT
Organism: Shewanella algicola; assembly: GCF_014648035.1. Taxonomy (GTDB): domain Bacteria; phylum Pseudomonadota; class Gammaproteobacteria; order Enterobacterales; family Shewanellaceae; genus Shewanella; species Shewanella algicola. The sequence goes on along the minus strand of NZ_BMQI01000010.1, from coordinate 76,986 downwards.
GCTTTTATTGAGGACCAGGTGTTTCTTATATTCTAGAAGGACGAAGTCCGCTCTCTGGCGAGCTTGCGAGTTCCTAGAATCTAGAATCTAGGGCCTAGGGCCTAGGGCCTAGGGCCTAAAAACCCAAAGCCAACACCTGGATTCCGGCTTAACAGCATTGCCGGAACGACGGAGTAGTATGCGTCATCTGAATACGAATGTGCAAAAGACGTAATAGTGAGCGTCATCTGAGTACGAATGAACAAAGACGGTTAGTGGGCGTTATTTGAATGATGAAGTGTGGGTGTTGTCCAAACGCGGGTCCCCCCCCTACTTCTTCATCATCGCTTTTAAGTCTGCAAACGGATTGAATGTGGCGGCTTCTTGTTTGGCTTCTTTGGTGCTGCCATAACGGATTAACTCTTCAAAGCGTGAGTGTTCATTGTCGTGGCAGTACAAGCATAATAATTCCCAGTTAGTGCCGTCTGAAGGATTATTGTCGTGGTTATGATCGCGGTGATGGACTGTTAATTCAGACAAGTTTTTATGGGTGAATTCACGAGTGCAGCGGCCACAAACCCATGGGTAGAGTTTTAATGCTTGTTCGCGGTAGCCCTTTTCACGGGTAGCTTTGTAGTCTCTGGCTTCGGCTAAGACTTTATCTAATTTACTTGGGTTTTGATTGGTTGACATGATGCACCACTTATTACAAAAAAATTACCCCAAGGATAATGACTGTTATCGCATGGGGCAATTGTTTATACGCTGTTATTTGACGATTATTCAGTAACTAGAACTAAATTCGATAAATACTGGTAATGTAAGTAACGCTCATATTGAATCACGATACCAGCAGTACTTAGTAATAAAACACCCATTAAACTGCTTTGATATTAGCGATCCCGGCGGTTAAATTAAAGCGCATGGCATCTTCAAATGACCAGTCAACATAAATTAGATCGTCACGTTTAACCAAACTGGTTACCCCAGCCATTTGGTAACTGAGCTGAAATAATACCGGCACCCAGTCGCCATCTGGTAATGCGTCAGCCAATGGTTGAGGCGCTGACTCGCTCATAATAAAACCAACAACATAACCACCATTGGCTTGTTTTACTAATACGGTTTTTTGCGTTTTGGGTTCGCCATCACGGCTCATCAAACTGGCAATATCACGAATGCTGCCATATACCGACTTAAATAGTGGAAACTTCATTAGCTGATTTTCAATCCAGCCATATACCCATGCTATTGGGCTCACTGAAAAAAGCAGCCCTGCAACAAAAATCAAACTCGCGACTAAGCAAAAGCCAGCACCGACAAAAACTGACTTAACGCCAACAATTTCAAGCAATAATTGACCGAGTCCATCAAGAGAAATAAATAACGACCAAAACAGCCAAATGGACAGTACCATGGGCAATAAATTAGTTAATCCGCGCGCAAGTGTTTTTTTCATTGATCACATAAAAGAAGAAAGAACAGGATAAAAATGTTAACACAGTTTACTGATTAGTCACTGCAAATCTGTTCATGGTTTCGAACTCGTTAATGGCCTTGTTGTATTGCCGTTAACGAGTTCCAAACAAAAGGATTATTTATTCGTATTGGCGACGTTCAACCATTGATGGCGGCCTAATTCTAATAGCACGCCAACAGCCAGGCCAACTGCAGTATTGATAAATAAGCATGTTATTGCCGTTGAAAAAATAACAAAAATACAAAAAGGTTTACCATCTATAAAACGTTTTGACCACGCCAATTGCGTGCCTGCAATTACCAGTAAACTGCCTAAAACAGCGAGTGGAATTAATGATAAAGCACTGGCAATGCCCTGCCCCCAAAAAATAGCAATGAGTATACATGTACTGCCAAAAATGGTGGGGGTTAACCAGGTGCGGGCCCCAAAGTGATATTGCACAGCAAGCCCTCCAGCGCCATGACACATGGCTGATGCGCCAAAGGGGGCTAGCAATAAATTAGCCCAACCAGAACTTTTTGCAAATTGTTGCGGCTCAAATTTAGCGGCATCTTCAGGAAACTTATCTTTAGCCATTGCCGACACTGCAATCACCGCATTGGTTAATGTTAAGGCTAATTGCGGTAATACCAATAACATAGCAGCGGAGCCCCATTCATTGCTATTTGGCCAACTTAACTGCCATGCACTGGCTTGGGTAAAATTAAAACTAGGAGGTGTACCACTGGTATATTGCCAAGTAATACCAAGGATAATCACTAACGGCATGACCAAATATTGCATGGGCATATAACGGCTAGCGAACAATAAGCAAAAGGCAAGTAACCCTATGAACCAGGTTTCGCTCATCATAACACCACCGAGCCAAATGAGTTGCAGTCCTATTGCGAGTTGGATACCAATACTGATTGCTGGCGATAATTGTTTGGCCATCCATTGAATAATGCCGCTATAGGCTAATACCAGCAGGATAATCCCCATGAGTATGGCCGATGCTTGGAGCATACCGAAGGACATGCCTTCTGCAATGACTAACGCGCTAATCACCTTCATCGGTTGTACTGGCATGGGTCTTCGGTAATAAAATGCTGTAAATAAGGCAAAAAAACCGAACCCCAAGAATATCCCTTGAGGAGAAAAGTTATTAAGGGCGATTAAACCTAATACTAAAGGAAGGAAGGTGCCTAAATCTGCAAATGCGCCACTGAACTCACCTGAAATCTTATTGACGTTGTCGAAACGATTGATTTCACATCTCATAAATCTTGCCGTAGGTAGTAGATACTAAGTTACAGCAATTACAATGCCATATTTAAAATGAGACACAAGTCTCAAAAAAAATCTGTAAATAACACATTAACAAAATTGTAGGGACAATTTGAACCAATGGCTATTTGTTAATCAGTCATTATGTCCAATCAGTTGCAATATGTTGAGTCTTAACCGTTTAGATCCCAAAATGTCGCTAAGATACTCGAGGGTTTCATCGAACCGCTCACTTATAAACCTTATCTGAGGATACAAAAAAGCCCCTCGCAAGGGGCTTTAGCTACATAACGTTGCGATGAAATCTGGCATTAACTGTCAAACAGTTATAGACCTTTTTCCATTTCTTCATACGACACATGGCGTACGTCTTTACCTTTTACATAGTAAATCACATATTCACAGATGTTTTTACAACGGTCACCAACACGCTCTACTGCGCGCGCGGCCCATAACACATCTAATACACCAGGAATTGAGCGAGGGTCTTCCATCATGTGAGTCATTAACTGACGGATAATACCTTCGTATTCTTTGTCTAATTTGGCATCCGCTTTATGAAGCTCAAGCGCTTGATCAGCATCCATTCGCGCCAGTGCGTCAAGGGTTGAATGCAACATACGCGTTGCATGGCGACCCATGTTTTCAATACTGACTAATAATGGCTGTTGGTTGTTGGCGCGGTTCTCAAGTGCCGCTTTAGCAATACGCACACACGCATCACCAATACGCTCTAAATCAGCAATGGTTTTTGTAATGGCGATAATCATACGCAAATCACTTGCTGCGGGTTGGCGCTTAGCAATAATACGGGTGCACTCTTCGTCAATCGACACTTCCATGCCGTTAACTTTGTGGTCGCCATTGATGACCGTTTGTGCCAATTCGGTATCTAAGGTAGCAAGCGCATCTAATGCTTGTTCTAGCTGGCGCTCAACTAAACCGCCCATAGCCAATACGCGGTTACGAATATCTTCAAGCTCAGCATTAAACTGACCCGAAATATGTTTACTTAAAATCATTTTTTCCATAATACCCACCTAATTCAAAAAGTTAATCAAAAACGTTATTCACAAAATTAACCGTAACGACCGGTGATATAATCTTCTGTTTTACGCTTTTTAGGGGTAGTAAAAATCGTGTTGGTATTGGCGTACTCTACCAGTTCACCCATATACATAAAGGCTGTTTGATCTGATACACGTGCAGCCTGTTGCATGTTGTGCGTCACAATCACCACGGTGTACTGCTGTTTAAGTTCGGTGATCAATTCTTCAATGGTTAAAGTTGAAATAGGATCCAAAGCCGATGTGGGTTCATCTAATAATAATACTTCTGGCTCAATGGCAATAGCGCGCGCAATCACTAAACGTTGTTGTTGACCACCCGATAAACCAAATGCATTGTCGTGTAAACGGTCTTTGACTTCGTCCCAAATTGCGGCGCCGCGTAAAGAGCGTTCTGCAGCTTCATCTAGTTCGCGGCGGTTGTTTAAACCTTGTAAACGCAAGCCATACACCACGTTTTCGTAAATTGACTTTGGAAACGGGTTAGGACGCTGGAACACCATCCCCACGTTACGACGCAGTGATGCTACATCCACTTTCTTGTCATAAATGTTTTGTCCATGAAGTAAAATTTCACCTTCAATTTTACAGCTATCAACCAAATCATTCATGCGGTTGATACAACGTAGCAAGGTTGATTTACCGCAACCACTTGGACCAATAAAAGCAGTGACCTGTTTTTTAGGGATCTTCATCGACACATCAAATAACGCTTGTTTGTCACCATAACGTAAATCAAGGTTACGGATCTCAAGTGCGGTATCCTGCGCGGGTAAGTTAACTAAATCAACTGTTTCTGTTTGCATTGTTGAACTATCAATAGAAATCATTTTTTTCTTTCCTTCAGGATATCGCTAATTAGTGTTCTAGCGAACGGAATTTTTCACGTAAATGGTTGCGCACGCTGATTGCGGTTAAGTTAAGTGCAACAATTACTGATACTAATAAGAACGATGTTGCGTACACCAATGGGCGAGCGGCTTCAACGTTAGGGCTCTGGAAGCCTACATCGTAAATATGGAAACCTAAGTGCATGAACTTACGTTCTAAATGCACAAACGGGAAGTTCATATCTATCGGTAATGTGGGGGCAAGTTTTACCACACCCACTAACATTAGCGGGGCGACTTCACCTGCCGCACGTGCAACCGCTAAAATCAAACCTGTCATAATGGCTGGACTTGCCATTGGGATAACAATACGCCATAAGGTTTCGGCTTTGGTTGCACCTAACGCCAGGCTACCCTGGCGCACTGCGCTAGGGATACGGCTAAGGCCTTCTTCGGTTGACACGATGACAACCGGCAACGTGAGGATAGCCAAGGTTAATGCCGACCAAATAACACCAGGCGAACCAAATGTTGGTGCGGGCAATGCTTCAGGGAAGAACAATTGGTCAATAGAACCACCCATCATGTAAACAAAGAAACCTAAACCAAACACACCGTAAACAATAGACGGTACACCCGCTAAGTTAATCACCGCGATACGGATCATCTTAGTAATTGGGCCTTTTTTAGCATATTCATGTAAGTAGATAGCGGCTACCACACCAAATGGTGTCACAATAACGGCCATTAACATCACCATAAACACGGTACCAAAGATGGCTGGGAATACCCCACCCTCAGTATTGGCTTCACGCGGGTCGTCATTAATAAAACGACCAATTCCGACAAACCAGTGACCGACTTTTTGTAAGATGCTCATGTGGTTCACATAACCCACATCTAAAATAGAGTCTAACTTGAGGACCACTTCTTGACCACGCATGTCGCGTATCACTACCGAGTCGCGGGCAGCTTTGTCACGCAGTGCAAACAAGTCTTTCTCAAGAACTAAATAGTCTTTATTTAGTTGATCGATTTGCGCTTTGATATCGGCTTTACGTGCATCGGTTAACTCCCCATCAAGCTCATAGCTGCGTTGCTTTAAGCGCAAACGTTCGATTTGATAGTTAATTGCACCAATGTCAGATTTTTGCAAATCAACCGCTTGTTCTGAAATTTCAACCGCACGCTCAATATGGCTAATCAGTGACGTTTCAATATCTGCTTCATTGGTTAATTCTAAACGCTTTCCGTCTTCAATCACTGCGATTGGGTAACCGTAAAAATTACCGTTTTTAGTCCGCTCTAGTTTTGCGATGTCAGCCGGTTGAGTTCGGCTAACAATATCGGTAGCGAGAATCCAACGAAAATCTAAACTAACAAACTCACGGTTACCGGTTTTAACAAGATAACGTGTGACAAATTCACCAGGGTCTTGTGTAAATGTGTGTCCTGCAGACAATAAGCGCTCAGTTGGCACTTCTTCGCGGTCATAAATTTCCCCGATTAATGTGCTTTTAACACCTTGATTATCTTCAAGCTGCCACTCATAAACATCTGCTGGCCAAAAGTAGCTAAGACCACGCCACGCGATTAACAGTAATAAGCCAAGTACGGCAATTAAACTGATACTTACGGCACCACCGGTCATCCAAATCCACGGTGAACCTGATTTAAACCACTTACCCATTGCACAAACCTCTCAAGGCGATTGGCGAATTAATCAAATATTGAGTCATCATCTTTCCTTACAGTGAGCTGTAACGTTCGCGTAAACGCTGACGTACCACTTCCGCAATGGTGTTAAAGAAGAAGGTGAATACAAACAAAACAAAGGCCGCTAAGAACAGCACACGATAATGCGAACTACCAATGGCCGACTCTGGCATCTCAACGGCAATGTTAGCCGCCAGGGTACGCATGCCTTCAAACACACTCCACTCAAGGATTGCAGTGTTACCCGTAGCCATTAATACAATCATGGTTTCGCCAACAGCGCGACCAAGACCCATCATAATGGCTGAGAAGATACCGGGGCTTGCGGTTAATAACACGACGCGTGTGAGGGTTTGCCAGTTGGTGGCACCTAATGCCAAACTACCGTTTGATAAATGACGTGGTACCGAGAAAATCGCATCTTCGGCAATAGAGAAGATGGTTGGAATAACCGCAAAGCCCATCGCAATACCGACCACAAACGCGTTACGTTGGTCGAAGGTGATGCCTAAATCATTGGTGATAAATTGACGTGTATTACCGTCAAACAGTGCCACTTCAATCACTGGGCTAATGGTGAACGAGAACCAACCGACAAAGATAATGACTGGCAGTAACATCAGTTCTTGATAGGTTTCTGGTAAGCGGTGCTTCCAGGTTTCTGGCATTTTGCTCCAGGCAAATGCTGTGGTTAATATTGATATTGGCAATAACATCAATAACACCACAATGCCGGGCAAGTGATCTTCAATTAATGGTGCTAACCATAAACCGGCTAAGAAACCCAAAATAACCGTTGGCAATGCTTCCATAATTTCAATGGTCGGTTTAACCACATTACGCACTTTAGGTGTCATGAAATAAGCGGTGTAAATAGCACCCGAAATGGCTAATGGCACGGCAAATAACATGGCGTAAAAAGCCGCTTTCATGGTACCAAATGCTAATGGCATTAAGCTTAACTTCGCTTCAAAGTCATCTGAACCTGACGTTGACTGCCACACATACTTAGGCTCGGGATAGCCTTCATACCACACTTTTTGCCACAGGGCGCTCCACGATACTTCGGGGTGATCGTTTTGCACTGAAAGTAAATTCAGTTTGTTGTCAGCTTCAATGATTAATGCATTTGAGCGCGGGCTAAAGGCCATTAAACCTGGTTTTTTCAGGTCAAACTTTTCGTCAAACAAATTACGCTGACTGGTAGTATAAAGAAGTGTTAACTCACCTTCTGAACTTAATACCGCAAAACTTTTACGGTAAAACTCTGTGGCCATTGAACTTACTGGCGCAACATCGTCAAACTCACGGATAAGCTCGTATAAACGGCCCTTCTCACCGTTTACTTGGAAGTATTGACTAATTACGCCACTGTCGTAACTGATCATAATTGAGCTTGCACCCGCCAATAAATCAACTTGCTTAATTTTGGCGTTGCCTTTTTTTACATCTAGTACTTGTAGTAGTTCAACCGCATCGGCATCACGGGTGTTGTATACAAATAAGCGATGAGTGGTGCTTAAAATCAATTGGCGGTGGTCTGGGGTCATTAATACCGAAACCACTTCTTTAGGGGCTTCTTCAATGAACACTTCCGAAACCGTCCATTCAACTTCTTCGGTCATCATGTTTTCTTCGCCTTCTTGGCGATTTAACTTCCAAGCACCATTGGCATCTTGATAGGCGAAACTCATGCGACTACCGCTGTAGTCAAACACCATGTTGTACACTGCACCATCTTGATTGATGGTTAACGCCTCATCACCAATAGGATAGTTAAGTTTAGGCGTAATGAGACGTTGGTTATCAGGATAAGACACCGCAAAATCAACACCGACAACAATCACCTGGCCATTACTTAACCCTAGAGCGAAACGTTGTTCATTTGGGCTAGATTTAGCACTGCTAGTGACGGTTGTCCCCTCTGGCAATTTCGGCGTAAATGATGAAATCAATTGCCCCGTTGCTGATGAATAAAAATCAACCGTGCCTAGCGCAGTAACACGATACAAAATTTCATTTTGTTCGTCGGCACCGACCATTAAGGTTTTTGCATCAGCATTTTGATAACTTATGCTGGTAACGGGTTCTATATGTGCCCCATCAAAAATGGGTTTGATGACATACAGCAAGTAGAAAAAAATCAATAACAAGGCGACAAACACCATGGTGCCGCCAATTGTTATTCCATACTCAGCTGCTTTATCCTTAAATGCTCTGCGCGATGCTTGTCTACTAACGAGTAAACTTTTTCCAGCAGAACCAGGTTGATTGACCTGACTTTCCATTAAGAACCTCTAATAATTAATCGATGCCATAATTAGCGCTTTGATTGTGTAGTTTACTGTGTTAACAATAAATATTTATGACTAAACTATGTATGACTAAACTATGGCTCAACAGTAGCTTTATTCAATAAATATTCACATTACCGTAAACAACAACGCAATCTTAAGTGGCTGCGATTATATGACGTAAAGATGACAGTTGTGTTACAGCTAATACTTATAGGAGAAATATCGTATGATGCGTTACCTTATCACTTTGCAAGCACCTGATAGAAAAGGATTAGTAGAACAAGTAGCCAATGTTATTAGTCGTCATAATGGTAACTGGTTAGATTCTGAAATGCGTCATATTGACGGTGTTTTTGCCGCAATATTACAGTTAGAAGTCCCAGCATTAAATTGGGATGAACTGGTCGATGCGTTAGAGTGCATTGATGGCTTAACGCTGACCTTTTCTAAAACCAGTTTAAGTGCAAAGCCTGTTAAACAATTACGCTATAACCTGGTTGCTTATGACCGCCCAGGGATTGTGTTGCATATCTCTAACAAAATGAATGCATTAGGCATCAATATTGAGCAATTTAGTAGTCAGTTTGAAACTGCAAGTCATACTGGTATTGATTTATTTAGAGCCACAATGGAATTAGGCCTTACCGATCTAGCACAAGAAGACATGATTGCCACCTCATTGTATGAAATGGGCGATGACGTAGTGTTAGATAAATTGAACTAGTCAACTTAAAAAGTTAACAGATAAACAGCACATAAACCATGTTGGATAAATTAAGGCTAAATTCCATTTTCATCATCTGCTAAACTGCCCACAAATAAAGACGATAAAATGGATTAACCATGTTTGGAACGCTATCAAAACTGAAAACCCACCTCAATGACAACCATGAGGTGGAGTATCATTTACCTGTGGGTGAGGAGCGCTTAGCGCTAAACCCATTAATCGGTAAAACCCTCACCATGACTCACACGGGTAATATTTTTTGCAGCAGCTGCGGCAAAAAAACCAAAAAGAGTTATTCGCAAGGCCATTGTTATGTGTGTATGACAAAGTTAGCCAGCTGCGACATGTGCATCATGAAACCAGAAACCTGCCACTTTGATCAAGGTACCTGCCGTGAACCAGAATGGGCCATGTCGAATTGCTTTGTGCCTCACTATGTTTATTTGTCTAATACCTCTGGGATAAAGGTAGGCATTACCCGTCACAGCCAAATCCCTACCCGCTGGATTGACCAGGGTGCCACTCAGGGTTTACCGATATTTAAAGTATCGACCCGTAAAATGTCAGGGTTAATTGAAATCGAGTTAGCCAAATTCATCAATGACAAAACGCACTGGCAAGCCATGTTAAAAGGTCACAATGATGATATCGATTTGGTCGAGCAGGCGGCAAAACTTATCCCGCTGATTGAAGACAAACTGCAAACATTAGCAAGTGAACATCAAGACATTGAAATTGAACGCCTTGATGCCAACATTCAGGCCATTAGTTATCCGATTACTGAGTTTCCAACCAAGGTAAAATCGCATAATTTTGATAAAGTGCTAGAGGTCACAGGGACCTTACAAGGTATTAAAGGCCAATATTTAATTTTTGATACTGGCGTGATTAACATCCGTAAATTTGGTTCGTATGAAGTAGAAGTCCAACACGGCTAATCTTTCTTGATAGCTGATTCATTTGTTCGCCAAAAAAGACGCAGTTAGCGTCTTTTTTGGGTTTACGTTTTACATCGCAGGCACATCGTTTAGCATCATGTTTATCAAGTTATCAAACCGCGCCTCTCGTTCTTCAATGGTTTGCTCAGGCTCAGTAAATCCTTGTGCTAATACTCGCCAAAAGGGAGATTGAATATTAGGATTGAAAAAAGCCACTAATACCGAGCCTTTATGCTGCTGTGCATTAGCATCTTTAGTGGCAAGGCCTGGTACAAGACCAACCTTCGCTAAAATGTCGTTATCGCTCATTTCAGTGGCTAAAGCCATACCAAAACCTACCGTCATGTACGGGGAGTCGTTAATAGACACCAATTGATAGCCTTTATCAGCCATGACTTTATTCACTGATTTGACTAACTGTTTACGTAACGCTTCTTCATCCATTTTATTGGCGGTATGCACAACAAACAGACTTTCGTGCCACGCGTAAGTTTTGGATAACACCGATAAATCACCGCTCGTCACCATGGTTATACGTTGCGAAGCTGGCGGCGTAATATCATTGGTTGTACATGCCGTTAGCAACACAATGCTAACCATAACAATCATCTTGCTTAAGCTATTTATCATGGGAGAGTCCTATTTTAAATACGCCAAAAACCATATTATTGATAAGGTTAAGCTACCCCGTAAAATGAGATATCACAATGTTTAATCTCAATCTTAAACCGCAATTACTTTTTTATTAGATTGTCGTAACATTAATCGATAGAATGCCAACAAATTTTAATCCTACCTTGGCAAAAAGATAACAATATGGAATTGGTATTTGCGATAGCATTATTTGCGTTTTCAGCCGGCATTACTCCTGGGCCTAACAATATTATGCTGATGACATCTGGGGTAAACTTTGGCATTAAGCGCAGTATTCCGCATTTATTAGGGATTAGTTTAGGTTTCCCCACCATGATTTTAGCCGTGGGGTTAGGCTTAAGCGCTATATTTCAAGCGTATCCGATTATTCATACTGTCATCAAAATAGTTGGTATGACTTACTTGCTCTATTTGTCGTGGCTCATTGCCAATAGCAGCAGCAAAATGGAGGGAAAACAAGTCAGTAAACCCTTTAGCTTTATACAAGCGGCGGCCTTTCAATGGGTTAACCCAAAAGGCTGGATCATGGCCGTGGGTGCGATTGCCACTTTCACCTCAGTACAACATGAACTCAATAGCCAGGTGATTACGATTGCTAGTGTGTTTTTATGTGTGGCGTTTCCCTGTGCAATCGTGTGGCTTAGTTTTGGCGTTGCATTAAAACGTTTATTAAAAAATGAGCGCCAGCAGCGTATTTTTAATGTGTCGATGGCGCTGCTGTTAGTCGCGTCAATTATCCCGATGATGCTACCGGCAACACCACAGTAACTCAGTTAAGGTTTTCTATGGAACAACATGAATGCATAGCCCACACCGAACGTTGGGTTGTTGATGTCATCATGAAATACAATATTTGCCCATTTGCTCGCAGAGAAGTGGAGCGCGCCAGTATTCGCTATGTGGCCATTGAACACACTAAAATAAAAGCCGTTATGAAGGCTTTAATTGCAGAATGTGACTACCTAGACAATCACCCAGAAACAGAAACCACATTATTTATTTTACCGCGCGGTTTCGAAGGATTTTATGCGTATTTGGATTTAGTCGATGATGCTACTGATTTATTAGCACAGCAGGATTATGAAGGCGTGTACCAACTTGCGACGTTTCATCCAGACTATTGTTTTGATGGAGAAGCACAAGACAGTGTAGCCAATTTTACTAATCGAGCGCCCTACCCAACCCTGCACATCATTCGCGAAGCCAGCATGGAAGTTGCCCTGGCAAACTACAATGACCCCGAATCAATCCCTGAACGCAATATTGCTTTTGCTGAACGCAAAGGCAGTGAGTTTTTTATTAAATTATTGCAGCATTGTACTAAAGCGTAGACTGATAACGGTTTACCGAACGCTTCGCTTACAGACTCAAGGGGTTAGGTTCTAGGTTCTAGGTTCTAGGTTCTAGGTTCTAGGTTCTAGTACGTCATCCTCGAATGCTTTTATTGAGGATCCAGGTGTTTCTTAGATTCTAGAAGGACGAAGTCCGCTCTCTGGCGAGCTTGCGAGTTCCTAGAACCTAGGGCCTAAAACCCTAAAAAACAACACCTGGATTCCGGCTCAACAGCATTGCCGGAACGACGGAGTAGTGGGCAGTGTTTGAATATGAACAAGCAAATGACGTGGTAGTTGACGGTGTTTGATGTTGCTCTATGCCGTCATCCTCGAATGCTTTTATTGAGGATCCAGTATTGAGGATCCAGTATTGAGGAGCCAGGTGTTTATTAGATTCTAGAAGGACGAAGTCCGCTCTCTGGCGAGCTTGCGAGTTCCTAGAACCTAGGGCCTAAAACCCTAAAAAACAACACCTGGATTCCGGCTCAACAGCATTGCCGGAACGACGGAGTAGTGGGCGGTGTTTGAATATGAACAAGCAAATGACGTGGTAGTTGACGGTGTTTGATGTTGCTCTATGCCGTCATCCTCGAATGCTTTTATTGAGGATCCAGTATTGAGGCTCCAGTATTGAGGAGCCAGGTGTTTATTAGATTCTAGAAGGACGAAGTCCGCTCTCTGGCGAGCTTGCGAGTTCCTAGAACCTAGGGCCTAAAACCCTAAAAAACAACACCTGGATTCCGGCTTAACAGCATTGCCGGAACGACGAGTCGTAGGCTCCAGGTGTTGCTGTAGATTTAGCTTTCTATTCTTTTGATAAGGTAAACTTACTCACTTGCTGTGACATATTGCTGGCGTCGTTGAGTAGGCTGTCGTTAAGCTCTGCAAGTTGTTGTGATATTTGTTGGGTGTGGTGGTAAATTTCTGTAATTTTCATCGCATTGCGATTAACTTCTTCTGCCACGGCTGACTGTTCATGGGTCGAGGCGGCAATTTGCTCGTTCATGCTGTCAATCACGCTAACATGATTTGCAATTAATTTAAGCTCATTACCGGCATGCTTAGACTCATCAACACTGACTTGCGCTTGTTGTTGCCCACGTTTCATTGCGTTAACGGCGACTGCAGCGCCCGATTGTAAACGTTCAGTCATATTTTTGATGTCTTCGGTAGAGGATTGTGAGCGTTGCGCTAAAGTACGCACTTCATCGGCAACTACGGCAAAGCCGCGACCTTGCTCACCAGCCCTTGCAGCTTCAATTGCAGCATTTAGGGCCAACAAATTAGTTTGTTCTGCAATGGAGCTGATCACATCAAGAATGGTCACAATACTTTGCACATCAGCATCTAAACGCCCAATTGCATCTGCGGCATCTGCAATCTCATGCGCCAGGATTTGAATGGCATCGCTGGTTTTATTAACGCCAACTTCACCATTTTGGGCTTCTAAGTTCGCTTTAGCTGAGGCATCTGATGCTTGTACGGCATTGGCGGCAATTTCATGCACGGTGGCACTCATTTCTGTCATTGCCGAGGCAACTTGCTCGGCCTCTGATGAACCTTGAAGCACATCACTTTGCATTGAGCGCGAATAACCATTCATTTGCTCAACAGCATTAACTAAATTAACTGCATTAACACGCACTTGGCTAATGATCTCTTCAAACTCGGCCATCATTTGATTAAACGCTATTGAAATTTGACCAAATTCGTCTTCCGACTGCTGGGGTAAACGGGTGGTTAAATCAAATTGGGTGCCGGCATGAAGCATTTGCTTGTGCAATACGCTTAAACTACGGTGTAAATAACCCGACACGCTCAGGCTCATTAAAATCACAAACACTAATGCGAGCAGTAATAGTAACGCGGTGTAGTACATCTGTTGGGTCGCATTGGCCAATTTTTCGTGGCTAAGCTGCGTTAAATCATCACCAAATTGTTTTTCGAGTTGAGTCAGCACTGCGATACGCGCGGTAGATATTTTAAACCACTCTTCTGGATTTTGAGCCAGCATGGCTGAAGAATCTTGTGCAAATGCGACTTCACGTAAGGCTTGTACGTCTGCCATGGCGCTACTTTGCAGTGCTTGTTTATATGCATTGATATTACCGACATAGGCTGCCGCGATAAACCGCTCTGCATAAGTTTGTTGCTCTGCGACTAAGGTGACAAATTTGCGATATAAGCCTGGAGCAAACTCGCTGTGGCCGAAAGTAGTACTTAATACAGCTCGTTCAATACCTGCTCGTTCTTTTAACTGTAAATAAGCTGCAAATGCTTTGAGGCGCATCGACAGTTCGCTGTCCAGGCTTTGACTGGCAGCTTCATCGACCATCGACAATAAAAGCGTGTTCATTTGGGTGTAATAACCAACTTGCTCAGGTACTGAAACAACGAGATTATTGACCTTATCACGCATCGTCTTTAATTGGATTAATGATGATGCGACTTGGTCGTAAGTGGACTGAAGTTGGATGGGAAAGTCATCTTGTTGAGCAAATTGTTTAAAACGCATGATTTGGTTGTCGGTTTGGTTTCGCTGCTTTGGTAAATCGTCTTTAAATGATCGCCCTTTTGAACCAATGAAACCAGCGCTCATGCCACGCTCTTTTTGCAGCTCATGCACCAGCGCACTATTAATGATGGCGACATTTGATAAGTTGATAACTAACTGCAGTTGTTGCTGGGTACGGTATTCATTACTGACATACAACCCACTAAATAAAATACTGGTGAGTAGCGCTGGCAATACAAGTAAAGCAAGCTTACGCGATATTTTAAGGTTACTTATCCATTGCCAATTCATAGAGATTCCTTTGTTGTGTATACCCAACCATAGTACGGCTCAGGTTAACTGATCTGATTTATTTTTGTATGACAAACAAATGAAACTCAAACATAGCTCACAACTAAATTAGCTGGCATTAATTTAATACCAAAACGACTACCTACTATGAGGCATAAACGGTGTAATCCACGCTAGTGATCGACAGCAATGCAAAAATCACTGATTAATGCTGGCCAATCATTAACATCGTCCATTGAGTTAGCAATGTGTAATGTGGCATTAGGCAGCGATTTGTTTAAGCTAATGGCACTGTCGATGGGATGGGCTTCATCGCCTTGCCAGGCCAAAATTAATGTTGGTACTTGTATCGTGGAAAGCTGTTGCTTAGTGGGTAAGTCGTTTAATGCTGCAGCAGTAAACAATTGATTTAAGGTTTGACGTTTCATCGATTTCAAACCGTCCAGCATGCCTAATACGCTATGTTTGTGGGCATCGATGATCCAACTTGGGAGCATTTTATCTAAATGTTTAGCGTTCATTTGCGCAAGACCTTTACCGCCTAATATCCGCGCTGCTTTGGCTATTTTATGGTAATAATCCACTTTTGCGGCCCTGGCTTGCCATGCTACTGGTGGTGTCATTAACACCAGTCCTTTTACGTTTTCTGGTTGTGCTAATACAGCAAATAAACTGGTGGCACAGCCCATTGATTGGCCACCTAAAATAAGCGGTGTAGTCGCGCGATAATGTTCAGCGACCCGCAACATATCTTTAGCTAGGTTTGGCCAAAGGTAGTCATCAACCGACTCACCTTGGGTTGATAAACCATGACCTATGGCATCGTAACGAATAAGTTGGAGTTTTTTAGGAAATCGATGCCATGCGTACACACCAATGGCATCTTCACTTTGCATGCAACCACATAAACCGTGGGCCCATACTAGGCTTTGCCCTTTACCGCTAATGGAACAATTAAACTGATTGATATTAAATTGTTCTGTCATGGCGTGAAGGGCTCCTAATAAATCGTGGATTATCCTTTGACGATTTCAACCAATCGCTTAATGAATAATTTGACTGCTTCTGCATTATCAAAACGGAATGCGAGGCCGTAGTGGGTTTCGTTTAAGCCTTTGTATTGCCTTGTCGGAAACCGTGTCATTTGTGCATTGTGGTAATAGTCGTATTTGGCGTGCACGCCGTCAATGGTAGCTAACTCACTTGAGAAAACTTCAAATGCTGGACGGATAATCAATAATGGCACTTTTCCCTCTACATGCAAATACACGGGTTCTTTGAGCTCTGGCAACATGTATTCGGTGACATTCTTAATATTAAAATTAGTACGACATTTGAGTTCATTCAAGGTGGTTGAAGCTTGTTCGAGGGTAATGCTCATAAATTTGCCTGCCTGTAATCATTTAATGGCTTGAGTATATTGCGAAATCAATAATATAAAAACAAAAAGCCCCGAACATATGTTCAGGGCTTTTTTTATTAACTTGGTTGAAAGCGAATTAACTTAACCTTCAATACCTTTACTCGCAAGGAACTCATCGTAAGTGCCTTTAAAGTCATTAATGCCTTGTGGCGTGACTTCAAGAATACGTGTCGCAAGTGACGATACAAATGCACGGTCATGGGAAACAAACATTAACGTGCCTTCGTACATTTCTAGGGCGTTGTTTAATGATTCAATCGATTCCATGTCCATGTGGTTGGTCGGTTCATCGAGCAATAAAATATTTGGCTTTTGCATGATAAGTTTACCGAAATACATACGGCCTTTTTCACCACCAGATAACACTGTTACTGATTTTTTAATGTCGTCTGAACCAAACAACATTCGGCCTAAAATACCTCGAACTGTTTGGTCGTCATCGTTTTCTTTACGCCATTGGCTCATCCACTCGAATAAAGTCATGTCGTTAGCAAAGTCTGCTTCGTGATCCTGTGCGTAGTAACCAATGTTGTTGTTTTCAGACCAGTGGATCGTACCTTCATCTTGTGGGATGTCATGCACTAGGGTACGTAAAAGGGTGGTTTTACCCACACCGTTTTGACCTAAAATCGCAATGCGCTCGCCCACTTCAACCATCAGGTCAAATTTGCTGAACAAAGGTGTGTCGTAACCTTTTGCTAGGTTTTCAACAACTAATGCGTTACGGAACAATTTCTTTTCTTGTTCGAAACGAATAAACGGGTTAACACGGCTAGAGGCTTTAATATCATCAAGCTTAATTTTATCAATCTGTTTTGCACGCGATGTCGCTTGTTTCGCTTTAGATGCGTTAGCCGAGAAACGTGCAACGAAGGTTTGCAGCTCCGCTATTTGGGCCTTTTTCTTGGCGTTGTCGCTCATTAAACGTTCACGTGACTGTTGTGCTGCCATCATGTATTCGTCGTAGTTACCTGGGAATACGCGCAGCTCACCGTAATCTAAGTCAGCCATATGAGTACACACTGAGTTTAAGAAATAACGGTCATGCGAGATGATGATCATGGTGCTGTTACGTTGGTTCAACATATCTTGTAACCAACGAATAGTGTCGATGTCCAAGTTGTTGGTTGGTTCGTCTAGTAGCAATAAATCTGGGTCAGAAAACAGCGCTTGCGCTAGCAAGACTCGTAATTTAAAACCTGGGGCGATTTCGCTCATTAAACCAAAGTGCTGCTCGGTAGCAATACCGACACCTAATAGTAAGTCACCCGCGCGAGATTCAGCGGTGTAACCGTCCATTTCAGCAAATTCCATTTCAAGCTCGGCCACTTTAATGCCGTCTTCTTCGCTCATTTCTGGCAATGAATAAATGCGGTCACGTTCTTGCTTTACTTTCCACAATTCGCGGTGGCCCATGATCACAGTGTCTACGACTGAAAAGGCTTCGTATGCAAACTGGTCCTGGTTTAGTTTACCCATGCGCTCGTTGACGTCTAATGATACGTTACCGCTTGAAGGCTCTAAATCACCGGCAAGGATTTTCATAAAGGTGGATTTACCACAACCATTCGCGCCAATTAAACCGTAGCGATTACCGCCACCAAATTTGACAGAGATATTTTCAAACAGTGGCTTAGCGCCAAACTGCATTGTGATGTTAGCTGTTGTAATCAAAATGAAATTCCAAATCGTGTTGTGTGTTTAAACCGGTATCACATTATAGCTTAATGGTGCGAGTTGACATCTGTATGACTCATGTCAGCTCTTAACCAAATGCCAAGCAAATAATAGTGAGATTTAAACTGATATACGGCATCGCCGAAGGGGTAGATATAAAGCGCGACATTGTAAGGATTTTTGGTCTATTTATCAACCTAAACCCAATCATAATGCTTTGCTGTTGATGCAATGAAAAACCGCAACAGCAAAGCATTTACAATTTAACGACTTTGTTAAGTCTTTAAATAATCCACAATGTAATCTAAGCCACCCGTAATGGCAGCCACTTGTGCATCGTTACATTGCTGAATCGTGACATGTGGGCTGTCTGGATACACTTCTGTGGTGGTATTGAAATGATTCACGGTGATCCCTGCGCACAGGCTGAGCTTTTTAACCGGGTAATTAATCACCCCAAATTGTTCAATCGGTACTTCAATTAATTGACCGTCATCATCTGGTGCAATATGAGTCACTTTGGCCACCGAATCGATAATGGCTTTTTGAAACTCAGGGGTTGGATTATCACTGTCGCCAACCAAATAAAATCCGTCAGGAATAACGCCTTTATCGTATTCAACGCCATCACGGGCAGATAACAGAGGTCTAAACTCTAGCTCGTCTGTGTCGGTGGTTTCATGCAAATCGATGTGGGCATACACCTCACCTAATGTGGCCACAAACGCCATTAATGCCGCCGACTCTTCAGCTGGGCTATTGGCATAAAATGAGCGGTTTGGGTCTATTGCTTTTGGGTTCCAACGGTTAATGGTTTCATAACCCCACGGGCTGACACACGGCGCCACGGCAATATTAAAATACTGGCTGTAATGTTTGGCTTTAGTGGCTAAAAATTGAATTGCACCATGGACACCACTGGTTTCGTAACCGTGTACGCCACCGGTTACTAAAATGGTCTTTTTGTTGCTGTCCCAGTTGTGCGACTTAAAGCCAAATAACGGATACTTGTCAGCGTCAAAAGATAATGCGCCATACTGCACTTGGTCAAACTGGCTTGCGAGCGGCGTTAATTTGCTCACTACTTCTTCTTGATATGAGCGCTTAATCGTCACTTGGGCAAGCCATTGCGCTTTTTCGGCGTCGGTCCATTTTTGTCCCGGTGTGCCGATGGGGTATACAGTTGAATCTGTCATGAAACCTCTTTTATCGTTAATTCTCGTTAAAGTTTATGTTTTGTTTTGGCTAAGATGACAAGCGCAATACCAAACAGAACAATACTGGTGCAAATAATAAGATGGACACTGATTTGCTCGCCAACAAAGATAACGCCGCCAACGGCTGCTATTACCGGCACAGACAGTTGTAATACTGCGGCATGATTAGCACTGAGCCCTCTAAGTGCTTGATACCATAACGCATAGCCCACACCTGAGGCCAGCGCGCCAGACAGTATCGCCAGTACAATCCCTTGAGTGCTTAAGTGAAATGCTAGCCCTGCTGATTCTGATTGCATTGGGTCGACAGGCATTAACATCGATAACAACCATACGCTGGCAAGCATTAACAACACTAAGGGTAAAGTGCGAATAAAATTGTAACCTGTGGCAAATAAGGGGTTAGCAGTGCCCTTACCTAACAAGGTATAGCCGCCCCAGGCGCAACCACTAATCGCCATAAGCACTAAGCCGGTTATTGATAATGTTTCACTGCCAAGGCTGAGACTTGGCCACACTAAATAGCCAAAACCTGCAAAAGCCACTAGCGCGCCAACTATCTCAAGCACATTAAGTCGGTGACCTTTTAAATAACTGATAAACATCATGCTAATTTGCACCGCGGCAAATAATACTAATGCTCCGGTCGCGGTGTCGAGCAGTACATACGCATACGAAAACCCAATGGCATAAACAAACAATAATGCCGCGGCTAAATAACTGCCATGAGCTTGTGTTGGCAATGTATGTTTTGTTGCTCGGTTTTCTGTTGCAAGATCTTGTGTTGATCGCTTTTTTGCCGATGTCAGTACCATCAACAAAGCCAACATCAATGCACCAGATGCTAATCTGATGGCGGTAAAACTGCTTGGGTCAATGAGAGGCACTGCCTGTTCATTTGACAACGCAAGGCGGCTAAATACAGAGTTAGCTGCAAACGCGATTAAGGCGACTAAGGTGTAAAATGTCAATGCGATGCGTGATAGTGGCGTGGCAGAAGCCATAAGTTAACCTTACTGAGAGTGCATTATTTAGATGACTTTCTAAAGCTGAATTTACTCGCAAACCAGCTAATCACCGCCACTTGCTGTACGTGGCTCAAGCCAAAATACACACAAATCCACGGAGAAATCAGTAAGAACCACGGCAGGGCTGCAGTTGATCGCCCTGAAAACAGCAGATACAAAAAACCGCCATAAATAATCACAACGCCTAGGATCCCCACGGTAAGCATGATTTTTTTTAATATAAGTTCTAATTTAGCCACATGATCAATCCCTAAAAATAAAAAAGTCACGCCGAGCGAATACACATTGTATTGCTCGGCGTGACAGCATCATAACAAACTGACTAGCAGTGTTCTATAAGCGAATCCCGCCGTCAATTTCAAATACGCGCCCGTTTACATAATCATTTTCAATGATAAAACGAACCGTTGATGCGATTTCTTCAGGTTGACCTAAGCGCCCTACTGGGACCATTTTCTCTAAACGCTCTAATGCCTCAGGCTTCATGGCTGCGGTCATTTCAGTGGCGATAACACCCGGAGCCACTGCGGCGCTACGGATATTGTAACGGGCTAATTCCTTCGCCCAACCTACCGACATTGCTGCAACACCCGCTTTAGATGCTGAATAATTTGATTGGCCCATATTGCCGCATTTAGCAATGCTGGAAATATTAATAATTACGCCATTTTGCTGGGTTTCTATCATCGCGGCGGCGGCTTCACGGCCACATAAAAAGCTGCCGGTTAAGTTAACATTGATAACCGATTGAAACTGCTGATACGACATACGGTCGGTAACAACGCCATCTTTAGCCTTAACCATTAAGCCGTCACGTAAAATGCCCGCGTTATTGATAAGCACATTCACCTGACCAAAGTCTTCAACGATATACTGAAAGCCCGCCACCACATCTTCTTCGTCGGTAATGTCTAGCGCATAACCTTGTACTTCAGTTGTCGCCCCTAAATCAGCACAAGCTTGTTCAAGCTTGGTTTGGTCAACATCGATAAGTGCCAATTTAGCACCTTGGGCAGCTAAATCATGTGCCATAGCCAGACCTAAACCACCTGCTCCGCCAGTAATGACGACAACCTTATCTTTTAATTCCATCAACTGAATCCTTTATTTTTTCTTTGCAAACTGTTCAAAAATACTCGAGAAATCGCGGCTACCATTGCCTTGACGCGCATGATTAACATACAAACTGCGTGCAAGTGAGCCCATCGGTGTACTCGAGTTAGAGGTTAATGCCGCCTGTTGCGACAAGCCTAAATCCTTCACCATGAGGTCGACCATAAAGCCGCCTTGATACCCTTTAGACGACGGCACATTTTCCATCACATCTGGACATGGATTGTACTTTTCGAGTGTCCAGTTACCGCCGCTGCTGACTTTCATGATATCAGACAACACTTTAGGATCTAAGCCATTATCTAATCCTAATTGGATTGATTCACTGGTACCAATCATCAATACTGACAACAGCATGTTATTACAAATCTTAGCAACTTGCCCTGCCCCTACTGCGCCCGCATGAAAAATATTACCGCCCATGACGGTTAACACGGTTTGTGCTTGCGTGTAAGCCGCCTCTGAGCCACCACAAATAAAGGTCAAGGTGCCTGCTGCAGCGCCTGCTGTGCCGCCCGATACTGGTGCGTCCATAAACGCGATCCCCATGTCAGCAGCTTTTGCACCCACAATACGAGCACTGTCGGCATCAATGGTTGAGCAATCAATTAATAAGGTCTGTTTAGACACCACCTCAAGCAAACCTTTGTTATCGGCATCGCCTAAATATAAACCCAGAACATGTTTGCTTGCAGGCAACATGGTAATCACAAAGTCTGCTGATGCCGCTGCGCCGCAAGCGGTTTTAGCACTGAGTGCACCTTGTGAGGTTAACGCTTCGACTGCAAGCGGATTTAAATCAAATACTGTCACTGTCATGCCGGCTTTGATTAAATTGACCGCCATTGGGCCGCCCATGTTACCTAAACCAATAAATGCTACAGTTGCCATGATAATAATCCTTATTAAGTAAAGTCAGCTAATGGGTGGTTGTCATTGTTCCACGGGGATGTGGTCAGTTGGTCAATTCGGCTTTGTTCTACGGCTTCAACATCGTTAAATAACCATTTAGGTTGGCGGTCTTTATCAATCAATAACGCCCGAACCCCTTCGCAAAAATCACCCATTGAGCAACAATTCACGCTAACACCAAGCTCCCACTGGAAACATTGCGCTAAACTAAGCTCAGTACCTAACTGGGCTTGAGCAAAAATTAAATGCCAACTAATTGGGCTGCCGGCTAGCGCGGTTTTCTGCGCTCGTTGTAGCCATTCAAGCTCAGTGTTTAAGGTCGATAATTGATGATGCACATCTAGAATATCGCCAGACATTAATAAATCGATTTGAGTTTGAAATTGCTGTAAAGGACTGTCTGGCAGCGTTGCTAAATGCGGCTCAGTCATCGTGGTGAGTAAATCACTTAACAACTGATGATTGAGCTCAGAGTCCTGGCTCCAATTAAGCTCTGCCATCGCATCGAACAATGGCTCTTGTTGATCACTGGTTAAATAATGATTGCCCAGTTCAACATACAGCGCATCGCTTGCGTTCATGTTGTAGGCGGTAAGGCCTAAAAATAGCCCGGTCTTGCCTGGCATACGATTTAAAAAGTAGCTGCCACCGACATCTGGGTATAAACCAATGGTGACTTCTGGCATGGCAATTCGACTGCGCTCAGTCACAATACGATGACTGCCGCCGGCCATTAAACCTAAGCCGCCCCCCATGACAATGCCATCCCCCCACACTAAAATGGGTTTGCCAAACTGATGGAGTAAGTAGTCAAGCTGGTATTCTTGGGTAAAGAAACCGCAGGCTTCATCGGTGATGTTGTTAGGGTTGGCAATTGAGGCATGGTAAATCGCACGCACATCACCACCAGCGCAAAATGCTTTTTCGCCCGCGCCTTGTAGCACCACACACGCAATGTTGTCGTCTGTTTGCCAGTGAGTTAATTGAGTTTGCATCGCGGCAACCATATCGAGGGTTAACGCATTGAGCGCTTTTTCGATGTTAAGGGTCACGATGCCAATTGATTGGCCAGAGAGTGTGCCGAGTGTTTGAAATATTACCTCTTGAGTCATTAGCGATTCCTCCAGTTTGCTGGGCGTTTTTGTAAAAAGGCGTTCACACCTTCAGCTTGATCTTCGGTATCAAATAACCCAACAAACAATTCGCGCTCAAGCGGCAGGGCTTGAGTTCGCGGCATTGTTCGTCCAGCTTGAATTAAGGTTTTACACAAACTCACACTGCTCGGTGATTGTTTGGCCACTTTGGCTGCTAAGGCAACGGCAGCATCAAGAACCTGACCCTTTTCAACCACTTCTTCAACTAGGCCAATTTTTTCAGCTTTAGCAGCGCCAATACGTTCACCACATAAAATCATGCGTTTTGCCCAGCCTTCGCCCACTAATGCGGTGAGGTTTTGGGTGCCACCCGCACAAGGAAGTAAACCGACCGTGGCTTCAGGCAGCGCCATTTGCGCTTGTTCTTCGGCAATGCGTAAGTCACAGGCTAATGCGACTTCTAAACCACCGCCCATGGTGTAACCGTTAATGGCGGCAATGGACACACCACGAAACGCGCTTAGGGTTTCAAAGGCTTCACCAAAATGCTTTGCCATACTTGCAGCATTGCCTTTATCGCCATCGGCAAATAAATTTAAATCGGCACCTGCAGAGAAAAACTTTTCACCTTGTCCGGTGATCACTAAGGCATAAATATCGTTGTTTTGATTCAGCTTAATAATGATTTGCTTCAATAACTGTAAGCTGTCTGCGGTCCAGGTATTGGCTGGCGGGTTGTTGAGAGTCAAAACGGCTGTATGGCCAATAATATGTTCAATAATCGCTGTATGTGTCGTCATCATGCTATGTCCTTATGTTCACCTAAGCGCAGGTGATTAAATCTTGGTATTGTAAGTTGTTCAATCCATTACAAAATCGGATGAGCATTCTCATCTAACAAGCGACGAACAATAATAAGGCGCATAATTTCGTTAGTGCCTTCTAAAATCTGATGCACGCGCACATCACGGAAATGACGCTCAAGCGGATATTCACGGATATAACCGTAACCGCCATGAATTTGCAGCGCGCTGTCACACACCTGGAATCCCACATCGGTCGCAAAGCGTTTGGCCATAGCGCAATAGGCACTGGCTTCTGGGTCTTGAATATCAAGTTTAAATGCCGCTAATCGCACCATTTGGCGCGCAGCAACTAACTCTGTTGCCATGTCGGCTAATTTAAATTGCAGTGCCTGGAATGCCGCTAACGGTTTGCCAAACTGCTTACGCTCGTTCATGTATTGTGTCGCGCGCGTTAATGCCGCCTGCGCGGTGCCAATAGAGCACGTGGCAATGTTAATGCGCCCGCCGTCGAGGCCTTTCATGGCAAAAGTAAAACCCTGGCCTTCATCACCAAGTAAGTTAGCGGCAGGCACGCGCACGTTTTCAAAACTAATGAGTCTTGTAGGTTGAGCATTCCAACCCATTTTATCTTCCGCTTTACCATAAGTAACACCAGCAGCATCAGCCGGTACCGCAATGGCAGAAATGCCTTTAGGGCCCGCTTCGCCGGTACGGCACATCACCACTAATAATTCGGTTTCGCCGGCACCAGAGATAAACATTTTTGAGCCAGTAATAAGGTAATCATCACCATCACGCACCGCTTTAGTTTGCAATGATGCCGCGTCACTGCCAGCACCTGGCTCAGTTAAGCAATAAGAGGCTAACAGTTGCCCTGTGGTTAAGCCTTCTGACCATTGTTTACGCAAGGTTTCGGTGCCCCAGGTGGTCACCATCCAGGTCGCCATATTATGAATGGTTAACATGGCTGTTGTAGCGGTACAGCCGTGGGCAAGCTCTTCAAAAATAATTGACGCATCTAAACGAGATAAGCCCATGCCGCCTTCTGACTCTGGCGAATACAATGAACAAAAACCCAGTTCGCCGGCTTTTTGAATCACGTCTTTAGGAAAATGATGTTCTTCGTCCCATTTAGCGGCAAATGGAGCGAGTTCATCTGCGGCAAATTGGCGGGCTAAATCAGCAAATTGGCGCTGATCTTCGTTTAAATTAAAATCCATGTCGGACTCCTATTTATTGTCTGATTATGACTCTTGGGTCATTTAGTCACTTGCTCACAGCAACTTAAGTTGCTTGACCATTGTGTACCAAAAAAGCAATGGTGTAAGTCAAGATTGTCTTGTTGAATTAAGCATAAATTGTCGCGATATATCGATGATGCATCGCGACAAATGGGGACTCATCACAGCACACTTATTTTAAGTTAATGCTCATGTTAGGACCGCTAACGGCTTCTGAGTCAAACCAACGGGTGGTGATGGTTTTGGTTTCAGTGCAAAAACGCACAGCTTGCTTGCCATAGGCGTGTTGGTCGCCATAGAAACTGCCTTTCCAGCCGGTAAATGAAAAGAACGGTAATGGCACAGGAATAGGCACGTTAATGCCCACTTGACCCACTTCAATTTCATGCTGGTACTTACGCGCTGCGCCGCCTGATGCGGTAAAGATTGAGGTGCCGTTACCGTATGGGCTGTTGTTAACAAGCTCAATGGCATCGTCTAATGTTTCAGCTTCCATACAACACAGTACAGGGCCAAAAATCTCTTCTTTGTAGATGCTCATGTCGGTGGTGACATTGGTAAACATAGTTGGACCCACCCAGTTACCAGACTCATAACCTTCAAGGGTAAAGTCGCTACCGTCGAGTAAGCATTCAGCGCCTTCCGCTTTTCCTTGGGCGATGAGTTTTAACACGCGCTCTTTGGCTGCAGGGCTGATGACTGGGCCGTAAGCGGCGTCTTTATCGTCCCACAAACCTGGGCGCACTTTGGCAAGCGCCTCTTTTAATTCAGGGATCCACTCTTTGGCTTTACCGACAAATACTGCCACTGAAATGGCCATACAACGTTGACCCGCAGCACCAACTGAAGCGCCGATCATGTTATTGATCACTTGTTGCTTGTTTGCATCAGGCATAATCACACAGTGGTTTTTAGCACCCGCAAAGGCTTGCACACGTTTTAGATTGTCAGTACCTGTTTTGTAAATGTATTGGCCTACACCCACTGAACCGACAAACGAAATCGCTTTAATGGCGGGGTCAGTTAACAACATGTCTACTGCGGTTTTGTCGCCATGAATAAGCTGTAACACACCTTTTGGCGCGCCGGCTTCAACAAATAATTCGACTAAACGCTGTGGCGTCATTGGGTCTTGTTCAGACGGTTTTAAAATAAAGGTGTTACCGCAGGCAATCGATAAGGGGAACATCCATAATGGGATCATCGCCGGGAAGTTAAACGGGGTAATACCCGCGCACACGCCAAGTGGTTGCGTGTAGCTGTAGGTGTCAATATTACGCGCGACGTTTTCAACGGTTTCGCCCATCATTAACGACGCAACGTTACAGGCATGTTCGGCCACTTCAATACCGCGCCATACATCACCTTTGGCATCTTCAAAGGTTTTACCGGTTTCTTGCGCCAAAATGGTCGCTAACTCGTCGTGATGTTCTTTTAATAAATGTTGGTAACGCAACATGACGCGCGCACGCTCTGACACTGGCACTTCTTTCCAGCTTTTGAATGCTTCTTTAGCGCTGTCGATCGCCAGCTCGACTTCTGCGGTCGTGGCACAGTTAATTTTGGCAATAACGCTATTGTTAGCAGGGTTAGTCACATCAATATTGCGCTCGCCGTTGCCATGAGTGAATTCGCCATCAATGTAATGCTTAACTTGTGTGATCATGTTGCTTCCCTCGATCCTTGAATATCGTTAGTGAGCTAGGCTCACTGCTATTGAGTGACTGCACAGGTGATGCGATTATTTTGGTTGTCAGTCTCACATGTTATGTGGCTGCATTTGCCTCTACCTGTACAGTGGTCTTGACTAACTTAATCTTGTCTAGCTGTTTAAACCTCAATCGCCATGGCTGTGGCTTCGCCGCCGCCAATACAAAGCGAGGCAACACCACGCTTAAGCCCTTGAGCTTTTAAGGCATAAATCAAGGTGACCAACAAGCGTGCGCCTGAGCAACCAATTGGATGACCTAAAGCACATGCACCGCCATTGATGTTAACTTTGCTGGCATCTAACCCAAGCTCAGATATTGCTAACATAGTCACCATGGCAAACGCTTCGTTGATTTCATAAAGGTCGACGTCTTCTTTGCTCCACTGCACTTTATCGAACAGTTTTTGCATTGCGCCCACAGGGGCTGTAGTAAACAATGACGGTTCTTGTGAATGGGTGGTGTGGCCTTTAATGGTCGCCATAATGGTTAAGCCTAATTCATTTGCTTTAGCGCGAGTCATTAGCATTAGTGCTGCGGCGCCGTCTGAAATTGAGCTTGAGTTTGCTGCCGTAATGGTGCCGTCTTTAGTAAAGGCTGGACGCAGAGTTGGAATTTTTTCAGGGCGGGCATTACCCGGTTGCTCATCGGTGTCGACAGTAACATCACCACGACGAGAACTAATGGTCACAGGCACCACTTCATCTTTAAAGGCACCAGAGTTAATTGCGGCATTGGCTTTGTCGAGTGAACTTAACGCAAAGGCGTCCATTTGCTCACGCGTGAGAGCAAAGTCATCGGCGGTTTTTTGGGCAAATGTGCCCATTGCACCGCCGGTATAGGCGTCTTCAAGACCGTCTAAAAACATATGGTCCATGACCTTGCCGTGCCCCATGCGCATACCACCACGAGCTTTGTCGAGTAAATATGGTGCTTGGCTCATGCTTTCCATGCCACCTGCTATCACCACATTACTGCTGCCCGCTTTAATTAAATCATGGGCTAACATGACGGTCTTCATCCCAGAGCCACACACTTTATTGACTGTAGTTGCGCCAACACTTAATGGTAAATCTGCACCCAGTGTTGCTTGGCGAGCTGGCGCCTGGCCAAGACCTGCAGGTAATACACAGCCCATTAGCACTTCATCAATGCTGTCGCCGCATACGCCGGTTTGCGCTAAAAGGCCTTTAATCGCAGTCGCGGCTAACACGGGAGATGCTACCTCAGACAGTGCACCTTGAAAGCCACCCATAGGGGTACGCTTGGCGGCAACAATAACGATATCTTGACCTGTTTGCTCTGTACTCATAACCACTCCATTTTTTGCGCATATAAAATCAAACCAATATCACACCACTTTGACGTTGACGCTAACGTAAAGCAAGTAAAAAATGATCTATTTTGTGATGTTCATCTCATGAGGTTGTCATTGAAGATTTACACTTGATATTTAAATGAGGATATTTATAGGTAAGCCTATGTTTTAATAGCGATAAAGCCATCAGGGTTTAAATGGCGAAATGAACTTAAGAACACATTACACTTTAGTCTACAGGCATAAAAAAGCCGCAATACCCAAGGGTATTACGGCTATTAATTTGAACAAGGATTATGATTTTTTGTTTTCCCATGGCGTTTTCGCGCTCATGTCATTTAAATCATAAGGCGTTAACTGGTAAACATAATAGTTAAGCCAATTGCTCACCAATAAGCTGCCGTGACTGTGCCAGCGTGCAATAACGTCTTGGCTTGGGTCGTCATTACGATAATAATTTTGCGGAATGTCTGGGTTTAATCCTTGGCCAACATCGCGAGTATATTCATCATTTAGGGTGGCTTTTTGATATTCAGGATGGCCCATGACAAACAAATTGCGATTATCGCGGCTTATCACAATGTAAGCGCCAGCTTCGTCAGAGTCAGCCAATACTTCTACCTCCGGATGTTGACGTAACTCTTCAACATTCATTTCGGCAAAGCGTGAGTGCGGCGCATAAAACTCATCGTCAAAACCACGCAGTAGCGGATGTGGATCGCTAGTGCGACTGTGATTAAATACGCCTGAACGTTTGTTTTGCAGCAACTGACGCTTTAAGCCATATAAATGATACAAGCCAGCATGGGCTGCCCAACATAAAAACAGTACCGAGGTGACATGATTTTGTGACCAGTCAATAATTTCGCGAATGTGATCCCAGTAAACCACATCTTTAAAATCGATTTGTCCAAGCGGCGCACCTGTGATGATAAGGCCGTCATAATTGTTATTACGAACATCATCAAAATCACGGTAAAAGGTATTCATATGGTCAATCGAGGTGTGTTTGGACTCTTTGTCGTGAATGCGTAATAAATCGACGTCGACTTGCAATGGCGTGTTACCGAGTAAACGCAATAATTGTGTCTCAGTTTCGATTTTATTAGGCATTAAATTCAAGATCAGCACCCGCATAGGACGAATGTCCTGATTGGCTGCACGGGTTTCAGACATCACGAAAATATTTTCAGACTCTAAAATACCTGCAGCGGGGAGATTATCTGGAATTCGAACCGGCATACGACTCACCTTTTTGATTAATTAAACACAGACAGCTTGTTTATTGTGCGATAAATTAGCAACGCCCTATAAACCAATATGTTTAGCCGATCACAGTTTCAACATTCTGTAAAAAGACGACTTTATTGAGCTTACCTTAAATAAACACTATCAATAAATAACGCTAAACATTGATATCACGCGATATAAGCAATAGTCACACAAGCAATCATTGATGTCATCAATCATACACAAGGATGTCTAGAAGTCTACACGTCTTAAGTTGATTTTTTTCTCTCTTGTTATCAAACGGCGTTATTCCTATTATGAGCCATTGATAATTATGAGGTTAACTATGTCAGTCGCAACAGCAATGATCATTGGTGCGGGTTCGCAGCTCAGCCAGGCCCTTGCGAAACAATTGTCGGCACAGCAAGTGTCATTAGTGCTTTTTGTACATGATCCCGAGTCTCTCAAGCAATTTGCTGAAAGCCTTCCCGACGAAGTAGCCGTGTATCCACTGAGTATTGACCAACCACAAGCGGTGATAGCTCAGCTTAATGAAGCCTGGACCACCCATAACGGCGCCCATTTGGTGATTGTGAATACTGGTGTTAATGATTACGACCCAGCCCTGCCATGGAGCATAGATCAGCACGCCATCGATGTGAATGTGATGGGATTTGCAGCGGCTAGCCAATGTATTTTCAAATTGATGTGCGAGCAAGGTTATGGTCAATTAGCGGCGATAAACTCGATTGCAGGTCAACGCGGCGGCCCAAATGTGGCTTACCATGCATCTAAAGCCTTTGCCGAAAATTATTTACAGGGGTTAAGTATGCATGCGCAGCGTTTAAAACTACCTGTCACCATAAGTGATATTCAATTAGGGTTATTTGATAAAGCGGTACACTTAAATACTCAGCTATTATTGTCGCCCATTGATAAAGTGGCTGGGCAAATATTAACGGCACTTAAAAAAGGTAAACGCCGAGTGTATGTCACCAAACGCTGGCGAATTGTGGCGTGGATAAACCGACTTTTACCAGAATATATTTACAACACCCGTCATTGGAAACCGAAAAAGAAACGCGGTTGATCTGGATGATATATAACAAAACAGGAACCTGCGAGTTCCTGTTTTTGTCTCTACGATATAAGTCGTTAGAAGGTATAACCGACGCTAATCATATAAACCCAAGGGTCGATATCGGTTTCAACTACCACATGATCAGCCCCCATATCAAAGCTCACGTCGGTAGAAATTTGTGCATACCATACAGAGGCATTCACGAGCCATTTTTTATCAATTTGATAATCAAGCCCTACCTGCGCCGCAACGCCCCAAGAGTTAGACATCGACAGATTATCTAAACCTAAATCTTTAGCATCTTGGGTAAATTCATTGTCGAAAAAGTTAGTAAAGTTAACCCCTACCCCAACATATGGCCGCAGCGCAGACTGCGCATCGCCAAAATAATATTGAGCAACCAATGTTGGCGGTAAGTGTTTAGTGTTAGCGATAACGCCTAGCTCGCCCAGTGACACATCGTGGCTAAAGGGTGTGGCAGCTAAAAGCTCTATGCCAATGTTATCTGTCAGCATATAACCAAAGTTAAGACCTAATTGGGTATCACTATCGACACTGAATTCAGCGACACCGGCCACCACAGGACTTGATTCGTTAGGTGATACCGTTGCAGTACCTGCACGCACAATAATGTCGCCCGCTTGGTGCGCAGCAGCACCAAAAGATAAGCCAGCAGATAGTAATGATGCAGCAACTAAACTTAGGGTAATTTTCTTATTCATTTTCAGACTCCATGACAACAATAAATAGACGTAATTCATTAACATCCTTAACAATTGCCGCCAACCTACCCAAGTTAATCATTAACAGCATTGATTTAGATCAAACAAATGCACCTACCTATATTTGAGTATGCAAATAGATGGCTTAAGCTTGATTTAGATCACAAAATAACCACCAAAAGAGACTAAAGATGCATTTTATAGTCGGGTTATTGTGGTGTAACGCAAGTAAAAGATATAAGCCGATTACATCAAATCACTGACTTGGATAATCGCTTTATTATGTGGATTGTTGTGTGACTGATTGAGGTAATAGCGATGACAATTGGCGTGTTAATTTTGTTCAAATGATGACGTAGAATTGATGTTTTCGTGCAGTGTAATAGTCTAGTAGAGCAAAACAATTTGAGGGCTAAAGTACTGCACCTAACATCAGTTAGGTGCCATTTTAACGTTTATAAAGTCACGACGCCTCAATTAGCTGGCATCGTGTTGCCGTTCTGGCGCTGCATCGACAAAAGGCGCTAGTTGGTTACACGTCTGGTCAATGCGTACAATATTAGGAAAATCATCAAGCGGTACATTAAAGCGTTTTGCATTATACACTTGTGGCACCAAACAAATGTCGGCAAGTGTTGGCGTATCACCGAAACAATAACGCCCAGAATACTGGCTTAATTGTGCCTCTAATGCCGTAAATCCAACAATAATCCAATGATGATACCAACGCATTTTATCGGCTTCAGACACGCCCATGTCGTTCACTAAATATTGCAGTACCCGTAAATTGTCGAGTGGGTGGATTTCACACGCAATGGCTTGCGCCATACTGCGCACTATGGCGCGATGCTCTATATTGCTCGGCAATAAGGCTTCCTGTGGATATTTTTCTTCGAGGTACTCAATAATGGCTAATGATTGCGATAAATTAAGCTCGTCCTCTTGCCCTTCATCAAGCAGTGTGGGTACTAAATGTTGAGGGTTTAATCGATCATAAGCCTGCGAATGCTGCTCACCGCCATTTTTCACCAAATGAACTGAAATCTGCTCTGCCGACAGCTGCTTTAAATTTAACGCAATACGCACGCGATAGGCAGCGCTTGAGCGCCAATAACCATAGAGTTTCATGTGTTCTCCTCTTTTTAGTTTTAGTTTTAGTTTTAGTTTTAGTTAGCCATTAATAACAAAAAAGGCAATAACGATGATGCGCTATTGCCTTCTAAAAAATACAGCTACAAAATCTTTACGCTTTATATTCAACGACCTTTTGGTCAATCGAACCAAAAATACTCACGCCGTTTTCGTCAAACATTTCAATGCGTACTGTGTCGCCAAAATGCATAAACGGGGTTGAGGCTTTGCCGTCGGCAATAATTTCTAACATGCGCTTTTCAGCTAAACAGCTTGAACCTGCGCTACGGTCGTAGTTTGAAATAGTGCCTGAACCAATAATAGCGCCAGCAGCAAGTGGGCGTGTTTTAGCTACATGCGACACTAACTGGCTAAAATTAAATGTCATGTCGACGCCAGCATTGGGGCGGCCAAATAATTCACTGTTTAAATGAGTCACTAACGGTAAATGCACTTTACTGTCTTGCCATTTATCACCTAACTCATCTGGGGTAATGGCTATCGGAGAAAAAGCACTCGATGGTTTAGATTGGAAAAAACCAAACCCTTTACCGAGTTCACCCGGGATTAAGTTACGCAGTGACACGTCATTCACTAACATTAATAATTTAATGTGCTTAGCGGCATTATCAGTCGATACGCCCATGGCAACATCATCGGTCACAATGGCAATTTCTGATTCAAAATCAATACCGTATTCTTCACTGGCCATTTCAATGTCGGCTTTAGGTGCAATAAAGCTGTCTGAGCCGCCTTGATACACTAACGGGTCGGTCCAAAATGATTCTGGCATTTCAGCGCCACGAGCCTTACGGACCAACTCAACATGGTTAACATAAGCACTGCCGTCAGCCCATTGATAAGCGCGAGGCAATGGAGATAAGCAGCGCGACTCATCAAAGGCAATGGCGTTATCCATTTGACCGTCATTTAATGCTTCATATAATTCGCTTAACTGTGGATACAATAAATCCCAAGCATCGAGTAACTGCTGCATAGTTTTAGCAATGGCTGGTACTGCAACCGCTTTGGTCAAATCTTTACTGACTAACATCAATTGGCCGTCGCGACGTCCGTTGTGATAACTTGCAAGTTTCATTGGTGCTCCTAAATTCTGGGTGGCATTCGCACTTAGTCTCTATAGAATGAATGGCTTAGCTCATTCATTGTGACCATACAAAGTCGTTAAATCCTATAGCGCGGGGCAAATCACGCTTTACCCATGCAAACGGTGATTTGTACATTATTATTTACAAACGATAAAAAACCTTGCCAATGCTGGTTTGCAGCACTGAAATGGCCAAAATGCCAGCACTTTAGCTGGCATTAAATCGTTACGTTATTTTTTCTTGCTAATATTGTAGTCGCGCAGCTTATTGGCAATGGCGGTATGCGACACTCCAAGCTTTTTCGCCAACTGGCGTGTGCTTGGGTAAGCGGGATATAACCGTCGCAGTAACCCCGCCTCATAGTCTTTCATGGCTTCATCTAGTGTGCCTTCAAACTCTTCGTCAAAATAACCAAAACCTTCAGCATATGACGGCAGTTTAAGCTGCTCAACGGTCAACTCTGTTGAGCCATCCCACATGGATACGGCTCTAAAAATGGCATTTTTAAGCTGACGAACATTGCCAGGCCAAGCATACGTAAACAGATAGTCACGGCAACTGGCTGAAATACGTCGCAGCGGACTTGATAACTGCTGACTATAGTGCTCTAAAAACATCTCTGTAAGTGGGATAACATCCACACGGCGCTCACGCAAAGACGGCATGTGATAACTCAACACATGGATGCGGTAATATAAATCTTCCCTAAACTCACCAGTTTGGCAAAGTTCTGCGAGGTTTTTCTGAGTAGAACAGATAATGCGAACGTCCGCTCTGACTTCTACATCGCCGCCAATGCGTCTAAAGGTGCCGTCTTGCAAAAAGCGTAAAAGTTTAACTTGTGCTGCTTTAGACATTTCGGCAATTTCATCTAAAAATACCGTGCCGCCTTTGGCTTCTTCAAATAGTCCACGCTTAACCACGGTGCCATTGCTAACAAAGCCAAACAACTCTTCTTCAGCCACACTGTCAGGCAATGCCGCGCAGTTAATGGCAATAAAGGGGTGCTCACGGCGCATACTTGCGTCGTGACTCGCGCGGGCCATTAACTCTTTGCCCGTGCCAGTTTCGCCGGTGATCAATAACGGCGCGTCTAGCTGAGCCATTCGCTTGGCTTGCTTTAACACGTCTTTCATTTTATCGCTCATCGCTAAAACGTTATCAAAACCTGTGGTTTGATTTTGCAGCGCATTAAATTGCTTGCCGACTCTGGCAGGTGATTTAAGTGACACCACTGCACCAGCTAAAATAGTGGTGTCGTTATCGTCAGGTAAATAAATCGGCAGCATTTCGGCTAAATATTCATTGGAATTAATCTGCACACGGGTAGCTTGAGCTAATACCGGCGTTTCACTCATCCAACGAGCAAAATTAAAACCTTGTACCCAGTGGTTTAATGATTCTTCTACTACTTCATGCTCAGCCATATCCAAAGTGAGTAGTGCCGATTCATTGGCAATACGAATACGGCCTTTAGTGTCGATTGAAAACACCGAATCAGGCAAGGTTTTCAATAATGTTTTTAAGGCGTAGTGCTCTTGCTCAGAGGGCATAAAAGACACGGTACGCACGTCGTGCACGCTTTCGACTTTTCGAATTTGCGGCATGAGTTCTCGTAAGGTTTCGAAACTGATTTCTGCAAATTGCAAAAATAGGAAACCTTTATTACTGGCATCAATGGCAATTAAGTTAATGCCATGTTTTTCAAGCACGACGAGGATGTCTTTCGCTAAACCCACGCGATCGATACAACTGACTTCCAAACGCATATGTAACGATTCCCTAGTTATTAATGTTTTGTTGCGGAAATTTGTCACAACGTTAGAGGGATATTGCTTCGGTGGCAAGCGAAGTTTACAGTAGAATTGTAACAGACAAATTATTCAGCATGTTACGTTAACGTAACATGCTGAAATAAATGTCAATATCGTTAGTCTAATAACTGGTCTGTCTTGGCAGCCATAATGAAGTCATTCTTGTGTAAACCTTTAATCGAGTGCGACCACCAGGTTACGGTGACCTTACCCCATTCGGTTAAAATACCTGGATGATGAAACTCAGCTTCGGCTAAGTCGGCCAGTTTATTGGTAAAAGCCATCGCTAACTTAAAGTTTTTAAACTTATAAACGCGCTCTAATTGCATAATGCCATCGCGCACCTCAACTCCCCAATCAGGGATCATACCGATAAGCTCTGCCAGCTCTGTATCGGTAACTTTAGGGGCATCTGCTTGGCATGCTTCACACTTCATCTCGGTTAATGCGTTCATTGCTACTCCTTGGTTTAATTTGGTTATGTGTAACTTGCAGCTTAATGAACGGTAAGCTCTGCTGCTCTTAATCGTTAACCTGCTTTGGTTTTTGGCTCAAATTTCGGTGCAAACAAGCCGAGTTGCTGAGCTTGAGCCACCATGCTCATAATGTCCATACGAGCGATTTCATCTAAGTAATCAATATTTTCAATCACGTAATAAATCGGCTGCATAATATCAATGCGATAAGGTGTGCGCAGTACATCAAGTAAATCAAACGGTCTGCGCTCAGGCTTATCGCTTAGCGCATACATGGTTTCACCTGGCGAACTTAAAATGCCGCCGCCATAAATTTGTAAGGGTTCATCTTTAGCCTGCACTAAACCAAATTCAATGGTAAACCAGTATAAACGCGTTAAAAATACCCGCTGCTCTTTGGTTGCTGCAAGACCTAATTGGCCATACATATGCGAAAAATGTGCAAATGAAGGGTTGGTGAGTAATGGGCAGTGTCCAAATATTTCATGAAAAATATCAGGCTCTTGCAAATAATCGAACTCTTCTTTAGTGCGAATAAATGTCGCCACTGGAAACTCTTTATTGGCGAGCAATTCAAAAAAGCGTCCAAATGAGATTAATGCTGGCACTGCTGCGGTTTTCCAGCCCGTTGCATCCAATAACACCTTGTCTATTTCAGGCAGTTGCGGAATGCGGTCAACCGACATGGCTAATGCATCTAAACCTTGCAAATACGCAGGGCAAGCACGTCCAGGCATATTGGTCACCTGGCGTTGATATAACTGCTGCCATAATTGATTCTCATGTTCGGAGTAATCAATATAACCTTGGGCATCAGCTTGATGGGCAATATACTTTGTTGCTGTCGTCATAGGTTCCACTTTACGTAAACTTCACTCTCTACATAGTGTGCTAACGTTGTGCTTTTGTTAACTCCTTCACAGTTTATTGTCAGCCAATAATGCAGTACTAATTGTAAACAAATGAATACAGGACCCATAATCGTCATCATTTTCAGCGGATCATTTTATGTTAATTGAACGCAATGGATGCACAGCCGACCAGTGATTTTTTATAAAAAAATACCAATAATTTTTCTGGTACTTGAACTGTGATAATTTACAATGTAGAGCAATATGACTCATTTATTCACAGGACGATTAAACTATGGCAATTTTGGTAACCGGTGGCGCTGGCTATATTGGTACACACACAGTCGTGGAACTGCTAAATGCTGGACAGGAAGTGGTCATCGTAGACAATTTATCAAATTCAAGTGTTGAAGCGTTAGCACGTGTTCATAAGATTACCGGTAAAGATGTGACTTTTTATCAAGG
This sequence comes from Shewanella algicola, assembly GCF_014648035.1. GTDB lineage: Bacteria > Pseudomonadota > Gammaproteobacteria > Enterobacterales > Shewanellaceae > Shewanella > Shewanella algicola. The sequence goes on along the minus strand of NZ_BMQI01000010.1, from coordinate 39,475 downwards.
TGACATTCTCAATAAAGCACTGCTGCAAAAAGTTTTTGCCGATCACAGTATCGAATCTGTTATTCATTTCGCGGGCTTAAAAGCCGTTGGCGAATCTGTTGCAAAACCCCTTAAGTATTACGAAAATAACGTCACTGGTACCATTATTTTGTGCCAGGTGATGGCAGAGCATAAGGTTAAAAACCTGGTATTTAGCTCATCGGCAACGGTTTATGGCGACCCTGCTAGCTTACCCATTAAAGAAGACTTTCCTACTGGCGCCACTAATCCATACGGCCAGTCAAAATTAATGGTTGAGCATATTTTAGCGGACTTATATCAGTCAGATAATAGCTGGAACATTGCCCGTTTACGCTACTTTAATCCGGTTGGCGCCCACGAAAGCGGCTTAATTGGCGAAGACCCAAATGATATTCCAAACAACTTAATGCCGTTTATTGCTCAGGTAGCTGTAGGTAAGCGTGAACAGTTAAGTGTATTTGGCGATGACTACAATACCCCTGATGGCACTGGCGTACGTGATTATATTCATGTGGTTGATTTAGCTGTGGGCCATTTACAAGCGCTTAAAAAGCTGCAAACTAAACCTGGCTTAGTCACTTATAACCTCGGTACTGGCATTGGTTACAGTGTGTTAGACATGGTAAAAGCATTTGAAAAAGCCTGTGGCAAAACCATTGCGTATCAAATCAGCCCTCGTCGCCCAGGTGATATTGCCGCCTGTTATGCCGACCCAAGCTTTGCCGCTGCACAATTAGACTGGCGTGCTACCCATAGCGTTGAAGATATGGCGAGTAGCAGCTGGAAATGGCAATCAAATAACCCTGATGGGTATAAATTGCCAAGCGCTTAACAATTTTTTGCTGCAGCTAATGCTAATATTTGCTGCAGCAACTAATACAGTTATTGGAATATAAATGACCCAAGGTATTAACCAAAGTCGCCGCAATCTCTTTAGCCGCCGCAAAACCAATGTTATTCGCCCGCCGTGGAGCAAGCCAGAACGAGCATTTACTGATAATTGCACCCGTTGCGATAAGTGCATTAACGTGTGTGAAACTCAAATTATTAAGCGTGGTGAAGGTGGTTTTCCTGAAATTGACTTCAGCAACGACGAGTGCACCTTTTGCAAACAATGCGTTGAGGTGTGCCCAGAGCCAGTTTTTGATACCACGTTGGCACAACCATGGACTAATGTTGCCAGCATAAAAGACAACTGCTTAACCGCTAAAGGTGTTTGGTGCCAAAGTTGTAAAGATGCCTGTGAGCCACGCGCAATTAGTTTTAGTATGGCCGTGGGCCAAGTTCCAAAACCCGTGATTGATATCGATGCTTGTACTGGCTGCGGCGCATGTGTATCACCTTGTCCGGCGGATGCCATTACGTTGATGCCCACCGAGTAAGTCGTCAGTTAACAAAACCCACAGTTTGTCGTTTTGTTATGCTTATTTTAACGCTATATTAGCACCCCTATTTAGCCATATACCCAAGGGCACTAAGATGTTTGGTCAAAAAAAGCCGGTAAATCCGTTGAGCTTTATCGCTCAAGAATGTCACTTAACTGGAAAACTTATTTTCAGTGGGGATGTATTGATTGCTGGCCATGTTAGTGGCGATATTCAGGCACAAGGCAATGTCACCATAGAAACCAGTGGCACGGTTGAAGGCGATATTTTATGTCGCGAATTAATGATTGCGGGGCAATCATCAGGTGAAGCACGCTGTAAAAAAATCACCTTGCATGAACAAGGTATTTTTGAAGGCGATGCCTATTGTGAACACATTGAAATTTTAGATGGTGGCCAATTTTTAGGGTATCGCCATCGTGATCCTCTCTCAACCACAGCGGCCAATACTGACGCTAATACAGCTGAAGTTATACATGGGTAAAAGCTGATATTAAGCGCTGCTTTTATTAGTATTGAAACGCTGGCAAGTGTCATTAATGTTCAGCCAGCTGACTTGTTCGTTGGTGTAGATATGATAAGTCGGTTGCACTTTATTGGGGTCATCAAGTGATGCTATCGATAAGGTGCAATATTGTGGATAATCCACATGTCGATAGGTCATTGTGGTACCACATTGCTGACAAAAGCCGCGGCGAATATGAGCAGACGAAGCAAACTCAGTCACCACCCCTTGCAACCATGTCACCTGCTCAGTATTAAACATCACAACCGCACCTGTACTTTTTCGGCATTGGTTACAATGACAATGGTTAGCATCAAATGGCATGTCAGTCGTCTGGTAGCGTATTGCTCCGCATAAACAACCTCCTTGTAACACCATAGTTATAATCCCCTCGGACATTATTGAAATGGCTGTTTTGCAGAAACACTGGCTTGTTGTTGCCATTGACGTAACAGGTTAACAAACTCTTTGGGGTCGCGATCGACACTATCCGTTGATAAATATAAGTGATAACCCAGTTGTTCATTTAAGGTTTGGCAGCGGTGGCCAAACATGGCTAACACGCCGCGATAACGATCGCCATTAACGATTAACGGCGTATATTCGGTGCCCAAATACCCCTCTAGACTTTGTAAATCTTCATCTTGAGTGGCTGCGGTCATTAATAATGGTCGTTGCTCTGTTAACAAACCGGTCGCTAAACGCGGTGAAATGCAGTCTAAAATCGGATTGATTTGTTTAAGTTTAACGCCGATATAGGGTAGTTCAATTAATTGCAGATTTTGGTTTACTCTTACATTATCAAAGCGTTGAATATTATCCCATTCGATAAACACCTGGCCACGACGATGAAAAAAAGCCATGCCTTCTGCGGTTAATTTAAAACTCACGGCAGGCTGATACACTTTAGCGACACCTAAAATTAAACCTACTGAACCCAGTGCAAAAAACGTCATACCGAGTGCAAATAAGGTGCTAAAACCAATAAAAATAACCAAGCTGATAAGCATGCTTAGCGCACCAAGTAAGGTTAAGGTAATGCCGTTGCGTTTAGAAAAAGGACTGATCGATAATTCATCGGTCATTTAGATTGTCTCCCTAGGAGAGTGCTGCTTTAAGCCTTTAATACTCAGCCATAACATACCGACATATTCATGAATTGAGCGCTGCGATGCATGTAATTGCTCAGCATCAAGACGCCACCAGAAGCCCTTGTGAGCAATAAAATTGGTTGGCGCTGGCTGTGGCTGCATACCTAATTGAGTAAAAATACTCATGGCACGTGGCATATGGGTGGCAGAGGTCACCAATGTAAAAGGTTGCTGACCGATTAATTGCTGTAATGCGTATGCTTCTTCGATAGTGTCTTTTGGCTGTTCAAACTTAATGATATTGGCTGGGTTAACCCCAAGCTCAACCGCCGCGTTAGCCATTATACTGGCATGGGGTGTCGGTTGTTGGCCGCCACTGTAACCACTTACCACTAAGGTGCAACCTTGTCCCAAATTCAGTTGCCTTATCCCTTCACTTAAACGCGCTAATGCAGTGGCAGATAATTGTTGTACTGCTGTTAATTCTGGTTTTTCAAGATTCCCAGAGCCTAATACCATCACCACACATGACCCAGTTTTTAGCTGATTATTAGGTGAATAACGAGATTCTAGTGAGTCGGTTAACCAATAACTGACTTGCGACTGACTGCACAACAGCAACACGGTAATGGCGAGTGATAAACTGACTTTACCGAACTTAAGCAGCAATTGACGTTGGCTGCGCCACAATAACCCAGCAATTAATAGCAATAAAACGGTTAACGGAATGGGCATCACTAATTGCGACAAGACTTTTTTTAACCAAAACATCAATGATTCACTCTATCTATATTCAGTCGGTAATAACAACTTAGTTATATTGACGCTAGTGTAACTTAGTCAACGCAAAACAAAAACGGCACTATTGAGTGCCGTTAATATTAAATGCGATACAAACCTAAGCCTGATTACTTTTCGTCTTTGCCCCACAACCATGCTGCGCCGCGAACACCTGATGATGCTCCAAATTTATTTTTCACAACTTGGGTCTCACACTCACGGCCTACCACATATTTAGGTAACACTTTAGGCAACTCTGTATAAATCGCATCAATGTTTGACACGCCGCCACCTAATACAATCATGTCTGGGTCCATCATGTTAATCACATGCGCTAACGAACGTGCTAAACGGTCAATGTAGCGCTCAAATGCGGCAGTGGCTAGTGGGTCGCCCTGCGCCATCATTTCAGCAATTTGAATCCCACTGGTGGCATCGCCACCCGCTTCGCGAAAATCACGTACAAAGCCAGTACCAGAAATAAAGGTTTCAATACAATCACGATTACCACAAAAACAGGTGGTAGAATTGAATTCATCTGGAGTCATCCACGGTAATGGGTTATGCCCCCATTCGCCGCCAATGCCATTGCCACCAGCATGCACACGACCATTTATTGCAATACCAGCACCACAGCCGGTACCAATAATACCGCCAAAAACCACACCTTTGCCGGCTGCAGCGCCGTCGACAGCTTCTGATACCGCAAAACAGTTTGCATCATTGGCCACGCGCACTTCACGGCTTAAAACATCACTTAAATCTTTATCTAACGGGTGACCGTTTATCCAGGTTGAATTTGAGTTTTTAACCAAACCGGTAAAGGGCGATACCACACCTGGGATGCCAACACCCACTGAGCCAGTTTGTTTTGTTGCTGTTTCAGCATCAGTCACTAAGCTGACAATAGCGTCTACGGTGCCAGGATAATTTCTAGGAGTAGGGATACGCTTTCTGAATATTTCAATGCCATCTTCGGCTAACGCCACTATTTCAATTTTGGTACCACCGAGATCGACGCCCATGCGCATCATAACTAGCTTCTCCATTATCAATGTAAAGTTATTTCCATATCAGCAAAGTGAGGTAACACCTAACTTTTTGCAAACCACGCCGGTGACGCAGCAATAAAATATGGATTTAAAATGTTTTCTTTTTGATTATATTCAAGTGGTGTCATGGCAGGATATGCCAACACAACGCCACCTGCACTTTCTAAAACAGCTTGCGCGGCTGCAGTGTCCCATTCGCTGGTTAACCCAAGCCTTGGGTACACATCTGCCTGGCCTTCAGCCACCATACAAAACTTTAATGAACTGCCGACACTGAGCATATTATGCTCGCCGACTTGCTCTAAATACTGAGCAACATCTGGGCTCACGTGCGAACGACTGCCCACAACAATGGGTGGTGTTTGTATCTGGCGCTCGCTAATATCGAGCGAAGTCACCTTGCTATCTTGCTCAAGCCAGGCACCTTGACCAATCACTCCGCTGTAGCATTTATTCAACACTGGAGCGTAAACCACCCCCGCAACTGCTTTGCCTTGATGAATAAGCGCAATATTGACGGTAAACTCGCCGTTGCGTTTAATAAACTCTTTGGTGCCATCAAGTGGGTCAATTAACCAGTAGGTTTGCCATGCTTGTCTTTCGGCCCAACTAATATCAGCCGCTTCTTCGCTCATCACGGCAATATCGGCAAAATGGCGCTTCAGCCCAGCAACAATCACATGATGACTGGCGATATCAGCCGCAGTGACAGGACTATCATCTTGCTTAACTTCAACACCCAAATCTGCTTGGGCATATACTTGCATAATGGCGTCGCCAGCCTCTTTGGCCAGCTCAACAATCTTGTGTAAATCTGCGGCTGTAAATGTAATGTTCGACAAATCAATTCCTTAAAAATTTATAGCGGTTCGATACCATTTATAATCATTATGCCATCGTTCGCACCGTAAATTGATATAATCATTTGATTGAAGTTAAACCCAAACGCGCAAATTGGTCGTTAAAAAACTCACACCAAAACAACAAATCGGTAACACTTTGCCTTGTTGCTCGATACTAAGCTAAGCGTTGCGCTGCTCAAAGCAAACAGTGCATCTTTGCATTCGTATTCAATCCCACTTGCACAGTTTGCACCACGTAAACAAACCCAAGAAAACACTGGATTAACTTTATAATTAACACCACAAAAACTGGGGAACCATCGCGATAATCAAGGTTATTGAATAGTGTCGGTAAGTGTTTTGCCTGATACCAACTGCGCATCTTCATCAATGGTTTCACAACCTGCACCTGTGGTGGGTGAATCGCCGCATTGATAAACACGAACATAATCCACTAACATTGATTGAGGAAATACCTCAGGATCAATCCCTTTGTTATGCACGTTTGCGGCCCAATCGCCACCGACAGCAAGATTTAGCAACAGATGAAAAGGCTGATTAAAAGGCGCATCATTGGGCGCGTTCACTGTTTCGCCCTTATTATCGATATATTGGCTATACCAGCCAGATGACCGTTGTGTGGCAAAATGAACATCATCCACATACCAACGTATTTCATCCTGTTGCCATTCAACGGCGTAAACATGAAAGTCATCGGCAGGGTTAACACCATTCGCTAAGTGATATTCTTGACCTGTATAAACATTATTAGGCCATTGTTTGCCGTAATGTAGTGTGCCGTGTACGGCTGAAACCGGCGCGCTATCCTCAACAACCACTTTAAGATTTACCGCTTCCATAATGTCGATTTCGCCAGAACCCGCCCAGGGGCCGTATACCCAATCGGTCGGCAGCATCCAAATAGCAGGCCAGGTACCTTGTCCTTGGGGCAATTTTGCGCGAATTTCAAAACGGCCGTATTTCCAATCGCCTTTGTTTTTTGACACTAATCTTGCCGAGGTATAATCCAAGGTTTTACTGGTGTCATTCACCTCATAGCTTGGATCAGAATCGTTAACGGCAGGGCCAGAAAAGCGCTCTTTAATCGCGGTAATGGTCAGTAAACCATCGGCAACTGAAGCATTTTCAGCTCTTGCGGTATAACACTGTGCTTCATTATTGCCGCCACCATAACAGTCAACGGCAAAACTCCATTTGTTGGCATTCACTGCATTGCCGTCAAACTCATCTTGCCACACCATTTGCCAGCCAGCATTTACTAGGCTGGTTGCGGTTTGAGTTTGGCTTTCGGTATCAACTGAATGACAACCCGAGAGAATAAACGAAGCCAACGTTAAAGCTGTTAAGCCCGGTAACAACGAGTTGTTGTTAGCAAAATGCGTCATTAGTTTACTCATGATATTGAATATTTAACAAGGCTTGAGCCAGACCGTACCAGTGTAGTTAGGGTCTGGCCAAGCTCTCAACACAATTTACTTTTTACATTGAACCGTGTTTTCACCAGGCTGAGTATGGATCACTACATCACTGAAGCTAACATCAACTTTATCGCTGGTCGCGAGATAGAACGGCATAGTGATTTTGCCAAAGTCCATTGGCTCGCTAGCAAAACACGCCAATGACACACTAATATTCTGCCACTCACCTAACTTGCTATTCACTTGCTGAGTAATATCAACTTGCTTGCGACAATCACCTTCACAGGCCATGCCTAACCAAAGTGGCTTTTGCAGTGATATAGTGGCTTTTATACTTAAGGTCAACGCTGAATCGCTATTGCTGTAGGCTCTAAAGTCACGCGGGAAGTTACTGATTAAGCCAACGACACCTTGCTCGCTACCATTAAAGGACACCAATCGGGCATCTTCTTGCACAACGCGATCCATAGTACGGATCGTTAACGCGCTGTTTTGTGCCACACTGCTCGACAATCCTTGACGCTCTGCGCTATTAGCAATGTACATTGACCACGGCGACTTAACTGCACGCTCAAATAACGGCAAGTCGACTAGTGTTTGCTCAGCAGCTAAATTATCTTCAGATAAATTATCAAGCACCACAGCATCACTGAACTTAGATTGATAAGTTAACCCGTAACCAAATGGGATCAATGGCTGATATTGCGCTTTAACTTCAGCTGATTCTGTTGCTAAAGGCACGTTAACCGTTGTTTGCTGTGGCGTTGCTGGCCATGAGAACGATAACTTACCGCCAAAGTCATGTTTGACCTTACCGTCTGCATCAGTAAACAACACATCGGCAATGCCCTGGCCTTCAGAGCCCGGTAACCATGCGGCAACAAAGGCGTCCGATGCGTTAAATTCAGCATTCACCCACATTGGGCGGCCACTGATAAATACCGATACCACAGGAATGCCTTGTGCTTTAAGTTGTTTGAGCAAAGCTAAATCGCGCTTGTCGCCACGTTGATATTCAAGGTTATCAATATCGCCATTGCCTTCGGCGTAAGGTTCTTCACCAAACACTACAATGGCGACATCTGGCTTTTGTTGCTCAGTAAACTCGCCATTAACACTTAGCATTGCTTGACCACCGGCTTGACTGACAGCTTGCTCAATACCTGAGTAAATAGATGTTGCGCCCGGAAAATCTGCATTTTTGTTGTCGGTACCCTGCCAGGTAATAGTCCAACCGCCCGACTGCTTACCGATATTGTCGGCTGCATCACCTGCCACCAAAACCGATAACTTAGGTGAAAGCGGCAACACATTTTGATTATTTTTCAGCAATACCAAAGATTCACGCACCGCCTGACGGGCAACCTCACGATGACTTGCTTGGCCGATTAGCTCTGTCTTACCCGATAATGGGCGCTTAGCAGGGCTTGGCTTTTCAAACAAACCGGCTCTCAATTTAACCCGTAAAATACGAGATACTGCATCGTCTAATCGAGCCTGACTAATTTCGCCACTGTTAACTTGTGCCACCGTGTTTTCAAATAACGGTTTCCACGCAGCAGTTGGCACCATAAAGATATCTAAGCCAGCATTTGCCGCTTGAGCACACGACTCATTAGTACAACCCGGAATTTGTCCATGGCCATTCCAATCCCCCACCACAAAACCGTCGAAACCCATTCGGTCTTTTAATACGTCGGTAAGTAAGTATTTATTGCCATGATTTTTTTCGCCATGCCAGCTATTAAATGAGGCCATCACACTTTGTGCGCCTGCATTTAACCCGCCAACATAACCTTGAGCATGCACATCGACTAACATTTTTTCAGTGGCAATATTGTCGCCCTGATCAATACCCTTTTCTGTGCCGCCATCACCTAAGAAATGCTTAACGGTCGACAGCACGCGTTGATCCGATAAAAAGTCACCATTAACGGCGCCTTGTAACCCTTCAACAATCGCAAATGAGTAATCTCTGACAATGGCCGGGTCTTCAGAATAACCTTCATAACTGCGGCCCCAACGGTCATCCCTCACAACGGCTACTGTGGGTGCAAATACCCAATCAATACCAGTGACCATCACTTCTTTGGCGGTTATCGCTGCAATTTGTTCGATCAATTTTGGATTATTGGCCGCACCTAGACCAATATTGTGCGGAAATAGCGTGGCACCAATGACATTGTTGTGTCCATGTACAGCGTCAGTTCCCCACATTGTCGGGATATTAATGCCATCGACAGAGTCGTCAACTGAGGCTTGATATAGCGATTCAGCTAAGGCAATCCAATCCGCTGGCGTGGCATGTTTATCGTTATTAGGGTAAGCACCACCGCCATTGAGATACGAGCCAAAACCGTACTTGCGCATATCTTCAACGGTGATATCGCGAATTTCAGGCTGGATCATCTGAGCCACTTTTTGCTCTACCGTCATCTTGCTCAGCAAGGCGGTAATGTTAGCTTCAAGCTCAGCATCTTTGGCAATAGCAGGCGTTAATGCCGGCCATAAATCAATGTTGTTTTTTGCGTCAGTGTTTACTGTGGTCGCTTCAGGTGTAACCGTGTTAGCAGGTGCGGCTTGTTGCGCTTCGCCGCAACCGCCTAGACCCAATAAAACAACAAAACTTAAGTAGCTTACCGTCGTGAGCTTGGTTGATTTACGTTCAGTTTTTATAGAAATGATTGTCATGTGATGTCCTTATCCTTGTTGCTCAACGTTAGCGGCAGGGCGCGCAGCGTAGCAACCAACTAAACCGTAATAACCAATGAAACCGTAACAGACTAACGGCACGATAAACGCTAATTGAATACCTAAACTGTCGGCCAAAATGCCTTGCAGTAACGGTAAAACCGCGCCGCCGACAATGGCTAAACATAAAATACCTGAGCCTTGGCTGGTATGTTGTTTTAAATCCTGTAGCGCTAGGCTGAAAATGGTTGGGAACATAATTGAGTTACATAGTCCCACCAATAATAATGCCCACATCGCGACACTGCCGGCACTAAACATCGCCGCGACCACTAATACGCAAGCACACAGTGCATTAAAGGCTAACACTTTACCGGCTTTAACTTTTTGCATCACACCTGCGCCAATAAAACGTCCCACCATGGCACCGCCAAAGTAATAAGCAATATATTGCGCGGCTTGGGATTCAGATAAACCACCAATATCATCTTGTGTTAAAAAGCTAATCAAAAAGCTGCCAATACCCACTTCGGCACCCACATAGACAAAAATACCTACAGCGCCCAATACGAGATGAGGATATTGCCATGCACTGCCTTTGGCCGTTTTTTGGCTAGTCACCACCTTCTTGCCCAATAGGGGAAGCTTTAACAGCATAAAAATGACCGCAAGTGCTAATAAAGACGCCGCCAAAATCAAATACGGTGTTTGCACAGCACTGGCTTGTTGTTGTACCGATAATTGGCCAATCACCTCACCGACTTCAGTAAGTTTTTCATCGTGTTCAACTGTCGATAAAATTAACCAGCTGCCAAAGAAAGGCGCCACCGTAGTGCCTAAGGAATTAAACGCTTGGGTTAAGGTTAAACGAGATGATGCGGTTTCAGCAGGGCCTAGCACACTCACATATGGATTGGCTGAAACTTGTAAAATGGTAATGCCCGATGCTAAAACAAAAAAAGCAAACAAGAACATATTGTATGAGCCATAACTGGCTGACGGATAAAATAATAGACAGCCGACACAGGCAATAACCAGACCGGTAATAATCCCCTTTTGATAACCAATCTTACCCACTAATGCGCCCGCAGGAATCGACACAATAAAGTAAGCACCAAAGAAACAAAACTGCACTAACATTGCTTGAGCATAATTAAGCTCAAACATGTTTTTTAAGTAAGGAATTAAAATATCGTTGAGGCAAGTTAAAAAGCCCCACATAAAAAACAACGAGGTTAACGCGACTAATGCAAAGCGAAAATCCCCTTGTTGGTGAGTAGAATCAACATGAGTTAACTCTGGTTGGTTGTGTGAAGTCGCCATGACATCCCCTGATTTATAAGTCGTTATATTGGGTTAGTTACTACTCGAGCTAAACATGACCATAAATCGTTCACTCAGCATAAACGCGTGTAAACGATATCCCCTACTGGCCTGTTGTGATTAATTCGCTAAATCAAATATTGACCTTTGTATCATTAATTACTAATCTCAATGTAAGCGCTTTCATTTTTAACATATCGATAACTGATGTCAACGATTTTTAGATGTTCAAACAGAATTTTTCATCTAACAGGTGAGTGGCACAATAGCGTAATCATCGGTGTTTCAGGGCAATAAATTGCCAAAAAAAGACTCAAACTTAATCAATACTAAGTGAAAATTAATATGAAAATAATGTTACCAGCCAATTCGAAAATGCAGTCAAAAGCGTTCACATACGGTGTTGCAACCGCATCATTTCAAATCGAAGGCGCAGCTGATTCACGTTTAGCGTGCATTTGGGACACTTTTTGCGCCACACCAGGCAAAGTACGTGACGGTTCTAACGGCGACCAAGCTTGCGAACACGTAAAACTATGGCGTGAAGATATTGATTTAATTGAATCATTGGGTGTAGATGCATACCGTTTATCGATTTCTTGGCCTCGCGTGTTACACAAAGATGGCAGCTTAAACACTCAAGGCGTGCAGTTTTATACTGACTTATTAGACGAGCTAAATCGTCGCGGCATTAAACCGTTTGTCACCTTATATCACTGGGATTTACCACAACACATTGAAGACAATGGCGGCTGGTTAAACCGTGAAACAGCTTACTTATTTGCTGACTATACCGACAAAGTCACTCAAGCCTTTGGCGACCGGGTATACTCTTATGCCACATTTAACGAGCCTTTTTGCAGCTCGTATCTAGGTTATGAAATTGGCGTACACGCACCTGGTTTGGCTAAAAAATCTTATGGTCGTCAATCAGCGCATCATTTATTGTTAGCCCATGGTTTAGCCATGAAAGTATTGCAAAAAAACAGCCCAAACACTGAAAACGGCATCGTGCTTAACTTTACCCCTTGTTACAGTGCCACAGACTCAGCCGAAGATGTACAAGCCGCCAGTAAAGCTGACCAGTATTTTAATCAGTGGTACATTAAGCCGCTGTTTGATCGCTGCTACCCTGAGATTATTAACGACTTTGCAACAGAGGATATGCCGGTTATTGAAGAAGGCGACTTTGATATTATTGCCCAACCCATCGACTTTTTAGGCATCAACTTTTATACCCGTGCTGTGTACAAAGCAGATGCAGTCACAGGCTTTAGCCAAATTGATATGGTTGATAATCCTAAAACCGATATTGGTTGGGAGATTTACCCGCAATCATTCACTGATTTATTGACCTCATTACATGCACTTTATCCGTTACCGCCGATGTACATCACCGAAAATGGTGCCGCAATGGGCGATAAATTGATTGACGGTAAAGTGGATGATCAAGACAGACTCGCTTATTATGATGCCCACTTAAATGCTGTGAATAACGCCATAGAACAAGGCGTTAATATTGTGGGTTACTTTGCCTGGAGCCTAATGGATAACTTTGAATGGGCTGAAGGGTATTTAAAACGCTTTGGTATTGTCTATGTTGATTATGACACCCAAAAGCGTACGCTTAAGTCTAGCGCTTATGCCTACAAAAACTTATTAGCTAACAGAAAATAACCCTACAGTTAAGCCGTTCCTAATGAGCGGCTTTATTGTATTTAACGCATCAAATTAAAAAATATAACAACAATTATTGAGGCACGTATGATCAGTATTAAAGAGAAAATTGCCTACGGGCTTGGTGACACAGCCAGTAACATTGTGTTCCAAACGGTGATGCTTTTTTTAACCTTTTTCTATACCGACATTTTCGGTATTTCACCTGCATTTGTCGGCACCATGTTTTTAGCCGTGCGTTTAATTGATGCGGTAACCGATCCATTAATGGGCGCACTGGCCGACAGAACCAATACCCGCTGGGGTAAATTCAGACCTTACTTGTTATGGTTTGCCCTGCCCTTTGGCTGTATCAGTGTGTTGGCATTTACCACACCCGATTTAACCGAAGACGGTAAAATGATTTATGCCTTTGTGACTTACACAGCCTTGATGATGGTCTATACCGCTATTAACATTCCTTACTGTGCTTTGGGCGGCGTATTAACCGCTGATCCTAAAGAGCGGGTATCAGTGCAGTCATACCGTTTTGTATTCGCCATGTTAGGTGGCTTGCTGGTGTCAGGACTGACATTACCTTTAGTCGAGTTTTTAGGTCAGGGTGATGAGGCAAAAGGTTATCAACTAACGATTACCGCAATGAGCATTTTAGGCGTGGCGATGTTTTTAGTGTGTTTTTGGGGCACCAAAGAGCGCCTTCACCCGCCAGTCGATCAGCAATCAAGTTTTAAGAAAGACTTTGGCGACATGCTTAAAAATGATCAATGGCGGGTACTTTCTGTTGCTGCGGTGTGTTTATTATCTGGCATGGTACTACGCACTAGCTTAGCCATTTACTATGTTAAGTATTACCTCAACATGCCAGACTCCATCACCCTGTTTATCACCCTGGGCATGGTCGGTAATATCTTTGGTTGTATTTTGGCTGAACCGCTGGCTAAACGCGTCTGTAAAGTGAAAGCCTATATTAGCTTGCAAATCCTTGCCGCAACATTATGTGTACTCAGTTATTTTGTGCCAAGCGATCAAGTGGTACTGGCCTTCTTTATGTTTATCGTGTGGGGCTTTACCTTCAACATGGCAACCCCATTACTGTGGGCAAAAATGGCCGATGTGGTCGATTATGGTCAATACAAAAATGGCGTACGTATCACGGGAATGATTTATTCTTCGGTGATATTCTTCATCAAACTAGGTGTTGCAATTGGTGGCGCGGCTGCAGGTTGGTTGTTGGCCGGTTATGGTTATCAAGCCGATACCGCACAAACAGAAGCCACCCAGCAAGGTATACTATTGTCGTTTACCATTTACCCTGCCATTGGCTCTATTTTGGTGGCGTTTGTAATGCGCTGGTATGTACTGGACAACCAAAAGGTTGATGCAATTCACTTAGAATTAAATAGAGATGCAAAATAAAAGCATGTTAGTCTTGCAAATCAATGTTCCAAGGCTAACTTGCATTAATTAACAAGAAAAGGCGATATGGCAACGATTTATGATGTATCAGTAATGGCGGGAGTGTCTCTGGCTACGGTGTCTAGAGTGATGAATAACAACACCAAAGTCAGTGATAGAACCAAGCAAAAAGTATTGGATGCGATGCAAACCTTAGGGTATCGCCCCAATACAATTGCTCAGTCTTTAGCGTCTAATCGTTCTAATAGTGTTGGCGTGTTAGTGTCGCAACTTGATGGTCCGTTTTACGGCCCAATGATGACTGAAATTGAAGCGGCACTGCGAAGCGCCAATAAACACGTGATTATTGCCGCTGGCCACAGTGATGAAGCCCAAGAAAAAGACAGCGTCGAATTTTTAATGAGTCGTGGTTGTGATGCGTTGATTTTAGATGTTGAAGCCGTGTCTGATGATTATTTAATTGAACTCAGCAAAGGCCCAACACCAATAGTCTTTATTAACCGCTATATTGAATCCATTAAAGAGCGCTGTGTTTACCTTGAAAATGAACTCGGTGGCTTTATGGCTACCGATTACATTTTGTCGCTTGGACATACCCATGTTGCTTATATTTCAGGGCCACTGTTTAAGCTGGATGTAAGAGATCGTTTAAAAGGCCATAAACGCGCCTTAGCGCAATATAATGTCCCATTTGACGAAGCACTTTATTACGAGAGTGATTTTAAAGAGGCTGGCGGCAGTGAAGCTATGGAGCATTTTTTGTCATTAAACAACCCCATTACCGCTGTGGTATGTGCTAATGACCAAATGGCCTCTGGAGCAATTGCGGTGTGCTTAGAGCATGGCTTAAGTGTACCCGATGACATTTCATTTATTGGTTACGATAACATCCCTTTCCCGCAGTATATTTCCCCTAAATTATCTACCGTAAGTAACCCTATTCATGAGATGGGTAAAATGGCGGCTCGCTGGGTGTTACAGCAGGTTTACAATGACCAAGACATTGCAGTTGATAGTTCGTTTAAACCAGAGTTATTTATTCGTACTTCGGCAAAAAAAGTCGACTAAATCGATTGGCATTGCGTTATACGTTATCCCCTAAAAACCAGCATCTGCTGGTTTTTTACTTTTATAATCATTGGTGCACTTGCCCTAAACCTCGTCATTTACTATCCGGCATGTCATTGGCATTTATCATTTAAACCTGAGCCTAAGTTGTAACAACTGCGGCAACAAAAGAAAGCGCTTACATTTATTTACACTTACCTCTCTAACAATAAAATCTAATAAAAACAATAGCAAATTTTAAGGTGTAACTTTCCCCTAGCACGGTTGGTTAATGAAATGTAATAATTTAAACTTGTTTTTGTTGACTGTTATCACATTTTACACTAGCTTTATGTAAGCGCTTACATTAGCTGTTTTATAAGGCAATGATTATAAATAATGAATAAAGCGCAGATGGAGAATTACAAAAACGATTTGCGCCCTACTCGCAATATTGAAAGAAATAAAATCTAGTCAATGGGGATTTCCTAGATGAAAACGACAAAATTTACAAAAACTAAGCTTGCGACCAGTTTATCGCTAGTGCTTGGTGTTGGCAGTATGTTACCTGCCTATGCGGCAGATGAGGCCAGCGAAGAAAATATCGAAGTGATTTCGGTTACTGGTATTCGTGGCAGTTTGATTAAATCAATGGATGTTAAGCGTTCATCAAGTGGAGTCGTTGACTCTATTTCTGCTGAAGATATTGGTAAATTTCCAGACACCAACTTAGCTGAGTCATTACAACGTATTACCGGTGTATCGATTGACCGCTCTAACGGCGAAGGCAGTAAAGTGTCTGTGCGTGGTTTTGGTCCAGACTACAACTTGATCACCCTCAATGGTCGTCAAATGCCAGTGACTACCGGTACTCGTTCATTTGACTTTGCTAACATCGCCTCTGAAAGTATCAGCGGTGTAGAAGTCCATAAAACCAGCCAAGCATCAGATTCTACAGGTGGTATCGGCTCAACTATCAATATTTTGACTCATAAGCCATTAAACTCTCCTGGTCTTAAAGCGACTGTGGGCGTGAAAGCGGTTGATGACAAATCAACCGATAACGGTTCAGTGACACCAGAGCTGTCTGGCTTGTATTCAAATACCTTTGCCGATGACACCTTTGGTATTTCATTGTCTGCAAGCTACCAAGAGCGTGAAAGCGGTAACCAACAAGCTCAAGTCGGTACAGGCTGGCGCACATTCCCTGGTACTACTGACAACAGTGAATGGGGCGGCGTGGCCAATGATGATAGCCAAATCAACCGCCCTGGTGATGAAGACTTTTACTCGGTACCACAAACCACAGTGTATCGTTTTGAAGAGCAACAACGTACCCGTACTAACGGCCAGTTAGTATTGCAATACAGCCCTGTAGACAGTGTAGTGGCAAGCTTAGACTACACCTACATGCGTAATGATATCGACACCCAATTCAATGACGTATCAGCATGGTTTAACTTTGTTCCATCTGAAAACGTATGGTCTGACGGCCCGTATGCAACGCCACTTATTTATTCAGAAACCTACGATTCACCCGCTGACTTATCAATGGCGGCGGGTGATTCTGGCGTACGTAACGAAAGTGGTTCATTAGGTTTCAACATTGAGTGGCAAGCCACCGATGACTTAAAACTGACTTTCGACGCGCACAACTCAGTAGCAGAAAACAAACCAAACAGCCCTTACGGTTCGAGTAACACACTCAGTACAGCAGCTTTTGTTCGTACCAGTGCGGCAACCGACTTTAGCGGCGACTTACCCGTGCTTGCAGTGGGTGGCGGTAACGCTGTGACCGCGGCAGATATGATGGTAACCGGTTCTGTATTTACCAACTCACGCAACAAGTCTGAAATTGACCAGTATCAATTTGACGGTGAATACTACCTTGAAGATGCGGGTAGTATTGATTTTGGTGTTGCGATAACGAACGTCAATAACCACTCTCAAACTGTTAACGTACAACGTAACGACTGGGGCGGTGTTGGCTCAGCAGGTGATTTAGACGATGCCTGGTTCCCAGCTGACACCATTCATGACAAATTTGATGCCAACGGCGGTGACTTCTCTCTTGCTGATGGCGACTTTGACATCCTAAACACCATTTTTATGTGGGACTTTGACTCAGTTCGTGATTACGCAGCGGCTAATTACACCTCTTCTGTGAGTGGTGATTGTGGTAATGGTTTCTGCCCATCAACTAACTATGCGTCTGAAACCGACCGTTACACTGAAGAAGAATCGCAAGCGGTTTATGTACAGTACAACTACGATAATGAAATCGCAGGTATGCCATATGATGTGCATTTCGGGCTTCGTTATGAACAAACCGATGTCACCTCAACCGCTGCAGTTGCCGGTTATGATGGTGCCGATTGGATTGCCGAAACAGAGATTGCGTTATCGGCAACTGGTGAGCAAGTCTTTGAAACTAAAAAAGGTGACTATGACTACTTATTACCAAGCTTTAACTTCAATATTGAAGTGGTAGAAGATGTCATTTTACGCGCAGCATACAGCGAAACCATTGGTCGCCCAGATTATACTGCGATTCAAGGTGGTACCGTTTTAAGCACATTGGCTAACCGTACTAATGGTGGTGGTTCTGCGGGTAACCCGACGTTATTGCCGCTAGAGTCTGAAAACATCGACTTCTCGGCTGAGTGGTATTACGCGCCATCAAGCTACGTGTCAGTCGGTTACTTCCGTAAAGACACTAAAAACTTTATTAGCTCTGAAATTGTCCAAACCACTAACGGCATTTATAACCCTGCATCGGGTGATTTATATAAAGCCGCAGTAGCTGCAACAGGCACAACTGAAGCAGGTGCAGTACGTGACTATATTTTCGCAAACTTTGCTGATAATGCTGCGGTAGATGTTGATAACCAAATCATTAGCGGTAGTGCAGATAACAACGATGCATTATTAAACTTCAATATTTCTACGCCTTCAAATAGCGCCAATAGTGCTGTTATTGATGGTTGGGAATTTGCAGCGCAGCACTTCTTCGGCGAAAGCGGCTTGGGTGTAATTGCGAACTACACCTTGGTTGACAGTGATTTGGCCCTTGTCGGTATTAGTGATACAGCTAACGCAGTATTAGTGTACGAAAACTATGGTTTCCAGGCTCGTGTGGCTTACAACTGGCGCGATGAGTTCTTAAGCGCAACAAGCCAAGGTACTGGTTTATTCCCACAGTACACTGAAGCTTACTCGCAAATCGATTTGTCAGTGAGTTATGACATTGAGCAAGTTGAAGGCTTAACTGTGTTTTTCGAAGGACTTAACATTACCGAAGAATACACACGAGTTCGTGGATACACTGACGATCAAGTGTTAAATCTAACCGAAACGGGCGCACGCTACAGTATTGGTGCACGATACACTTTCTAAGTGATAACCCACTTGATGTTATCCCGTCTTACCCCAGTTTGAACGGGATACATCAAGGTTTTATTTAGGTCGTTGGGGTGAGCAAACTTTGCCACCTCTTTTATTGCAAGATATTGAGTAACAAGGATGTTACTATTTTTGTTTTAGGGATAACTCGCTACCCTGTAAAACAAATAATTGAAACAACTTACATTTTACCAAATTCTACTTATGATGTTTCTGATGCGAATAAAACATCATAGAACCGTTAAAATAACAATAACGTCCAAAGCGTAGGTAGAGAGAATGCAAAAACCAATCACCCAAATCGTCATTGTTGGTGGTGGCACCGCCGGTTGGATCACCGCGGGATTACTGGCGGCTGAGCATAATGTCGACAGGGGCGTATTAGCTCACTCTCCTAAGCTCAACATCACCTTAATTGAATCGCCCGATGTGGCCACCATTGGTGTAGGTGAAGGCACCTGGCCTTCAATGCGCTCAACCTTGAGCAAAATAGGCATTGATGAAAATAACTTTATTCGCCGTTGTGATGCCAGCTTCAAACAAGGCTCTCGCTTTATTAATTGGCGCACCGACGCGGTCGATAAATCAAACAGCTACTTGCATCCTTTTAGCCTGCCACATGGACATCAAGAACTCGATTTATGCCCATTTTGGTTACCTCACTCAGAGCAAGTCAGCTTTGCGCAGGCCGTCAGTAGCCAGGAAGTATTATCACAGCTCGGTTTAGCGCCAAAAAACATCTCATCAGCGCAATATCATTTTCAAAACAATTACGGTTATCATCTCAATGCGGGCAAATTCAGCCAGCTACTGCTCGAACATTGCACCCAAAAACTGGGAGTGACTCATGTTAGCGATCATGTTGAACATATCGTCAATAATGAACAAGGTGACATTGAAAAGCTTATCACCCAGCAACATGGCGAGATAAGCGGCCAATTGTTTATTGACTGTACAGGCGTTAAATCATTGCTATTAGGCAAGCATTTTCAAGTACCATTTTTATGCCAAAAATCTGTGCTGTTTAACGACAGTGCTTTAGCAATGCAAGTGCCTTATGAAGACCCAGCAACCGCGATAGCTTCTTGTACTCACTCAACCGCACAGCCAAATGGTTGGATTTGGGATATAGGCTTGCCTACCCGCAAAGGGGTCGGTTATGTGTATTCATCAAGCCACAGTAATGACAGCCAAGCTGAGCAAGTGCTACGGGATTACGTAATCGCCAACGGCACCAGTAATGAACTTGCCTCACAACTTGAGCCGCGAAAACTCAATATTAACCCGGGCTATCATGCTAAATGCTGGCAAAACAATTGTATTGCCATTGGAATGGCAGCAGGGTTTATTGAACCGCTAGAAGCCTCAGCCCTTGCGTTAATTGAGTGGACAGCTTCTACACTCGCGCAGAAATTACCGCCCAATCGTCAGGTAATGGATACGATTGCAGATAGAGTCAACTTACGTTATCAGCAGCATTGGCAACAAATTATCGACTTTTTAAAACTGCACTATGTTATTAGCCAACGTGAAACTGATGCTTATTGGCGCGACCATCGTGACAGCAACTCAATACCCGAACGCTTACAGGCACAGCTTGAATTATGGCGTTACCAGGCGCCAAGCCAGCATGACATTAGCTATAAAGAGGCGCTCTTCCCTGCTGCCAGTTTTCAATATGTGCTTTATGGGATGGGCTTTCAAACTCAGTTACCAAGCCATGTTAAACCGTCTCAGTTGCAACTTGCACAGCGATTATTTAACGATAACCAACAACGTACTCAAGCATTGAGCAAAAGCTTACCGACTAACCGTGCTTTATTAGCTAAAGTGGCCCAATATGGTTTCCCTAAGCTTTAATGAGAAGAATTAACATAGATAAAATCACTTACAAAAACCATAACAACATACTGTATTTGAACGAATAAGATAGGACATCAACATGAGCCAACACGTATTATTGAACAGCATCGACCATAAAGACTTAAAGGTAAATACCAGCCGCTCTGCCGCCTTAGGCGACAACCTGTGGTTTAGCGTCACTTTTCCGCAAGAGTTTCGCAGTATTCAGGCTCATTACCCTATTTTCTTTCATAAAGATGCCGCTACCGGTCAATTTTATTCGGTGGCCTTATTTGGGTTTGCACAAAATGAAAACCTGTTTTTAACCGATTCAGGCTGGAATGCCTCTTATGTGCCGCTCAGTGTGCGCCGCCAGCCCTTTTTAATCGGCCAACAAACCGTGCGCGAAGATGGCGTAGAGCGTCAACAACGGGTGATTCATGTGGATTTAGATCATCCAAGAGTGAGTCAAACTGAAGGCGAAGCATTATTTTTACCTTACGGCGGTAACACCCCACTATTAGATGAAGTCGGTGAAATGCTGGAAATTATTCATCACGGTCTTATCGACAGCCAGCGTTTTATTGACGCGCTCATTGAGCATGAATTACTTGAGTCATTTACCTTAGATATCGAACTCGACAACGGTAAAAAACATCAAATGATTGGCTTTTACACCATTAACGAAAATACCTTAGCCACACTGTCTGCCGACACGCTCGCCACCTTGCATCAACAAGGTTACTTGCAAGCCATTTATATGGCGCTGGCTTCACAAAGCACAGTGCGCGATTTACTTAACCTTAAAAATGCTCAAGGCTAAGGAATAGCGCTGATGTCCAATGACACATTAACAGCCGTCGACTGCGTCAGCGATTGGACGTTAGCGCAAGTAATGGCGCACATAGAACAGGCCGACAAACCCATGGTATTTAAAGGGTTATGTCGTCATTGGCCTTTAGTGCAAGCAGGGCTTGAATCGTCCGACAAAGCATTAGACTATTTACGCCAGTTTTATCAAGGTTATGCCGTTACCGCCTACCACATAGCGCCAGAGCAACAAGGGCGAGTGTTTTACAATCAGCAACTCGATGGTTTTAATTACCAGGCTGGCCGACTTGATTTTAATCAGCTACTCGCCCGCTTACAGCAAGAAAATGCCAGCGCTAATCCTACCGGCATTTACATGGGGTCTACTGATATTCATCAATGCCTGCCTGGGCTTGGTGAGCAAAACAGCCTTAATTTACAGCCTATTAATCCACTGACCAGTATTTGGTTAGGCAACAAAACTAAAGTGGCGGCCCATTTTGACTTTCCGCTAAACCTGGCCTGCAACGTAGTGGGTAAGCGCACTTTCACCCTGTTTCCACCAGAGCAAATCTGCAATCTTTATGTTGGCCCAATGGAGTTTGCTCCTGGCGGGCAAGACATCAGCATGGTGGACTTTGATAAGCCAGATTTTGAACGTTTCCCTCAATTTCAACAGGCGTTAGATACGGCGTTAACTGCAGAGTTAATGCCGGGTGATGTGTTATTTATCCCTAGTATGTGGTGGCACCATGTACGCGGCATAGACGATATTAATGTGCTCATTACCCACTGGTGGCGTGATACGCCAGGTTATTTAGGTCGTCCTAATAACGCATTATTGCATAGCATGTTAAGCCTTCGCTCATTACCAAAGGCGCAGCGCCAGGCGTGGAAAGCGATGTTCGACCATTACATCTTCGATCATGATGATGTAGACGACAGTTATATCCCAGATACAGCTAAAGGCATGTTATCCAAACCGTTAGATGAGTTAAATGCGCGTAAGTTACGTGCAGATTTAATCAATAAATTAAAACGATAATGCTAAATACAGCAAGAAACTAAGATATTAAACAGGAAGCCCGAGATGAATAAATCAATCAAAAAAGTCGTCATTGCTGGCGGCGGTACTGCAGGTTGGATGGCCGCAGCCGCGTTTAGTAAACTCATGGGCAAAAACCTTGATATTGTATTAGTTGAGTCTGACGACATCGGCACTGTCGGCGTTGGTGAAGCAACCATCCCTACCCTGCACATTTTTCATCGATTATTAGGCTTAAAAGAGCAAGATGTCATGGCCGCCACCAATGCCACATTTAAACTGGGGATCCAATTCGAAAACTGGCATGACGTCAATAAAGACTATTTGCACTCGTTTGGATTCTTAGGCAAAGACTGCTGGGCATGTGGCTTTCAGCACTTTTGGCTTAAAGGCAAGCAGCAAAGTATGGTCAGTGAAATCGGCGATTACTGCACAGAGCATTTAGCCGCGCGCCAGGGTCGTTTTGCAGTATTACCCAATCAAGATTACAACCATGCATACCATATGGACGCCAGTTTATACGCCAAATTCTTACGCAAATTTGCCGAGCAACACGGTATGAAGCGCATTGAGGGTAAAATTGCCGATGTATTACAGCATGATGATTCAGGCAATATTAAAGCGTTACAGCTTGAAAATGGCGACATCATTGACGGCGATTTATTTATCGACTGCACCGGATTTAAAGCCTTACTGATCGAACAAACGCTAAATACAGGCTTTGAAGATTGGAGCCACTGGTTACCGTGCGACAGCGCCATAGCGGTACAAACCGAAGCGGTACAACAGCCTATACCTTATACTCGCTCTATCGCGCATCAATCGGGCTGGCAATGGCGTATTCCGCTACAAACCCGTACAGGTAACGGCTTGGTGTTTTGCAGCAAATTTATTTCGGATGCCGACGCCACCGAGTTACTGCTCAATAACATTGAAGGCCAACCGATTAATCAACCGCGCGTGATTAAATTCAAAACCGGCACGCGTCGTCAGCACTGGCACAAAAACTGTGTTGCGGTTGGCTTATCAGCAGGCTTTTTAGAGCCACTCGAGTCCACCAGCATTCATATGATCCAGCGCAGTATCGTGCGTTTATTGCAACTGTTTCCGGCGCATGACGTCATTCAGGCTGACGTCGATGAATTTAACCAACAAACCAAAATTGAAATGGACAATATTCGCGACTTTATTATTTTGCATTATAAGGTTACCGACCGTGAAGACAGCCGTTTTTGGCGCTACTGTAAAAACATGCCAATTCCCGCCTCATTGCAGCATCGTATTGATATGTTTAGTCAATCTGGCAAAGTTTATAAATACGGTAATGAGCTGTTTGGCGAAAGCTCGTGGATACAGGTGATGATGGGGCAAGGCTTGATACCTAAAGAATATCACCCGATTGTCGATTTAATGGAGCCCGCTGAGTTGCAAAGCTTTTTAAACAACATTAAAGCCACGGTTAAACGCAAAGTCGATACCCTGCCAGTGCATCATGACTTTGTGCAACACTATTGCAAGTCAACCACGATGCAAGGCTAAACTAACGATGTCGTCGCAAGCCACTCAACCACTAATACAGGTCAATCCTATTGCGCCGCAAGTGCAGTTGATTGGCCAACAACAAACACCAGTTATTGTGATAGATAATTTTGCAGGCGATATCTCTGAGTTGATTGATATCGCACTTAATGACAGTCAATTTAACCAGAATAAAAGCTCGTTTTATCCTGGTCAACGTACTGCACTGCCAAGGCAATATATTATCGATGTGCTTAACGCGGTATTTCAGCTTATTTACGATGTGTATCGTATTCCAACCACCCGGCGCTTAAAACCGCAACAAGGGGTATTTTCGTTAATCGACACCCAAGCAAAAGACCTGGTACCACTGCAATGTTTACCCCACTTTGACACACCTAATCCATATTACTTTGCCATTTTGCATTACCTTAATGACGGTCCCCATGGCGACACTGGATTTTTTAGGCATAACGCCAGCGGTTTTGAGCGGATTAATAACGACAACATTGACTCATACTTTACCCAGGCACAGCCTTTTGTAGATCAAATAACCCAATCAAGTCCGCGTTATTGCGTTACCAGCAATGAGCATTACAACTTGTATCATCGGGTAGCATATCGGCCAAATCGGGTGGTGATTTATCCCGGCAACTTGCTGCATTCAACCCTAGTCAATCCAGATACCGACATCGATGCCAACCCGAAAACCGGTCGCCTTACCGCCAATATCTTTATCGATTTTCAGTAAACTAGCGCTCAATAAACCCTTTTAAGCATTCAGTCAGTTGTTGCGCTAACTCTGGTTCTCCCGCTTTTTCAAGCAATAATGCCACGCACTCTGCGGTGCATAACCCGCCCTCAAGTTGATTTCGCCTTAGCGGATAAATAGAGGCATGTGTTGGCTGTAATCCCACTTTAACTACGCTTTTAAGATAGGGGCTTTGATTGTACATTTTACGGGCTTCTTGCCAGGTGGCGTCAAGCAACAACAAATAGTCGAGATGGGGAACACAATCTTTTACAGGCGCATTTAACAGTCTTGCAGAGTCTACACTCACGTTTAGCGAATCATCATCGGTTGGAAACACTAAACCCACACGTCCAGCCTCAATGGCCGCCAGTAATGCCATATCAGGCTGCTTACGATGCCACTCAATCACACGAGCGCGATCGCCTAACACTTGCAGCACTAATTGGCCGGTGTTACTGGCACGAAGTAACTCTCTTGAGTGGGTTAATAAGATAATTTGCACAGCAATTCCTAACGCATTCTATACACCTGAATAATCACGCAATGTAACATATCTCCCCTCTAATTTTCAGACATAATGGATTACATAATTGATGCTTTATCGCGCCATGTTCTATATGAACTTAAGATATAATTACTAACAATTGGCACAGGTGCCATCCACCATAATAAAAACAGAACTGAAAAACATTAATGGCTTACCAACAGATTATCGCGTTATTTTTTACCATGCTGGTTTTGGCCATTGTGCCAGGCCCGGCAGTGTTTGCAGTGGTGTCGCGCTCATTCTCTAATGGCTTTTCTCATGGGGTCGCGATGACAATTGGAGTGCTGCTTGGCGACTTTCTGTATATCTTATTGGCTCTGTTTGGTTTATCTGCCATAGCCAATGCAATGGGGCCTGCATTTGAACTGATTAAATATGCCAGCGCCTTATATTTGTGTTGGCTTGGCATCAGTATGCTGCGCGCAACAGCACATGGCGTTCAACTTGTTGATACGGCTAAAGCCAGTTTAACTAAAAATGTTTTCACTGGCATTTTAATTACTTTAGGTAACCCTAAAGCGCTGATTTTTTATGTGAGTTTTTTCCCCGCATTTGTGCCTATGTCTCAAGTCAACTTGTTGGATGTCATCATTATTTTAACCATCGCCACAGCTGCTTTTGGTTCGGTAAACCTCGCTTATGCTTACCTGGCATCTGGGGCTAAACGAGTGTTTACCTCAACCAAAGCTGCCAACATCATTAATCGCACTGCGGGCAGTATTATGCTGCTTGCAGGCATCTTGGTTGCCATTACCCTATAGGATTTTCAATGACTGCACTGCGTTTTACCCCGTTAACCTTAACCAACGGATTAACCTTTAAAAATCGTTTAGTGGTACCGCCTATGGCATCTCAAACCGCAAACGAAAATGGTTTGGCAACCGACAAAACCTTTAGCCATTATCACAATTTAGCTCTATCGGGTGCTGGCCTTGTGATGGTTGAATATAGCCATGTGAATCTGGCTGGGCGAAGTGAGAAAAACCAACTCGGGGCCCACGATGATGCGTGTTTACCAGGGTTAACCCAGATAGCCAGTACACTGCATAATGCTGGCGTTAAAACCGGCTTACAAATTACCCATTGCGGCGGTAAAGACAGCGCTGGCATTAGCTGCGATATCATGGGGCCTTCTGGTATTACGGTGCCCGCATACGACCGTGTATTACCTACGCCACGGGCCGTGACACTAGATGATATTAATCAATGGCAACAAGACTTTGTAGCAGCTGCAATACGGGCCGACAAAGCCGGCTTTGATTTAGTTGAAATCCATTGTGCTCACGGTTATGGCATTAATCAGTGGTTATCGCCATTGGCCAATCAACGTGAAGATGAATACGGCGGTAATCTTGAAAACCGCGCTAGAATATTAATTGAAATAGTGACTCAAATTAAACAAGTCGCGCCGAGGTTAGCGGTCATGACTCGCATTCCGGGCCAAGACGGATATCCTGGTGGTTTAACTCATGCAGACATGGCGCAGGTGAGCCAATGGCTAGTGACTGCGGGTGTTGAAATACTCAATATATCATCAGGTATTGGTGGCTGGAATCGTCCTAAAGATAAACGCGGCGAAGGCTTTTTAGTCGAAGATGCCGCGCCGTTAACCGGCAAAACTACTGCGGCGGTTATTGGTGTTGGCGGCATTGAAAGCGTGGATTACATAGAAACCATTTTAGCCACAAGCCAAGTGGATTTAGTCGCAGTAGGTCGAGCTATTTTGGCCGGCCCAGTGGAGTTTGCTCACAAGGTGATGCAAGGCTAGTCATTATCTGGTGCATTGACTGTCGGCGATATGATGCCTTTAAAAATCAGCGGGTAGCGTCTTACCCGCTGACCAATATCTTCACTCATCACCTGCCTGTAGAGCAACTCAATATCATCACTGTCTTCAAACACCAGTAGCAGTCTATCAATGGCGGTGTGTAGCCCCTTTTTCAAAAAAGGCTGTGCTTGAAATTCTGCAATGTTGTGTCTAACAATGGCGATTTTGTCAGGATGACGGCGCAGCTCAGCAAACACTTGCTCAAAGTAATCCATATGCAGCGCAGGCGTAGCACGATTGCCACGTCTTGACCTTGGTGCACCAGAACCGCGTTTATAATACATTGATGGCAAAGCTGTAACCTCAAATTAGCTCGCGTTTACTCAAAATGATCAACACCTAAAGACTAAGCTTTAACTCAATAGCGCCAATAAATCCTCAGCGTTACCCTGCCATGGCCCTTGAGTGCCATCGGATAAAATGCTGTCGGCTAAACCTTGTTTATGCTGCTGCATTTCCTGAATTTTCTCTTCAACCGTGCCCTGGGCAATTAATTTGTACACAAATACCGGATTGAGTTGACCAATACGGTGGGCGCGATCGGTTGCCTGACGCTCTGCTGCAGGATTCCACCATGGGTCGAAATGAATAACCGTATCTGCCGCAGTTAAATTAAGCCCTGTGCCGCCCGCTTTTAAGCTGATTAAAAACACCGAGTTGTCACCTTCTTGGAAAGAATCAATCTGAGGTTGGCGGTCGAGTGTTTGGCCGGTTAATTTACTGTAACTAATATTCAAGGTTTTGAGCTCATCTTCAATCAGCGCCAGCATGCCGGTGAATTGACTGAAAATAAGGATTTTACGACCTTCTTCAATCATCTCGGGCAGGTTTTGAATTAACCAAGTGAGTTTAGCGTTGTCTTTCACTTGCTGCGCCTGTTCTAGCTTAACAAGGCGCGGGTCGCAACAAGCTTGACGTAATTTTAATAACGCGTCTAAAAACTCAATATGGCTACTCGACACGCCTTTTTTAGCGAACAGTTCGCGCAGCTTTTTCTCCATCACTAAACGGATAGACTCGTAAAGATTACGCTGATCTTTTTCGAGTTCGAGTGTTTGAATAATCTCGGTTTTCTCTGGCAGCTCAGACACCACTTCTTTTTTGGTGCGGCGCAACATAAACGGCGAAATACGCTTACTCAGCAATACTGATTTCTCAACATCCGCTTGTTTTTCAATTGGGCCACGAAACTCTTTATTAAAGTAAGTGTGTTGACCTAATAACCCAGGTAAACAGAAATCCATTAACGATTTAAGTTCGCCAAGGTGATTTTCAAGCGGGGTGCCAGACAAACACAAACGGAATTTACCCTTTAAGGTTTTGATCACTTGGGTAACTTTAGCCTGGGCATTTTTAATCTGCTGGGCTTCATCCAAAATGATATGGTCGAACACATAATCGCTATAAATGGCTTCATCGCGCAGCATTAACGGATACGTTGTCACTACCACATCAAAGTTATCGATTTGTTCTAACAATGGTTGGCGTTTATTGCCATGAATAACCACCACATTAAGTGACGGGGCAAATTTGTTGGCTTCTTTAAGCCAGTTACCCACCAAACTGGTTGGGCACACAATTAAACTGGTGCGATGCGTCTTGGCTTCTTGCTTGGCTTTCAGTAAAAAGGCCAGCGTTTGAATGGTTTTACCTAAGCCCATGTCGTCGGCTAAAATACCGCCCAGTTGGTACTCTTTTAAAAAGCACAGCCAATCAAACCCTTGTTTTTGGTAATCACGCAGCGTGGCATTTAACCCCACTGGTAACTCAACCTCTGTTACCCCTTTAAACTCTGCTAGTTTTGCCGCAAGGTTGCGCACCCGCTCGCCATTAAGTAAACGTACATCGCTGGCAGATAAATCATTAAGAATGTGGGCACGGTTACGTGGTATAGCAATTTGGTCACCTGAATTGCGATTAAACAACTCTTGAATGATTGAAATCAGCGGCTTAATGGTTTTAGCTTTAATTTTAATAAAGCCACCATTAGGGCCTGGTAGCAGTAATTCATCGTCATCTGCTGGCTCACCATTTTGTTGCAGCCAACGGGCAACTAAGGCTAATAACGGTACATTTTGGCCTTCAATATCGGCGCTTAGCGACAGCGAAAACCAGCCAGACTCGTCATCGTCAACCAAATCAACATCTAACTGCGCATCGACAATTTTTAAGTCAAAATCATCTTCAAACTCAATGTCTACACCCAACGCCGTTAATGCATCAAGGCCGTTTTCAGTTAAGTCAGACCATTCGAAAATCGATTCAGGCAATAAACCAACACTTAAAAAGTATTCAGGTTGCTTACCATACTCACTCGGAATAAACGTCACTAAGCCGGCTTCAGTTAACGCTTGTAAAATGGCGAGCTCTTGGTCGACTTGACGATGCACTTGATATTGAACACTGCCCTTTTTAACCAGGCTAATACGTTCTGGTTTCAATGAGGCATTAAAACTGACATCACCATAATGCTGCTCAACCCGGATCACCGGTTGCAATACAGGATTATTGGCATAGATTTCACGAGTAAAAATCAGTTTGGTTTTGAGTGGGTCGTTGATTTCGCAAAAATCAATTTCGCTTGGCACAGGCACAGTTTTAGGCGAAAAGTGTTGCAGCATTTTGTGGCTAATTTGGTCCACTTGAGCCAATGGTACAGGCGGCATATGTTGCAATAAACTAAGCTTTTTGGCCGATAAATCAGTGTCGATTTTGCCTAAGCGTAGGTAATCGAGTTCGGCATATAATGGTGGCTCGGTGGCAATAAACTCCCAGTTTTCAAGACCAGGCATGCGCATTTGCATTTGTGTGTGCTTTTTATCCATCTCACACCAAATAAACTCAGGCGCAATTGATTTTGCCCAGGTTAACGGGGTACGATTTTCTTCCCAAAAGCACACTTGTTCCGCAAGCATTTTGGTTAAGGCTAAATAGGATATTTCGCCGTCGATATAGATTTTTGAACCGTGATTATTAGATGAAAGTAATAAACTAATAATTTGCTTGTCTTCAGGGGCAATCCACCACGGCATACTGTAACGAATATCGGTTAACGCCAGCTTACTGCCTTTGTTATATTGACCTTTTTTATTGAGTTTACTGCGCTTAAATTCGACAAAGATACCGTTTGGATCGCTAGACAGCACATAAATAATGCGGTCTTTCTCTTCTTCCTCATCTTCAAAGTCAGTCACCGTTTTTTGCTCGTCAAGCTGACGTAACCACTGGTGGATACGCTGCTCTTCTACGGGCTTTTTGTCCACCAGCGCCAGCATCGCAGCGGCAACGTGTTTGCAGTTGGTGCGCACAGGGCAAGTACAATGCGAACGCATTACAATTTTGTGGTTTACATTAACGAGGGTGATTTCTTGACGGTAAGGCTCATCTGCAGAGCCTTCGACATAAGCTTCGATATCATGGTTATTACTGCTGGCAGTCACTTCAAGTACTCGACCCTGGATCAAGTAGTTTTGTGCTTTTTGAATTTGCGTGGCCGAAAACAATTTCGCAATCATCTCTAATGAAAGCTTAATGGGAAGATTAAACAGTTTCGCCGACATCAATATACCTAATAAAAACCCAGCAGAAATTATCACTGCTGACAAAAAGTTAACTTACCATTCTATGGAAGAAAACATGTAATATCTAGCTTTTGCGTATGGTTATCGATGAATTATCGACGAATAAATCCAAAAGCCGTATGCAGATTGATACGAATATCAACGAGCAAGGGTTTACCGTTTATGACTCTGCTCGGTTAATTAACAAAAGCCAGCCTTAGCATTGATTGACAAAGAGGGCAGGACTGTACTGCTAGTGCGCCAAATGTTATGGCTTAAGCGAGATTTGTCTTGATATCAATAGCGCTGAGTAAACGCACCATTCACCGCAAACAGAATGTAGTGCCTAGAATGATAAGGTATCTGCCGATAGGACAGGCTAAACCTCTTGCGACGCGTTTAATTAGTCCAAGGCTCAGCAATGATGGTTACCGTTAAAAAGATCAATGTTGGTGATAAAATTAATAGAGCTTTCAAGCGACTGAGACGTTGACGCATTTGTTGCAACGCTGGGTCGTCAATATTTGCCAGCTTACCAGAATTAAAAGACTCCATGACAAACAACGACGTATTGTGGCGCCCTCCTCCTGCGTTACGACCAAGCGCATCACAGTGTTGGTATTCATCAGGGTAATGCTGTTGAATATACAGGTAAATACTGTGTGTACACTTATTCAGTCGATAAATAGCAAATGTCGCTGCTATGAGTGTCACTATTGTTCCAATAATTGTAACCAATACAACTTCTACCTCTATTTAATTGAATATTAACGCCACCTGCATGCTAATTTGCTGATGGCCATATTATTTAACGGATACTAATGAGGCTGTCGTTAAGATGAATGAGCATGTTTAAAAACGCTCTACCGACCATTGAACCGCCATTATACCAATTGCAACCGAGCCTATTTGCATGCCCCACACACGATACCATTGTTGATGGCGGCAAAAAATCAGAATGGGTAACACTACGGCTAAAATGGCTAATTGGCCCACTTCAACACCCAAATTGAACGCTAAAATGGCCAATAACTTTTGATTTTCAGGTAATCCCAACTCACCAAGCACACCGGCAAAACCCATACCGTGCAACAAACCAAAGCCAAAAGTTATCCAACCTAGGCGCAATACAATCGGCCAAATATTATTAAGCGCTGCAAATAAGACCGATAAAGCAATGCCAAGTTCAACCCAATGGCTACTAAAATCTAAAATACCTAATGCTGTGGCCGTTAAAGTTACCGAGTGAGCCAAGGTAAATGCCGTAATAATCCATGCAGTTTGTTTGAATATTTTTATTGGGCTTTCAATTGCTTGCCAAATTGTTTGCTCGCGAATAAGCACGCAAGTTAATAATAAGGCCAATAAAAATAAAATATGATCAGTGCCTTTCCAAATATGAATCATTCCTTGGTACACATATTCAGCGAAGGTGTCGTAGGTTGAGCTCTCGGTCAAATTCATCAGTAATGTACGGTTATCGTTACTAATAACCCGTGTATATTGATACTCGGGAGTATCAATCGTCACAATTGATTTATGGTCGGTATCGACATCAAAAAAAGCTTGATAATCGATTTTTAGCGCGCCACCACTCTGGCATTGGCCACTAAATGATGTAACTAAATAATCTTCGTTAACATGTTGGTCAACTTGCTGGGCGACATCAAACACCAGTTTGCAGTCTTGATTGCGACTTATGATTAAATTTGATTGTAAATATTGGGTTACCGCAAGCTGATTGCGCTGTAGCTCGCCCCAGGTTAACTGGCCATTTTGATTCTGGTCGATATCAATCACTTGATAAAGATCGAAAAAACGTACTTGCCAGGCGCCCTGCAATTGCCCTTGTTGATCTAAGTTTACCGACAAATAACTGGTACTCATTTGATGAGCAATGCTGGCGTGACTGATAATCAATAGGCTTAGCAACACCACACTTTTAGCTGCGGTAAAAAACCACTTAGTTAGATTCACAGTGTATTCCTTTTACTGGCAACGGCTTAAACCGTCTCTTTGGTTTGTTCATGTTTGAGCAATAAATGTGCTTATTCAAGCAAAGCGCGATCGTTAATTTTCCTTGATATACGCCTGTATACTTTGGCCAACCCGTTCAGAGTTAGAAATCATTAAGAGCCTTTCAGCGAGGGGCTAAATCTAGCAAGAGTGCATTATCTTGCAGCGGATTTCTGTTAACCACATCACCTAGCTTATCAATTACTTGTTTACGGTTATTTTGTACACCTGCTCAATAGCGCGCACAGCCAATCCACTTGATTAAAATGCATTAACGCATTATCAGGCAAGCCTTATCGCATCACCATATTGACCAATATTGCACTATCTCAAACGGTTCTTGTTGATTAATGGATTGATAGATTTAGAGACATTGATGGTGATGCTGTAATTCCCGCGCATACAAAAAATAAGTTTTGCATCGGGGCTTTGTTGGCAAAATAACATCTGCAATTGGATTGCGTTGTCACTTTGAGCCATAAAAAACATTGACGCAGAACGCCCCCTAGCCTTGTAATAAATACTCTTCGGCTTTTTCAATGCTGCGCGGTTTGCCCACTAGCATCAAAATATCATTACGCCTTAAAATCCAATCCGCTGGTGGTGGGTCGATTTCTTCACCACGCCGACGTACGGCTCTTAGTTCAACATCTAAGGTTTGCCACGGAATATCCGCCACCGTTTTCCCGACCGCACTGGCGCCATTAGCCAACGATACTGCGTGCAATAAGTCGAGGGTAAAATCGGTTTCGGTACCGGAGAAAAAACCGTGTAAATACTGGTAATGGTTACGACGCTCTGACTCTAACCGTTTAATAATCCGCGCTAATGGTACGCCGCATTTAAATAATACCTGCGACACCAACATTAAACTGCCCTCAAGAGACTCTGGGATAACTTGCGTCGCCCCAGCCTCTTTAAGCTCATGTAAATTACTATCATCGCGAGTGCGCACTAAAATTTTCACTTCGGGAGCGAGCTTTCTGGCTACCGCAAGACACTCTTCTGATTGCCTTGGCTCACAAAATGTCACCACCACAAGGCTAGCCTGACGAATACCCATTTTCTTTAATAACGCCATACGACAAGCATCACCAAAGTATATGTTTTCTCCTGCCGCTCTAGCCTCTGTCACACGCGTTGGATCAAGGTCCATCACCATATAGGGTACGGCTTCGGTTTTTAAAAATCGGGCAATGGTTTGCCCCACTCGGCCGTAGCCTAAAATCAGCACTAAATCATTATCATCACTCACAGGCAAACGGATTTCTACCGGTTCATCTTGTGGTTTGTTGTTTCCGCCGGTGAGCTTTTTGGCAACATCAACACTGTGACGAATTAACCATGGCGCTATCGACATTGAGATCACTGCGACCGCCACTAATACGGTACTGACTTCGTTTTCAAGCAATTGATAATTCACTGCCAGTGCCAATAACACAAAGCTAAACTCACCCACCTGGCCCAAACTAATCGCGGTACTTAATGCTATTTTAGCTTTCTCGCCCACTAGTTTCAGTAAACCATACACAATAACTATTTTAGCCAACACCACACTGATTAAAATAAGCAGCACTTGCCACCAATATTGCATCACTAAATTAAAGTCGAGCAACATGCCTATAGAGATAAAAAACAGTCCCATCAACAAATCACGAAACGGCCTAATATCGGCTTCTAACTGTCTGCGATATTGACTCTCACCTAACAACATACCGGCAATAAATGCCCCTAACGCCATGGACAACCCCAGCCACTGGGTAAACGCGCCGGTAACTAATGCCACCACTAAGGTTGAAAGTACAAACAGCTCATTTGAGCGTGACCGCGCGACTTCATCAAAAATACGCGGCAATATCCATTTACCAAACGACATTAAGCCTAAAAAGGCCAAAATACCGGACAACAGCCCCCAGGCTATGGCGTTAAAGCTCATTTGGGTGCCATCATTGGCCAATAACGGCATTAAAATTAACAAGGGTACGACGGCTAAATCTTGAAATAACAACACACTGACCGATAACTCACCATGGCGCCGACGCAACCAGCCTTGTTCATTCATCAGTTTTAATACAATGGCGGTTGATGACAACGCAATCGCCGAGCCAATGACCACAGCTGCCACTAAGTTTTGCCCTACTAACATGGCAACCCCACCGGCCACCAATGCAGTCACAATCATTTGCGCGCTACCCAAACCAAACACAGTGCGGCGCATTGCCCATAGCCTCGGCACCGAAAACTCAAGCCCGAGGGTAAACATCAACAACACGACACCAAGTTCGGCAACTGACTGCATTTGCAACTGGGTAAACCAATGAAAGCCACTAGGGCCGCTCACCACACCCGTTAACAAGTAGGCCAATATGGCAGGTAAACCAATACGGCGTAATAATGCAATCGCCACGATCGCAATCACAAGCATTGAGAGAATATGAATAAAAATGCTGTGTTCCATTACGGTATAGGCTCCTTGTCAAAAAAATGTCGAAAGGGAATTTACGAATAGCTAACCTCTACAGTAAATCATCAAACAACTAATAAATATAGAATTTTTTTCATAGGCACGATTATTGCTATAAACAAAGTAATTAGTTGTCACGTACTGGAGAAAATACCATGGATTTTGCACTCGCTACAGAGTTGTATCCTGAAGATTACTGGTACCGTTCAGACGCTTACTTGAATATGGACTCTGATTTAGATCTTATTCAAGTTATTCAACAGCTACATGGAAGTTTAGATCCTAGGACAGTTTTTGCCTGTTTCGGCAAAATTCTAGGACAACATTTGCCGATTAAAGGATTACAGTTGACCCTAGACAAACAAAAATTTGTTTGGGGACGTCATTACGGTATTGAACTGCAACGAACGGTTGCAGATAAACAAGACCAATTTAACATGATTTATCAGCTTGCGACTCCACTCAGCACGGCTCAATTAAATACGTTAAGTCGATTAGAAGAGATATTGATTCAGCCCTTAAACAATGCACTTAAGTATCAAAGCATGTCTACACAAGCCATGTTTGACTCATTAACAGGCTTAGGCAATCGCTATTATTATAACCAAGCTATTGTGACAGCATTGGCACGGGCTAATCGATACCAAGGTCAAGTGTCATTGGTGGTGATTGACCTGGATAAATTTAAGCAACTTAACGACATACATGGCCATAAAGCTGGCGATTATGTTTTAGTGGGCTTTGCCGAATTAATTAACGAAGCCATTCGTAATACCGACCAGGCATTTAGAATTGGCGGTGACGAGTTTGTGATTATCACTCAAGGTGACACACAAGCTGCTGAAATAGTCTGTCAGCGAATTATTGACATGA
Organism: Shewanella algicola; assembly: GCF_014648035.1. Lineage (GTDB taxonomy): Bacteria > Pseudomonadota > Gammaproteobacteria > Enterobacterales > Shewanellaceae > Shewanella > Shewanella algicola. The sequence goes on along the minus strand of NZ_BMQI01000010.1, from coordinate 3,547 downwards.
TGCCAAAACATGCTCAATTAACCGAATACGACATAAAATGCAGCTTAGGGATTGCCGAATCCATCCCAGAGCAACTGGCAGACAACTTATACGACCGCGCCGATAAAGCCATGTATGCCGCTAAAGCCGCAGGTCGCAATGGATATCGCATCGATGTAGGTGACTAACCACATTAAAGCTGCCACCCATGATTGTATAGATAAGCATAACGACTTTTATTTTTAATCATCTGAGCACTAATCTACGTATTTCGTATTGCTCAAATCGACAAATTCAATCTAAAAATATGACCACTTAAGATTATACGAAGGCTGCAGGGGGGAAAACGCTAAACGTAGCGCACGTCTAGGGACCTGATATCAATCAAGCAGTGGATAAACAATATTTTTAGTCTGTTTACTTAAGCTTGCAGCCAGCGCTGACAATTTGCAGCGCCTTGTCGTCGTTTTCGCTCTAGATGCTCACAGTATTCGGTTAACGCAGGCAATGCACCGACAGCACCTTTAAATAATGCACCAAACTCTGTAGTGATTTTAAGCCAATTCTCTGCAGGGATGTTGAGCCTATTCAGAATGCCCTGACTGCTTGAGCTAATTGCGCCACGCTTATCTTCTCGAATAATGCGGCCAGTATCTTCAACCAGTACAATGTAGTCTTTCACGCTGAACATGAGTCCGTTAGGCATATTGAGTCGCTCATTACCCACAAACGGTAATAGTCCTGATGGTTGCTCCCCTTTCATTGCGGAGTGTATACGTCGTTGAATACTGGTGTAATCAGAGGTTTCTGGGGTTGCGGCCATTTTGGCTCTGACAGGGTTTAAATCGACATAAGCCATACAAGCTAATACTGCAGCTTCATCAAGCAGTGCCTGAGACTTAAAACGTCCTTCCCAGAATCTGCCTGTACACTTATCTTCTTTATTGGCCATTCTGGCGATGGGTTCACTGAGTGAGCGCATAAACCAACTGATATCAATTAAGCGCTTACGGTATTCAGTAATGCATTCATTAACCGTTTGAAGTTCAAACTGGTTAAGGTCTTCCTCTTTAAGGTATTTGTGCGTGAGTAACGTGCCCTTAAAGCCCTTGTGCCATTGAATGAGCACTTCTTTATCTGACCACTGTTTTGCTTTATCAGCATCGACTTTCAACACTACATGCAAATGGTTACTCATCACGACATAAGCACAGATATCGATAGCAAAAATGGTCGCCAATTCAAGAATGCGTGAATCAACCCACTCGCGCCGATGCTCAAAGTTATCACCTGTTGAATTATCAATTCCACAAAGAAATGCCTTACGCACCACACGCGAACAACAGTGATAGTAAGGTGTATCTTCTAGGCTAACGATAGTTTGTCTTGGTCTGGCCATCTTAGATAACCTGTCTGAGTTAAAGGTAACTAAGCCTAGTTGGTTGTTCGATATTTATCCACTTGGGGTGGGTGGCCATGTTATTTTTCTCCTTTAAAGCCTTTGTGCCACTGTATAAGCACTTCTTTATCTGACCACTGTTTCGCTTTGTCTGCATCAACCTTTAACACTATATGCAAGTGGTTACTCATCACAGCATAAGCACAGATATCAATAGCAAAGATGGTCGCTAACTCAAGAATGCGCGCATCTACCCATTCGCGCCGATGCTCAAAATTTTCGCCCGTTGAATTATCAATTCCACAAAGAAATGCCTTACGCACCACACGCGAACAACAGTGATAGTAAGGCGTATCTTCTAAACTAACGATTGTCTGTCTTGGTCTGGCCATCTTAGATAACCTGTCTGAGTTAAAGGTAACTAAGCCTAGTTGGTTGTTCGATATTTATCCACTTGGGGTGGGTGGCCATATTATTTTACTAAGCCTAGTTGGTTGTTCGATATTTATCCACTTGGGGTGGGTGGCCATGTTTTAAACGATAGTTTGTCTTGGTCTGGCCCTTTATCTTAGATAACCTGTCTGAGTTAAAGGTAACTAAGCCTAGTTGGTTGTTCGATATTTATCCACTTGGGGTGGGTGGCCATGTTTTACTGTTCTGGCGATGGGCTCACTGAGTGAACGCATAAACCAACTGATATCAATTAAGCGCTTACGGTATTCAGTAATGCACTCATTAACCGTTTGCAGTTCAAACTGATTAAGGTCTTCCTCTTTTAGGTATTTGTGCGTGAGTAACGTACCTTTAAAGCCTTTGTGCCACTGTATAAGCACTTCTTTATCTGACCACTGTTTCGCTTTGTCTGCACCAACCTTTAACACTACATGCAAGTGGTTACTCATCACAGCATAAGCACAAATATCTATGGCAAAGATGGTCGCTAACTCAAGTATGCGTGAATCTACCCATTCACGCCGATGCTCAAAATTTTCGCCCGTTGAATTATCTATTCCACACAAGAATGCCTTACGTACCACCCGTGAGCAACAGTGGTAGTAAGGCGTATCTTCTAGGCTAACGATAGTTTGTCTTGGTCTGGCCATCTTAAATTACCAGTCAGAGTTAAAGGTAACTAAGCCTAGTTGGTTGTTCGATATTTATCCACTTGGGGTGGGTGGCCATGTTTTATTATTTTTAAGAATGCGCGCATCTACCCATTCGCGCCGATGCTCAAAATTTTCGCCCGTTGAATTATCAATTCCACAAAGAAATGCCTTACGCAACACACGCGAACAACAGTGATAGTAAGGTGTATCTTCTAGGCTAACGATAGTTTGTCTTGGTCTGGCCATCTTAGATAACCTGTCTGAGTTAAAGGTAACTAAGCCTAGTTGGTTGTTCGATATTTATCCACTTGGGGTGGGTGGCCATGTTTTACTGATTTTGCACAGGCGCTTGATTGTTCTTTCATGCTCTTTACCTACTAAACCAACGTTTTGGTGAAAACTAAAACCTGATTTTTTAACCTCGGCTGCGTCGAGCGCTTTTTTTGCTTCGGAGCCGTCATTATTAATAAGTGCTTTGGAAGCATGCCATTTGTAATAATCTAATGGGAAAGTAAGCCTATCAATGTGCTCGTTCAACACGTTGAGCGCGTTGGCATACTCATTTTCAATTTTTTTTGTTGCCACCAAATATGGATAATCAAGATATACCCCTGTTTGGTGATTTGGAAAATCTCTTTCTCGCTCTAGTATCTCTTGGTAGGCGGAAATACCTTTTTCAAGGTTATCTAGCGCGATAAGAGCATCTGCCTTTGCCAACAAGGCTCTAACGTCATCATATTGATCTTTTCTCGATTCGAAATATTCATCTACTAAGCGAAGTGATATTTCTGGGTGCCTTTCAGTCAGAGTTAGAGCCTGAATTACCAGGTATTGATCCCTTTGCGATCTCGCTCTCTTTAACTTCGAGTAGAAATTCTCTTCGATTGATTCGTTCCAATCTTTATTTCTATACCAATCGTCAGATGACACGATGATTCCTTTGCATGTAACACCGTTTTAAGCGGCGCTGCCCGCTCTTGGCAGTGTCCGCTTGAAAACTTTTGTGTACGCCCAGCATGGGCATGAACTAATGAGGTGAAAGTCCTCTGTAGGAAGGTCACCG
>NZ_BMQI01000009.1 GCF_014648035.1 Shewanella algicola | reverse complement strand
CCCAAAAAAGCCTTGGGTGAGCAGAGTATTACCTTGACTCACCGGGAGCGTCCATATATGTCTCACCATTACGTAAAATAAGGGAACATACAGCTTCATTTTTATCACTTAGCAACTGTTGTGTATGTGTCTTAATAACCGTGGAGGCTTCATGTGATGGGGCAGAAATAACAATATTTTGGTTCTGTTCTATGCATTCCTCCATTGCAAATTCAACTTGTCTGATACGCTCAATACGTCGGTCAAAATGAAGTTGGTGCGAAACACTTAGCACTTGCACCTGCAAGCCTTTATTCAGTCCGAGTTGTACTCTCGAGCAGTTGAAATGATCGGCGAGGAAATTACAAAAATGGTAGCCCATAACAGCCAGAGGCTCATTCTCGGACAGTAACGCCACAGCATTTAGCGCAAGCGAAGCGTCATCAACAGGTTGATGATTAGCCTGTTTGAGCAACTTCTCCAAAAACACAGTACCCCATTGCAATAATTGCAATACGGCTTGATATTGTTGCTCCGAACGAACAGTAAGGGCCAATACGACAGAACCCACAACTTGCCCCTGCTCGATTAAGGGCTGAGTAACATAATCTACAGGCTGTGATTCGTGATTAGCGGCTTTATGAACGCCAGCAACTCCAGAGTTAACCGTGTTAGCAGCGATGGGTTTGAGCGTGGGAGAAAGCGATGTTGTGTGTGGCCAAAATGCGATATTTTGCAGCTCATCTTCGTCTGATGGTGAGCTTAGAAATATTCCTCCACATTTAACACCTGAGATCATGCTACATTGCCAATTTAGCCAATGTGAGAGCTCATTTGAAAATGTAGAAATTTTTGAGACCCTTGCCATTAAACACTCTCTTTACCCTTTGAAATCAAAGGTTTGAAAACTAATTATTTTCCCAATATGTTATTTGATAATACAGTCCATTACATGATCATTTTAACATAATTCAGTTTAATTGATTATTATTAATTACGAATAAAACTCTGAAGTGTGAACTCTATTCATGTTTATATTCATAAGATCTAAATATACTTATCGGCATAGATTCATAATTCTTTTGTTTAATAAGTAAAAAGCATCCTTTTTATTTTTTACTGGACAAAAAAATACATTTGAACAGCACGTAGAAATGACATTTATGTTGATAATAGTTAATTATCCTAAATTAAAAACAACTATAATATTTAACACACACAAAAAGATATAAAAAATAAGTAACTGGCATATTTAGAGCGATAAATAGCGTGTTAAATATAAAAAAATAACGTTAAAACCTCGCAAACTAACAATCTATTAACATTGATTTTCAATGCATAGTTACTTAATAATGACAAATCATCAAACTAAATAAACATGATATAACCTATTAAAAAAACAAAGGAGGCTACTTTGACCGCTACTCATACAGCACCAGTTGAATGTGTTATTTTACTGCACGGTTTAGCAAGAACGCATCGTTCGATGACCACTTTAGCCTCGGCCTTGACTACTGCGGGCTATCACATCATTAACTTTTCATACCCGTCGACTCAATATCACATTGCGCAATTAGCTGAAGATGCTGTTACTGCCGCGCTCGAACAGTGTCCAAAAGGCAGTAAGGTACACTTTGTCACCCATTCAATGGGGGGGATTTTAGTTAGGCAATATCTGCATTTACACACTATTGAAAATTTAGGTCGAGTGGTGATGCTCGGCCCCCCAAACCAAGGAAGCGAGGTTGTTGATCGCTTAAAAAGCCTCCCCGGGTTCAAACTGATTAATGGTCCTGCAGGTATGCAGCTTGGCACCCGCTTAGTTGATCTTCCTCGTATGCTTGGCGCAGCCAATTTTGATGTTGGGATTATTGCAGGCACGCGCAGTATCAACTTATTGTTATCAAGCCTATTACCCAGTCCTAATGACGGTAAAGTCTCTGTGGTTAATACTCAACTTGATGGCATGAGCGATCATATTTCAATCCCTGTTACTCACCCGTTTATGATGAGAAATAAGACTGTAATAGCACAGGTACTGCATTTTTTAACCCATGGGAAGTTTGCTCGTTAACTTTTTTATTCATTTTTCTCATTGATAACCGATTAAGTCTCTTTGAATAAAAACGTAGAATCTACCCCACCAAAAATTAGAGTGATTCAATACAGAAATACGCTATTAAAGCGTCATACGAAAGCTAATATATTTGATGTTTGTTACTCATCGGTTTGCCCCTTTATTAATAAAAAGGACTAGCAGATTTTTTCTGTCTTATCTTTGCCGATAAGTCCTTGCCATTGGTTAGAGGTTAACGTTTAATGACAGGATAAAATTTAATTGGTGAGCTTACAAAATGGGCTTTAACTAATAAACTCATGCCATGCTGAACACTCATACCAACGTAACAATAATTTCCACTTTACCTGTCATTAAGATGATCCGCTTAAGGAATATGTAATGAGCAAATCTTTAAAAGCCTTAACGGGAATAGCTGCAGCCCTTTTTTTGATTGGCTTCGCTTTTACCCTGTTCAACTCTTTCAGTGATGATGAATCTCAAAGCCTCACGGCCAATTCAGCAAAAGAGCACAAGCTCACTATCGTCACCAGTATCCTTCCGCAAGAGTACTTTGTTGACCGAATTGGCGGAGATCGGGTGCAAGTTCAGGCGTTAGTGACACCGGGGAGCAGCCCTGCGACTTACGAACCGACGCCACGTCAAATGGCCGCCTTATCGGAGGCAGAACTCTTCTTTCGTGTTGGTGTCCCGTTCGAAAATGCATTTATTCCAAAAATCGACTCAATGACCAAGCAGCTTCATATTGTTGATACACGTAAAGGGATCACGATTAAAGGTAACGATCCACACATTTGGCTCAGCCCGCGACTTGTTAAACTGCAGGCCCGCACCATTGCTGAGGCAATCATTAAAAAAGACCCTGCGGGCAAAGCTGACTATGAGAAAAATCTCGCCGAGCTATTGAAGGATTTAGATGCACTCGATGCGCTGCTTACCAAGGCATTGGCCCCAGTAAAGGGTAAAACCTTTATGGTATTTCACCCTTCTTGGGGATATTTTGCTGATGCCTATGGGCTCGAGCAACAATCTATTGAAGTTGAAGGAAAAGAACCCAGTGGCAGACAATTGATCAGAATGGTAGAACTGTCGCAAAATGAAGATGTGCGCGTTATCTTTGTTCAACCGCAATTTAACATGGCTTCGGCCAACCGCATCGCTAAGGCAATCAATGGTGTAGTTGTGCCAATTGACCCTCTTGCACGAGATTACATTGGTAATTTACAACAAGTTGCCACTACCGTGCTTGAAGCGCTGCAACAGCAGGATTAACAAAGGCTTTGAAGATGGACAATGTCGTAATACAGTTCAGAGATGTTTGCTTTGCATATGATCAACAAGAAGTTTTACACAACATCGACCTGTCTATACCCAACAAGAGTTTGGTGGGTGTAGTTGGACCCAATGGCGGCGGTAAAACCACACTGGTAAAACTTACCTTAGGGCTTCTAAAACCAAGCCGCGGGACGGTAAAGGTCTTCGACGAAGCGCCTGAGCGCCGTAGACACAGTATTGGATATGTACCGCAACATCTGAGTTTCGATCCAGAATTTCCGGTAAGCGCACTTGATGTCGTGCTTATGGGACGAGCGGATCGACATTGGTTTGGGCCTTACCGGCGGCGCGATCGCATTAAAGCAGTTGAAGCGCTTGAACGGGTGAACCTTGCCCATTTGAGCCATCGCTCTTTAGCACATTTATCGGGAGGTGAGCGCCAACGAGCACTCATCGCACAGGCGTTAGTGTCAGACCCCGAACTACTGATACTCGACGAACCTACCGCCAACGTTGATACCAATGTTGAACACCAAATTTATGAGCTGTTGCACGAACTGAATAAGCAAATGACCATTGTGGTGGTATCGCACAACCTTAACGTGGTAACTCGTCATGCTTCACATTTAGCCTGCGTAAACCGCTCGGCATCGCTTGTTCGCGTTGACGAAATCACTGAAGGACAACTTAGCGCATTTCATCGAGGTGATATGACCGTAATTCAGCATGCGCAAGACTGTCATGTCCATGACGCTAGCAGTGTGATGTGTGAACCACACCACGGCAAGGAGACGCGTTTATGAGCTTGTTCTGGGAACACCTTGTTAATCATACGTTTCTTCAATATGCCATTGTAGGCGGTTTATTGGCGTCACTGGCCTGCGGGGTTGTCGGCAGCTTTGTGGTGGCACGCCGGGCAACTTATGTGGCTGGGGCAATTGCACACTGCGTCTTAGGGGGCATGGGAGCGGCGCGTTACTTGCAACGCGTACACGACATAGAATGGATGACTCCGCTGCTGGGTGCTACGGTGGCAGCAGTCATTGCAGCGCTTATTGTCGCGGCGGTCACGGCTTCTGGACGACAACGTGAAGACACTGTCCTATCTGCCATATGGGCCATAGGAATGGCTGTCGGGATCAGCTTTATTACAGCCACGCCCGGATACTACGAAGATTTGATGAGCTATCTTTTTGGCAATATTTTGATGATTGGTACAGCCGATCTGCAACATATGGCAGTGTTGGATGCGGTGATTGTCATTCTAATGCTGCTGTTTTATGACAAGTTTTTGGTGATCAGTTTTCAACCCGAACTCGCAAAACTGCGTGGGATCCGCGTACGCGCTTATCACACCTTACTACTTGTACTCATTTCGCTAACGGTAGTCTTACTAACCCAAGTGGTTGGCCTGGTGATGGTGATTGCCCTTCTGACTCTACCCGCAGCGACTGCACTGCATTTTGCCCAGCGACTGTGGATAGCCATGCTTATAGCAACGTCATTGTGCTTCTTGTTTACGGTCAGTGGCATCGCTTTAAGCTACGGACCAGAGCTTCCTGCAGGAGCAACAGTTATTCAAGTGGCCGGAGGGACTTATCTACTCGCCATAGCCAGCAAATGGCTGTGGAAAAAGTTTAATAAAATCGATCAACGTCATTAGGGCCACACACTGACACAATCAAGACTACGACATGCGGGCACAACACTCAAAGTCGATAACAATTCTTTGGTGGCTTTTAATCCCACTAAATTATTTATTAATATCTTCCATAGTTCATTATCATGCATAAAAAAAGAAGCGGCGAATAGCACATTGTTAAGCGCAACTTATTGTTTTACTGTAGACAACATAAGATCAATTACGCTGTTGATACCGATAACCGCAAACACAAGACGTTTTACACATAAAGGGAAGCAAAATGTATAAACACACTTCAATACTGGTACTTGCTATGGTGCTTTTAATGGGTTGCTCTGGCACTGTGCCAACTCTGGGAGTTAATGATGGCCAATTTATGCCCTGCCCTGATTCACCTAATTGCGTGAATAGCCAGCAAGCAACTGCAGACGAAGAGCATTATATTGAACCGATTGAATTTAGCGGCACGTCTCAACAAGCTCAAGTAGGCTTATTGCACGTATTAAAAGCGGCTGAACGAGCGAGTATTGTCGTGGTAGAAGATAATTATATTCGGGTTGAATTTACCTCGCAGATTATGCGCTTTGTTGACGATGTTGAGTTTTACTTTCCGTCAGTTGAGTCAGGTAAAATCATGATCCAGGTAAGATCGGCCTCACGTGTTGGTCACTCAGACTTTGGCGTTAACCGTGAACGAATTGAACAGATTAGAGCCGAGTTTAACGCGTTACCACAGTAAAGGCTGCGACATTAAAAAATCGCAGTGCCATGCCGCTTAAGCAAACAGGCTTTGTCTCCGCGATTTATGATTTATGGCTATGTCGACGTGATAAACGTCAGCATAGCCATTTGTTTTTTATTACCGTAAAACCACTATTGAGCTAGTTTGTCGGCCAACAGCTCAAGTCTATCCTGGCCCCAAAATGGCTCGTCTTGATATACGTAGGTTGGCACACCTAACAAACCTTTTTCAATCGCAGCCGTAGTATTGGCTTCGTATATCGCTTCAATTTCACTCGACGATGCCTGCGCAATAACCTTATCTGCATCAAGCTGTAATGATGTGAGGATCTGCTGTATCAATGCAACATCTGCAATATTTTGATCTTTTGCCCAACATGCCGCCAGCATTTGCGCGACAAACTCAGCGGGGTTTTGCCCCATTTGTTGAAGCGCAATAGTACATTTGTCGACTAGGCTTGGGTCTGCCGGGAAAAAAGCCGGATGAAGATTAAGCGGCAATTGGCGCTTTTTAGACCAGCGTGCTAACTCAATTAAACGATAATCTTGCCTTGCTTGCGAGCGTTGCTTTACCGGTAACACGCCTCGTTCGGCAAACAGTTTGCCAAGTTTTATCGGCTTATAATCAATGGCGGTGTGATGCTCTGCCACAATGGCGGTAAACGTATGGTGACCTAAATAGGCATAGGGAGAAAGGCTGGTAAAGTAATACTCAATGGCAGTTTTCATGTGTCGCGTTACCTATTAATAAAAGTGATAAACGTGATGGTTTGATAGCGATTTATAACCATAGATTAACGTTATCCTGCAACGCGTGATACTGTCTAGTAATGATTTGTGAACAAATGTTCTAGTTTGAGCATAAGGTAGGGCTTAGTCCTAGTTCGCTACTCGAGATCAATCCTGATAAAGCATTACTGCTATTGCGTAAGTTCAATTTACTGAGCCAACAAAGGCGCCAAAACCGTTAACTCACCATCAATCGGCTCGTTAATGGTTAAGCCTAAAATATGTGCAATAAGCGGGTAAAGGTGGATATTATCGGCGCGGTCAATATGTTGCTGATTAAAAGCAGGCCCTTGAGCGTATAACACTGTGTTCATATCTGTTACGACACTAGCATCATAGCCGTGTTTACCTGTCACACCGGCCTTGGCATCAGAACGGGTTATATAATGTTGATTACTGATTAACACCGCATCTTCAATTGATGGGTTATCACTAAAGTGCAAATAAGCAGGCATCTCTTTCTGACGATAAAAGTGCAATCCGGGGACTTGTTGCGTGAGTGCTTCTAACGCATTTAAATCTTGTTGTTTATTTTCCCCTGTGGCGGTGATTAACGAAAATGCGGCATCGTTATTAAATTTAAATCTGTCTTTTAATGCGTCATTACCGGCGAATAATTTGTCCGTGTACACACGTGGAAAATCGGCAACATTTGCCATGCCATGATCAGACGTAATTATCACATTCACCTTAAAAGGTAGCGCGTTAATGCCGATTAACAATTGTCCAATGGCTTTATCAATGTTTTGCACTGCTTGATAAGTCTTGTTCGATGTTGGGCCAAAATGATGTCCTGCGGTATCTACCTCAGAAAAATACAAAGTCACAAACTGGGGGCGATCTGCTTCAGGTAAATTAAACCATTGTAAAACTTTCTCGACTCTTTCATGGTTAGGTGCATCACCATTATAAGGCAGCCAATAATCAGGACGCTGCCCCGCAATATTCGCTTCTGAACCCGGCCAAAAATAGGTCGCACTTTTTAAGCCTTGCTGTCCCGCTAGCGACCACAATGGCACGCCATGGTAAAAACGGCCATCGGTTACCGCTTGTTTAATCTTCATGCTATAGGGCAGTTGCAGTTCATGGTTATAAAAATGGTTGGAAACGATGCCGTGATGCGCAGGATACAGCCCAGTAACAAGAGTAATGTGATTTGGAAAGGTCACAGTGGGAAATGAGGGGATAAGATGAGTGACCTGAGCGGCATGCTTAGCAAATTCAGTGAGGTGCTGAGGGCTATGTAGTCGATTATAATCAAAGCGATAACCATCTATTGAGACCAATAATACATAGGGTTTTTCAGCAGCAGTAGGAATTAAACTCGCAGCAAAACAATTAATGCTCGTAAATAGCCCGCAGGCTAATACACAGATAATGGTAAAGACATGCATGATGTGTATTCTCAAATAATAAAAACAATTACAAAGTAATAATATCAATTAGGTATGACAACTTTATTGTTCTCTACTGTGACATTAACTCACTCAATACTCTGTCTAAACTGTAAATACGCCGCAGTGATGGCAGTGGCATCTTCCACTTGAGGGTAATGGCCGAGTGTCGGCATGGTGGTGATATTTGCATTGGAGATCAATTGACCATAGCGATCGATCATGTGCTGACCTGAGATCGGATCTAATGCGCCCGCGATCAGTTTGACTGGTACAGGGCTGTTCACCAGCGCTCCAACCCAACGTTGACGATGTTGTTTGCGTTGAGTCATATAGGTGATGAGTTTGTGCATCACTGCGATACCATCATTATGGGTTAATAGTTGCCAAAGCGTATCGACAACCTCTGACGTTGGCGGGGTTGCTGGGCCAAATATATGGTGTAAGTTGGCGGCAAATTTTTGCTTGGTGATCTTTTTCGCCACAAACGATCCCAAGGGCGATAACAATAACTTTTGAATCAATACCGGTTTGTGGGTTTCAGGAAATAAGCCGCCATTTAATAAACACACGCTGTTAATGTGTATTTTGCAGTTCCCATCAACTTGTCTTGCCAATAACTCTTGTGCAACGGTATCGCCGTAATCATGGGCTAAAATATGATATTCACTCATGCCTAACTTGGCTAAAAGCGCCTGATAAATATCGGCCTGTTGGCTAATCAAATACTCGCTATTTTTAGGTTTATCAGACAAGCCAAAACCTAACATATCAAGGGTAATCACATAATATCGTTCAGTGAGTTGTTGCCACATGCCTTCCCAATCCCAACTGGCGCTGGGAAAACCATGAATAAGCAATAATGCCGGCGCAGAAGGCAGGCCTCCTGTACGAGTAAAGATTTGCTGACCATTAAATTGTTCAAACTGTCCGTGTTGTTGCCATTCATCCAATGAAATCATGATGGTTTACCTTATGTATTCCTTGATATATTCAGCGGCAAGGTTCATACCGCTGGTTTTTGCTCATCAGCACAACATTCATCTTGTAAAAAACCGATGACTGACTGCAAGGTATCATATTCTGCAATACAAAATAATGTTCTCCCTTCGCGACGCTGTGTCATTAACCCCGCCGACACTAGGCTAGACACGTGGTGTGACAATGTAGACCCTGGAATGTCTAGTTTTTGCTGTAACCCCCCCACAGCAATCCCTTGATAGCCCGCACGTACAACCGCACGGTAAATCATCAATCTTGTAGGATGACCTAATTCTTTCAATGCTTTAGCAATAAAACCGATATCCATAACGACACCTTAATAAAATTTATATTTCGATAATACTAGAAATAACTTGATCTCGCTATCATTGAACTATATATTTCGATCTTTCTAGAAATATAGTTAATCTAACTCAGGTCAATATTATGCTGCAAGAAACCTTAAATATGTTTGTGTTTTTAACCGTAGAATTAACCACGTTATTCTTACTTATCAGCTATTTAGTCGGGGTACTGCAAACTTATATTTCACCACATAAAATCCAAGCAATTTTGAGCGATAAACACGGAAAAGGCTATGTTATTGCAGGTTTTTTAGGAGCCATAACCCCCTTTTGTTCTTGTTCAACAATCCCATTTTTAAAAGGTTTATTAAGGGCAAAAGCAGGCTTTGGCACCATGATGGTATTTCTATTTGCCAGCCCTTTACTTAACCCCATCATTATTGGTTTATTTGCGGTGACATTTGGACTTAAGGTGACCCTATTTTATTTTGTCATCGCCATGGGGGTATCGGTTATTGCAGGCTACAGCTTAGAAAAGCTTGGTTTTGAAAAATACATCAAACCAGAAGCCTACTTAGCCCCTGCCGCAAAAGGGTGTAAATCCATTTGTGGTGGTAAATCTGAACCCATCAATAAATAGAAAGCCATTTGGTTAAGTACCTGGAGCGACTTTAAAAAAGTGTTGCCGTATTTAATTGGCGGTATTGCAATAGGCTCATCAATTTATGGTTTTATGCCAACCGAGTTAGTGGCTAAATATGCCAATAGTGACAACCCATTTGCGATACCTGTGGCGGCAGTGATTGGTATTCCGCTATACATCCGTGCAGAAGCGGTTATTCCGTTAAGTGCTGCATTAGCGGCAAAAGGTATGGGGCTGGGTGCCGTTATGGCACTGATTATTGGCAGCGCGGGCGCCAGTTTAACGGAGGTTATTTTACTTAAAGCCATTTTTAAAAATCAGCTAGTGATTGCCTTTGTTGGCGTGATTATCACAATGGCAATATTAGCTGGCTTTACTTATCAGTGGCTATTTTAAACCTGAGCTCAGGTTATTTTAAAAATACACATCCACTACAATACACTACAACTTTATGCTCACACCGAAATACTCGATGTGAGCGTTAGTATTATCAACACCAATACATCATTGTTCGCTGTTCTCCTTGGTAGATTGTTATGTCTATTTCGCAAAACACGGTTGCTCAAATCGTTTACCGCAGTGCAATATGGAAGCTAAATGGATATCGTAGCGGTTTTGCTAGGCAAATGATTTTACAGAGGCAGCAATGTTAACCGACCCTATATTTTGGCTTGTCGCCATACCCGCAGTGCTCATTACCGGCATTTCTAAATCAGGTTTTGCTGGCGGCGCAGGAGGGTTAACTGTGCCGTTATTAGCTCTTGCCATCAGCCCTGCTGCAGCTGCTGCGGTCATGCTCCCTTTGCTTGTATATATGGACTTTTTAAGTGTCCGCTCGTGGTGGAATAAACAAAGCAATCAGCAATTATTGATTTTACTGCCCGCGGCCATTGTCGGTATTGCGGTGGCTTATTTATTGTTTGATCAACTTAATGAGCAGTATCTTCGCGGACTTTTGGGCATTATTTCATTAGGCTTTGGCATATATGGATTAACATTTGGTGAGTGGTCGCAGCGTAAACCGTCAGCCTTAATTGGCCGAGTATGCGGCACGCTTGCTGGGTTTACCAGCTTTGTTGCTCATGCCGGTGGTCCACCACTCAATGCTTACTTAATTCCGCTACGTTTACCCAAAACTCAATATCTTGGTACTGCTGTGATGTTTTTTGCCGTTGTGAATGTGGTCAAACTCATCCCTTATTCAATGCTAGGGCAAATCAATCTGGGTAATTTGACGGTGTCGGTAATGCTTGCGCCTATTGCTTGGATTGGGATAAAACTAGGTTTGCGTATTCAGGATAAATTTAATGAAAAACAATTTAAGCAGATCATTCTAGGTTTGATGATAGTTGTGGGTCTGCGCTTATTATGGACCGCATTGTTGCCGTCCTAAAAAGGGACATGTCATGAACACAAATGAACGATTTTTTTATGAGCCTCGTAAAGGCCATGGTTTACCACATAATCCATTAAATGCGATTATTGGCCCACGCCCTATTGGCTGGATTTCAACGCGTAATGCCCAGGGTAAGCGAAACTTAGCCCCATATAGCTTTTTTAATTGCTTTAACTATGACCCTCCGCTCATTGGTTTTGCCAGTACTGCCTGGAAAGACAGTGTGGCCAATATTGTTGAAACAGGCGAGTTTGTGTGGAACTTAACCACTCGCACTTTAGCCGAGCAAATGAACCTAACCTCAGCGGCGTTGCCTCGCGGTACTGACGAGTTTGAATTTGCAGGGTTAACACCAATGGCCGGTAATATTGTCGCGGCAGATAGAGTCGCCGAAAGCCCAGTCAACTTTGAATGTAAATTAACTCAATGTATTCAACTTACTGCAGCTAATGGCGACAAAATTGATACCTGGTTGGTACTCGGTGAAGTGGTTGCAGTACACATTGAAAAGCACTTACTCAGTGCTGATGGCATTTACCAAACTGCACTAGCAGAGCCAGTGTTACGCGCTGGCGGGCCATCGGCTTATTACGGGATTTCAGACGAGCAACGTTTCGACTTACATCGCCCTACGCTATAAGCGTGAAACAATTAAGGCTACCTGTTGGTAGCCTTAATTTTTAAAGTACTGCGAGCCGATAATTAAAATTGGTAATGTAAACCCAATGCTAATTGTTCAATTTCAGTATCAATATCATCAATATAGCCATATTCATCGATATCAAGATCGCCTTTGCTCATATCGTAACTTAACCGAAGATTAAGGTTTTCAGTTATTGCGGCGTTTAAGCCGATACCATAGGTAAAACCGAAGCCCGAAGCGGTAAAGTCTTCACCGTAACCATCAACAACAACCGCCATTGATGCGATACCGACTTTAGCAAATACTGAAAACGTCTCATTAAAACGTGCAGTGAATGTTGGGGTAAAGGTGAGTGCACCAGCAACCACATCAAGGCCGTCTTCACCGACATCTGCAGCAAAAAAGTTACTTTCTAAACCAAACCAATCGTTAAACTGATAGCCACCGTATATCCCAAAACCTGTCGCATCGGCTGAGCCACTAGCATCATCCGAACCGAGCTCTGTTTTATTGATTGCACCACCAATATAAAAACCGTTGTTATCTGATGTTGATGAATGTGTATCCATGTTGGCAAAGGCTGGAGCGGCTAAAACAGCGCACAAGGTTGTGGCTAAAAGAGAGGTTTTGTACATCATTGTTCCTTAATGATATTGATAAAAAGCGCGAGCATCATACTACAAAGGAAAAAAACGTAAATAGTTAATATGACTATTTTTATTGCTATGACATAAGATTAACATATCGATTTATCCACTCGATAAAATCTACTGAGATGAGTAAAAGACAGACAGCAAAAAGCCCAAGCGATCGCCTAAATCAGGCTGCCACTTGGGCTATTTTAGTCAATAAAAGCTAGCTTAAAGGCTAACGCCTAATGCTTTTACTGTTTCGATATTGATGTACTTATCGGTTGGTAAGTCATTATCTTTTTGGAACGCATTTACCGCTTTAATGGTATCAACACCCACTACGCCATCAATCTTACCAGGGTTATAGCCTTTAGTTGCTAATGCCTGTTGTAGGTCGGTAATGGTTGAGCGTGTCATGTTGGTTTCACATAAAATTGGACGCCATTCCATGAAGCCATCTTTATCAATACGGCTCAGTGACACGGTTTCAAATTCAGCTGGGATTTCTGTGCGCAGCTCTTTGGTTGCAGAAACCAGCTTAGTCACGTTCATCGTTTCATACTTAGCTTCAATGTCGACTCGCTGAGTCGTTGCTGGACTAACTACAACACGACGACTGACGGTTTCATATTCCGCTGGTGTGGCAGTTAAACAAATCTTATTACCAGTACGCGTCGCTTTTGGATGCTCGTCGTTATGCACTTCATGCCATACAAACTCAACGTCAGCGACTTTTTGAGTCACTTGTACATCTTTGTACTTAGCCGGTACTTGAGTACGAACTTCTTTGGCTTCGCTCACTAACTCTTGTATACGTACTGTTTCGTATTCTTCAGGAACATCTACAGTGCGAGTGGTAGCCGGTGACACTAATACACGCTTGGTGAGCGTTTTATAAGTGGCAGGGACTTCAACTAAACACATGATTTCGCCTGTGGCTTCATCAATCTTTTGAATTGGACCTACGCCCTTTTTCCAAATGGTGTGAGCCGGTACGTCGACAACTTCTTCGGTAACCGTTTCATATTGCGCAGCCACTTGCTCCATACGGGTGCTGGCTTCTTTAACCAAAATACGCTTTTCTACCCAGCGGAATTCAGCAGGGATAGTTTCAACAACTTCATAAGCTTCAGCAACTAATACAGACTCACCCTTTTGCTCGTAACGTGCTGGCATATAATGTTCGTGGAAACACATACCGGCTGTGGCATTATTAAGGTTAATACCATGATCGCTAGCGGCTTTTAATAACTCTGCACTGGCTGGCGCACTGCCCTTACGTAAGTCAACTAACCACTGTTCACCTGCTGCACGAACTAATTTTTGCTCTGTAACTACGTCATAAGTTGCGGGTACTGCAACCATTTTGTAACTTGCAGGCTGCACCTCAATGGTCTCAGTAACTTGTTGATATTGTGCTGGCACAATATCAACTTTTTCACTGGCTTCTTTTACCATCACGGTTTCGGTGTAGTTTTGGTAAGTTGGCTCAACCCATACACGTGCATAACATTCACCAGGTGTCGCATTAGGTGGTAACAGCTCACCCTCTGGGCTGGTTTTAACAGTTAATGCATCTTGTGCCTGCGCTTCACGCTTTGCGACGGCTTTCTCTCTTTCTAGCAAGGCAGTGTTTCGTTGCGCTAACTCTTCTGCGTTATATACAGATACATTGGCTGGTTGAGATAAATTACTACATGCAGTCAATAATAATGCAGCAGAAAGTGTGCTCAGTTTGAAAATGGTTGTCCTTGCAGTAGCCATGATTACTCCTGGGTTGTTTAGGCAGTCTTGATAACGAAATGTAACAATATGTAAACATTTGTTACATTTTGCGCACAGGATAGCGTCAAATTACTGACTATACAACCTTGCTCGCAAAAACACCCAAGATTAACATAAACAATAACTTGCAATAAAATGCAACTTTGAAGGTCATTTTTTTGTCATTATTCACAAACAATTGTTTACAAATTAAAACAAAACAGTGTTAATAAAATGTTTTAAAACAAGCGTTAGACTGATTATTAAAACATCATGCTTTAATTTGGATTTAGATTAATTTTCAGCGTTTTTGACTCACCAAACCCCATACAGAAAGAATTATTAAATTTTTATAATGTGAGAGAATTTGCCTCTCGAAAACGTCTTAACAGCAGCGTTTAGAAGTAAGGAATGATTTTGAAAATTGCAGACAAGGTTTTACAGCGCATAAGCTTGGCGATTGGTGCCAGCTATATAAGTCATATTGAACTGATACAACCTCTTTGGGGGAATTACGGTTATTTATTTCGGGCTTATGTCAGTGGTATGCCTTTCCCATCTGTGATTGTTAAATACATCAATTTACCACAACCTTCATCTCACCCTCGCGGTTGGAATACTTTGCTGTCGCATCAACGTAAATTGCACTCTTACCTCGTTGAAGTAAATTGGTATCAACATTATGCCAATAAACATATGCAGCCATTAACCCCTTTACCCAAGTGTTTATATGTAGAACAACACAGCGACGAAACCTTATTAGTACTGCAAGATTTACACACGATTGGCTTTACCCAGGTCAAAACAACAGCCACCCCAACCCAGATAAAATCCTGTTTAACTTGGTTAGCAAATTTTCATGCTCAATACATGCAAGTTAACCCAGAAGGACTTTGGCCTGTAGGCACTTATTGGCATTTAGACACAAGACCAGACGAACTCGCGGCGTTAACTGATGGCCCACTAAAATCGGCAGCCAAACTGATTGACCAAACGTTAACGCAATGCCCATTTCAAACCCTGGTACATGGGGATGCTAAGTTAGCCAATTTTTGCTTCAGTGCAGACGATCGCGTTGCTGCAGTCGATTTTCAATATATTGGCCGGGGCTGCGGTATGAAAGATGTCATTATGCTGCTCAGTAGTACACTGAATTTTAATGAACCAGAGGACACCATTAATGATTATCTCGAGCATTATTTTATTGCGTTAACACAAGGGCTTGTAAAGTTTAACCCACACATAAACTCGCAAGCGCTTGAGCAAGCTTGGCGACCTTTATATTGTGTTGCGTGGGCTGATTTTCAACGGTTTGTGAAAGGTTGGAGTGTTGAACACGTTAAAATAAATGCTTATACCGAATCACTGACGACATTAGCCTTAAAACAACTCACTATAATCTCCTAATGTGAGCTTGAGAACCGAATGCGTTCACATGTGTTGAATTATTAACCACCTAACCCCCAAATCCTGCTTACTATTGGCGGTGCTCAATATTGCCGTCTACAGTTGATTAACACGTAATTTTTAACATCCAACTCGTTACTACGCTCGCGCTTGTTAGGCTATGTATCGCCTATATCAACTCAATAAGAAGACGGCATATGGAAAGTCCATTTACGTACATTTTGATCACTTTGTTTTTTTCGAGTATTTTGCTGTCGATTATCTTTTACATGACATGGCAAACGATGGGAAAACAAAAGTATGCTCTGATGTTTTCGTTGTCTTTTTTAGCTTCGACCGTCCTTTGGGCCAACGCCTTATTTAAAAGTTTATTTTTGTCACATAATTTATATTGGATGATTGGCTGTAGCGTGTCGATGTTGTCTGTTTTACTGGGTACCTGGGGCCATTGTTTACGCACTAACACTCCATTCCATCCAGCCATCCTATTAGTGTTTGGCATTATAGGCATGGCATTAACCTACTTTTTTACCTTTATCAGCCCACATTTAGGTTTACGAATGTCATTGTATTTATATATTGATGTTGTGTTATTAATGATTACAAGCGTTGTCATTATTAAGCACCGTAAACAGCCTCGTCCGGCAGAGATTGGCGCTTCTATCATGCATTTTCTCTTTGCAGGGTGTTTGTTTATTGCAGCAAGTATTGCATTGTTTCAAGGCAACGTATTTGACGCTGAGCTGGTCAAACTGTATTCCATTGTTAACTTTACCGCCTTACCGGCAGCATATGTGGGTATGTCAGTATTTGTGATTTATATGTTGGCGTCTGATTTAGCAGAAGAAATGAAACTCTTAGCCATGACAGATTCGCTCACTAACTGCTTAAATCGTCGTGGATTTTATATCCAAGCAAAGCAAAAAATGATCGAATTACAAAATCAGGGTCAACATATTTGTTTGATTTATTGGGATATTGATAAGTTTAAAACCATTAACGACCAATTTGGCCATGCCGGTGGCGATCAGGTGCTAATAAGCATCAGTGAGCTAATAAAACAACATATTAAGAAAGACGATTTAATGGGCCGGATGGGAGGAGAAGAGTTTGTTATTTTAATCGACCGTACTTGTTACGAGGACGCCACGCATGTGGCTGAGCGATTACGCACCATGATCCAAAACACTCCCATACACTTTGGTGAACAACGCATTCGGATTTCGGCAAGTTTTGGGGTAGTAGAGCTCGGCGAAAAAGACATTTCAATTGAACAGGCGATTAACCTTGCCGACAATGCCCTTTATAAAGCCAAAAGCAGTGGCAGAAATAAAGTGGTGTTTAGCTAAGTTAACTCGCCTGAACTAACGCAATATGTCACTCATTTAAGTGCAATAGGCTATTTTTCAACATCTATTCTGACGTTATCGCTTAATGATTCTAACTGCGATAATAGCAGCTCCATGGTGACATTTTCAGGTAATCGCAACGTCAACTTGGCGCTATAAACCGTTTTGCCTAAACTGGTCACTTGCACTCGGTAGCATTCTTGATGATCAACGCTAATTTCAAGATCGTTCAAAATAGCATTCATATCGTGGGTCAACCCTGAGCGGTCGTTGCAGTCTAATGTGAGCTTACATTCAGTCGAAAAGTGAATAGCTTGCTGCTCATACTCTGCATATACAAAAGTCAGCGCGGCAAATTGTTGCTCTAAAGCTTGCTTTAATGCTTGCTCTTTATCTCGGTCGATCATCACACGCATCATAGCCACAAATTGGCCATCAAGCTTAATCACTTTGCTGGTTTCCCAGCTGGCCCCCATTTCGCGGCTCACCTGGGCTAATGATTGCAGTAGATTAGGTTTTAGTGTGCCCAATACTGTCGTAATAAATTTATGTTGCATATAACCTCCGATGATCAAAATCCCAGTATGACGCAGGTTTATTCCATTTTTAACTCCACCTAAAACCAGACTAACTGTCCCCATAAAGTACGTCTGTGTCCTAGAACACAAATGAATAAAATACATACAGCACAAAGCGTAAATCATGATGGAATATTTAAATAGAGCAGTAAATTTGATGTCAAAATAAAATAGCTTGTAGGTTTTCTGGTTGTAGTAAAGCCATTAAATAACACAAAAAATACACTAATGACGCATTTTGCAAGCGGCTGCAAAATTACTAGCTTAATGCCACTCGTGTCACAAATTATCCATCATACCGCTAAGTATAGTCTGGCAAACTGAGTATGGAGTGTGGGGGTTTATGAAAACGATCACATCGATGCACACCAGTAGAGCCATGTCACATATTCATAGTTTGTCTTTGTATCTATATGAATTTTAATAATTTATTAAAACTCATCACCAGCAAAAAATGGTTGCATCAAAAGAAAGAGCGCTAAGCGACTGTTTTTAAATAAAAATATTGAACTTCTATTTTTATCCATATACCCACTACGGCCTTATTGCTACACGGGTGGGGTTTCTCTAAAATGCGCGCCTTGCCCAATAGGGGTACCGATTAACTTTAGTTGTTGAACTTTTCCATAAGGGCTCACTATGTCTACAAAATTTGCGAATCCAGCTCCGTTAGGGCTAATGGGCTTTGGCATGACCACCATATTACTTAACATCCACAATGCTGGCTACTTTCCAATTGATTCGATGATCCTTGCAATGGGGATTTTTTACGGTGGTATTGGCCAAGTTATCGTAGGCATGATGTGCTTTATGCGTGGTGATACTTTTGGTACTACCGCATTTACCTCATACGGTTTATTTTGGTTAACTTTAGTTGGGCTAATTTTAATGCCAAACATGGGCGTTGCAGCAAGCCCTGCACACTTTATGGGCTGGTATTTAACATTATGGGGCACATTTACCGCCTTTATGTTTGTGGGCTCATTACGTTACCCACGTGCTAAGCAATTTGTATTCGCCTCATTAACCGTATTATTTTTCTTACTGGCTGTTCGCGATTTTACTGGCAACGAATTAATCGGCACAATTGCTGGCTTTGAAGGCATTATTTGTGGTGCTAGTGCAATTTACTTTGCCATGGCGCAAGTGCTTAACGCAGAATATGGCCGCACGATTTTACCCGTAGGTGAATTAACTCAAGTAAAAGCTGATATTAAGCCATTACAAGTTGAAGCTGAGCCAGTGACACTACACTCAGTTAACGCATAACCATTGGCAACGTTAATCACCACTCAGGCATAAGCTAAATTTAAGTCACAAAAAGGCCGATGCATTAATTGCATCGGCCTTTTTTTATTTTGTCATCAATTTACTAAACGGCAGCCGCACACTGTATTGCTGGGCTGAAATAATACCACGGCATAGTCTTTGGTTTCATCACGTTCAAGCACTTGCACGCTTAATGAATGCATACCATTTTGGTTAAGGTTAAGCCCGCTAATATACGATAAATACTCGTAGTGTACTGGCGTGCGTTGACCTTTTTGGCCAGTGTATTCTTGTTTAGTCGTCACCGATATATCAAACATTTGTCGCTCTTTATCGACATTATTGACCTTACCTGTCATCGCTAAGGTTCCCGCAGAATTACCCTCTAAATCATAGTAACGATAGTTAATTTGGGCTAAGCCATCTTTAGACACAAGATCAACGAGTAAGTAATGATCGCTGTCAGCTCCAGCAACGCCATGATTAAACAGTTCTGAACTGCAACTTAACATAAAGTTGGTCGGCTTGGAGGTGAGTGAGTAAATCGTACCCACACTACCTAACAGGCATAAAAGAATCACAATATTGATGATCCATAACCCTTTTCTAGCCATGCTTAGCCTCCTTGCAGCTGATTAGATGGCGAGACACGACCATTTGAGGTGCTACAAATATTCAATTGTGCTAACCACTGTAGGGTCACAAATTGTTTGGGTTGACGTAAATCGCTTATTTTTAAATTACGAATAAGAGACTGACCATAATGGTCCCCCCTAAGGGTAATATTAAGCACTTGCTTGTCGTGTGATAATGATAAAAATACTCTGCTCCATATTGTTACCGGACACAGTTGTAGGCTTTGCACTAACTGCTGCGCTTGCTCTATGAGTAATTCATTATTGGTGTTTGAAAGAGAGTATAAAATCACGTCCACTTGTTGCTCAGATTTTAGGGTAACGGTCTCCACACTCAATGGAAGTACAGGATTATCAGTATGACGTTGTTGGTTAAACCACCAAAAGCCCGCTAACAGCAATGATACCAGCACAATGCTCATCAGTATTATTTGTTGCGGTCGTATAAACTGGGCCGGCCATTTATTATTGGTTTCTTTACGGGCACGATGAGCCCTAAGCATATACCCCTGCCCCTTAACGGTTTCAATTAGGCTTTCATATTGCGGCCCAAGAAATGAGCGCAAGGTAAAAATAGCTCTTGCTACCGAAGCAGAGCTTAAATGAGAATCGTCTTCATGGCCTGACTCTAGCAAGGATTTAGCAACAACGTTACCTTGATACTCCACCAACAAACTCAGCACGTGCAACTCTGCCCGAGGCAAATGCCACACAACGTCAGTGTCCTGGTTGATCAAATCTCCCTTGCCGATATCGAACCTACATTGGCCCAATTGCATTTTTGACCGCCTCAATATATGACTCAAATTACGACTGTTAAAGTGTATGCAAAAAATCTGATGAATTCTGTGATCCTGTTATCTAAGCGCTTTATTCCTTAACAAAAGTAAGCGTTTAATTTTACAATCTTATAAATGCGTGAAGATGATCACACCATTTCATGATATTAAAGTTGCTGCATTCGGCAATAAATAAGCATAAATGTTATAAATAAGGTGACCTACATCACACATCGCCGCCATTTTAAGCAAATTAACCCTCAATAAATTGATTCCATTACGTCTAAAACAACGATTTTTAATCGAGTATTTTTATCTGCTTTGAATCACATCATTAATAACTCCATCGCTTATCGTTACTACCAACAAGTTGCCAAGCATAGTTTGCTAACAACACTTTGCTAACAACACCAAACTCCCAACATTAATGATTGGGATTAATAAGAAAACGATGAGTAAAAGGGTGATTATTATGAGCATAAACAGACGTCAAGCTTTGACACAAATTATTGGTATAAGCACCGCCGCTGCTGGGGCGACTTTAATGGGCACATCGGCTTTTGCAGCGACAGACACTGACGGAAATTACCGTTTAGAGTTAGGAGAAAAGTTAAAATACGCACCACTTGATGCCATGGCAACAGCTAAGCTTGCTTATGAAACGGGCGGTGGCTGTATGCACCAGGTATTTCACTCTATTATCACTATGCTTGCGGCATCTGATAGTGCTGACGCCTCAAAGTTTGCCACTATCCCTACTGCATTAGCCGGTTATGGTTGGGCAGGTGTTGTGGGTCAAGGTACTCTTTGCGGTAACTTAAATGCTTCAGGCATGTTGATTAATATCCTTGATGATATTAACGGTCAAAACAATTCAATTATTGGCGCATCGTTCCGTTACTATGAAACGACAGATCTTCCATTATCTTCAGCTGAATTCATTGCTGGTATTGGTTCAACAGACGAAAAATCACTTGAAGTAGGCGCAACGTCAATTGCCAATAGTCCATTGTGTCACTCTTCTATCAGTAACTGGTCAGCCGCATCAGGCAAAGAGTTTGCGTTAAAAGGTGAGCGCTGTAAACGTCTGTCAGCCAGTATGGCTTACTACATTGTTGATTTACTTAACCGTGCTTATGCCGGTGAAGATATCTCACTATTAGCTATCGCAAAACCATCAACGGAAGCGCAAGCATGTCAGTCTTGTCATGGCGTAAGTTCAACTATGGGCTCTGCAGCCAGCGTTAAAACCGATATGGAATGTACGACTTGCCATACAGGACATTTCAATTAAGGAGCGCATCATGAAGATCAAATATCTTAGCGCCATTTTAGCCAGTAGTTTGCTAATTTTTGGTTGTGGTAGTGACAACGATGATGAAGATACCATTGTTGATGATACGCCGGTTGTAGTTGTGCCACCTGTCGTGGTGACGCCACCTGTGGTAGTCGATCCAGTGAGTGATGCCGTTGATGTTAATGAAGCAACTGATATCTCTATGCAGCTTGACTCATTTGATGCGGCAACAGGGGCATTAACATTCACATTAAGCAATGCTGATGGTAAAGCCGTTACCAATGCTAGCGAATATGAAATTGTGTATTTTGGGTTTCCTGACCCAGCGTCACCGTCAACCAAGCCAAAAGCATGGAAACGCTGGCATGTATCTCAAAGCTTTGGCTGTGATCAAACCGATGCAGAAAATTGTGCGGGCTTATTAGAAGAAACCGATACCGAAGGGAAATACACCTTTAATGCTATCGACTTAGACCTAGAAAGCAAAGCCGCTGCAGGCGCTGTTGAAGTGTTCAAAGTGGCAGTACAAATTCATGGTTCAAATGTCAGTAATGAAATCACCCTGATTGCTGCCGATGAATGATGACTTCCCCCCATCCTAGTTAGGGTTACCGCCAGTTCCCCTTTTACTAGGTAATGGCCTCAAGCCGTAGGGTAGATGCTGCGGCTTTTTTTTAAAATATAATACTAATCCCAAAAAAGGGCCTCATCATTGAGGCCCTTTTCTATATACATCTAAAATACTAACGCAGTTGCTGCATTAAATAAGCGTACACCATTGAGATAAGCTCAGCGGCTTGGGTATTGTCAGCAGCACCAGCATGGCCTCCTTCAATGTTTTCGTAGTACAACACATCAATCCCCATGTCTTCCATTTTAGCGACCATTTTACGTGCATGAGCAGGGTGAACGCGGTCGTCACGGGTTGAAGTTGTAAAAAACACTTTAGGGTATTTAACACCTTGTTTTAAATTATGATAAGGCGAATAAGTTTTAATGTATTGCCACTCTTTCTCAATATCAGGATTACCATATTCGCCCATCCAACTGGCACCAGCCAACAGCTTGTTATAACGCTTCATGTCTAGCAAAGGGACCTGACATACCACAGCGTTATATAAATCAGGACGACGCGTAAACGCGGCTCCCATTAACAAACCACCGTTACTGCCGCCTTGAATACCTAAATGCTGGCTTGTGGTGATTTTTCGGGCAATTAAGTCTTCGGCAATGGCTTCAAAATCTTCAAATGCTTTATGACGATGTTCTTTTAACGCCGCCTGATGCCAAGCAGGGCCATACTCACCACCGCCACGAATGTTGGCTAACACATACACGCCGCCCTGTTCGAGCCAGTTTTTACCCACAGTGGCCGAGTATGACGGTAAACGCGACACCTCAAAACCACCATAGGCATAAAGTAGCGTAGGGTTACTGCCGTCTAACTTAATATCTTTGGCCATGACCACAAAGTAAGGCACTTTGGTGCCATCTTTCGACTGAGCAAAAAATTGTTTGGTTGTAAATTTATCAGCAGCAAACTGTTGTGGCATGCCTTTGACTTTGTCGGCTTTTAACGTGGCACCATTAACACGATACAAGGTTGATGGTTCTAAAAAGCTGGTGTAATCAACAAAAAATTCATCACTGTCGCGCTGAACATCAAACACACTTAAGGTGCCATTAGCGTCAAATGGGGCAGTGTCGCTTTGCCATTGGCCTTTATCGTTTTGGGTATAACGCACGAGTTTACTTTTAACATCGTCTAACCAGGTGACAAATACCGCATTTTTACTGAAGTTAATTTGCGAAATAAAGGCCGTGGCGGTGGGCGATACAAATTCTTTAAACTCAGGTTTTTGCGCAATCAGTTTATCTACCGGGGTAAACACAACAGCACCTTGTTTAAAGGTTGCTTTATCGGTGACTAACTCGCTTTTCAGCTCAATGTATAGCTGGCCTTTAAAGTAGCCTTTAATGTCTGCATCGGCTGGCAATGGCAACGCCACCAGCTTATCGTTTTGATACACGTAATGCTTAGCTGTATAAAAGGTTAAACTTTCGGTAATAATATTCAGTGGCGTTTTATCATCAAAAATAACGTAACCCGCTGAGGCTACCGATGCTTTATCGCCTGTAAAGATGGTCTTAGCTTCAGATATCGGTGTGCCGCGTTTCCATAGTTTCACTAAGCTTGGGTAACCCGAGTCAGTCATGCTATTACCGTCGCCAAAATCGGTGCCAATAAAGACCGTATCTTTATCAATCCAACTCACTATCGATTTAGCCTCATCGACCATAAATGGCTTTTGCGCTTTTTCAACAAAGCTTTTAGTGGTGAGGTCAAACTCACGAACCTCAGCAGCATCGGCGCCGCCGCGAGATAACGACACTAAGCAGCGTTCATTTTGTGGGTATTGGCAGTTCATGCCTTTATACACCCAGTTAACGCCTTCGGCTTTACCTAGGGCGTCAATGTCGAGCACGGTTTCCCATTTAGGGTCCGCTTTTGCGTATTCTTCTATCGTGGTGCGACGATAAATACCCCGAGTGTGAGTTTCGTCTTTCCAAAAGTTATAAAAATAGTCACCCGTGCGTCTCGCATAAGGGATCCGCGCTTCGTTGTTAAGAATCTCAAGGCTATTGGCAACTAAGCTATCAAAGCCTTTATAGCCTTTAATGTGGGTCGCAGACACATCATTTTGCTGCTTTACCCAGGTCATCGGCTTAGCACCTTCAACGTCTTCTAACCAAATAAACTTGTCTTCTTCTGCTTGGATTTGTGTGGCCATTGTCATTGCACTCGCTACGCATAAAGGTATGATTCTTTTAAGCATTAAAATGTCCTTTTTGTTGTTTGCTTAGGTGTGTTTTTTATTGTGTAGTTACTTTATATTAATTAAGCAGATGTTCAATCGCTAAGCTGCTACAAACTGTTACGAGCGGCCCGTTGAATCAAGGTTGCAAAGGCCTATTTCTTTTAATCATTTACGGCATAGTGATGCATTGCCAATCGGAGCCACCAATGCCAATAACAGACTCTACCACCAGCATTGACACCACTAAACGGCCTTTTTGGTTAAATCCGCAATACGGTTTTTATTTACCTGTTACCCTGATCGCCGGTTTATTATTACTTTTCCCCGCTACCACATTGGCATTATTAAGCCAATTTACTCAGTTTTTTCTCGACTATTTTGACTCACAATTTATTCAATTTTCGAGCCTATTACTGCTCACAGCAACGGTAATATGCTTTAGCCCCATTGGGCGAATTCGCTTGGGCGGCAATGAGGCGCAAACAGAGTTCAGTTTTATGAGCTGGATGGCAATGCTATTTACTGCAGGCATGGGCTCTGGGCTGATATTTTGGGGCGTGGCAGAACCGGTTTATCACTATGTGAATCCGCCAGCGTTTTTACAACAATCTTTCTCATCTGTGCCGGGCGCACTAGCCATTACCCATTTTCACTGGGGGCTACACGCTTGGGCTATTTATGCCATGGCAGGGCTGGTTATGGCCTGGTTTGCCTACAATAAACAACGCAGCTTACGGGTGAGTGCCAGCTTTAGTGCAGACAAACCGAAATGGTTAAATATGATTGATTTACTGGCGGTGGTAGCCATTATTTTTGGTATTGCGGGTACGTTTGCCAACACCATTGCTTTAATCCAAACCGGTGTTGAACAAGCATTAGGATTAGATATTGGCTCGTTGGCATTTCGAATAGGGATGATCTTAGTCATTGCCGCATTGTTTACCTTATCGTCTCTTGCAGGATTAAATAATGGTATTAAACGCTTAAGCCAATTTAACAGTTTATTTATGGTCGCGATGCTCGTACTGGTTATCGCGCTTGTTGATCCACTAAACACCTTACAGTTAACTCTTGAGTCGACTTTACACTACATCAAACTGTTACCCAAAATGTCTTTTGGGGTTGGTCAGCCAGAACAGTGGAGCCAAGGTTGGACGGTCATTTATTTAGTATGGTGGATTGCTTGGGCGCCGTTTGTGGGGCCATTTATTGCCAGAATAAGTAAAGGTCGAAGTGTTAGGCAATTTTTAAGCTGCACCATCTTATTACCGACTGTGACGTCTATTATTTGGTTTTCAGCGTTTGGTGGCAGCGTATTAACTCAACCTTATGCCAGCACCATTATGGATGCGGTTAACCAGCAATACACTTTGGGACTGTTTAGTTTTTTTGAGCAAATGCCGTTGGGCGCGCTATTGTCTGCCGCTGCACTATTGTTGCTGGTGACCTTTTTAATTACCAGCGCTGACTCGTCAATTTATATCGCCAGCTTATTAACCGGTAACGACACGCGCGACGCCAAAATATTGTGGAGCATAATTTTAATCGCCATTACCATTGCGCTGGTGAGTATTAACGATGTCGACCTGAACAAACAGGTCGCGATTGTGGGAGCGATTCCCTTTACCTTAGTGCTCAGCTTGCAAGTAATATTTTGGATACGAGATGTATTAAAACATTAGTCTTTACCTATTTTACTGACGAAACAGGTATAATACTCACTCAGTATTAAACTGACCCATTCAAACCAATATAGATAGGCAGTAACATGGCTAAAACGGCAGCGGCACTTCACATTTTAGTAAAACACCAAACTCAAGCTGAAGACATTATTAAACAGCTGAATAAAGGCGCTAAGTTTGATGTGTTAGCCAAAAAGCACTCGAGTTGCCCGTCGGCCAAAAGTGGCGGTAATTTAGGTGAGTTTAAGAAGGGCCAAATGGTGCCACAGTTCGATAAAGTGTGTTTTAACGGTGAGCTAATTACCCCGCATTTAGTTAAAACAAAATTTGGCTGGCACGTAGTAAAAGTGCTTTATCGAACATAGGTAAATACTTAAGCTCCTCAGATGATAGTGAACGGCGATACATGCCCACTGTCATTAGCATTGATTCACAGTCTTTATTGACGCAGTTTGATGTACAGCTCGCCATCACGAATTTGAATATCATCGACACCATCGGCAAAGGTGTTCCAAAAACCTCTATCGCCAAACTCACTCACCAAATTGACGTTTTTCATATTACCTAGCCAGGCATTGGGAATGGGTACGCCCATTAAACTCACGCCTACTAATGCCACCACAGGGCGGCGATTAGCGTCTAAACGAATATCCAATCCTGTGTTGACTCTTAAAATTTCACCCGCCATAACCGGAAAGTCATTCGGTATGGGGATAAGCATGGTCGCACTGGCTAGGTTATTAGAGAAATCAATAGCCACCCGCTTGGCAAAATCAGGGTTGCGGCCAATCATCGCATTCACTTCTTTTTCACTAAAGGTCACTTGACGGTCTGTGTCGTATTCACGATAAGCTTGAGGAGTGAGTTCGCCCTGGTCGTTGAGGGGCTTGTCATTAACCGAGCTGTCATTGATAGAATTGCGATTATTAGGCGCATTGCGAGTATGAGTTGTATTTCTTGACGCGCTTGAGTCAACCTGCCAACCAAGCTGGGTTAATTTGTGATCCAGCTTTTGTTCCTCTTTGGCATTTAAGGTCACCGGTGTCATTGGCGAAGGGAAAATATAAGTGCGAATAACAAAAAATGTCAGGCCAGCAGTCACTAGCATGGTTGCCAAAATGATCAGCAATAACTTAATCCCAGCGGCACCCGTTTGTTGTTTGTACGGCACAGTTAAATTGGTAAATGAAGCTCGCATAGCCTGCTCTTTTAGTGATTTATTTTGTTCATGGTAATGCGCGCTAATGCCAAACAGCAAATAAAAACCTTGCACCTACACGATTATTGACACCCATTCTAGTTAACATTTACTTAAAACTTGAGTTACAAATGAGCCAAATTGTAATAAAGTTATAAGTCGAAAGTACGTAAACCAACCAAATGGGTTTGAGATAAATAAAGGATTATTTTAATGCAGTTACTCTCTCGCAGTACCTTTACACCATTAATGATTGGCACCAGCCTTTTACTCGCAGCTTGTGGCGGCGGAGGTTCCTCTGGTGGCGATGATGTCGATACTGGCTCAACAGCACCTCAATGGGTTGAAGGGCAATTTGCTAACTACTCGAGCTTGGCAAATCAATGCACAGCCTCTCTGACTCAAAAATTATGGTTACGCTCGTGGAGCAACGATACCTACCTTTGGTATGACGAAATCATTGATCGCGACCCTGCACCATACAGTGTTGCGGAATATTTTGACCTACTCAAAACAGAAGAATTATCAGACACAGGTAGTTTAAAAGATAACTTCCACTTTTCGATGTCGACTGAAGAATGGGACTTACTCAATGGCTCTGGCGCTTCAGTGGGTTACGGTATGACATTAAGCTTACGTCAAGCGTCGACTGGCGTAAGTAGGCAAGTCACTGTTGCCTATAATGAACCCGATACACCCGCCAGTGATGCTGGTGTCAGCCGAGGGGCAATCATTGTCTCGGTAGATGGTGTTGATGTGGCAACTGCCAATGACAGCGACAGCATTGATACTCTTAATGCAGGTTTATTTCCTAGCGACAGCGGTAAGCAAACTGAGTTTGTAGTGCGTGATTTAAATGCCGATACCGACCGCAGTGTCACCTTAACTGCCGGTACAGTCGTATCATCCCCAGTGCAAAATACCAAAACCATTACCACCGACAGTGGCAAGGTAGGCTATTTACTGTTTAACTCGCATATCGCCACAGCTGAGAAAGGCTTGTATGATGCTATGACAACGTTGAGTAATGCACAAGTTGATGATTTAGTAATGGATATTCGTTATAACGGCGGCGGGTTATTAGCTATTGCCAGCCAATTGGCATACATGGTGGCAGGCGATGCAGCGACCAATAACCGTGTATTTGAGCGCACCAGCTTTAACGACAAATACCCAACTATCGACCCAGTAACAGGGCAAACATTAACACCTATGCCGTTTTACTCTGAAACCCTTGGGTTTAACACTTCATTACTCAGAAGCGGTGTCTCGTTACCAGCATTAAACCTTAACCGAGTATTTGTATTAACGACACCTGGCACCTGTTCGGCTAGTGAAGCATTAATGAATGCTTTGCGCGGTATCGACATTGAAGTGATTCAACTCGGTGATACCACTTGCGGTAAACCTTACGGTTTTTACCCTACAGACAATTGCGACACAACCTACTTTACCATTCAATTTAAAGGGGTAAATGACAAAGGCTTTGGTGAGTATTCAGATGGGTTTGTCCCATCAACGAACCCAACTGTCGACAGTGAAGTGCCAGGTTGTATGCTAGACGATGACCTGACTCATGCTTTAGGTGATAGTGATGAAACACTGTTAAGTGCGGCGCTGTATTACCGTGACAACAACAGCTGTCCGGCAACCGCAACGGCGATAGCCCGTGCACCCGCAAAAAACACCTTTATTGACCCAGGCTTTATGTTACAAGACACCCGCAATCAAAATGTGCTGCTTAATAACCGCATTTTAACGCCGCAGGCTATGGAGCAATAATGCGTAAACCACTCATAGGGCTCATTGGCATGGTGATCATAACGGGTTGTGTGGCGACAGCAAGCGAAGAACCTTCTTTGCCTCAAGCTGCAACGCTAACTAACCCAAGTGTAGAGACCCACGCCGAGTTACAACAAGCAATAGCAAACTTGTTGGGCGCCAGTCGTGTAGTGATTAGCGACAATGCCTTTACGCAATACAGCCAGGAAGTGATTGAGCGCGCACCGCACAAAGATGCCAACGGGTTATTGATAATGGGCCGCAGCACTGACATACCTGACGCGGTTCAATTATTAAAACAAGGTGATAGCTGCCTATTGCAACATGTGCAAAGCGGTAAAGCGATAACGTTATCGCAAGTACGTTGTAAGCTTGAAGACGCGCAATAGCAGCACATTGAGTGTTTGATATAAGCTAATACACAATAAGGCCAGAACATATTAACCATATGCTCTGGCCTTTTTATTACACGTTAATTCACTAAACTATTCACTCACGACAGCGTAATACTTTTCCATCGTTCATTCGCCACCGAACACTGCAATGAAACCACTTCGCCGGATTATATAACCAAACGAATAATACCAGGTGTATCCCGCATTAGAGAGCTTGCCCTCAACAGGCTAAAACGTGATAAAATCTCGCCCTACTCACTTTTAACCAAACAAGGTCATGCAATGAATCCGATTATTGCCATCTTAAAAGAACACCAGGTCACTGACGCTCAAATTACCGAGCTTTTCCAGGCATTAACTGAAAATCCATTTGCTGCAATGGCAACCATTGGCCAATTAGGTATTCCACCAGAAAAACTGCAACAGTTGATGGCCCTTGTGATGCAAAACCCAGCCTTAATCAAAGAAGCCGTAGTTGAGCTGGGCTTAGATTTCTCGAAAGTTGAAGCAGCAAAAGCGCAATTGCAGCAGTAGTTTCAATGTTCGATGCTCAATAGACAAAAACGGCCAGAATTTAAAATTCTGGCCGTTTTTAACACCTAATAATACCCCTTAATCGCCTTCAAAAGCAGTTAGCCAGGTTTTAAGTAATTGGTTTAATGCTGGCACCTCGCTGGTAGATAAACTGGCAACCAGTTTGTGCTGCACGAGTACATGCAGCTCTATCATCGCATCAATCACTGTAAGGCCTTTGTTGGTTAGCCCTACAGATACGCTACGGCGATCTTCAGTGCTATGAGTGCGCACAATTAACTGTTTAGCTTCAAGCTTATCTAGGCGGTGGGTCATGGCGCCCGAGGTGAGCATCATTGACGACAGTAATATCGAAGGCGTTAAGATATATGGCTCTCCATTTCGTCTTAACGTGGCTAATACATCAAACTCGCCCATGGTTAAGCCAAATTGCTTATGACAAGCCGATATTTCGGCCTCTAGGTGTTTGTGTAAACGTAAAAAGCGCCCCAGCAATGCCATAGGCACGGTATCTAAATGGGGCTTTTCTGTCGCCCATTGTGCAACCACTTTATCGACATCTTCCATGTTCACTCTCACTTTTACTTTCAGTACAAAAATCTTCACATTAAGATACTTGATAGAAAGCGACTTTACAAAAACAACCTATCAGTCCACACTGCCAACTATCTTTACGTGAAGATAAATTGACACCAAGGTTATTGATGAACATTTTACTTGCCATGATCCCCGCCTTTTTTTGGGGGACGACATACGCTGTAACCCAATATACATTGGCAGACTGGCCACCATTATTGCTCAGTGCATTACGCGCATTGCCGGCGGGATTAATATTATTGGCAATAAAACCCAGTCGCCCAGCATCTGCAGACTGGCCTATTTTATTTAAGCTTGGTGCGATTAATATTGCGGTATTTTTCTGTTTAATTTTTGTGATGGCATTGACCCTTCCTTCGGCAATATCTGGAGTGGGTATGATATCAGTGCCCGTTTTTGCGATGCTATTTCATTGGGTTGTGAGTAAAAAGCGCCCCAATGCCTTACAAGCCTGCTGTGGTGCCGTGTTAGTTATACTGGCGTGGATGTTGTTTGACCCTAATTCAATAACCCTAAACCCAGTCGGACTCATTGCCATGCTCGCAGCCATAAGCTGCATTATTGTTGGCAGCACCATTACCAAAGCGCTTGGTTCACGGATTCATTGGTGGACCATTTTAACCTGGCAACTGATTATTGGCGGCGTGATACTGACTCTGGTGTCTGGTATGCAAGCACTCATAGCACCAGAACCTTATGCTAATGTGATTAACCAATTTAGCTGGAGCAACGCGTCAGGGATAATATGGATATTATTGCTCAATACTGTATTAGGTTACAGCATGTATGTGTGGTTATTACAGCGGATGTCGGTGGTTGATTTTACCTTTGGGGGTATCGCGAACCCCATCGCTGGTATCGCCTGTGGCGCAATATTATTAAGCGAGAGTTACACAACGCATCAATACACATTGATGGTGGGAATGATATTGGCCTCTATCGCACCGACATTACTCAATGTAGTACGGATAAAGTTACGTAATTCGGCATTAATAAAATAATAATGCACGTTGAAATAAAAGGATAAGTGAAGGCTTATCCTTTTATTGGCGCGTATTCGACTTAAATTAACGGCACTTTATAAGGCATTGCGCCTAAATAGTCTTTTTTACCAACATCAACGCCATTATGACGCAATATTGCATAAGCCGTTGTGATGTGAAAATAGAGATTCGGGATCGCATGTTCGATGGCAAATTCATACCCAGTGAGGTACTTACTCCCCCAACGCGGTTGCGACACGTGTACCTTTTCAGCATGGCCAAAGTCCGCCTCACTAAACCCCTCAAGGTAGGTCAACACAGATGTAATACGTTGGCGAAGTTCCTCTAATGTGGTTTCACTATCATCATGCTTTGGCACTGAATCCATATGCCCAGTTAAACGCGCCACCCCAATTTTTGCCGTGTCACAAGTAATTTGTACCTGGCGGATAAGATTAAATTGATCGGGTGCTAAGCGAGAGTTCAACAGCACTGCCATATCCACTCTTTTAAGCGCGGCAAACGCTTCTGCTTTATCAAGGATATGGTTTAAATTATTTAGCATCTTGCTGAATTGCACGACAGTCAGATCGTATAGCATGACAAATCCCTCCGTTGGAGCGGCAAGCTGTAACGCGTTAGCAATACCACATTAGGTTGCAGACAAATTAAATACATTTTTAGCCTGTATTAACCACAATAATCCCAGTCATCATCCAACACAATAACCGATTCAAATAACTCATCAATACAGTTATTATATTACTGATAGAACAACACAATTAGGAACGGTATCGCCATGGAAAGAGGCACATTAGTTCGTTGGAACGATGAAAAAGGCTTTGGGTTTATTAAACCTGAAACCGGTAATGATCAAGATGTGTTTATTCATATCTCAGCGTTAAAGCACATGGCCAGAAAGCCCCAGGTTGGCGATGAAATTGTATTTCATCGTGAAAACCAGCCCGATGGCAAAGTCAAAGCCATAAAAGCCAGCATTGAAGGCGTTGCCGTTATTGCTAACCGTCAACAATCATCAACCAATAACACTGCACGAAACACACACAGACCCAACGAAAGATATCATAATCATCGCACCAGCAGCCCAATACTCGGCCGTTTACTCATGTTGATAATCTTGCTTGGGGTTGGGATTTTCGGCTATAAGCAATATGAGCAAATGACGGCTGTCCCGGTGTTGACCAATGCAGATATTGACCAAATGCAATGGCAGCCTTCAGCGCCAAATCCAAGCGCTAAAAACCTGCAACCACAGTTTAGATGTGAAACAAGCAAAACACATTGCAGCCAAATGCGCTCATGTGCCGAAGCGACGTTTTATATCAATAACTGCCCTGGCACAAAAATGGATGGTGATCACGATGGCGTGCCATGTGAAATGCAGTTCTGTAATTAACACTTAACCTAGCTTCTTTGTTTGCTTACGATACTGGCTTGGGGTCATATTTTTACAGCGTTTAAAACTGTGGCTAAAATTGGCCCCATTGCTGTAACCGAGCCTTTCGGCGATTTCATCCAGGTGCATGGGCGTTAAGAGTAATGCCTCAGCAATGCCGACGCGCACATCGTCTCGCACCTGGCGCCAACTAGTTTGCTCTAGCTTAAGTTGTCGATGCAAAGTGCGCGTGGTGCGGGCTAAATGGGCGGCAATGTCTTCCATTGATGCCGTTAAACCTAAATGCACTAGGGTGTCTTTTACCAATTTGGCGACGGGTTTCCAGTTTTGTTTTTGCTGTAATAACTGGCTGCATTGCGCTTCGCACAGTCTGGCTGTGGCTTCATTGGCTTTGGTTAATGGTAAATCGAGCAGAGGCGCTAAATGAGCAAAGCCATTGTAATCAGCATTAAATCGAATATTAACCCCAAGTTTTTGTTCAATATCCGCTATTGATAAGTTAGCGGGCGGAACGGAGGTAAACTGCAGTGTTATCGGTAAATCTTTATGTTCAAACACCTCGCGCTGGATCATCGCCGCGCCAACCATGTCTCTTACCAACACCAGTTCGCCCAACTTTCCCGGCACGTCACATAAAAACGTCAGCGCAATATCATCATTAAGTTGGTTTAAGGTGATTTGCGAAAACACATAGGTTAAATCTAAATAGCGCAAACCCAGTTCAATCGCTTTTCTGGCAGTGCTGCTGGCTAAAAGAGCGTAACCCATGATGCCATAACTGGTTAAATGGTAACGACTGCCTAAAGCTACGCCAGCAGTAAACGGCGACGATGTGTGCTGTACTAGGTTATTTAATACCTGTAATTCTTGTGTATCTTCAACTAGTTGGTCGTGATCGTGTAATTGCTCACTTGTCAGTTCTGAGCCGTTCAGTAACACGCCCTCTTCAATACCCAGCTCAATGCCGTAAGCCACAATAATTTGCACACTGGTAACGCTGCGAAATGCCATAAGTGACGACCATGATGTCTTAAAATCACAAATATAAGTCCATTTTAAGCGTAGATCAATTAAGCGTAATTTCCTATGCTGGGTAATCGACACTATTTATTAACAATATTTGCATGCGCAAGCAGAATAGTAAGACTCACAATAATGATAATAATTGAGGCCCTATGACTCAAACAAAACGCAACCCTTCAGTGGTGATTATTGGCGCCGGTATGACAGGCATTTTAATGGCCATTAAACTGCGCCAGGCAGGCATTACGGATATTGTTGTCCTAGAGAAAAAAGAGTCTGTCGGCGGTACCTGGCGAGAAAACACCTACCCGGGTGCAGCCTGCGATGTACCTGCGCACATGTATACCTACTCGTTTGAGCCTAACCCAAACTGGAGCCGTTTTTTTGCCCGCGGGCCAGAGATAAAACAATACTTTGAGCACGTGGTCGATAAATACGATGTCGCGCGTGATATACGTTTTAATGAAGCGGTAACTGATGCCCAATATACCGATGGCAAATGGACCGTCAAAACAAACAAAGGGCAAACCTACATTGCCGATTTTATGGTGTGTGCCACCGGCATTTTACATCATCCACAATTTCCCAATATTGCTGGACTAGACGATTTTAAAGGCGCTAAGTTTCATACCGCACAATGGGATCATAGCGTCGAGATATCAGCCAATACTCGTGTTGGAGTTATTGGCACAGGCTCTACCGCAGCGCAAGCGATACCTGAACTCATTAATACAGGCGCGACCGTGTCGGTATTTCAACGTACGCCGCAATGGTTAATGCATTTGCCCGATTTTGCGTTTTCAACCACCATGCGAAAACTCATGACCCGTTATCCCATTATCACCAAAATCCATCGCAATACCGGTAAATTCTTTTTAGAGCATTTTTTTACCAAAGCCGTAACCGGCCAGTTTATCCAAAAACATCTGTTGAGTTTTTTGTGTAAAGCAAACTTACGATTAAGTATTAAAGACAAAGTATTACGAGAAAAACTTCGGCCTAATTATCAAGTCGGCTGTAAGCGTGTCATTATCAACAGCACATTTTATAAAGGCATTCAAAAGCCCAACGCACACCTGATCACCGAAGGCATTGAGTGCATTACCGAAAACGGCATTATCACTAAAGATGGCAAACACCACGAACTGGACGTATTAGTGTTATCGACCGGATTTAATGCGTTTAACTTTATGCGCCCAATGAACTTAATCGGCCGCAATAATGTACACATTGATAAAGCCTGGGCACATAAAATCAAAGCCTACCGCTCAATGCTACTTAGCGACTATCCAAACTTCTTTTTAATGCTTGGCCCTAATACTCCCATTGGTAACTTTTCGGTTATCGCCATGAGCGAAGTGCAAACGGATTACGTGATCAAATTAATTGATAAATGGCGTGCGCATGAATTTGATGAGTTTGAAGCCAAACCGCAAGCCATTGATGACTTTACGGCTTATGTCAAAGAGGGCTTAAAAGGCACCAGCTGGGTGGGTGGCTGCCAAAGTTGGTATTTAGACGCCGATGGCGACCCTATTTTATGGCCATACACCTGGCAGCGGTGGGTTGATGAAATGAAAGAACCGCAAATGGAACATATCAATACCATCACGTTTTAATTAACTTGCGTAAGGCTAACGAGTGTATGAATACAAATACAATATTGATTACCGGCGCAGCGTCTGGAATTGGCTTAGCCGCAGCTAAACACTTTCACTCTTTAGGTTATGTGGTTGGTATGGCTGACATTAATTTAGACTTATTAAGACAGGTCACTCAACAATGGGATAACACTCGATTGAGGTTATTTCAACTTGATGTCTGTGATATTTCACAAGTACAACACGCTATGGCTAAATTTTGCGCTGAGCATAATGATTGCTTGGCGATCTTACTCAATAACGCTGGCATCCTAGAGATTGGCCCGTTTGAAACCGTCTCGATTGAGCAACATCAACGCATTCTTAATATTAATGTTAACGGGCTGATGAACTTATGCCATGCGGCCTGGCCCTATTTAAAAAACCATGGCAACAGCACAGTGATTAATATGTCATCGGCCAGCAGTGATTACGGTGTACCAGAGCTGGCAAGTTATTCCGCTAGTAAGTTTGCGGTAAAAGCACTGACCGAAGCACTCGAACTAGAGTGGAAAAAGTACGGTATTAGCGTATGCGACGTTATGCCGCCCTTTGTGGCAACTAATATGCTTAAATCACAACAAAAAAGCGCTAAAGTGCTGCATCGCCTTGGGGTGAATATCACCGCTCAAGATGTGGTCGCAGTTATCGACAAACAAATTAGGCACCCAAAAACTCACCGAACAGTCAGCGTGTTTTATGGGATATTACACAGATTAAGTAACATATCACCGGCGTTTATTAATCGTTTAGTGATGAAGTGGTTAAGTCGATAACCCCTTTCAAGAACTACAATAAACATTAAAAAGGCCATAAAAATGAACAACAATAAGCCTCAGTCGTCACCTGACAACGCAACATTACACACAGCTAAACTCGAATCGTCGCAGTTAAGCGCCGCTACAATGTTGTCACTACTGCCTTTATATAAACTCCCCGTAGCCCTGTTTAGGGTTATTTATGCCGCAATGGATAAGCTGGTTGGGCTGAATAAAATTGCTATGGATAAGGTGACAGATTTAACGATTCCAATCAGCACAGATCGTGGCGACACAAATACCATTAACCTGCGGATCTACCACCCCAGCAGCAACATTCCTAAAAAGACTTTAGTGTATTTTCATGGTGGCGGTTGCGTGATTGGCAGTATTAACACTCATGACCGTTTTTGCCGCTTTTTGGCTAAACACGGCAACATGAATATTATCTCCGTGGGGTACCGTTTAGCCCCTGAACATAAATTCCCTAGTGCCATTTGTGATGCCATCGAAGCGTGGAATTACATTAACGACAACCCTCAACAGCTTAATATCAATCCAGATTATATTGGTGTTGGCGGCGACAGTGCGGGGGCGTATTTGGCCTGCATTATTGGCTTGCCGTCATTACAAACCACGCTGCCAGTACAAATCAAAGCAGAGCCGAATTTTCAATTTTTAATTTATCCCATGGTCGATTTACAAGGACTCAGTGAGTCTTACCGTTGTTTCAATAATCAGTTATTGCTAACACGCAATTTAATGGATTTTTTTAGAGACCACTATGTCAATTCACTCGACGAAGTCACCCTGCCCTTAGTCAGCCCACTTCAGGCCGCCGATATAAGTCAATCGCCTAGTACTTACTTATTAACACTTGGGTTTGATCCTTTAAGGGATGACGGTATTGCCTATGCTAATCGATTAAAAGATGCCGGCGTTAACATCCACCACGAGCACTATGACGATTGCATGCACGGATTTATCTCCATCACCACGCTCAGCAAACGCGCCAAACAGGCTTGTCATGATATTGCTGCAGCATTGAAGCGCTTTAATGATTAAATGGCAGATATAAAGTAGTTTCAGCGCTTATCCCTGCATTCAGATTAGCGAGCAAAGCAACTTATGCTAAAATACGCGCTCAGCTTTATGAATGTGCAACTCATTTGTTTGACTGAACCAATACCCCAAACAGTCGTATCAAATGAGGAAACAACATGAGTAAGCTTAATGCCGAAGAACGCAAAGCGCGTGACAACCAACGTTTTTCACAACGTGTCGATGAGCGCAGAGTAAAAGGCGAAGATGTGGTCGGCTATGCACTGGCCAACGAAAAAGCGTTTAAATTTTTGACCAAGACAGAAAAACACAGCTTTAAAGAACGACAAGCCACACTCGCAGAAGAAGCAAAATTGAAAAAGCAGCAACAATTTGAGCTTAAAACACAGCAAGAACTAGAAAAGGCTGAAGCCGAATTTACTGATACTGAGCAGTAAATAACGTGTTAACACCAGCCATTAGTCACCATAATGGCTGGCTTGATTTAAGTAAGAAACCTGAGCCCTAGTTAGAGTCCTAGTTAAGTAGACAATCTATTTAGCAGAATTATTTACAGGCTCAAAGTCCAACCTATTAATGTATGCAGAATAATGGCTAAAAAACCATTCGCGAACAGATCTTTTGCACAACAGCCAAACGCCCACTCAAGTCTTAACTTTTAAACTTCCCTTTTTGTACACACAAACAAGGCATTGCCTGAGGCAGAATCCCACGGGATGATCCTGTCGTAATCGTGTTCAAATATTTGCACATCAAAATACGGTGCCAACAATGCTTGTAGCTCAGTAAAGCTTGTGGCGACCATGGCATGAGAGTCTTGCCACAGCTGTGTGGTGTCAAACTGGGTTTTGGCAATACTCAAATTAAGTGCTTGCATCTCACCTGCACCGCTGTAATGCCAACCCGACTCAAAAGTAAATCGGCTGTCTTCAAAATCGGCATTGTGGCGCACTAAGGCATTATTATTAATCTTGTACTTATCGACAGAATTAAAACAAAATAAACCGCCAGAATTTAACGCCTTATGCACACTGGCAATACAGGATTTAAGCGCCTCGACACCTTGAGAATAATGGATGGAATACAAAAAGCAGGTAATTAAATCCAGCTTCTCTTCAACATAAAACTCAGTCATGTTTTGCAAACTAAACTGCGCTTCAGGGCAACGACGCATAGCAATGTCGAGCATAGGCTGATTAATATCTAGCCCGCTGCTCTGAAAGCCTAAGTCGATAAAATGCCTAACATGCGGCCCAGTGCCACAAGCCAAATCTAAATGTTGCTTACCCTGATTGCCCAAAATCTGATGCAAACGAGCCACGCTATTGCTTTGCTGTTGGTAGTTAATATCACAGCACATTAAATCGTAATAACCGGACAAGTCGGTATAAAGGGCATTGGTAGACATAAAATGAAATTGAAGACAGACTGAATTTAGGGTGGCGCATGATATATCAATTAGCCTGATTGAGAAATCATTAATATCAGCCAAAGCATCAACAATATTTACCCGACAAAAAAGGCTTAACAATGCTTTGATATCAAATTGAATGGTGCAGATCGCAAGCCCTTAATTATACGCAAATAACGACACTCACCCTCAACTGAATAATGCACTCACGCCCAGTAAACGTTGCCCACCAAAAAGCTTATTTGTAATACAATAACACTGTAGTATTCTAGGTAGTTATTTCATCATGATTTTCAGGGGGTATTCAATGAAACACATTCACTTGAGTTTGTTATTCGCCAGTATAGTTTCGAGCTGCGCCGTTGCTTCAGTAGCGCTTGATACCGCTAAACGGTTTAACCTTGCACCTAATAAAGCCCCGTCACAAAATTTTGACTTGTCTAATTGGAAGCTCACCTTACCGGAGCTTGCTAGCACACAATCAGCTAAGGCGTTAGAAATCACCAAGCAACAACTCAGCAACCCCCAACAGCTTTTTGTGCATCCGCAATGGTTTTATAGCAATAAAAACACCGGCGCATTAGTGTTTGTTGCCCCTAATGAAGCGCCAACCACGCCAAATAGTAAAAATACCCGCAGCGAACTTCGCGCCATGTTGGCCGATAAATATGATGAGCCTAAAAACAATTTTGTAGTGGCATCACACCTTAATGCCAACGAATACGGCGCGATTGGCGGGCAACTAAAAGCAACGCTATCAGTCGATAAAGTCAGCAGCAGTGGTAATGACAAAAAGAATGGCGCATATGCTGTGGTTATCGGTCAAATTCATGGCTCAGATAACGAACCGCTTAAAATTGTTTACCGTAAATTACCAGAGCACGAATATGGCTCTTTATCTTGGAGTTACGAGTTAAACCCTGAACCCAAACTGCAAGATGCTGCCGACAGTAATGGCAAAAAACTTCGCCAAGATATTCGTCATAATGTGTTTGGCAAATACAACCTGCGCCAGGGTGCTAGCGATCCAAAAGATGGCATTAAATTAGGCGAAATATTCGTGTATGAAGTGAATGTTGAAGGCGATACTATGAAGCTGACATTTACCAAAAACCCAGGCAGCGACAGACCAATAGTAAAGACCTTCGAGGTTAACCTCGCCCAGGGGAATTACCAGGGCAATAAAGTCGACCTAGGCTATAAAAATGATTGGATGTATTACAAAGCGGGCGTTTATAACCAATGTAATACCAATAAGAGCAGTTCAGATTGCCAATGGCGCGGCATGGAAGCAGGCGACTACGCCCAAGCCAGCTTTTATCAACTTGAGTTGAAGCAGTAATTACTCTTGTAAACCGTGTAAACAAAAAGCCTGCTGACAATCAGCAGGCTTTTTGTGTTTAAGCAAGGTTAAGCTATTTTACGATGTTTAAAAGCACACCCAAAAACACCTACCGTACCAAACGCATCAGTTCATTAGCATCTAACACTGCAGGCTTTCTTTTAATGAGTTCACCTGTAGAGTTAAACAGAAAGACTTCAGTAGACCCGGCATTATGCTTCGCAATAAACGCCTCGCCCTCTGGCGTTGCCGTTCTCGCAAGTAAAAAGAACACATTATCACCAAGATGATCACGTGCTTCATTCATTTGCTCGGTTTGGGTGATACTCGACACAAGGTTAGGATCGTAAACAAACACAATTGCAGGTTTACCCGTGCCTATTTGCTCGAGATCTGACGTAAATCCCTTAGGCATTTGTGTAACGAGTAGGCTAAACAGCAACACGATTAACGCAATGATACCAATTGCAATCCAGGGCATTTTTCGCTTGGTGCTTGAATTCGCTTTATCCATGATGATAGATCCCTCTTTTAACTAATAAATATAAAAGCCATAGTCTAAGCGGCTAACCTGAGCACTAGATTAAAATAGACTAAATAAACATACCTCTGCAGGTTATCGTATAGTCTGCCCTAACAATTCTTTTATCCCTAGCTCAGGTTAAATAATTTCAACTATTAAACCAAGGTTGTATTCAATATTGTACAGCCGGTAATCGGTTTATTGACTACCACTAAATCTCAGATGACGTATCATCAAGCTTGCCATAATATGTCAGCACAGTTACAGTTCATTATCTTATTGTTTTGCAATAAATGGCTCAATTGATTTTTAGCGTATTTATTTGAAGGGTTACTATTTTTATGGAACAAATATTTGAAAAATTGATGTATGCATCCCGCTGGATCATGGCGCCGATTTATTTGGGGTTAAGCTTAGTCTTACTCGCCTTAGGCATAAAGTTCTTTCAAGAGATCTTTCACATCATCCC
This sequence comes from Shewanella algicola, assembly GCF_014648035.1. Taxonomy (GTDB): domain Bacteria; phylum Pseudomonadota; class Gammaproteobacteria; order Enterobacterales; family Shewanellaceae; genus Shewanella; species Shewanella algicola. The sequence continues at coordinate 69,513 of NZ_BMQI01000009.1, read as the reverse complement.
GATTATTTTCACAATGGCAGAAGTGGATCTCGTGCTCGTTACCCTGTCACTCATCGATATCACTCTAGTGGGTGGCTTGCTGATTATGGTGATGTTTTCAGGTTATGAAAACTTCGTGTCACAGCTTGATGTCGGCGAAAACAGCGAAAAACTCAGCTGGCTAGGCAAGATGGACTCGGGCTCGCTAAAAAATAAAGTGGCCGCATCGATTGTCGCCATTTCATCAATTCATTTACTCAAAGTCTTTATGAATGCCGAAAACATCGAGAACGACAAAATAATGTGGTATTTACTCATCCACATCACCTTCGTGTTATCGGCCTTCGCTATGGGATATCTGGATAAGATTACTCGTAAGTAACCTGAGATCGGGATAATAAACGCCTTTCAAACAGTCCTTTGTCCTGCTAACTGCGTTGAATCGACTTGCAATAGGCTAGCTATTGACGCGTCAATTCGCCTTGTTAGCAAAACAAATGACAAGCTTGAAAGTGAGAAAAGGTAACATTTTGATTTTAAATAGCATAAGTTCATCCCTTATCCCGAACTCAGGTTAAGTAACCATAAATACCCAAATAAAAAGCCCTGATACATCGCTGCATCAGGGCTTTTCTTTTTTATCGATTTAGTACCACACTTTAGGATCAGCCTTATCATTCTGCGCGGAATCAATACTAACCCCCAATCCATTAAGAACTTTAAAAACAGTTGAGAGATAAACATCTTCGCCTTTCTCAACACGGATTAACGTTTTTTTAGTCACGCCACACAGCATAGCCGCCACATCTTGAGTCAGTGCCGCGTTGTTTCTGGTTTCTTTAATGAGTAAACCCAAGGATTGTTGATTGAGTGCAGATGCCATAACGTTAGTCCAAAGTGTACTTTGCTACACTTTAGCCCTGAATGCTTGATATTTCAACAATGAAGTGTAACAACCTACACCTTATAGTGGTTTACTCTTTTGCTTTAAGTAAAAGTCTAACATAATACACTTTTATAATATCTAAGCTGTTAAATGAGCCAAAAGTGTAAGTTGTTACACTAAACGATTTTTGATTGATTTGCTCATTAAGTGTAGCGACTACAATCTGAGGAATTGGCCCTAATATTCATAAAAATCAACATAGACAACAACAAATTATGTGGCATTTACTCATCCACATCATCACATCTATGTTATCGACCTTTACAATTGAATATCTGGATAGTGAAGCAGAAATTTTGATCTGACCCCACTTGTTTGATGCCTTCTTGTTCTGCAAACTGACGAACCGACAAATCACTTTGACTAAGCTTGTTTAATATCGCTTCTTTAAATTGAACTGAATGCCTTTGATAATTCACTTACTTTAACTTACCGCGCCCTGTTTATTTGTAAATTAATTGAGGCGACAACTATCCTGACACAAGGGGATTATATCAACTTATACTTATGGATTAAGTAACTCATTAATTTCAATTCGATTACGGCCATTTTGCTTAGCGACATATAGAGCCTTATCTGCCATTTCCATTAATTCGCCAACAGACGAAGTCCCAGAGGGAATAACACCGGCAATACCAATACTAACGGTGACAAATTCAGATACTTTGCTACATTGGTGTTTAAGTTCACTGTTAGCTATATCATTATGAATATGCTTAGCAATTTGTACAGCGTCTTGAATATTGGTATCGGGTAAAACTAACGTAAACTCTTCCCCCCCAAACCTAGCAACCAAATCTCGAGGTCGTTTAGTATTTTGGGTTAAAATATTGGCAATGTTTAGTAAGCAATTGTCACCTTCTAAATGGCCATAATGATCATTAAATAATTTAAAATAATCAATATCAATCATTATAATAGCAAGGGGGCTTTGGGTCCTATATAAGGCTACCCATTCCATTCTAAGTTTTCTGTCTAGTGCTAATCGATTAGCAATTTGTGTAAGCGGATCTGTCAAACTTAGTGTCTCTAATTCAGCATTTGCCTGTTTAATTTGATCGTTAGCAGAGATTAATTCATTGTTATTGGATTCTATCACAGTAAGCATATTATTGAATTCACTTGAAAGTATTCCAATTTCATCTTCACTATTGATCGTTGCCCGTAAAGTGTAATTTTTACTTTGCGTAATCCCCTGCATTTGTTGAGTTAAATTAGTAAGTAACACAAAGACGCTATTTTTTAACAATAGAGTGATCAGCAGAATCATAAACACCCCAATGCCCAGTAGAGATAATAAGGCATACTCAAGGCTTTTTTGGCCGCTTTTAGTGATAACCCTTTTAAATTCAGTGCTAATTTTAAAAACCGGAATGTCATCTTCTAAGTATGATTTAGTGATTGTCAACATGTCTTTACTCAGTACATCAATGTTATATTTATTGATTGAAAAGTCACTCATTGAAAGAGGGTTTTTGGCTATCACTTCAATTTTAAATTTCTTTTTAAGTTGTTCACTAAATTTATCAACCATGTATTGATTAAGAGTACGCCCCAGAATCATATAACCTCTGGACATTTTGTCTTCATCATTATTAAAAATTGGACGCATGGAAAAACTAATCGGGTTACCATTTTGAAAAAACAAACCGCGGATGACTTTTGGTTCATCATCTGACAATGAATTAAGTTTAACCAATTGCTTTTTTAGCAAAAAAATAGATTGACGCACATCATCATCATTCGTAGATATTTTGACTTCATCAGTGTCATCGAGATCAAAATTATAAGTCTGTGCCCAAACGGGTTGAAATTCAGTGTCTAGAAAATAGACTAAATTGATATGGAGGTTGGCAAAGGTATCTGGTTCTAAATTACTATCAATAAAATCTTGGTTAACATGTTCAATAAAGTTGTAAGTATCATCCCATGATGAAAGATCATGTAATTGACGATCTAGCTGTTTTATTGTGTCAAGAATCACTTCTTCAACACGATCAATATCTGCTTTAGCGTATTGTTGCTCTAGTGACTCAAATGTAGGGAAAATTACAAGTTTCTGGATCAGTAAAAAAGCCAATAATAATGTGACTACCATGCTAGTCAAAATTAACACAACTTTCTTATAAATGGTCATAATTTTTACTTTTCAGTAGGCACAATAATTTATTTTAAATCTAATTATATATCATCGCAAGCTGAGTACATTTGATTATTGAAAATATACGCTTTATTTTGATCCGTAATATGGTTAGTCTTCAATGGAGATACATTGAAGACTAACCAACTAACTTTTCTCCTACAAAATCGGTGAATTAAGTAAACATGCCTCTGATAATGCCATTACCTGTATTGTATTCTTTGAGAAGCTGCCCCTTTAAATAAATGAAATAAATGGGGTCAGAGTCTGAGGGATCCCCATGAATTTAATAGCATGCTTGTGGATCCTTGATTAACGATTGTAGCGTCTTAATTCCTGCTAACCAATGTGACTTCAGTAGTCTCAAAGACTTATCTTTGTAGGCCCTTAATCACATAAATTGATTTGATAAAACATTACGATGCTTGATTGAATTCGTTCGGTATTGTCTATGCTTATCAGCAGATTTAACTGCCAATCCTAGCAGGTATAGCATAAATTGAGATAAGCAGGCGATGAGTAGCAATACACTGAGCTTATGCATAATCCTTGAGCCACTATCATTCATTTTCAACCCTGTTTTAACATCTCTAAAACTCTCTTCTATCTGCATCCTCGTCGCATAAATTTTAACGACTCTTTTAGCAGCATCTCTTCTACTGCATAGCGATGTTGCTAGTAACCACGGCTCTTTTTCTCGATCGGCACTTGTTCGTGACTGTTTACTCCGCCTAGCTTTATCACCTGTAGCCACTTTGTCTTTTCGCCCTTTAGCGTTGCGTTTAAAAATCACTAAGCGAGATTTAAAAGCTGTTTGCTCGCCTAAGTAATATATGCCGAGATTTTTGGCATTTGCGTTTGCTTGAGCATACAAATTTTTAACTGGAAACCAATCATCCCCAATATGCTTTTTACAGTGAGTTCTGTTTCTGAATCGCCCGACATAATCCCAATCAAGTGACAGTATTTGTTTAAACCATGGAATTCGAAATCCAGCATCAGTCACGATGACAGGCTTGCCGTCACTAGGTAGCATCGCCTTCAGTTTGGTTAGAAAGAGTAGATGAGTTTTAGGCTTCTCTTTTTTGTCTAGCGGATGTATTTCCTCATAAAGTGTCAATGAGCGTCCTTGAGCCGCCAAAGATGCTCGAATGAGAAAATGTTGCTTACGATCATCAAGATCTGACCAATCGATATGAATGATGGGTTGCTTCATTTTCCCGATGAGCAAGCAGGTCATGCGAGTATAAATGAACTCTATATTACGATGAAGATGAGGATTACTGCAAAGCCTATCAACCCGCTTAATCTTATGTTTTTCCTTGGTTTTACTTTCAAGATCACGACCAAGTCCAGTGATTGATAATGCTCCACCATTCATTGAGTTTTCAATTGCAGAGAACAGACTTTGTCGGCGAGTTTTGTGCATATTTTGCGATAAAAGGGCGGGTGACAAGTGAGAGGCATTTTGATAAAACTTGTTTTGCATTCATGGCATTTACTCGTGGTAATTTTTGTTTGGCGATAAATTTGATCACTAAATGCCATGAATGTTCCTCAATTTTTAACCTATCTCATTATTTCTATTAATTCTTTTGTGGGGGATTCGTCAGGATCAGAGCTCATTTACGTCAATAAAATAGATAAAGGGAGCAGAACAAACCTACTTTTAAAATTATCACTAGCTTTTTTATCAGCAAAATAGATATTATGAGGTTGATTATTATCAAGTTATGAATGGATGCTGTTGATAAATGATTCTCAAAACTAAATCACTCCAAACGACCTCGACTCCACAGGCTATTGCGGGACAAAAGCAAGAACAAGATGTGGCCTTCTTTTTACGCCGCGCATTTAAAGACAATCCTGAAGTGCTGGTTATCAACGACTTCAAATTCAGCTTTAATGATGAAACCGCTCAAATCGATCACTTGATCGTGTACACCTATGGCTTTGTGCTAATTGAATCAAAAAGCATTAAAGGTCACGTTAAAGTGAACAACCAGGGTGAATGGACACGCAGCTATAACAGCCAATGGTCAGGTATGCCCTCGCCCATCAAGCAAGTCGAGTTGCAACAAACCTTGTTAAAGGAAATGTTGAAGCATCATAAGAGTGAAATATTAAGTAAGTTCCTCGGTATAAAGCAGCAAGGCTTCAATGGACGTTGTTGGCACTATTTATGTGCGGTATCCAGTAATGCTGTCATCGACCGGAAAACCATGCCGAAAGAGATTTCCGACAAGCTTTTCAAAACCGAATTTTTGGTCGATGAACTCAAAAGCATCATGAATCTTAAACACAAAATAATCCGCTTGATGAATGTCGCTGATACCCGTCCTGATTTCAACCAACAAGAACTCAATTCAATTGGTCAATTTCTTATTAGCCAACATATCGACTCAAATATTCAGCAAGCTAATTATGCTCAGGTGGAAAGAAAGCAAATCCAACCGATAGCAAACACACCAGAGCTTGAACTAGCGTTGGAGACAGCATCAACACCCACTTATCATCTAGCTCAATCCAATACTGCAATGCCTCAAGCAGTAGCCACATTAGCACCAGTGCAACACCCAAAACTAAGCTGTAAACATTGTGGTGAATCAACGCAATACACGCCCATGTATGGCAAGTTCGGTTATTACATCAACTGCAATCAATGCAGTAAAAACACACCAATGAAACAAGCCTGCCCACAATGCATGAGTAAAAATACCAAAGTCACCAAGCGCAAAGAAACCTACACCTTGAATTGTGCGGATTGTGGATTTGAAAAGCGGATTGTTTAATTATTAACTCTGATTCTCAGACTAGGACGTCAACATGAAAGATAAGGATAAAATCGCAGTATTTATTGATGCTGATAATGCTCCAGCTAAGAAAATAGATAAAGTGTTATCAGAACTTGCTCGCTATGGTGTGGTAAATATACGTAAAGCATACGGAAATTGGAAAAACGCTAATTTAAAAACTTGGGAAGATGTGCTACATGAGTATGCTATTCAACCCATCCAGCAATTCGATTTAACTAAAGGTAAAAACGCCACAGACATGGCACTGGTTATTGATGTTATGGATGTTTTATATACAAAAGATGTAGATGTTATTTGTTTAGTTTCATCAGATTGCGATTTTACCCCCTTAGTCACCAGAGCACTGGCTGATGGTAAAACCATCATAGGATTTGGAGAGCGCAAAGCGCCTATGCCATTTGTGAATAGTTGTTCTCGCTTTTTATTTCTCGATGATGATCCAAGTGAAGAGATTCCATTACCTGCAGCCACTAAAAGCTTAAACAAGGATACAAAGCTTATTAGTTTATTGAGGCAAGCTATTGAGGCTGTAGAAGATGATGACGGTTGGGCAATGTTAGGACCTATAGGGACTCATATTTCGAATCATGCCTCGTTTGATCAACGTAATTATGGCTTCAAGAAGCTGAGTGATTTATTCGCATCTATAGACCTTTTTGATATGAAAAAAACCAACGGCTCAGTCATTTGGATAAGAGACAAAAAAAGGCATAAAACGGTTAACGGCAAGGGGAAATGACGATTTGACCAAAACACCAAACATGAAACCATATCAAATTAAGCTCAGATATTTTTTAATCCCTTGCTTGCTAAAGATAAGCTTATTTAGCCTAGCCTTTTTTCTCTGCTCTCTACTATTTACTCAATATTTTTCTGAGTCTTTTAGCCGCAGTCATTTTTACCAAACGTATCTAACGTGGATTGAGTGGAATGGTATTGTAAGCTTATTTTGTCTAACGGGTATCATCGCGACTATTTCAATTCGCTCGATGAAAATACCATTTTCATTTCTTGAGTTTAAAAAATATCAATATAAAAACGCCATTTCACTGTCACTTTTTGGTATTCAAATGGTATTACTTATATCAGCTTATCTATTTAGTACATTAGGCATATCAACATTGTCACAATTAGATGACCCAACACAATGGCACGAAAAGGGGATGCCAATATATTTCACAGTAGACACTGCAGATTTTTCTGGCCCCAAAGCTATACAAGTTCAATCGAATCCATCACAAAAGTATAGCAAAGCAATAGATGTATTTTGCGTAATTAAATTAACAAACAACAGCAATCTTTGGGCTGGTTTCAACTATCCTTTTTCAGTCGATAAAGCGGTAAAATTTGCCAGCAATGAGGTAGATAGCCACATTAAAGAAAGTATTGATAATTGCCAAAATACATCGTTGAAAAACGTCAAATACTTCAAAAAAAGTGATTTTGTTTTCGAAAATAGTGGTTATCTCAATGCATTAAAAAATATCGTCAACAGCGAATTATTAGAAAATAATAATTTAATGTTATTTGTAGCATCACAACACCATGAATTTGAGAATACCAAATCAGAACACCTAACCTCATGCATAATAATGCTAACTCTTTTTATGGCATTTATGTTTTATGACCTCTGGAAAAGCAACATCCATTGGGAAAGCTACTGGGCGATTAAATACAAATCTGAGTAAATGAGCATGAGTAAAACTGCTCTTAAACTCTCCCAAAATCACAAATATTAAACACCCAATATAGATAGTATCGAGGCTTTCATCTATCCACCAAGAGTTCTTTTACAAGACGTTTGGTTTTAAGCTTTCAGCTTTTATTAATCACCTACGCCTAAGTGAGTGGTGAAGTAACGCAGTTATCACCGATTTAGACTAGAAAGAAACAAAAAGCCCCGATACCGTTAGGTATCGGGGCTTTCTCAATTCTTTTACAAGAAGTTTGGCTTGAGCTTTTAGGCTTCAGACCAGCATAAGCATCTAACGCAGGAAAAATGGGCTTAGAGCAAGGCTTTTTGTAGCGACGTGTAGCGTTTTTCTACACGAGCTGCAAAGTAACGCCGCTATAACCCATTTTAACCAGTTAGATTACATGCCCATGCCGCCCATACCGCCCATACCACCCATACCGCCCATATCAGGAGCGCCACCAGAAGCTTCTTGTGGAATTTCAGAAACCATCGCTTCTGTGGTGATCATTAGGCCTGCAATTGACGCTGCAAACTGTAATGCGCTACGCGTTACTTTAGTTGGGTCTAGGATACCCATTTCTAACATGTCGCCGTAAGTGTCGTTACCTGCGTTGTAACCGTAGTTACCTTCGCCGTTTTTAACAGTGTTAGCCACTACTGATGCTTCTTGACCTGCGTTAGTTGCGATTTGACGTAAAGGCGCTTCCATAGCACGTAGTGCGATTACCACACCGTGTTTTTGGTCTTCGTTAATCACTGCAACGTCTTTAATTTTGCTTGCTACGCGAACAAGGGCTACACCACCACCGGCTACCACACCTTCTTCGACTGCAGCGCGAGTTGCATGTAATGCATCTTCTACGCGTGCTTTTTTCTCTTTCATTTCAACTTCAGTTGCTGCGCCAACTTTGATTACTGCAACACCGCCAGCAAGTTTTGCCATACGCTCTTGTAGTTTTTCTTTGTCGTAGTCAGACGTTGATTCTTCAACTTGTTGCTTGATTTGAGAAACACGAGCTGAAATCTGCGCTTGGTCACCATTACCATCAATGATAGTAGTGTTATCTTTAGTGATGATTACGCGCTTAGCAGTACCTAAATCTTCTAGGGTGGCTTTTTCAAGCTCTAGGCCGATTTCTTCAGCGATAACAGTACCACCAGTTAGAATGGCTACGTCTTGTAACATCGCTTTACGACGGTCGCCAAAACCAGGTGCTTTTACAGCAGCCACTTTAACGATGCCACGCATGTTGTTTACAACTAATGTAGCTAGTGCTTCGCCTTCAACGTCTTCTGCAACGATAAGCAATGGCTTACCTGTTTTAGCTAGACCTTCTAGGATTGGCAATAATTCACGGATGTTAGACACTTTTTTGTCGACTAACAAAATGAATGGGCTGTCTAGTTCAACGCTACCAGTTTCTGGCTTGTTGATGAAGTATGGTGATAAGTAACCACGGTCAAACTGCATACCTTCAACGACGTCTAATTCGTTTTCAAGCGCTTGGCCTTCTTCAACGGTGATAACGCCTTCTTTGCCGACTTTTTCCATTGCGGTAGCAATGATGTCGCCAATTGACTCGTCAGAGTTAGCAGAAATAGTACCCACTTGAGCAATAGCTTTAGTGTCGGCACAATCTTGAGAAAGTAGTTTTAACTCAGCTACTGCTGCGATAACGGCTTTGTCGATACCGCGCTTAAGATCCATTGGGTTCATACCCGCAGCAACGGCTTTTAGGCCTTCAACAACAATAGACTGTGCTAATACGGTTGCTGTAGTGGTACCGTCACCGGCTGCATCATTGGCTTTAGAAGCAACTTCTTTCACCATTTGTGCGCCCATGTTTTCGAACTTATCTTCTAGTTCGATTTCTTTGGCAACTGACACACCATCTTTAGTGATTAGCGGAGCACCGAAGCTCTTGTCTAATACTACGTTACGACCTTTAGGGCCTAAAGTTACTTTCACTGCGTTGGCTAGAATGTTAACGCCTGCAAGCATTTTTACACGTGCGTCGTTACCAAATAATACTTCTTTTGCTGCCATTTTTTGATGTTCCTTTAAATTTAATGATTAATTGGAAAGTCGAGTTGATGGACGAGGCTTAGCCTACAACTGCCATCAGGTCAGCTTCTGACAGGATTAATACTTCTTCACCGTCAATTTTTTCTTTTTTCACGCCATAACCTTCATTGAAGATCACAACGTCGCCCACTTTAACGTCAAGTGGAGTAACTGTGCCGTTTTCTGAAATACGACCATTGCCTACAGCAAGAATTTTACCGCGAGTTGATTTCTCTGCAGCACTGCCAGTAAGCACGATACCGCCTGCAGATTTAGATTCAACTTCTAAACGTTTAACGATAACGCGGTCATGTAATGGACGAATATTCATCTATGAACTCTCCTAATGATGTGATGCCCAAAAAACGAGGCTATTGACTAACAAAAAAGGGATTTTCCCTTCGATGCATGTGATATGGGGGTAGTTGATCACAGATCCAAGGGGAATTTAAAAAAAAACTACACTTTTTTTAAGTCTATTTTATTAAAACTTTACTAATACTGATAGAATTCGCCTCCTTTAAACGTATTAAACACCTGAGAATAGATGAAAGACAGACACGGGTTACTCAGCGGGCCAATTGGTCGTGTGCTGCTTAATATGACCTTGCCTAACCTGATTGGAATTATGACCATTCTGGGCGGCAGTCTAGTAGACGTGTTTTTTATCAGTAAGTTGGGTACCGAACCTTTAGCCGCTGTGAGTTTTACCTTTCCGGTGACCTTAGTTATTTCGAGTATTGGTATTGGTTTAGGCGTAGGGGTTTCGACTAATCTCGGGCGCTTAATTGGTAGCGGCCATGCACCCGAATCAAAAGTATTTTTGTTTGATGCGTTGTGCATCACATTGTTGATTATTTGGGGCTTATCGATTCTCGGTTGTGTGTTTATTGAACCAATTTTTAGTTTACTCGGCGCTAACGAAGCCAGCCTGCCATTAATTAACGACTATATGTGGTACTGGTACTTAGGCGCACCAGCCCTAGTATTATTAATGGTTAGCAACCAGGGATTACGTGCAACAGGTGACACGCGAACACCGGCTAAAATTATGATGATTGCAGCGGTGGTTAATTTAGTGCTCGACCCTCTGCTCATCTTTGGTATTGGGCCATTTCCACGTTTAGAGATTCTAGGCGCTGCCATTGCCACCACACTGTCTTGGGTTGTGGCGATGTCGTTAGCCGGATATTTAATCATTATTAAACGTAAGTTAGTTGTATTTGCCAGCTTTGATATTGGCCGGCTGATTTTACACTGGAAAGCCTTGGCCCATATTGCACGCCCAGCAGCATTAATGAATGTGATTAACCCAATTGCTAATGGGGTGATTATGGCCATGTTGGCGCGTATTGATCAATCTGGGGTAGCAGCATTTGGCGCGGGTACGCGTTTAGAGTCGGTGTTACTCATCGTGGTGATTGCTTTATCGTCGAGTTTAATGCCGTTTATTGCGCAAAACTTAGGGGCAAATCAACCCGAGCGCGCTAAAAAAGCGTTATTGATGTCGCTTCAATTTGTATTTGTGTTTCAAACCTTGTTATTTATTCCGCTGTATTTTAATGCCACAGCCATTGCACATCTGTTTACCAACGACCCACTAGTGATTGATTGGTTGAGTTTTTATGTCATGGTATTGCCAGCAGCTTATGGCCCTTTAGGTATTGTGATTATTTTTGCAACCAGCTTAAATGCCTATCACCGCCCAATGAGTTCGTTAGTGATCAACCTCTGCCGGTTAATGTTATTAATGCTGCCATTTGCGGCATTGGGTGCTTATATCGGTGGTATTAAAGGGGTTTTACTGGCTCTGCCAATCACTAATACGTTAATGGGTATTGCTTGCTATTACTTGGCCACAAAAATTAGCGAACCAAACGACATTAAGCACACTGTACCCTACAGTGACAAAAACCAAGACACCCCAGATTATGATGCCAATAATGAGCAGCATAACCACCTTTCTCGCACTGCCGCCGCTAAACCCTCGGCAAATAATATCATTGATTAATAGCAAGCCTTTAAAGCTCTAGCGATTTGCACGAAGCAGATTAATTTTCAATTAATTTTATGGCAAACATTACCTTTAGGTGCGGCCGATGAGTTAATATCATTTACCGTTTCAAGCCAAAATCATCAGTCATCTACAATGAAAAAATCCATTTATGCCGCATTAATGTCTGCGATTATTTGCCCTGGAAGTGGCCAACTTTGGCTAGGTAAAAAGTGGCTCGGTTGGGGATTTATTAGCGTAAGTGTAGTGTGTATAGCACTGTTAATGAACCATCTCATTAGCCGTGCACAAGTGATTGCCGAGCAGATTTTGGCGGGCAATATTGCTAACGATTTAAACTCTATTTACGCCGAGGTATCTAAAGTCGCACTGGACACACAATCGACAGAGTTATCGCAACTCACCTGGTTTTTTATTGCCAATTGGGTGTTAAGTATCGCCAGCGCATTTTGGCTTGGTGCCAAACAAGATAAGCAGTTACAAATAAAAACAGCCGACTAAATTGCATTAGTCGGCTGTTTTTATTGTGATAAAGGGTTATTTTTTGTCATCTTTTGGGTCTATCGGCTCAACATCAATAATGTCATCGTCGCTTTTGTTTTGCTCTATATGATGGCTGCGCGGTTGCTCGTCTTTACGTTCAAAATCACCATCAAAAGTATTGCCGTTTTGATCGAACGGATTTTGGTTACTAAATGGGCCCGATTGACCAAACGGGCTTTGCCCTGGGCCAAAACCACCTTTAAAGCCACCATTAGCTACCACACGCAGTTGCATGCGCTTATACAAATATTTCGCAATGGGTGCGCGGGTAAATGGGGTTAATAAAATTAAGCCAATAAAGTCGGTCACAAACCCTGGTATAAGTAACAACACACCTGCAGCAGCTAACATCATACCTTCAACAATCTCGTGGCCTGGCGCTTCGCCGCGGGCAAGCTTTTGTTGTACTGTCATTAACGTACTTAAGCCCTGACTACGTACTAATGACACTCCAACAACGGCAGTAAATAACACCAAGCCGACCGTGGTCCATGAGCCAATAGAGCTGGCCACTTCAATCAGTACGTTGAGCTCCACAACCGGGACAAGTACAAATATTAACAATAGAATAAAAAACATATTGGCCTCTAATCATCGCTTTTTGTTACAGTTGGCGACGTGTAATGAATAACGTAGCGACGTATAAATAATAAAGTGGCGACCTAAAAAATACTGCCGATGAAACTTAAATGGGGGTTATCGGGTCTGTTTTCAAGACAGCTCACGAATATCATCTCAGTTTAGTGAAAATTCAGCTAAATAAGCGTAATGTGATGACGCTTTTAGTATAACGCCTTTAACTTAAGTAAACTTTAAGATTATATATGTATAAACCCAAACAACTCGTGATGTTAACCACGTGCCCGGATGCAGAAACGGCCAAAATGATTGCCAATGCACTCGTTGAAAACCAACTGGCTGCCTGCGTGCAAATTGGCCAAACAGTTGAGTCGGTTTACCGTTGGGAAAATACTCTTTGTCAGTCACAAGAAGTACCATTGCAAATAAAATGCATGGCAACTCAGTTTGATGCCATTGAACAACTTGTGCTCAAATTGCATCCTTATGAAGTACCTGAATTCATTGCCATTCCGATTATCGGTGGTTTTGGCCCTTATCTACAATGGATAGAAGACAACTCACAATCATGAAAAAAATAGTCGCTTTATGCCTGACATCATTGTTATTGATGTCATCAATTTTACTGGTACCTGCCGCGCACAGTGCGAACTCTTCTAGTAACACGTTTAGTTTTTTAAGCGATGAGCCCAAGCTCATGCCAGTTAACGAGGCGTTTGCGTTTGATTATGAGCAACAAGGTAATCAACTCAAAATCAGCTTTGTGATTGCAGACGGTTATTATTTGTATCGCGATAAGTTACAGTTTTCTGCCGACGGCGCCGTGATTGGCGATATCGCCTTGCCTCGTGGTAAAAACCATAACGATGAGTATTTTGGCGACCAAGAAGTCTATTACACCTTTGTAGAAATCCCTGTGGGGCTAAAACAAGCTGATGCAGATGCACTATTTCAAGTGACGTTTATGGGCTGTGCTGAAGGCACATTATGTTATCCGCCAACCAAAAATGAGGTCAAATTAGCCGCTGTTGAAGCCAACGACGGTAAGGTTATTGCTAAAAAGGTCATTGGCGCGCCAGAAGCAACGCCATCATTAGCTGCCACAGATACGGCAAAAGCGCCTATAACCCAACAAGACAACTTAAGCCAAATGTTGCAAAACGACAGCCTTTTATGGACCTTAGTGATTTTCTTTGGTTTAGGCATTGGGTTAGCGTTAACGCCATGTGTGTTCCCTATGTACCCTATTTTGTCGGGCATTATTGTTGGCCAGGGGCAAAAGCTGTCTACCGCTAAAGCATTCACTTTATCAATGGCATACGTACAGGGTATGGCCATTACCTATTCGTTATTAGGTTTAATTGTTGCCTCTGCCGGACTTAAGTTTCAAGCGGCGTTACAACACCCAGCTATTTTGATTTTCTTAGCGGTGATGTTTGTGCTACTGAGCTTATCAATGTTTGGCATGTATGATTTAAAGCTGCCATCAAAATGGCAAGAAAAGATGAACGACATGTCGAACAACCAAAAAGGTGGCAACCTGATTGGCGTGTTCTTAATGGGTGTTATCTCAGGGTTAGTCGCGTCCCCTTGTACTACAGCACCGCTCTCTGGCGCATTAATTTATGTAGCGCAATCTGGCGACTTAATTCAAGGCTTTTTAGCGTTGTATGTATTAAGCATGGGGATGGGTGTACCGTTACTGATTATTGGGACTTCTGGCGGTAAAATTCTGCCACGTGCCGGTGCCTGGATGGACATTATTAAAACCGTGTTTGGTTTCTTATTAATTTCAGTATCAATTGTAATGGTCGGTCGTATTTGGCCTGGTTTGGTGTCTGATTTAATGTGGTCGGTTTGGGGTGTTGCGTTAACAGGTTACTTGATGCACCAAAACAAACTCAGTGAGTTTAGCTGGAAACAAACTACCCGTGGCGTATTGTTATTACTGACTTTATTAGCCAGCTTCTCATACGGTTTCCAGGCACTGATAGCTGGTTTTGGTCACAATGCACCAAACGTGAGCCAAACAAACGTTGAAGGCAAAACCATCAGCGAAGCTAATCATTTTGTGCGCATTAAATCACTTGCTGACTTAGACGTTGAACTGGATAAAGCCAGCATTAGCGGTAAAACAGTGATGCTCGATTTATACGCCGACTGGTGCGTGGCCTGTAAAGAGTTTGAGGCGATCACCTTTAAAGATAAAGAAGTCGCTAAGCGTTTGGATCAGATGGTTTTACTGCAAGCCGATGTTACTGCTAGCGACGACATCGATATTGAGCTACTTGAACATTATGGGGTGCTGGGATTACCGACACTATTGATGTTTAATCAAGACGGTGAACAACGTGAAGACTTACGCGTAACCGGGTTTATGGGGCCAAAAGACTTTGCGGCGCATTTAGACCTGTTATTAAAATAACGTAAAATATTTTCTATTTAAATCAGCACCTTTAGTTACTAAAGGTGCTTTTTTTATAATTGCTAATATTAAAGTCATCGAAAGTTAAACTTTTTCTTATACAATATGGTTTTATACCCCTCTTTCAAGGAGTTTTATGGAACCCGCTATTCTTATCATCACCTTATTGTGCGGCATGTTGGTGAGTCGAGTCGGCTTACCACCACTCATTGGTTACCTTATCGCGGGATTCGTACTATTCACTTTCGGCATTGAAGATTCTAGCTTACCCATTTTGCAACAGTTGGCTGATTTAGGAGTCACGCTGCTGCTGTTTTCTATTGGTCTTAAACTCGATATTAAAAGTTTATTTAAAGCCGAAGTTTGGGCAGGTTCAAGCCTACATTTAATTGGTTCGATTATCTTTTTTGTCCCTGTACTCAAATTACTTGGCTTTTTAGGCATAGAACAACTCGACGGATTTAGCATTAATCAGCTGATGTTAGTGTCATTTGCCCTGAGCTTTTCGAGCACGGTATTTGCGGTAAAAGTGCTTGAAGACAGCGGTGATATGCAGTCACTTTACGGCCGTGTTGCGATTGGTATCTTGATTATGCAAGATATCTTTGCGGTGATATTTTTAACTATTTCAAAAGGTAACATTCCATCGGTTTGGGCTCTGGGATTATTACTACTACCGTTGGCTCGCCCGCTAATTTATAAACTATTTGACCGAGTTGGCCACGGTGAAATGCTGGTGCTCTTTGGCTTAGTCATGGCATTAGTTGTGGGAGCATGGTTATTTGAGGCTGTCGGTTTAAAACCCGATTTAGGCGCGCTGATTATCGGTATTTTACTGGCAGGGCATGCTAAATCATCTGAGTTAGCCAAGTCGATCTACTTCTTTAAAGAGCTCTTTTTAGTCGCGTTTTTCTTAACCATTGGTTTAAATGGTTTGCCTACTTTGGCCGATATTGGCTTAGCGGCCATTTTAGTGGTATTGGTGCCCGTTAAAATAGTGATGTTTGTTTACCTGTTAACTCGCTTTAAACTGCGCTCGCGTACCTCATTGTTAGCCTCGTTTAACCTGGGTAACTACAGTGAGTTTGGTCTTATTGTGGCTGCAGTTGCGGCTTATAAGGGTTGGTTACCACCAGAGTGGTTAATCATTATTGCTGTTGCATTGAGTATTAGCTTTTTATTTGCTGCGCCATTAAACAACAGTGTCAGTAAGATTTATCAGCGCTACCAATCAAAGCTTACCAAGCTTGAGCGTCACCCGCTTCATCCTGAAGACAGACAGATTAAAATTGGTAATCCTCGCTTTTTAATTTTAGGCATGGGCCGCATTGGTTCTGGTGCTTACGATGAGTTACGCGCTAAATATACCGGAGAAATTTTAGGGATTGAGCACAAGCAAGAACTGGTGGATTTTCATCGCACTAATGACAGAAATGTTGTGCAAGGTGACGCTAGCGATACCGATTTTTGGGAAAAACTAGAACGCGCACCAAACCTTGAATTAGTGCTCTTAGCGATGCCAAATCACGTAGGTAATTTGTTTGCAGTGCAGCAACTCCATAAACTCAATTATGAAGGTAAAATCAGTGCAATTGTACAATTTGCTGAAGACGCTGAGTCATTAAGAGACTCTGGCGTACACACGGTTTATAACTTGTACGAAGCCGCTGGTGCAGGTTTTGTTGACCATGTAATCCATGAGTTGCTCGAATCGCCACCTGAATTAGTACCGGAGTTTACTTTTGTTAGTGCTGCCGAAGCTGATGAAGATGATACTGAAACGCAACACGTAAAACAGCCATCATAAAATGAACTAATACCAAACGCCTACCTATAAATGTAGGCGTTTTGTTTACGACACAGTATTTTCAATTTTGCTTCCGATAAGAAAATCTCAGTTACAGGTACCGTAAAGTCATGCTATAACTCAATAATGTAAATTAGTCTTTTCTTGTCACTCTTTAGTTGGATTTTTTGAAGTATGTCTAACCCTGCTCAACGCGCCACTAAATTATTTGTTCAAACATTCGGCACCAAGCCTGATGAGTTATATCAAGCTCCCGGCCGAGTGAATATTATGGGTGAACATACCGATTATAACGAAGGTTTAGCGCTCCCTGCGGCAATTAATTTCCATACCGTTATTGCAGTAAAGCACCGCGAAGATAACTTATTTCGCGCGGTCACCACTGCCTTTCCTGGGCAAATAAAACAATGGTTTTTTGGTGAAGAAGGCTCTGTGGCTGCAGGCGATGATTGGAGCCATTATTTAAAATGCGTTACTGCGGCCATGAATCAATCTGGCTTACAAGCTAATGGACTCGATTTAGCCATCGTCGGCGACGTACCATTAGGTGCCGGCTTATCGTCATCGGCAGCGTTAGAAATCGCCTTTGGTACCGCCATTAGCTACGCCAGTCAGTTACATTTATCTCCATTAGCCATTGCACAACTTGCCCAGCGCGGTGAAAGCCAATTTATGTGTTTAGATTGCGGCATGATGGACCAAATGATCAGTGCCATGGCTGAACCCGACCACGCCTTATTAATTGACTGCTTAGAGCTCGAAAGCGAACCCGTATTGCTGCCCGAAGACCTGAGTATGATTATTATTGATACCAAACAAGACAGACATGCATTTACTCAACAATTTGAGCAACGTAAAAAACAAGCTAATAACATTACCCAGCTGCTCGGACTTGATTCATTACGTGACCTGTCTTTAAGTCAGTTAAATCATAGTAAAACACTATTGGATGATGAACAGTTTCGCCGAGCGCGTCACATCATTAGTGAAAACCAACGCACCAGTAATGCAGCTCGCGCATTGCAACAAAACAATATTGCTCGCTTTAGCCAGCTAATGGCACAGTCGCAAGCATCTATGCGTGATGACTTTGACATTATTAGCCCAGAAATAGACACCTTGGTCACCATGATTTCAACTTTGATAGGTGAGCAAGGTGGCGTACGTATGAGTGATGGCTGTGTCCTTGCATTGGTGAGCCATGACTTAAGCGATGATGTGATTAATTTAGTCGAAAATCAGTTTTTTGATAAAACAGGCATAGAAGCAACAATTCACTTATGTTCAGCCAGTGGCGGTGCAGGACGCATCAGCTAGAAATAACAATTAGAGAGGCGTAAATGGTACGTTTTAGTGTGCTGGAACCTTGGCAAGATCCTCGTGGTGGCGAGATTGAGCGGGTCAGGATAGATAATGGCATCATCGCACTTGAAGTATTAAGTCTAGGCGGCATCATTCGGTCATTATGGACACCCGATCGCAATGGTGAGCGTAAAAATATTGTTTTAGGCTGTGATAGCGCAGAAGATTATTTAACCCAACAAGTGCATTTAGGCGCTGTTGCTGGCCGTTATAGTAATCGTATTGCCAATGGCACAATGCAATACCAAGACCAGCGCTATTCACTTAGCGTTAATCAAGCCACCAACTGTTTACACGGTGGTGTTGAAGGTTTTAACCGTAAATTATGGCAATTAGGCACCCTAAGTGATGGTGTGCGCTTAACCCTTAAAAGTCCTGATGGTGACATGGGGTTCCCAGGTAATTGCACTGTGCAATTAGATTACCGCCTAGCCGGAAATAATTTGTACATTGAAATACTCGCCAGCACCGACAAAACCTGCCCAATAAGCTTAACTCAGCACAGTTACTTTAATTTAGACGGTAACCGCAGCAACACTAATGCAGAGCATACTCTACAAGTGGATGCGACCCGCTACCTCACCATGAATGATGTGGGTGTGCCTATCGCTATCGAATCTACTCAAGGTAGCGACCTTGATATGGCGACAGCCACACCAATGTCGGTACAAACACAGCGCGCCGCATTGGCAGCCACTAACGGTTTTGATCACTGTTATGTACTTGATAACCCAGGAGCTGATTTACAACGCTTTGGCTGTTTAGCCAGCCCCAATAGCGGCCGTAATATGACGGTTTACACCAATCAACCTGGCGTGCAGGTATATGGGGCGAACTTTTTACAAGGCACTGTCGCGAAAAAGCAGCGAGTACTTGTAGACCATCAAGCGGTGTGTATTGAACCGCAAATGCTGCCAGACTCACCAAATCAACCGAGTCTGCCTGGCGCAAGCGAAGTATGGATAACACCAGACAAGCTGTACCATCACATGACTCGTTATCAGTTCGATGTTGAATAATTTGCACCCCAAACCCACATTTAACGCCGAAGATATCGGCCAAATCGCCGTCGGGGCTTTTGCCCTGTCGGTGCCGATTGCGTTTTCTGAAGAAGCGTGGCGCTTGTCGGCCAGTTTACCGACACTCAATTTGGTTCTGGTGGTATTGTTGTCGTTGGCGTTTATTACTTTATTTGCTTATCAAAGCGTGTTTCAGGCCAATATTGTTAATCGTCGAGGGGCGTTTTTATTGCGGGTGGTGGCAGCGTATTTGTTGACGTTATTAGTGGTAGGCATAGTGTTATTGGCATTAAATAAACTGCCGTTGTTAACCGACCCTATTTTAGCCTTAAAGCGCATTATTTTAATTGCGATGCCTGCATCGATGGGTGCAATTATTGTCGACAGTTTCGATAAAGAATAACCCAACAACACTGAACAAAAAAACGGCATAAAGAATCGTCATTCTTTATGCCGTTTTGATAACCCAATAAACCATAGTTAAGTAATATATTATCAATAGCTTACTTACAAGATTAATCGTCTAGGTTATCACCCATTTCGTCGAAATTATCGTCATCGTCGTCATCAGAATCATCAAAATCTGGTATATCATCATCTGAATCTGCAACTTCATCAGGCTCAGCCACTGGTTTGGCTTTGCGAGGTGGTGCCGTATCTGGCACTTTTGACAAATCTATCCGTGATTGATGCTTTGACATAAACTCAGCGCGAGCAGCTTTCCAAGCATCTCCAAACTCAGCCATTGCGGCTTTTGTTTGTTCGTCATCTAAGTCGTGTAAATTAACTTTAACGATGTCTTCTACAAATTCAACTATGGTATTTCGCACAGTGTGGAACATGTAGACGCGCCCTGGAGACGCTTGTGGTAATTGGCCATCATAAACGACGATAGTATTGCCTTTCGACGTTCTTAACTCACCAACCCAAAGTTTTTTTGCTGTGTTATACATATATGCTAACGCCCTTAAATCAACACATATTCTAAAAATGATGCAGTATACTGGGTAATAAAACACCCAATCTGCACCACGATTATCTGTTCTGTATTTACGTGGGTATTTAAACAGAATATTTCTGAGAATCAATGCCTAAAACGATGAATTTTTCGCGTAATCGCATAAAAACAACAATCTTAGAAAAATTTCTTCATATCAAGGCCAGTACCCTTGCTAAAAGTATGGCTATTAGCCCGATAAATCGACCAAGTCAATCATCTCGATAACTGAACCTCGATAACTGAACCTCGATAACTGGACCTTGATAACTGAACCTTGATAACTGGACAATAGCCTAAATAAATCAGCCTTCAAGTTTTTTGTCTAAAAAATATTATCAACATCACCCTGTTGTTGAAACATCTTTACTGAACACCTAAATCCAACACAATTTTGCCTTTATGTTTGCCAGACTCCATTAATTGGTGCGCTTGTACAACCTGTGAAAAAGGAAAAACACTGTCGATTGGAATCGACATATCACCACTGCTTAATAACGGCCATACATGCTCTGCTAAGCCTTGCGCAATTTGTGCTTTATTGGCGATACTTTGTGGGCGCAGCGTTGAACCTGTCCACACCACGCGTTTTGCCATAATACGGAAAATATCGATAGTTGCTTGTGGGCCGCGCTGCATTGCCACTGACACCATGCGTCCGTCGGTGGCTATCGCTTTGAGGTTTTCATTAATAAAGTCGCCACCAGCGATATCCATAATCACATTCACGCCAACGCCCTGGGTAGCAGCTAAAATAGGCTCCACAAATGGCTCTTCGTTGTAATTAATCGCCATACTGGCACCTTGATCTAAACAGTATTGGCATTTTTCGGCATTGCCAGAGGTAGCAAACACTTTTGCTCCTAAACGGCTTGCCATCTGAATAGCAGTAGTACCGATGCCGCCAGAACCGCCATGGATCAATACCGTTTCACCCGCTTTTAATCCACCGCGAATAAACAAGTTACCCCACACGGTAAAAAAGGTCTCAGGTAGCCCTGCCGCTTGCACATAACTGTAACCCGTCGGAATAGGTAAGCAATGGGCCGCGTAAGTGTTCACTAACTCGGCATAGCCGCCACCTGGCACTAATGCGCACACTTTGTCGCCCACTTGCCATTGCGTCACATCGTCTGCCACCGCAATAATTTCGCCAGCAACTTCTAAACCAATAATAGGGCTCGCCCCAGCTGGCGGCGGATAAGCACCAACGCGCTGTTTAATATCAGGGCCATTAACACCAGCTGCATACACTTTAATGGTGACCTGGCCTGCTGACGGTAACTCGAGTATTGACTGCGTCATGGTCATGACGCTAGGTTCGCCGGGTTGCTCAACAGTCACATGGGTAAATTGTCTGTTATGTGTTGCCATAAATGTTGTCTCAATTTAGTGTTATTAAAATGTAAGCAGATATAAGTAGGCTGTTATTCGGTCAATTGTATGTTTACAAAATCAGCACAATTTTCAAGAAAACGAACAATAAGCGTCTTTAAACACCCAAATAGGTTGCCTATATTAGCTGAACCTTTACTATACCCGACCGCTTAAACCATGGAGCAAAATGCTTGATAAAATATCTATCATTTATACTGTTGTTAGCCAGTATTCACGCCCATGCAACGCCGATTCGGATTGCATCAGATATTTGGTGCCCCTATGTTTGCGAAAATCAAAAAGGCTATATTGTAGAATTAACACAACGTGCTTTTGAAATCCAAAACCAAAAAGTTGAGTTTATAACGATTCCGTATAAACGCGCCTTAGTTGAGCTACAAAGAAACAATATTAATGCCGTGTTAGCTTTACCCCCAAGCGCCATTGCCAATAATAATTTAGTGAGTGCGAATGTTGTTTTAGGCTATAACACTAATGATTTCTATACCTTAGTCGACAGCCAAGAATCGTTTAGCTATATATCAGATCTTAATTTTACCCAGCAGGCTGCGGTCGTGACGGGTTACGATTATGGTGTAGAACTTGATGCTTGGCTAAACGCACACACCAACAGTTACTTTGCCTCTGGCAGCGACCCCTTAGCGATGAACATCATTCGCCTAGTAAAAAGTCGTCATTCGGTGATCATCGACAACAAAAATGTCATTGAGTACACCGCGAGTCAATTAAACTTAAGTCAACAATTGCGTTATGCAGGTACGATAGGCAAACCAGTGCCCTTATATGTAGGATTTAATCAGCAAAATCAGGCAAATGCCGTTATGTTGGCTAACGGTATTGCTCTGCTTAAAGACAATGGCGAATATCAAAGTATTATCAACAAATACAATGTATTACCAGAAATGAGTTATGATAATGCACGCCATAAACGTCTGCACAAGTTCCTCCCTGTGCTTAATTGATGTTATTCACTTCATTATCCATCTCTAAATACCCATTGGTAATGCGCAAGATTTGGTAACACTATTTCACTGTATATTCATTCCAACTTAGTTACACTCTGCCTATAAAAAATACAATAAATCATTATTTTGGCAATATTGGCACCTGCTCACAGGTGTTTGAGGAATGTTTATGCGCGTATATCGCCAACTGCTGTTATTGGCCTTTACCAGTTCAGTCATTTTTACCGGCTCGGCTTCAGAAATTGTTCAAAGCAAAGGCCATTTTGAAGATAAGTTTCGTCAGCTTGAGGAAAGCCTACCCACCGCAAATGATTACCGCAATGCAGCCGGCGAGCCAGGAAAAGACTATTGGCAACAGCAAGTTGACTACAAAATCAATGTCACGTTAGATGAAACAAAGCGCCGCATTGAAGGTGAGCAAGTCATTACTTACCACAACAATTCTCCGTATAAGCTTAAATATCTGTGGTTACAGCTAGAGCAAAATCGTTTTAAATCTGACTCCATCGCTGAGCGCAGTAGCACCTTTAATGGTGTTGATGGCAGTGTGAGCGCGACGAACTCTTATGGCGACAATGCATTTGCAAAAATCAGCCTACAAGATCTGCGTCGCCAACAATTTTTAGCCGACAACAGTCTTGGTTACCAGATAACAGCAGTAACCGATGCAAACAAAAAACCATTAAAATACACCATCGTCGGCGCTCAAATGCGTATCGATTTACCCAAGCCGTTACCTCACAATCAATCCACTAAACTCAATATAAATTACAGCTACAATATTTTAGAAGAAGACGCCGTTGGAGCTCGTTCGGGTTATGAACACTTTCCTGACGATGAGCGTGAAGGTGGCAATGACATCTTTTTATTAGCCCAATGGTTTCCACGAGTCGCTAGCTATTCTGACTACGAAGCGTGGCACAACAAAGAGTTTTTAGGCAGTGGTGAGTTTACCCTCGAGTTTGGTAATTACGATGTCAGTATGACTGTACCGAGCGACCATATCGTCACAGCCACAGGCGTATTACAAAACAGCAAAAATGTACTTTCAGCTACACAGCTTAAGCGTTTAGAGAAAGCAAAAACCGCTGAAAAGCCAGTGTTTATAGTCTCGGCAGATGAAGCACTCGCCAATGAATCGAGTACGGCTAAAGGCACTAAAACATGGCACTTTAAAGCTGACAATGTTCGCGATTTTGCATGGGCATCATCGCGTAAATTTATATGGGATGCACAAGGTTATCAGCAAAAAGACAGCCAAAATCCTCACGTAATGGCAATGTCTTTTTACCCCAAAGAAGGTGGCGAGCTGTGGCAGCGATATTCAACGGCCTCGGTGATCCATACACTTAAGGTTTATTCGCGTTTTACCTTCGACTATCCCTACCCTGCAGCCATTAGTGTCAATGGACCTGTTGGCGGCATGGAATACCCAATGATCAGCTTTAATGGTCCGCGCACCATTTGGCATGACGATGAAAGCCGCACCTATACCTTGTCTGAAAAACAATTTTTGATCGGCGTGGTTATTCACGAAGTCGGCCATAATTACTTCCCGATGATTGTAAACTCAGACGAACGCCAATGGACCTGGATGGACGAAGGCATAAACAGCTTTTTAGACGGTATTGCCACTCGCGAATGGGATCCAGATTTACCCTGGGGGCGTGAGCCAAGTGACGTCACCGAATACATGAAGTCAAACGTGCAAGTGCCTATTATGACCCAATCAGACAGTGTGTTGCAGCTTGGGCCAAATGCTTATATTAAACCTGCTGTAGCATTAAATATTTTGCGCGAAGTGGTATTAGGCCGTGAATTATTTGACTTTGCATTTCAAGAATACAGCCGCCGCTGGATGAACAAGCGCCCAACACCGAGCGATTTTTTCCGCACCATGGAAGAAGCTTCTGGAGTTGATTTAGATTGGTTTTTCCGTGGCTGGTTTTACACCACTGACCATGTGGATATCTCGCTAGACCGCATTTATAAACTGCGCCTGGACACTAACAATCCAGACATTGATTTTGAGCGCCGTCGTCAAGACTATCAAGCTAAACCCATGCCTTATTCGGTGGAGCGCAATCAACAAAGTGGCCAAAAAACCTGGGTTGAACTGAACTCAGACAACCTTGATTATCATGACCAACACGATCAATTTAGCGTTACCAATAAAGAGCGAAATAAGTACAACAAAAAACACGCTGAGCTCGACCCGTGGGAGCAACAAGTGCTTGCTCGAGCACTAAAAGAAGATAAAAACTACTACGTGTTTAACTTTACTAATCTTGGTGGTCTCGTGATGCCTATCCTGCTCGAGCTAACCTTCGAGAATGGCAACACTGAATCGTTAGTGTTGCCAGCTGAAATTTGGCGTCGTTCGCCTTCGCAGGTCAGTAAGCTCATTGTGACCGATAAAGACAATATTCTGGTCTCTGCTGTGATTGACCGCCGTGGTGAAACAGCCGACGTCGATATTGAAAACAACTATTATCCGCGGCAAATTATTCCATCACGCATTGAAGCCTTTAAAGAGGAAGAGCGTAAGGGCAATCAGTATCGCGATATTATGCATGACAACAAAGAAGCACTGAAAGAGCCTGAGATGAAGGTAAAAAAGAAATGATGCGTCCATTAATCAGCTTAGTATTAATCAGTATGATGAGTTTAGGTTTGCTTGCGGGTAAAGCCTTTGGCCACCAGCAAAAAGAAGCCTACACCAGTATTGTGTTTAATCAGCGCAGCGGCATGCTAGAAATTCAACATCGTTTTTATCTACACGATGCTGAACATGCCGCCCAACAAGTGATCGATAAAAACACGGATTTGATCAGCGATCCGGTTGGACGCGATGCCTTTGCGTATTACGCTATTTCAACCTTTGCCATGCAAGATCAACAACAGCAACCGCTCACACTGACTTATGTTGGCACCGAGTTGGAAGGTAAGTATTTGTGGGTGTATCAAGAAACCCCGATAACGGCAGATATGGATGGGTTTTACCTTAAAATGACTGCACTACAAGAGTTGTGGTCAGAACAAATCAACCACATCAATGTAGAGCGTAATAAGCGCGTCACCTCGGTAAGGCTACACATTGCTGACTCGTGGCACTACATTGAAGTGGCTAAACCGGTCAAGTAACTCAATCTATTCAATAGATAGCACTTCTGCGTTGTGAATCGTTATAACGGCTCCTGTAAGTTTAGTTATAGAGGCTGTTAAGTTTTCACTACATCATCTAGCGCATCGGCTAAGGTTGAATACGTTACGCACTGAACGCCATCGGGCTTAAAGCCTGCTTTTGCCAGGGTTTTTAGTGGCTGAAATTGAAAGTCCGCCAACAAGACTCGGGTGTTATCGTGCTTACATTTGGCAATGTATTTGTATAACGCCGCAACACCGCCAGAGTCTAAAATAGACACCCCATCGAAATACAATACCACGCCATCTTGTTCGGCACTTAAATGAACCAACTCACCAAAGACGCCATCAGCGGCAGCAAAAAATAATGGCCCGTTAATTTTAAACACTTTCCAACGTGGTGGCAGTTCAACATGGATGTGTTTTTTCTGCTCGCTAATGTCTTGCACTTTGGTCATGTCGGCTACTTGCTTCATAAATAACAACGAAGCCAAAATAATCCCGGCGCTGATCGCGATCACCATGTCGAAAAATATGGTCAGTAATAAACACACCATCAACACCAATACTTCACTAGCAGGAGCTTTTTTAATTAAATGAATAATCTTGGGCGCTTCGCTCATGTTCCACGCCACCATGATGAGTAATGCCGACATGCCCGCCATAGGGATGTATGCCAAAATAGCACTCAAGGACAACAACGACACTAATACCACCAGCGCGTGGATCATGGCGGCTACAGGACTTACCGCGCCCGATTTAAAATTGGCTGCCGAACGAGCAATTGCCGCAGTCGCGGTAATCCCGCCAAAAAATGGCGTAATAATATTGCCGATACCCTGGCCCAATAATTCGCTATTGGCACTGTGCTTTTTGCCTGACATACCGTCTAGCACTACTGCGCACAGTAACGATTCAATTGCGCCCAACATGGCAATGGCAAATGCCGCTGACAATAAATCGCTGACTAATTGCCAACTAAACGCCAATGGCGATTCTCCGACTTGTGATCGCAACCAGGGCCATTCAAAATCAGGTAACATCGATGGGATCCCTGCGCCAATAGAGCCGTCGGCTAAGGTAAAACTGAAGGTTGAGCCAATCGTCGCGACATGAAACCCTAACAGATTTAACATCAAAGCCACGATGCTGCCTACCACTACTGCGGGTAAATGCGCAGGCACCGCTATCTTAAGCTTTGGCCACAAAATAAACACCACTAAAGTGCTTAAACCTACCAGCAACGTAGGCCCAGAAAACCCCGGTATTTCTTGGGTTAAGGTGGCCACTTTACCCACAAAGCTTTCAGGCATTTCTGTAATGTTCAATCCAAAAAAGTCTTTTACTTGCAGCACAGCAATAACAACGGCAATCCCGCCAGTAAAACCTAACGTCACTGACTCAGGAATGTATTGAATAAAACGACCCAGGCGAAACAACGCCATGATAATCAGCATCACTCCAGATAAAATGCTCGCAAGTAACAACCCAGACAGGCCATATTGCTGCACGATAGGATAAAGAATGACAACAAACGCGGCCGTTGGCCCAGATACGCTATAACGCGAGCCCCCGGTTAGCGGAATAATTAATCCGGCAATAATGGCAGTGTATAAGCCGTATTGCGGCGCCACGCCAATAGCAATAGCCAATGCCATTGCTAGGGGAATGGCAATAATACCAACGGTTAACCCTGCTAATAAATCTTTAGAAAATACAGCAATGCTGTAGGGGTTGTCTTTTAAGGACTCTCGGAGCGCATGCCCGATACGAAGAGAAAATAAATGTGTGCGGTATTTCATTGAGGCGATCCCATAACCTAGGCGGTATAAAAGATACCCCTCATTATAGGCCGATTGCGCGCTAGCACAATCAAATTAAGTTACCACTTGATGATAACTTCATTATCATCACATTATAATGAATAATCATACCAATAAAAAAGCCACGCTAGGTGGCTTTAGTGATTAACCCAGTTATTAATTCGGCCATTAACTTATTGATATATAAATATTAATCCGCAGTAAAATCGATAGACACCTTACGGCCGCGATTGGTTTCAATATTTTGATACTGCCAATCATATTGTTTAATGAGCCTTGTTGTGAGCTCAAGCCCTAAGCCAAAACCTAAATCTTCACTATTATTCGAGTAAGATTCACACTGATTAATGATGCTGACAGAGTAATCCTGTTGCACAATGCTCACACTGCCCTTCATGGTATGTTGCAGCGCATTACGGATAAGATTGGTCATAATAATACGGCATAATGTGCCTGGCAGCTGTTGCACTGACTCGTCTGTTTCAATACTAATGTCGATATCTTTACCTTTGACTAAATAGGTCAGATCGCTCACTAATTGGCGAATAAGTTGGTCTAAACTTACCTCAATAATGGGTAAACTTTTACCTTCACGCCGATTTAACCACAATAAGGTTTCGGTTAAATCAGTCATGGTCAGCCCTGCACGCTCAATCCGCTCTACAACCTGGGCTTGTTTTTCCGCACTCGCGCCTTTGCTTATCAATTTTTGCAGCAACTCGGTATTGGTACGAATAACCGCTATGGGCGTGCGCAGCTCGTGACTGGCATAACTCAAAAACTGTTGCTCACGCGATAAACTGTCTTGCACTGTGCTCAAGCTGGTTTTAATAATTGTCGCTAAGGTATTAAGCTCGCTGTAGTGAAAGTCTGGCGTAGGCTTATCAAGTTGCTGAGTATTCAGCCCTTTAGCCCAGTTTTTGAGCCTTTCTACTGGCAGTGTTACCCGGCGCATCACCCAAATGAGTACGACAGCAAAAGCAATAATGCCGAATATTGCCGTTAGCAAAATGATTAAAAAATAAGGGGGGCCATTTCGCTTAAAGGCGCCTATTTTGTCGCGCTCAAATACGGTGGAGACAAAGCGTGTTTCAGCGCCGTATTGCACTTTCATGGTAAAATAGCCCGCATCTGGCGGGGTAATGAAATTACCGCCAATAATGGTTTTATTAAGCACATTGAATTCTGTTGGTGGCTCAAGCATAATTTGGCGCACGTTTTCGGGGATATCTTGCCAGCGACTGGCAACAGTAAATGCATCAAACTGATAGGGCTTTCCGTCTGATACATTTTGCAGCTGCCCTTGAGCATACATCGCCATTCGCATCGATGAATCCAGACCTGCAGTAAAGTAATGTAAGCTCAGTGCCGACAAAATCAATATGGTACCAATGCCGGTAACCAACATTGCCAGCAGTACATATAAGCGAATACTCGGGAGTATTTTCATGACCGATCAGATTCCTTTATTGCAAAACCGTAGCCACTCACTGTGTGCAGTAGCTTATTGTCATGGTCTGCATCAACTTGCTTACGCAAATTAAAAATGTGTACTTTTAAGCTGTTACTGTCGGGTTGTTCATCACCCCATACCATTTGCATGAGCTTTTCCCGCGACACAGGGTTTGGACTAGCCCGCATCAATACGATTAAAATTTTTAATGCGGTCGGCGACAGTTTTAATTCGATATTATTACGAAAAGCTTGCTTTTTTTGCATATCAACGACTAAATTAGCGACCGCCAACCGCTGCACCTGACCACTGCGACGACGAGCCAACACTTTAATTCTGACGATAAGCTCTTCCATAGCAAATGGTTTTACCAAATAATCATCTGTCCCATTGGCAAAACCAGTGAGCTTGTCATCTAGAGTGTCACGTGCCGTGAGCATTAGTACAGGCACATCAATACCTTCAGCGCGGATAGACTCACACACTTGCAAGCCATTCATTTTAGGTAAATTTAAATCCAAAATAATCGCGTCATAATGGTTTTGCTGAATCAAATGCAGCCCAGCCAAACCATTAGCACTGTGATCGCACAAGATGTCTTCGAGTTCTAAATACTCGATAACAGCTGTGGCGAGATCGAGATCATCTTCGACCAATAATAACTGTAATTTACCAGCTGTCATCGAACAGGCTCCTTATTATTATGCTGACGCTGTTGCGTCATGATTAGGGCGTAACTTATTCATGATATTAGTGATAAAGTCATTTATTTCACATTGAATCAACAACAATGACGGTGTCAAAATCAAGGTAATCACTGTGGCAAACAAAATACCATACCCAAGTGCAGCCGCTGCAGGAATTAAGAACTGTGCTTGTAATGAGGTTTCACCTAATAACGGTGCTAACCCCGCAAATGTAGTCACCGATGTTAGCAGTACAGCACGTAAGCGCCCAGTGCATGACTCAACAATCGCATCATGTACCGACAAGCCTTCTTCTTTAATCAATTCATTAAAGCGCGACACCAATAATAGACTGTCGTTTACCACCACACCACTTAAGGCCAATATACCATTTAACGATAAAATACTGATGGTTAAGTCGTTCCACCAATGGCCTAAAATCGCCCCAACTACACCAAATGGAATCGCGGTCATAATGATCACCGGCTGCACATACGACTTAAGCGGAATGGCTAATAAGGCATAAATCGCAATCAACGCCAGCACAAACATCGACCCTATTGAACTGGTGGTTTCTGCTTGTTGTTCCGCTTCACCAGCAAAATTAAAGCTCACGCCTGGGTATTGCACTTCAAGTTGTGGCACTAACGACTGCTGTAATTGGCTGACTAGCTCATTAGAAGCAATTTTGTCTTTGTTTAACACAGCGCTAATATACACCGCACGTTGGCTATCAATACGGGTGATACTTGATGGCTGATAGTCATTAAAAATATCGGCAACATGGCTTAATGGCACTATGGTACCGTCACTGGTGCGAACATTAGCTAGTTTGACATCAGCAATGGTTTGACGGTCTTCATCGGGGTAACGTACACGCACTTTTACTTCGTCTTTACCCCGTTGAAAACGCTGTACCACGCCGCCACCAAATGACTGCAATACTTGCCCAGATAAGGTTTCGGTATCAAATCCAAGGGCGCGACCTTGAGCGGTTAATTCAAAGCGGTATTGTGGCTCACCTAAATCTAGGTTGTTATCGATACCACTGACGCCGTCCATGGTTTCGATAGCCGCTTTTAACGCTTGGCCTGCGGCAAATACTGACTCGGTATCGCTGGCTTTAATCTCTACTTTAAAGTTATCGAGCATTTCTCTTTTAGCTAACACTTTTAGCTTTTTAACCCCTTCCATTTTGCCAACCGCTTCGGTCCATTTTACGGTAAATTCTTTTAGGGCATACGGCGCACCTGATGCTAACTCAACGATTACCTGACCAGAGTCACTACTGCTAGCCAGTACATGTAAACTCGAAAGGTAACTCGCAGTGTCATCACTATATTGGGCAGAAAGCTGAGCATCTACGCGTTTAGCAGCAGCTTCTAAGGTGGTTAAGTTTTTATAGGTTTGACCAAAACTGGCATCATTTTGCATAGAAAAATCAGCTACAGCGGTATCACCCGTAATATCTGGGAAAAATGCCACCCTGACACTGCCAGTGATCGGCATACTTGCAACCACGATAAATACGGTAATAAATATCATCACCACGGCGTAGCGAAAACGCAGAGCGATTTCAATTAATGGCTGATAAATCACTCGGCTAAACCACTTTAAACCGCTGTCGGCAGCATGTTGAATGTGGTTAAACCATGATTTTTTAACAGGTTTTTTAGTATCAATATGGGCTAAATGCGACGGTAAAATAAACTTAGATTCCACCAGCGACAACATCAAACAAATTGCCACAACCGTGCCAAACTGAGCATAAATTTGCCCTAAGCGCCCTTCAACATTGGCTAACGCCACAAACGCAACCACGGTAGTTAACACACCAAAAATGGTCGGTGTGGCTACTTTTAGTGTGCCTTTAATGGTGTTGTCGATGTTATCGCCGTATTTCTGCCGGGTGCTGTACACGCTCTCACCGACAACTACTGCGTCATCCACCACAATACCTAGCGCCATAATAAAGCCAAAGGTAGTCATTTCATTCAGGGTTAAGCCGGCAAAATTGTTGGTCATGAAAAACAAGGTGCCAAAGAACACAAACGGCAAACCTGCTGCCACCCAAAACGCTACGCGAAGGTTTAAAAATAACGCCAAAATGATAAACACTAACGCAATACCGCTTAGGGCATTTTTAACCAATAAGCTTAAACGTTCGGTAATCATGGTACTTTTGTCATACCAAGAGGCAATACTGACATTTTCAGGTAATGCACTCGAGTTACGCCATTTTTCAACCACTTGCTTGGCTTGTTCGACAATATTAACGATGTCGCCATTTTCATCCATTACAATCTGAATCGCGCTTGAGTTGACATTGTTATAACGCGACAATACAAAGGTGTCGTCGGCAAACTCATCTTTTATCGTGGCGATATCGCCTAAGGTAATTAACGACCCCTGGCTGTTAGTAATGATGGGCAGCGCCATGAAATCTTGCTTTTGATACGCCTGATCTGACACTTTTAAGCGTACAGTTTTGTCGTCATTGTATAAGCTGGTCGAAATTGACGTCGCAGATTCTGCGTTAACGGCATTGGCAACAGACTCTAAGGTTAATCCATAGGCTTGTAGCTTAGCTTCATCGACTTCAATCGAAATCATTGGTTCAGCTTTAGCTTTAATCTCAAGGTCGTGAATCGCATCCTGGCTTAAAAGATCTGTCTTTAATTGCTCAGCTAATGCCTGCAATGTTATCCGGTCTGTATCACCATAAATCTCAATCCAGAGCGCGTGATCTTGCAAGCGCATCTTGTCGATTACCGGGTTTTCAGCTTCAGTAGGAAAGTTATAAATTGCATCGACATTGGTTTTAATGTCGGTTAGCAAGGTATCTAAATCATACGAACTGGTTTTCTCAATAATCACATTACTGCCATCGGCATTAGAGGTTGAGGTGATGCGTTTAATTCCAGGGACGGTTTCTAAAGCATCTTCAATTTTGATTGCTATACCTTCTTCGGCAAGCACAGGATCGCCACTGTCGTAGGTGACAGACACGGTGACGCGATCAGGCTCTAGGCTCGGAAACGCCTCTTTACGCAAGTTATTAAGTGAGAATAAACCGACAACAATCATGCCAATCAATAACAAGTTAGCGGCAACTGAGTTTCTGGCAAACCAGGCTATTGCCCCAGTGTGAGTCGATTGAGGAACAGACATAATTATACCTCTTCCTTAGCAAGCACTTTGGTGCCGACTTTAAAGTTACTCAATGGGCGTTTTACAATTTGCATTTTGGCTGGCATGTCTTGCTTATTCGTCATCGGCGTCACATAAACAAAACCGCCTTTTTCAAATGCAATATTGGCTGCGGACTTAGCTAATAAGCCATTATCGTCAACAAACCAAATATCACCTTGTTGCGATATAGCAGACGAAGGTAATTGCCATAAGTTAGTTAACGACTTACCTTGAATGTTAGTTTTAACAAAGGTACCTGGGTACAAATCGGTTTGCTGTGCAAGTGGGTCGTCAACTACCACAACCAATGAACGTTGACGGCTTGTTTCAGTTAAATGTTGCTCTACGCGCTCAATATAGCCTTGCCATTGATATTGACCATCGGTGCTTTGTAACGCGACACTCCAAGGTGTTTTAGCTAACTCAGCGTTATCAAATACAGGTAAGTTTTTCCATTGCATTTCAGACAAGGGGACGTTGATTTCAACTTCTGCCACACTGTATAAGGTGCCAAGTTCGGTGCCTGCTTGCACATAGCTGCCAGGCTGAATATTACGACTAATAATCAACGCATCAAATGGGGCAGTAATGTTAGTGTATGCCACATCTTGCTTGGCTTTTTTAAGGGCTTGCTTAGCATTTTCTAATGCCGCAGTGGCTTGTGCCAATTGTGGGGTTCTTAGCACTAATGGCGAGGCAGGTTCGCCAGACAAACCTGAACGTAACCACTCAGCTTTGGCTTGCTCACCTTCACGTTGCTCTTCTAATAAATCAAGTTCAGCTTGGGCGACATCTGTTTGCGCTTGAGTTAGCGCTTGTTGGTAACTGGTATCATTAATTTTACCCAATACTGTGCCTTTTTTGATCACTTGACCTGATTCAAATTGACGATCTAGTTGAATCACCTTTCCGCTCACTTCAGCACTTAAGGTGAGTTCATAACGTGGTTTTGCTTCACCAAAACCAATCACTTCGGCTTGATATTCATGTCCGCTCACTGCGACGACACCCACTTGTGGTAATAATGATGCCGCAGTCGTTGTTGCTACAGGTTTTTCAACTTGCTCTACCTGTGGTGCTTTTTGATTCGGTGGCGACGGTAAGTGCGATGCGGTATATCCCACAGCGACAAAAATACTGCCTAGAGATAATACGGTGACAATAACGTTTAGACGATTAAGCTTCATGCGATACCCCTAAGCCCAATGCTAGGCCTAAATCAATTCGGTTTATAAGACGGTTATAAATGGTGTTAGCAAGCTGCGCTTCAATATCATAGGTTTGCTGCTGCACTGTGAGTAGGTCAAAAATATCAACCAAACCTTGGCGATATTTTTCTTCATAACTGACAAAACTACGCTCAGCACTCATTTGTGCCTCAGTTAAATATTGTTGTTGTTTAGCCAGTGAATACTCTTGGCCAACGCTGTTTTCAACTTCGTTAACTGCGGTTAATAGAGTGTCTTGATAAATCCAGTAACTTTGCTCAGTGGTTAAGCGCGCCAATTCGGCTTGCGACTTTAACAGACCACCTTGAAATAATGGCGCAGATAACTGCCCAAGAGCGCTCCAGAGTGGCCCGGTAAGTAAGGCATCACTTGGCGACTCTGCCATGTCGGTTAAACTGGCAGATAAACTGATCGACGGTAACATCGCTTTATAAGCAGCATCGGTACGTAATGATTCTGCTTCGATATTGTAAAAAGCGGTTTTAATGTCTGGACGGCGACCAAGGTTTTGCTGTCCAAGCGAGCTAATAGGGTTTAATACCGTAGGGAATGCTGCTGCAATGTTTACCCCTAAATCATTACCGGTCCATTCGCCGGTTAATAGGGTTAAGTCACGTTTACTTTGGGCAAGCTGCTCTTGATAACTCGCCAATGTTGCACGAGTGCTAGCGGCACTAGTATTAGCATTATCAAGGTCTTCTAAATTGCCTAAACCAACACGGTAACGGGCCAAAATAAGTGCGCGGTTATTTTCTAACACTGCTAAACGCTGGGTTTCAATGGTGACTAATTGCTGCTGTAAGCTAATGTCTAACCAACTGCGCATCACATTAGCAGCCACTAAATCTTTGGCACTTTGTAAACTGGCTTGCGAGCTGGCAATATCTTTTAGGGCAGCATTGCTGCTGTCGGCAATTTTTTGCCACAAATCTAATTCCCAGCTCACTGTGATGTCGGTGGTGTAGCTGTCGTCACTGTCTTCTGTTGCTGAGCCACTAAAGCCCGCATCAACCGACGGTAAACGACTTGCTGAGGTAATACCGTGCTGGGCATACGCCATATTTAACGCCACAACGCTTTGTTGCAAGCTAGGATTGTTCTCTAGTGCTGTAGTAATAAATTGCTGTAATTCAGGTACATTTACGAGATCCGTTAATTTTGCTACTGCAACAGCTGAAGATGCGTCATCTGCCTGTGAGTCTGCCAATAATTGTGTCAATAAACGTTGGCTAAGGTCAGCCTCAGTTTGGCTCGCTTGGTCGCTATAATTGGCATAATCGACGCTGCTGCACCCCAAAAGAGTCGACACCATCAGTGCGAGCATTGCATTACGTAAAGCCGGTTTTACCTTCATGATTTTGCGCCTCAAAACATGTGTATTACACCATAATGGCACTAGCATAACGAAAGGCTGGTTAAGGAGGGGTTAAGATGGAAGGCAAAGATAAAAAAACACACCTAACTAGGTGTGTTTCAGCCACTAAAACTACTTACGCTAATGCCCTTTTAAACGCCGGCTCAGGGCGCTTTGACTGATCCCCAATATTTGCGCTGCGGCAGTTTGATTATTGGCAGTGCGACTCATGGCTTCATCGACTAATGCCTGATTCATTTGTGCAATAGTTGGCAGTTGTTTGGGGAAAATAATGCCGTCTTGCGGAGCATCATTCATCGATTTATGTTCATTAATCGCTTCCATAAAAGGACTGGTATTAAGGGCAATACCGTCGCTTCTGCTCACGGCATCAAACACCATGCCTTTGAGTTCGTGCAAGTTGCCTGGAAAGTCATAACTGGCCAACTTCGTGGCTAAATCTGCAGGTTGTAGTGGTACGGGTAAATTCATTTCTGTCGCCGCTAAGGCAATAAAATGATTAATCAACATTGAGATATCTAAGCGCCGTTCAACTAATGTTGGTAATTTAATTTTATGGGCGCGCAGACGATATAAGAGATCGCTTCTAAACTTACCCGCTTGGTGAAGTTTAAGTAAATCATCCTGAGTGGACACCACAAATTTACATTTTACTGGGTAAGCCGTGTCGCTACCTAAAGGATAGTATTGTTTGGTTTCTAACAAGGTCAGCAGCTTAACCTGGGCATCGAGCGGCAATGCACCAATCTCATTAAGATAAAGCACGCCGCTGCCTACCTGGTGCAGTAACCCCGCAACAGCCTCTAGCTCGCCATTATTATGATGATAGAGTTTGCCACACATTTTTTGCTCAAAGTATTCACAGCTAATGCCTGCAAGATTAATACTTAGTAACGGTTCATTTGGGCTATAAAGTGCATGACACGATTTGGCAAACTCACTTTTACCTGTTCCGCTAGCACCATAAATTAACAGTGGTTCAGGGCTACCTGAGACGGCTTCAAGGTAGCGAAATTGATCTAACAATATCGGTTCACAGGTCAAAATATTATTAAATGCTTGTGGGTTTTCTAGTGTGCGGCTTAAGAATTTTTCTTTAATATATAAATAGTTACGCTCAAGACCGACGACCTCAAGCGCACGACGTACGGTGCGCGCAAGATCGTCGACATCATCGGTTTTGATAAAATAATCATAAGCACCATTTTTAATGCAGCGTACGGCAGTGTCGACTTCATTCACACCGGTAACAATTATGACTCGAGTATTGGGGAAGTCGCTGCGAACCATGGCTAAAATGTCTTCGCCAGAATGAAATGGCATCGTTAAATCAACCAACACTAGGGCGTAGTCGCCCACTTGTAAGCGATTTTGCACCTGGCGACTGTCAATGCATGTGTCAATTTCAGCCTCTGGCACCAGCCGGTTTAAGGTTAACGCTAAGGAGCGTAACCAAGCGGCTTCATCGTCGATTAACAAGATATTTCGGGCTAATTTCATTGCTTACTCTTTTGCTAAGGCAAACGTTAAGCGAATGCGGGTCCCTTTACCCACACTCGACAGCATTTGCATTTCACCTTGATGTTCTTTAATAATTTTACTGCACACCGACAACCCTAACCCGCTACCACCTTCATGGCGCCTGGTGGTAAAAAAGGGCTCGGTAATCCGCTTTAAGGTGGCACTATTCATGCCGCAGCCATTATCGGTAATGCTAAGTATGGCAGTGGCACCGTCTATGCTGGTTTCTATCTCAATAATACCTTGCTGCTCTGCGCAAGCGTTACATGCATTTTGAATGAGGTTAATTAACACCTGTTGTAACTGCTGAGCATCACCATAGATACAGGGTTGTTGCTCGGTAAGTTGAGTAATGACTTGATTAAATTTGGTTTGATTTGCCGTTAAACGCAGCGCCACTTGCACCACATCATTAAGGCACACCTGCGTATATCCATCGGCAATATGCGGCATAGCATAGCGCTTTAAATCATTCACAATTCGGCTAATACGTTTAGCACCATCTTCAATAGAGCCACAACTGTGTTGCAATTCTTTGATGGCGATGTCGGGTTGTAACCCGGCAATAAGCCAAAAAGGATTTTGCTTTTGATAATATGTTGCCGCGGGTGATAAATCTTTCATTGCCGCGCTAAATAACGATACAGCATGGACGATAAGCCCAGTCGGGTTATTGATTTCATGGGCAATCCCTGCAGATAACTCACCGAGTGAGGCTAGGCGACTGGCTTCTTCGTTTGCTTGACGTAACCGGTGTTGTTCAGTTGATTCCTCTAGCAAAATAACCACCTGGTCTTGGGCAATGGGGTGGATTTGTAACTGCCAAAATTGTTGCTGGTAACGCATATCTGCGATGAGGGATTTTTGACTCAATAACACATTAAGCACAGCGGTTTTAAGCACAAAAACGTCGTTATCGATGTAGTAAAACGCATCTGAATCTAACAAATATATATTGTTATCGTTACTCCATAAATGTTGTAAGTCTTGATTGACTATAGTCACACCATTGGGGATGCCATCAAGCACAGATTGAAACTGTTGCGACAGTTCGGATATCTCCACTTCAATCCGCTTGCGTTGTATCAACTCGGCATCAAGTGTGTGGGTTTTTCTGCGTAAACTCGCACTAATAAACCCAGTGTAAATGAGGCCTGCACCTGAAATGATGGCCACGATAATCGCCAGCGCAAATATTCGCCTTTCACTAGAGGTTAAATCCACTTTTTCGCGGCCGGTACCAAACCATTTATTAACTAATTGGTCGTATTCACCCGATAGTTTTAACTGTCTCAACGCCTCATTAATTTGGTACATCTGCTCGGATTTACTACTATTGGCAACAAAATTAAACGCGCCATAAATTAATGCATCACTTGAACTACGTACCGACGGGTACATTGGCAATAAGCGCCGCGCAACAAAGCTCTCGGCAATCACGACATCAACTTGGTTTTTTATCAGTAATTGAAAGCCAGTTTCATACAGATCAACATCAACCCGATCAAACTTTTGCAGTTTGTCAGATAAATACAC
The DNA here is from genome assembly GCF_014648035.1 of Shewanella algicola. GTDB lineage: Bacteria > Pseudomonadota > Gammaproteobacteria > Enterobacterales > Shewanellaceae > Shewanella > Shewanella algicola. Next base: position 30,803 of record NZ_BMQI01000009.1, on the reverse strand, counting down.
ATCAACAAACGCACCATTTTTAATGGCAACACGCTTACCCACTAAGTCAGCCCAATTATTAATAAGCGCCTTTCCTTGCAAGGTATAAGCTTTGGCGTGGGTGGCGTAAATAGGGTCAGATTGCGCTAACTGCCGGTCCATATTCACAGGGCTCACCACCGCAATGACATCAATGTCGCTATTAGGGTTATGCACATCATTTAGCAGTTGTTGAAAGCTTTTGCGCCGAACAATAATTCGCGTACTGGTTAGCTGACCAATTCGGTTCATCAGCTCAACATTAAACCCTTGGTCGACCCCGTTATTACGCCACTCTAACGGTGCCGTATTTGAGTGCACGCCGAACACAATGCTGTCTTGCGCCAGCACTGGCAGGGTAAAGAATAAAAGGCAAAGCAATATCAATCTCATCCGCTAATGTTACTCATTTAACCTATTTGAAACTGTGCAGCATTCCGCATATGAGTAAATCATTATGTAATAAACGCGCTTAGTCTAAATTCATCAGCATTTCACTCAATGTGACCTTGCTCTCTATCCTCTATGCAAAAATGCATATACCCCTTTATAGCTATGCATCTTTGCATAGTTCATTTAATCGCTTGTGATTGAACTGTCATTTCTAGGCTTCATTTTAGCGATTTTATTGTGAGTATTAGCAGTGTGAGTAAGCTTAGTGTTAGCAATATAAATCGCAGGTCACTTCAACAGTAAATGGGCTGCATTTTTAAAGTGGCGTGATCAATTGTGCCATATAAAACAAAAAAAGCTTCTATGCTTAATTGGCTCAGCGTCATTTAAAAGTAGAAAGGGGATACACATGAAAAAGATGAAACTTGCAGTTTGCCTTGCCACGCTAATGGGTACCGCAGGCCTAATGGGTAATGCCGTTGCCGCCGACAATTTAGCCGAATTCCATGAGCAAAACCAAGAATGTGATAGCTGCCATACACCAGACGGTGAATTATCAAATGACAGCTTAACCTATGAGAATGCACAATGTGTTTCTTGCCATGGCACACTAGCTGAAGTAGCAGAAACCACTAAGCATGAACATTACAACGCTCATGCTTCTCACTTCCCAGGTGAAGTGGCCTGTACTTCATGTCACAGCGCTCATGAAAAATCTATGGTTTATTGCGACTCATGCCATAGCTTCGATTTCAACATGCCATATGCTAAGAAGTGGGAACGTAACGAACCGACTATTGCTGAATTGGCCAAAGACAAATCAGACCGCCAAGCCGCTCTTGCAAGTGCCCCACGCGATACTGTTGATGTAGTCATTGTCGGTTCTGGCGGTGCAGGTTTCTCTGCTGCAATATCTGCAACAGATAGTGGTGCTAAAGTTATTCTTATCGAAAAAGAGCCTGTTATTGGTGGTAACGCTAAATTGGCTGCAGGCGGCATGAACGCTGCATGGACTGATCAACAAAAAGCAAAAGACATTAAAGATAGCCCAGAGTCTATGTACAAAGACACCATGAAAGGTGGCCGTAACTTAAACGACCCTGCATTAGTTGAAATCTTAACATCTCACTCAAAAGCTTCTGTAGATTGGATGACCAAAATGGGCGCTGATTTAAATGACGTTGGCCGTATGGGTGGCGCATCAGCTAACCGTGCACACCGCCCAACGGGTGGTGCTGGTGTTGGTGCTCATGTTGTTCAAGTGCTTTATGATAATGCCGTTAAACGCGATATCGACTTACGAATGAACACTCGCGGTATCGAAGTGCTTAAAGACGATGACGGTAAAGTCAAAGGTATCCTCGTTAAGGGTATGTACAAAGGTTATTACTGGGTTAAAGCAGATGCAGTTGTATTGGCGACAGGTGGTTTCGCTAAAAATAACGACCGCGTTGCTTCGCTTGATCCAAAATTAAAAGGCTTTATCTCTACTAACCAACCCGGTGCAGTAGGTGATGGTCTAGATGTTGCTCAAAATGCTGGCGGCGCGTTGAAAGACATGCAGTATATCCAAGCGCATCCAACGTTATCTGTTAAAGGTGGCGTAATGGTCACTGAAGCAGTACGTGGTAATGGTGCAATTTTAGTTAACCGTGAAGGTAAGCGTTTCGTTAACGAAATCACTACTCGCGATAAAGCATCTGCAGCCATCTTAGGACAAACTGGCAAATCTGCGTTCTTAATCTTCGATGATTCAGTTCGTAAATCATTATCTAAAATCAATAAGTATATTGGTTTAGGTGTTGCGCCAACTGCTGATAGTTTAGTTAAATTAGGTAAAATGGAAGGCATTGACGGTAAAGCACTGACTGAAACAGTTGCACGTTACAACAGCTTAGTTGCTAGCGGTAAAGACACTGACTTTGAGCGTCCTAACCTACCTCGCGCATTAAACGAAGGTAACTACTATGCAATCGAAGTGACTCCAGGTGTTCACCACACTATGGGTGGCGTGATGATCGACACTAAAGCCGAAGTAGTAAATGCTAAAAAACAGGTTATCCCTGGCTTATATGGTGCAGGTGAAGTTACTGGTGGTGTTCATGGTGCTAACCGTTTAGGTGGTAATGCCATTTCAGACATCGTCACCTTCGGTCGTTTAGCAGGTGAAGAAGCCGCAAAATACTCTAAAAAGAACTAAGCAATTAAGAATTAACTGATTTGCTAGTATCAGTGGAGCCACAGCCCAGTGCTGTGGCTTTTTTTATGTGGTCATCGATTATTAACGCGGAAGATATTAAACACTCAACTCCATTTTTTGTTGCTGGCGCCAATGAGACTCCATCACCGGAATGGTAAACCCATAACACAACACCACAATTAACGGTTGGATTTGAAAGCTTAATTCTGGCCATAATTGAAAGGCAACAACACAAGCAATGGTGCGGACAATAGCATGCGCTATGGCAATTTTTTGCGCCGCTATCACGCCATGAACTAGCCAAATTAACCCTGTTTGAATCGCTAACACAAAAGGGAGTGCAAGATAATTTTCCATAAATAATGGAATGCTAATGCCAAAGGTTAAAAAGCTCATCCCAACTGCAGCAAGAAACACATTATCGAACCAATTGCGATTAGCCGCTTTATTAAAACCAAAGCCTTCCCCTGTTAGTTTAGATACCCCCATGGCCAAATACACAATTGAGCCCGTACCGATAAAAATAGCCATTACCATTTGTGAAGCGGGTAAAATGAAGCTTAAAGCAAATAAAATACTCCAGACAATCATGCCAGATAACGGCATCGCCAATGCACGTTGTTGACGGTATTCAATTAACTGCTGATCCAATGATTTATGTTGCATGATAAAGCCTCCTTGTTGGTATGGATTAATTATCAGCAAAACACGTATTGAGCAGTAGTGCACTTTGTCAGCAATCGAAGATGACAAATGTCATCTAATGGCCGCACATGTTGTTAAACCCACTCTCTATCCCATAAAAAAAGCACCTAAGTGCTCTTTTTTTAAATGACAACGATCATGCTTTATAGCGATTCAGTAAACCGTTGACTAAACGCTTGAATACGCTTTGCATTGACACCTGCATCTCCTCGTCCAATACGCGACACACTGCGCAAATCAATACGGCAGCCCTGCTCTGCACTGGCCACTACCACGACAATATCGTCGGCAAAATTGAAAAATGGCGTTCTGGCTGTTGCCTCAAATCGTAGAGTTTGCGGTTGTTGATCAACAATCACCCAGCCCATTGCTTTAGCCACATCAAGGGCTTTTGCAAATGCCGCCTCTGCGGGTAAATCCGACAGTATAGGTTGAATATTTGGATAGGCTTGCAACTGCTGCGCAGCAATGTCGGCCCCGCCATACACTAAAGTATTTTTAGCACCAATTCGGCTATCGGTTAAAAATTCAAATTGCGGAGGAGCCTGTGTGTCTGTCGTAATATCATGAATAGGAGGATATCTCACTGGCTCGATAATGAGCCCCTTCAACATCGGCGACAACATCGCAATCCCTAGCAATAATGCCACGACTGACTTTGCAGTGCCGCGCGCTTTAGGGTTATCGGTTTTAATCATTATACCGCTAACTAAACTGACTAGCGCCACGGCCACCACAATATATCCGAGCACATTGTGGTATTTACGACTCGCAATAAAGCCCGTTATAGGGTCCCACAAACCCATAGACGATCCAAAAATCATCACACCAGCGGCAATTACCGCAACTAATGCCACAACCAACGCTATATGACTCACAACATTTTTTTGCATTACATCCATCCTTTAGGAGCAACTCATTTATCTAATAGATATTGACCACCGTTTAGTGAAAAAATTTCCATCAACACATAAAAAATATCCCAACCATAAACCTCTACTTAATCGTCGACACAAATAAATTAGTTGACATTGTCCACCAAGGCAAATATAGTTGACTTAATCAACCTAATTTATTCCCATTTTAATCATTTGAGAAACAAAATGCATTCACAACAAGTTTTGCTATTGCCCAACATAGACTCAAAAAAAACCCCTATTATCCATAAAATCTTGGTGGTGCTTGCAATGATGACCGTTATGGGCGGCTCGTTAATAGGCTTAATGACCTACATTAATATTGGTTACAGTGAGACCTTTTTTAATGATTGGTTAATGTCATTTCTGCTTGCCGCGGTCACGGTTATGCCTGCCGGATTCATCTTCATGGCTTTATTCACTTATGTTATCGAAAAATGCCTACCCAATACCAGCGAGAAAAAGCGCAACATCATCGTTGGCGTGTTGATGGCTATCACCATGGAATCGGCAATGGCATTGTCGACAGCCATTAATAATATTGGTTTTAGCAGCCATGCTGCATTGTTTAACCACTGGCTAGAGGCACTGCTTGCCGCACTGCCATTAGGCTTAACGTTAATGATAATTACTTCATTAACAATCAAACCTAAAATTGAACGATTTTTAAAAAGTTAACCTGAGGGATTTCCCATGAGCAAAGACAATCAATATCGTATTACTGTTGAACATCTTGATGATAATCAACAAAGTATTCAGCAGTTACAGTTTGAATTTCAAGACCGAGAAGATTTATTTAAACTCGTTGAAAACCTTAAAATAGGCAGTGGACTGCCAGAGTCAGAAGCCACTAAATTAAGTGTTGGTTTACGTTTATTAGGCCCATTGATGATGCATAACCGTAAACACCCGCTGTTTATTGATTTTATGCCGCACTTTAAAACCTTTATGCAAAACTTAAAAACCACAGTCAAAAACGCGGTAACCAATAAGTAACCTGAGCTCGGGATAATAAACGCCTTTCAAACAGCCCTTTGCCCTGCTAACTACGTTGAATCGACTTACAATAGGCTAGCTATTGACGCGTCAAATCGCCTTGTTAGCAGAACAAATGACAAGCTTGAAAGTGAGAAATTGGTAATATGTTGATTTTAAATAGCATAAGTTCATCCCTTATTCCGAGTTCAGGTTAAGTAGATAACAACACCGACATATCATTAATAAGGCCAATATCATGAACATTGCCATCACTGCTGCCAGCGGAAAACTAGGTAGCGCCATTGTTAAAGCTCTACTCGCTCACTCACCAGAGCATCATATTATTGCTCTGGTGCGCACCCCAGAAAAAGCCCAGCATTTAGGCGTTGAAGTCAGACCCGGTGACTACAACGACCCAGCCCAACTGCTGCAGTCGCTACACTCTGTTGAAGTGCTATTAATGGTGTCAGGCATGGACTCACCAGACAAACGCATTCAACAACATCGCAATGTCATCGAAGCGGCTAAACAAGCTGGAGTACAAAAAATTGTGTACACCAGTGTTCAAGGCGCTGAAGAAGGCACCGCATTTTCACCTGTGATCCAAAGTAATCGGCAAACAGAAAAAGATGTGCGCGAAAGCACGTTAGAGTGGGTCATTGGTCGAAACGGTATTTACATTGAGCCTGATGTTGAATACATAGACACCTACCAACAAGTGGGCGGTATTTTTAACTGTGCTGCCGAAGGTAAGTGTGGCTATACCACCAGAGATGAACTGGGTTTTGCCTATGCCAAAATACTGACCGAAAACCACCATAACGGCAAAACGTATAACTTAAACAGTGAGCCCATCACTCAATATCAATTGGCAGATTATTTAAATCTTGCTTTTGATACTCAGCTTACTTATCTGCCAATCACATTTGAGCAATTTAAGCAGCGCAGCATTACCGATCTCGGCGAGTTTATCGGCACAGTGGTCGCAGGAATATACCAAGGCATATCACAAGGTAAAGCCGATAACCCAAGCCACTTCACACAAGCAGCAGGCCGAGAACATATCAGTTGGGATGATTATTTTCGTCAATTAAAGTCAAAGCATTAATTGTGGAGGCTCAAAATCCGCCTCCCATCAATCGTTAACGGACAGGTAAACTGCCGTTTGGATCAATATCTAGGCGGCGCATGGTGCGAATAAGATTACTTCGGTCAAGTTTTAACGTTCGTGCGACAGCGGCCAAATTACCGCGCTCTTTCGCTAATACTGCACAAATAACCTGACGTTGATATTGATCGGTAGAGTCGCGTAAGCCATAGCGACAAACTTGTGCTAGCTCAATCTCTGCCGGGCTATCAACCTGAGTTGTTGGGGCTAACTCTGCTGCCACTTCTGGTTGATTAACAGCAAACTCAATCCCAAGATGAACACAGCTAATGCTAATAATACTGGCAAGACGGCCTTGTTCACTTATTGCCCTTAATGCAGCCCGACTTAAAAGATGCTCTAACTCACGCACATTGCCAGGCCAATCATATTGCATAAGTTGTTCAATCGCCGTTTGCTGTAACCTCAGTTTGGCGACGCCCAATTGATGCTGACTTTTTTCTAAGAAATATCCCGCCAGTAAAATAACGTCTTTACCGCGCTCGCGCAATGGCGGCACAGGCAAAGGATAAACACTCAAGCGGTGATACAAATCCGTCCTAAAACGCCCTTCTTTCACTTCTTGCTGTAAATGGCGATTTGTCGCGGCAATAATTCTCACATCGACCACAATAACCGTGTCGCTACCAACGCGTTGAATTTCGCCATTTTGCAGGGCACGCAATAGCTTAGCTTGTACCGCTAATGGCAACTCGCCCACTTCATCTAAAAATAACGTGCCGCCATCGGCTAATTCAAAACGACCACGGCGATCACTCACCGCACCAGAAAATGCCCCTTTAACATGACCAAACAGTTCGCTTTCTACAATACTTTCAGGTAATGCTGCGCAATTGATTTGCACCAAGGGTTGTAGGTTACGCCGTGATTGTTGATGAATACTTTTAGCCACTAACTCTTTGCCCACGCCAGTCTCACCGGTAATCAACACCGACAAATCACTATTAGCAACCGTATCTATTTCGGCCTGTAAGGCGTTAATAGCTGCACTTTTACCAATAATGGTTGAGGGGCCTAAGGTTGCTTGAGCTACCTGATGGCTTTGTTCAATTTTGGCCTCAAGTGCTTCAATGTGCTCACTGGTTTTAATCGCTGCTGCTACCCCTGCAATATATGCTCGGGTTTCGGTAGGATTGAGGGCATCAAAGCTGCCTGCTTGCATCGCATCTAGGGTGAGTACACCCCACACTTTGCCATCAACATAAATAGTGCAGCCCATACAGTCGTGTACGTGCAATTGCTCACTGCCGTCGTCCACCAAACCATCATAAGGATCGGCTAGGCTTGAGTCGGCATCAAAACGAGTTATGTGTGGGCTGGCAAGTATTTGTTGCAATCGCGGATGATGATGAATAGAAAACTGCCGCGCCAACGCTTCTTGTTTAAGACCAACCACCGCAACAGGCATCAAATAATCGTCTTTGAGCTTTAATAACGCCACTGCGTCACAAGGAATGGCACGTTGAATCGCTTGAATAAGTCGTAAATAACGCTCCGATTTAGCCAGATCGCGATTTAAGTCTTCTACAATATCAATGAAAGGAGAAATATTCATAGTGAGTCGAATTAACCTAATTTAGGTTAATTTGACATATTTATTGATCTAGGTCAATTTAACCCTCAACTATATTATCACTTATAAATCAATTAGATAAATATTGGCACGTTATGTGCAACACAAACAGTATCGCAGATAAACAATTGAAGTTTATCGCAATTTTATGCCTAAAAGGACTCATCAATGTTAGACACTGCAACTGTTCAAATTATTAAAGCCACCGTACCGGCATTACAAATTTATGCGAATGACATTACCAGTCATTTTTACCCTTTATTGTTTAGCCAACACCCTGAAGTGTTACCTTATTTTAATCAAACTAACCAAGGCAAAGGCACTCAACCTAAAGCGTTAGCGAACGCAGTGATTGCCTATGGCGCCAATATTGATGAGCTGGGTAATTTAAGTGACGCCGTAAGTAAAATTGTTCAAAAACACACTGCATTAGGGATTTTACCTGAGCAATACGACGCGGTTGGCAGTTGTTTATTACAAGCCATTAAAGCCGTTTTAGGCGACGCGGCAACAGATGAAGTGATTGGTGCCTGGGCTAAAGCTTATGGCCAGCTGGCTAATATTTTAATTGCCGCAGAAGAGTCGGTTTACACAGCAAATGAGCAAAAAGAGGGGGGCTGGCGCGGCGAACGTGAATTCATTTTAGTTAAGCGTGAAAATGAAAGCTCGGTTATCACCTCATTTTATTTTCAGCCTTTTGATAACCAAGGCTTACCCGATTTTGAAGCGGGACAATTTTTAACCATCCTATTTGACGATATCGATGGCGTAGCTGTGCGTCGTAACTACAGCTTGTCAGATGCCGCAGGCAAAGACTACCTAAGAATCAGTGTTAAACGAGAGCCTAATGGTGTGGTATCAAACCATTTACACAATAATATCCAGCTCGGTGACAAAGTAAAGTTACGCGCACCAAGTGGTGACTTTACCTTACGTAAAAATGCAAAACCATTAGTGCTGCTCACTGGCGGCGTCGGTATTACACCCGCCATCAGCATGCTCAATACCGCGGTAGGGTCTGGCCGTGACATTCGCTTTATTCATGCCGCGATTAACAGCGACGTACATGCCTTTAAACAGCATGTAGATACACTTGCCGCAGCCAACAGCAACATTACACCACTATACATTTACAGCCAGCCACAAGCGCATTGCCAACCACATGCAACAGGCTTTATTGATGCTTCATTCATCGAAGCGCAATTGCCAGCAGATCGCGACGTAGAACTATATGTCCTCGGCCCTATTGGATTTATGAAAGCCGCGTTAGCTATCGCCACCAGCCTGGGCATTCCTAGCACCCAGATCCATTACGAGTTCTTCGGCCCGGCAGAATCATTAACTGCTTAACAATAAAAGATTTTGAACTCTTATTAGATCAAAAAAGCCCTGACAATAATGCCAGGGCTTTTTGTTAATTCGTTGCGCTAAGCCGTAAATTAAAACGGAATATCGTCATCCCAACCTTCATCCAAATCTGGAGTGAAGTTTTGTGCAGGCTGTGGCGCTGGGCGTTGAGCCGGTGCATTTTGCGGTTGGAAGTTACCTTGTGGAGCCGCGGCAGGCTTAGGCGCATAAGCCGGAGCTTGCTGTGCTGGGGCTGGTGCAGGTTGCTGATAACCACCTTGTTGGCCCGCATTAGGCTGGCCCTGGTAAGTATTGGTATTGCCAGCAGGAGCTGCCTGGTTGTTATACTGAGGCGCACGTTGTTGTGGCGCTGCAGCAGGCGCTTGACGAGCTTGCTGACCTTGGTTTGAGTTATACGCGTTTTGGTTGGCGTTTTGGTTATATTGACCACCTGCGTTATCGCCACCAGAATTGCGACTGTCTAGCATTTGCATTTCCATCGCATTGATTTCGGTTTTGTAGCGGTCTTGACCCGTCGCTTGATCTTGCCACTTACTGGTTTGCAATTTACCTTCAAGATAAACTTTAGAGCCTTTCTTTAAGTACTCACCCGCAATTTCAGCAAGTCGACGATACATTACAATGTTGTGCCATTCTGTACGCTCTTGCACTTGACCTTGTTGGTCTTTCCACGACTCACTTGTCGCTATTGTAAAGTTGGCTACGGCGTTGCCGTTTGGCATGTAACGAACCTCAGGGTCTTTACCTAAGTTACCGACCAAAATCACTTTATTTACACCACGACTAGCCATCGAAATCTCCTGAGATTTTTATCTGTTTACTTTATCTGAATTCTAAACGAAATGATCTACACGATCTATTGTACAGAGCCTAACACAGCTCGGGCTTCGCTTAAATTGAATTTATCATCGGCCTTTAAATAAGCGGCCTTCTCTTCAAGCACCACAATGGCTTCGACCACTCCGGCCAATTGCGATAGCTCGGTAGCCATTACCTGGGCATCATTTTTATCTTTTATTTTGGCTTCAAGGGTATAGCTTTTTAACAGCACAGGTTTTTGCATGCCAAAGGTTAGCAGTAACCACACAAACATTAGTGCAAGGGCGACAAAAAACACCCCCGAGGCGCCCACTAATTGATAAGCGCCACCGCCGAGCATACCGCCACAAAATGCGCCTAAAAATTGGCTAGTTGAATACACCCCCATCGCAGAGCCTTTGTCGCCCACTGGGCAAAATTTAGCAATTAAGCTTGGCAGCGATGCTTCGAGGTAATTAAAGCCGGTAAAGAACAACACAACTGCAGCACTTAGCATCCAAATATTGTCAGCAAAAATGCCCATGGTGGCTAATGACAACATCATAATCACCAGCGCCAATTGGAACATGGTTTTGGTGTTATTACGCTTAACCCCAATAATGATTAACGGCACCATTAAAAAGAATGCGCCAACAAAGGCAGGGAAGTACAACATCCAGTGCTTTTCTTTGACTAAACCGGCATCCACCAAATCCAGCGGTAACGCAACAAACACTGCTGTTAACACTAAATGCAGAATAAAAATACCAGCATCTAAACGAAATAGCTGCGGGTCTAACAACATGCGTTTTAATTTAGTTGGGGTAGCAACGGTGTCACCTTTGGGTGCCTGGCTAATTGGATTTGGTACAAAAAACTGCACAATTAACATGCCCAATACCGCCAGCACTGCCGTCAATAAAAACAGCCCAGTTAACCCCAGGTATTGCGCCACAACCGGACCAACCAATAGCGACAGCGCAAACGAAAAGCCAATACACATGCCAATGACGGCCATCACTTTAGTGCGTTGCTCATCGCGGGTTAAGTCGGCAGCTAATGCTAATACGGCAGCGGCAATAGCGCCCATACCTTGTACCGCACGGCCAAATACCACGCCATAAATATGATCAGATGAAGCAGCAATTAAGCTACCAATGGCAAATAATACTAAGCCCGCCAATATAATTGGTTTACGGCCATACTTGTCTGACAAAATCCCCATTGGAATTTGCAATACTGCTTGTGTCAGTCCGTAAGCACCAATGGCAATACCCACCCATAACGGTGAAAAGCCTTCAAGGTGCTGACCATACAACGCGAAGACAGGCATGATCATAAACAGCCCCATCATTCGTAAACCAAATACACTGGCTAACGAAAAAGCGACTTTTTTTTCTATACCTGAGAGTCCATTACCGGCCATGCAATTGCCCTTTGAAAATGATTCGTAAAACTATTAGCTGCGCATATTATCACAGCGTAATAAATTAGCTCAAAAGGAAATCGTAGTTTGCGACCTATGCTTCATTTAAATTACCTTTTACTAAACTTATTGGTTATGACGGACGTATACAAAACATTATTGATAACAAAATTGATCTGAAGTACTTCGATATCTATGCGATACTGATCATCGTTTTGTTTACCTAAGTCATAGAGCGAGATAGATGGATAAAATTGAAATACGCGGTGCCCGCACCCACAATCTGAAAAACATCAATCTAACAATTCCACGTGACAAACTTATTGTTATTACAGGATTATCCGGTTCCGGAAAATCATCTTTAGCCTTCGACACTCTGTATGCAGAAGGTCAACGTCGTTATGTCGAATCGCTGTCGGCTTATGCGCGCCAATTTTTAAGTATGATGGAAAAACCCGATGTCGATCATATCGAAGGCTTAAGCCCAGCCATTTCAATTGAGCAAAAATCGACTTCGCATAATCCACGTTCAACCGTGGGCACCATTACCGAAATCTACGATTATTTACGCCTGTTATTTGCCCGTGTCGGCGAGCCACGCTGCCCAACTCATAACTTACCTTTGTCGGCACAAACGGTCAGCCAGATGGTCGATAAAGTGCTGGCGATGCCACAAGACAGCCGCCAAATGCTGCTCGCGCCAGTGGTAAACGATCGTAAAGGTGAGCACGTTAAACTGCTTGAAAGTTTGTCGGCCCAAGGTTACATCCGCGCCCGTATTGACGGCGAAGTGTGTGACTTAACCGACCCACCGACGTTAGATTTACACATAAAACATACTATTGAAGTGGTTGTTGACCGCTTTAAAGTACGTGAAGACATAAAACAACGTTTAGCTGAATCATTTGAAACGGCATTAGAGTTGTCAGGTGGTATCGCAAAAATTGCCAGCATGGACGATTCAACAACCGAAGAATTAGTGTTTTCGGCAAACTTTGCTTGTCCGCATTGTGGTTATTCAATGGCCGAGCTTGAACCGCGCATTTTCTCGTTTAACAATCCGGCGGGGGCTTGCCAAACCTGTGATGGTTTAGGCGTACAACAGTTTTTTGACCCAGACCGCGTGATCACCAACGACGAATTATCATTAGCCGGTGGCGCTGTAAGAGGCTGGGACAGACGCAATTTTTACTATTTCCAAATGCTCAGCTCATTAGCAGAACATTACAAATTTGATGTTGAAAAGCCCTTTGCTAAACTCAGCGACAAAGTGAAAAAGATTGTCCTGTATGGTTCAGGCAAACAAAACATTGCCTTTAAGTACATTAACGACCGTGGTGACGTGGTGGTACGTAACCATCCGTTTGAAGGTATTTTAAATAACATGGACCGCCGCTACCGTGAAACCGAAAGTCATTCGGTGCGTGACGAGCTTTCTAAGTTTATTAATATGCAGCCATGTAATAGCTGTGGGGGGTCACGCCTTCGTGAAGAAGCCCGCAACGTGTTTATTGGCGAGCTTAACTTGCCGCAATTAACCACCTGGTCCATTGGCGAAGCCAAAGCGTACTTTGATACCGTCACCTTTGAAGGCCAACGGGCGCAAATTGCTGAAAAAATCTTAAAAGAAATCGGCGAACGTTTAGGCTTTTTGGTCAACGTTGGTTTGAATTATTTAAGCTTATCGCGCTCAGCCGAAACCTTATCGGGCGGCGAAGCACAGCGTATCCGTTTAGCCAGCCAAATTGGTGCAGGGCTTGTGGGCGTTATGTACGTATTGGATGAACCTTCCATTGGTTTACATCAACGCGACAACGAACGTTTATTACAAACCCTTATTCACCTTCGTGATTTAGGCAATACCGTTATTGTGGTTGAGCACGACGAAGATGCCATTCGTTTAGCCGATCATGTTATCGACATTGGCCCTGGGGCAGGTGTACACGGCGGCGAAGTCATTTGCGACGGCACATTAGACGATATCCTTAACTGCGAAGAGTCGGTCACTGGCCAATATATTTCTGGCAAAAAGCAAATTCACATCAGTGATGAGCGAACACCGATTGACCCCAAAAAGGTCATTGAGCTATTTGGCGCCACAGGTAACAACTTGCAAGATGTCGATTTAACCATTCCGATTGGGCTATTCACCTGTATTACGGGTGTATCAGGCTCTGGCAAATCAACTCTGATTAACGACACCTTCTTTAAAATTGCCCATCGCATGCTTAATGGCGCTACGGTCGACGAACCTGCACCTTATAAAAGCATTAAAGGCATGGAGCAATGCGACAAAGTTGTCGATATCGACCAAAGCCCCATTGGCCGCACACCGCGTTCAAATCCAGCAACTTACACGGGTATTTTTACCCCTATACGTGAGTTGTTTGCCGGCACGCAAGAGTCGCGTACTCGTGGTTATCTAGTAGGCCGCTTCTCATTTAACGTCAAAGGCGGACGCTGCGAAGCTTGTCAGGGTGATGGCTTAATTAAAGTTGAGATGCACTTTTTACCAGACGTGTATGTGCCTTGTGACTCATGCAAAGGAAAACGCTATAACCGCGAAACCTTAGAGGTGAAATACAAAGGTAAAAACATTCACGAAGTGCTGCAAATGACCGTTGAAGATGCCCGCAGCTATTTTGATGCTATTCCATCGATTGCGCGCAAACTGCAAACGTTAATGGATGTAGGTTTGTCGTATATCCGCTTAGGTCAAAGTGCAACCACCTTGTCTGGTGGTGAAGCGCAGCGGGTTAAGCTGGCAAAAGAGTTATCTAAACGCGACACAGGTAAAACCTTGTACATTTTAGATGAACCGACTACAGGTCTTCACTTTGCTGACATTCAACTATTGTTAGATGTACTGCATCGCTTAAAGTCGCATGGCAATACTGTTGTGGTGATTGAGCACAATTTAGATGTGATTAAAACCGCAGACTGGATTGTAGACTTAGGCCCAGAAGGCGGCGCTGGCGGCGGCATGATTTTAGCTACCGGTAGCCCTGAAGATGTCGCCGAGCACCCTGAGTCGCATACCGCTCGATTCTTAAAGCCGATGCTGGAGATTCATAAGCAACGCGCTAAAACCAAAGCGAAAGATAAAAAGTAGCCTTATGTTTCCCATCCACCCATAACAAAGAGGAGTGCCGATATGTTCATGCCTCTTACTCGTTATCGGGTGGTTGGGTTGCTTTTATTACTCAGTCTAACCAGCGGTTGCAGCTCCAACTTACCCGAATGCTCCTCCACATTTACCACCACTTGGCCTGATGCAACAGAGCAAATACATCAAGATATCAACCAACTGGCTTCTGCTGAGTTTCAAGGGCGCAAAACCTCATCGTTTGGCTCTCAAGCCGCGCAAGATTATATTATTGCGCGCTTTCATCAGGTTGGGCTTAAACCTTGGCAAGCAGAATTTACCATCCCCTTTACTTTCGACTATCAATTTTCAACGATAACTGGGGTTAATTTAGTCGCGACCATTCCTGCAAAAGTCCCCTCACGTCGCTGGCGGATCATTACCGCCCATTACGATCATTTAGGCCAAAAAGGGAGTACGGTGTTTCCTGGCGCCGACGACAATGCCTCTGGCGTTGCCGGTATGCTGGCGATTGCTCAACGTTGGCAACAACAGACTGACATAGATAACGTTAACTTGATGTTAGTGGCAACCGATGCCGAAGAGCCGGGGTTGTTTGGCAGTTACGCCCTAGTAAAGTTGTTGCAGCAAGACCCAAGCATTGACGTGGAATTAAGTGTTAATCTTGACATGATTGGCCACCCCAATCGCCGCCGAGCAATTTATATGGAAGGTGAAAAGAATCTTGCACAGTTTGAAGCCATTCGGGCACAACTGATGCAAAAAACGCAATTATGCATTCGCACTCATCGCAGCAGCTTACTCAGCGGGCGCTTACAAAAAGCCGATTGGTTAAGGGCATCGGATCATTACCCGTTTCACAAGGCAGGGTATAAATGGGTGTATTTTGGCGTACCGCCACATCCGCAATACCACACTGAATATGACACCCCAGACACCCTCGATATTGACTTTATCGTGGCAGTGGCCGAAACCGTGTACCAACTGCTGCAGATAGATAAACTGACTGAGTCACCATAAAAGTACGGTTAGATGACAACAAACGTTCACTTTTCAACCAATTAGTGACTTCTACAAATCAAGAATCAGGCCAATCTTAACGATTATTGGCCAAATTGATGTTTATTTTCAGTTTTTACGTGGTCAAATCGCATACTTGCTGCTATAATACGCCCCCTTATCGGCGCGGGAAATCGACACGGGGTTGATTTTCTGTCTGTGAAACTTTAGCACGAGCTTCCGAACTTCGTGCGCATCCACAAGGCTACAACTCAATGTCATCCAATGAAAGAACTTTCCGCGAACTCGGCCTGTCTGAGTATTTGTTGCGTTCACTTGACGAGCTTGGTTACGAAAAACCAACGCCAATTCAGTCTGCTAGTATCGACCCGCTAATGGCAGGTAAAGATATTATCGGTCAAGCGCAAACCGGTACCGGTAAAACAGGTGCATTCGCCCTGCCTTTACTAAACAAAATCGACATGAAAATCAATGCTCCACAGATTTTAGTGTTGGCTCCAACTCGTGAACTAGCCGTTCAGGTTGCAGAAGCTTTTGGTAGCTATGCAAAACACATGAAAGGTTTCCACGTACTGCCTATTTACGGCGGTCAAAGCATGCAACAACAGTTAAACGCCCTTAAGCGTGGCCCACAAGTGATTGTTGGTACACCTGGCCGTGTAATGGATCACATGCGTCGTGGCACACTAAAATTAGACACATTAAAAGCATTAGTGCTTGATGAAGCTGATGAAATGTTAAAAATGGGCTTCATCGATGATATCGAATGGGTTCTAGAACATAAACCAGCTAACAGCCAACTTGCGTTGTTCTCTGCCACTATGCCTGAGCAAATCAAGCGCGTAGCTAACAAGCATTTGAACAGCCCAGTTAACATCAGCATTGCTGCTAGCCACACTACGGTAGAGTCAATTGACCAACGTTTTGTGCAAGTTTCACAACACAACAAACTTGAAGCCTTAGTACGCGTATTAGAAGTTGAAAATACTGAAGGTATTATCATTTTCGTACGTACTCGTAACAGCTGTGTTGAATTAGCAGAAAAATTAGAAGCTCGCGGTTACGCATCATCACCACTACACGGTGACATGAACCAACAAGCACGTGAGCGCGCTGTTGAGCAGTTAAAACGCGGCAAGTTAGACATTTTGATTGCAACTGACGTAGCAGCACGTGGTTTAGACGTTGAACGTATTGGCCACGTTGTAAACTACGATATTCCTTACGATTCAGAAGCCTACGTACACCGTATCGGTCGTACTGGTCGCGCTGGCCGTAAAGGTATGGCCATTTTGTTTGTGACCAACCGTGAAATGCGTATGTTACGCACTATCGAACGTGCAACAAACAGCCGTATTTCGCCAATGAAAGTGCCTAGCCCTGAGACAGTTGCAGAGCGTCGTTTATCTCGTTTAGGCGAGCAAATCCAAGAAACCTTAAACGGCGACTTAGATTTCATGAAAAATGCCGTTGCTGAATTATGCCAACAGCTTGAAGTTGATACCGACTTATTAGCCGCTGCATTATTACAACAAGTACAGCAAGAGCGTCCGTTACAATTACCAACGATTACTGAGCGTCAACGTGATTCACGTGATGACCGTGGTGATCGCAACAGCGACCGTCCACGTCGTGAGCGCAGTAACCGTCCGGCGCCAACTAGCTTTGGTAGTGCAGACACCCTAAAAGATAACCCAGACGTGAAAATGAACCGTTATGTTATCGATGTGGGTCGTGAAAATGGTGTTGGTGTGGGTAACATTGTTGGCGCTATTGCTAACGAAGCTAACATCGACAGCCGTTTCATTGGTCAAATTCAATTATTCGACCAAGTGACTACCGTTGACTTACCAGACGGCATGCCAAAAGACATTCTATCTCACCTTAAAAAGGTACGTGTATGTGGTCGTCCACTTAACATCCGTGAAGCCGGTGATGAAGTGTTTGCAGACTCTGGTCGTGGTGCGCCACGCAAGCCTCGTGGTGATCGTCCACGCGGTGACCGTCCTGCAGGTGCAGAACGTCGTCCACGTAAGCCACGTGACAATGGCTAATCATTCAGTTGAATGACACAAAAAATGGAGCCTCAGGGCTCCATTTTTGTTTTCAGTTTTTAATAGTAAAGACTCTAGAGCGCTACGCTGCTAGATTCTAGAGTACTAGAGCGCTACGCTGCTAGGTTCTAGAATATTAGAGCGCTTGTTATCATTTCTAACAGGACGCAGTCCGCCCTAGCAGCAAAGCGACCCTAGTGATAATTCTTTTGCACCAAAATGTTACAGTAACGTCCTGAATGCTTTAGCCTGCTTGCGCTTTTGATACATAGGCACAATTTGTACCGTAAAAACCGCACAGACAATTAATACAATGCCCATTAATGATAATAAATCGATATTGGCGCTGCTAAATATCCCGCTCCACCAGCCTAAACTGACCACCAGTTCGGTCACGGTAAAGCTCAACACTGGCGTTAAAGACAACATCGCACTCACTTGAGCGGTTGGCCAATAATGCAAGGCCTGAGCAAAGCAGCCATAAGCGATTAAAGTATTAGCACCGCAAAATAATACAATCCACCATTGGTTTAATGTCATGGCCTCAAACTGGCTAAAATCGCTAAACGGTGCCATGGCAAAAATGCCTAAACCATAAATAAACAACAATACATTACTAGGCGATATTCGCTGACTTACCGACTTTTGCAATAACGCATAGCTGGTCCACGACATCACCGAGAACTGCACAATAATAATCCCCATCAATACTTGATGGTCGCTAGCGTGGCTTAAGTCGAGCTGCGGATGGAAAAACATCAACATCCCCAGCGCAAGTGTGGCAAAACAACTGAGCTGAAAAGCATTAAAGCGCTCTTTAAAAAACAACACCCCGCCAAATGCTAAAAAGAATGGCGCGGTTTGAAAATTGAGTTGTGCGGTGCCTGGGGCTAAGTAGCCCAATGAGTACACAAATGACACGTAATTACACATCAGCAATACACCAGCCAAGGTGAGTTTTAGCCATACAGCCCGAGGTAAACCCACAAATTGACGCAGCGCACCGATTTTCCATTGAATAAGCAACGTCACTACGAATGCCATTAAAAACCGAAACCAGGTCAAGGTGACCGGAGTAATAAAACCACCAGAGAGTTTGAGCGCTATGGGCAATATTCCCCAGAAAAGTATCGCAATAGAAACAAATATCAGCCCTAAGCGATTATTGGCGTTTTGTTGTTCAGTCCCCACGTTGGCTCACTCATTACATTATTTAGGCGGTGAATATTGCCTGAATGAAGGACTAAAGTCTTCCACATCTGTAGTTGATTGTTCGCATAATAAAAAAGCCTATTTCAACACACCCTTTTCGCGTGGCAAATCCAGCTAATAGAGGTAAAATAGCCGCCATAAAAAACCTATGTGCCCTACTACCTAAGGAACACTCGCATGAGTCTTGCTGATTCCGTTCTTGCCGTGAACAATGATTTACCTATCCGTACCGACAAGCCTGTCCACAGTGGCAAAGTTCGCAGCGTTTACTGGTTAACTGATACCGATAGCCGTCGCCTTATTCAGGAGAAAGGTTACGATGTCCCAGAAGATACCCCACTTGCTATTATGGTGATCAGTGACCGCATTTCAGCATTTGACTGCATCTTCCATGGCGAAGGTAATTTGCAAGGCATTCCAGGCAAAGGCGCTGCATTAAATGCGATTTCAAACCACTGGTTTGGTTTATTTGCTGAAAACGGTTTAGCTGATAGCCACATTTTAGATATTCCGCACCCATTTGTGTGGATAGTACAAAAAGCCCGTCCCATTAAAGTTGAAGCCATTTGTCGTCAATACATTACCGGCTCAATGTGGCGTGCCTACTCAAAAGGCGAACGTGTTTTTTGTGGCATCACCTTGCCAGAAGGGTTAAGTAAAGATCAAAAATTACCTGAATTACTGATCACCCCATCAACCAAAGGTATTTTAACCGGTATTCCAGGCGTGCCTGCGCAAGATGACGTGAATATCAGCCGCAACGACATTGAAGCCAACTACCAGGCATTTGGCTTTGAAAAGCCACAAGATATCGACTTATATGAAACCCTGCTAAAACAAGGGTTCAAGGTGATTTCAGACGCGCTGGCAAAACTTGACCAGGTGTTTGTCGATACCAAATTTGAGTTTGGCTACGTGAATGACAAAAACGGTCAGTCAAAACTGATTTATATGGATGAAGTCGGCACCCCAGACTCATCACGTATTTGGGACGGTGCAGCTTATCGCGACGGTAAGATTGTTGAGAACTCAAAAGAAGGCTTCCGTCAGTTCTTATTAAATCATTTTGACGATGCCGATATTCTGTTAAACAAAGACAGAATGCCAGAACGTGAAGCCCTTGCCCGTGACAATGACTTACCACTTGAAGCCATGATGAACGTGTCGCGTACTTACACTGGCGTGGCAGAAAAAGTCACCGGTAACAGCATTGCACTGCCGACGAATCCAAAAGCAGACATCATCAAAGTGCTACGTGAGCAATACGATTTAGTTGACTAATCATGCTCTCGCTATATGCATTAAGGCGCCTTCTGGCGCCTTAATTCTATTCGTTATCATGATGATCAATCCCTAGCAAACCTCCCTCTTCAAAGATTAAATTTACAAAACTCACAAAATGTAAATGATAATGATTTTCATTAACATCAAGTGTATTATCTCGGCTAAAACATAATGACACATAACGAACAAGGACTCGTTCATAGCCGCTGAAGATGATAACACCATGAAATTAAATAAAATTAGCCTAGCTGTTCTATGCGCTATTAGCTTATCGCAACACGCCTTTGCTGCCGACGAACCTCTCGAGGTCAACAATGACACGGTAAACACCGATAACATTGAAAAAATTGAAGTGACTGGCAGTTATTTTGCTGGTTACAACGCCCACTCAGTGAGTGGCGCCTCACGTTTAGACCTCGCCATTATTGATATCCCTCAATCAGTTTCGGTTATCACCGAAGCGCAAATGCAAGACTTTCAATTACACGACATCAATGCCGCGCTAGACTCCGCTACCGGGGTTAACGTTGAGCGAATTGAAACCGACCGCACTTACTATACCGCCCGCGGTTTTGATATTACTAACTTTCAAATTGACGGTATTGGTTTGCCACTTACCTCAGGTAATAACCATGCCGATGAAGACACCGCGATTTATGACCGCATCGAGGTTATCCGCGGTGCTAACGGCTTAATGACAGGTGTGGGTAATCCATCTGCCACCATCAACTTTATTCGGAAACGCCCTACTGCAGACAACCAACTTACCGTTAGTGGTACTTATGGCAGCTTTAATAACACCCGTATCGAAGCTGATGGTTCTGTCAGACTTAATGACACCTTTGCTGCCAGAGCGGTAGCGGTAACTCAAAGTAAAGATTCGTATTTAGACCGCTATGAAACCGATAAAAATGTCTTTTATGTGTTTTTAGAAGCCAACTTAACAGACGACACCAGCTTATCACTAAGCCACAGCTACATTAATAACGATGCCACAGGCAATAACTGGGGCGCCCTGCCGTTGTTTTACACTGACGGTAGCGCCACCAATTACGACAGCTCTACCAACACCTCAGCCGACTGGTCTAACTGGCAGGTCATTAAAAACAATACCGTGTTTGAGCTAAGCCACCACTTTAATTCTGACTGGCGTTTACGGGCGACTTACTCACATAAAACAACCGACGAAGACACGGAGTTATTTTATGTGTTTGGCACACCAAACAAGGATACCGAACTTGGCTTAACCGGTTATGGCAGTGAGTATGATTTAGATGACCAAAGTGATTTAGTGGATATTTATGTTGATGGTAACTTCAGCCTGTTTGGCCGCGAGCATCAACTTGTTGCTGGGGTTAACTATTCTAAAATGAGCTACACCGACAGCTCACTTTATGATTACACCACTGACTATGGCTTCCCCGAAATGCCAGATCTCAACACCTGGGACGGCAACACCCCAAAACCGACCTTTATTGATGGCTTACGCGGCAGCGATGTGATCCGCAAACAGCAAGCTGCTTACTTTACCGGTCGCTTTAGTGTTGTGGATGATTTACACGTGATTGTCGGTGGACGTTACAACGATTGGCAAGCAGAAGGCGAGTCATACGAAGTTAACCAAGATGCCGATTATGACAAGTTTATCCCATACTTAGGTGCCGTTTATAGTTTTACGCCTGAACTAGTAGCTTACGCCAGTTACACCGAAAATTTTGTTGCACAGACTGAAGCCGACAGTGTGGGGGTGTTTCTTGACCCCATTACCGGAGAAAGCCGCGAAGTGGGCGTTAAAAGCGAATTGTTTAACGGTCGTTTAATTGCCAGCCTAGCCTACTTTGACGTAGAGCAAACCAATATTGCAGTACTTGACCCTGAAACTGCAGGGTTACCTATCGACATGCAAACTTACTATGGTGCAGACGGGATTAGTAGCACAGGTTTTGAGTTTGAAGTGGCCGGTGAAATTTACCCAGGTTTGAATGCCAGCATAGGTTATACCGACTTTGACATTGAAGGTGACGATACCGTTGCTGCTTACACCCCAAGCAAGCTATTAAAATTTGCCGCTACCTATGACTTTGAAACCATAGAAGGGCTCTCTATCGGGATGAACATGCGCTGGCAAGATGATATCTCGCGCAATCAAGGAGTCGTAGCGGAAGGTTTTGACAACGCAGGCACTGAGATTATTACCAAGCAAGACGCCTATGCGGTGATTGATTTAATGGCTAAATATCAAATTAGCGAGAATCTAGGATTAGCGGTTAATGCCAATAATGTTGGTGATGAAAAGTACATCAATAGCTTGTACTGGGCCCAAGGTTACTACGGTGCACCTGCAAACTACAGTGCCACGTTAAGCTGGAAAATGTAATTAGTCGCGCAATCTGCGTCAGTGAGATAACCTTTGCTCAGTGGTATCAATGCCAGGTTATCTCACTGAATTCATCCAACAATGAAATGACATTCTTATGAGAAAAACCCTTTTTAAATGGCACTCTTATGGTGCCCTTATCGCCATGCTACCGTTATTGATCATTTCAATAACCGGTAGCATTTTAGTGTTTAAAGTCGAAATAGACAGCTTGCTACGCCCAGCGCACATGTTAGTCGACGCCTCTGTCACAACGCCAAGAGTCAGTTTAGACACGCTAATGGATACCATGCTAAGCGCTAATAGTGATTATGAGTTAGGTGGCTGGGAAATCTTTGATGATAAATCACGATCTGACGCTGGCTATTTAATTGAACGAGGCACAGAAAATTGGTTTAAAGTTTATATAAATCAATATAATGGCCAGCTATTGTCTGAGCCACAAACCTTGACGCATTATCTAACCGACTGGCTACTAGAGCTACACTATAGCTTTTTATTCCATGTGGCTGGGGCAAGCGTTGCGTTAATTGTCGGTTGTATCATGCTGTTTTTAGGGATTAGCGGCATCATATTATATCGCCGTTTTTGGGTTAAGTTGTTTACCCTACGCTTTAACGCGGTGAGGCGGATATTGTTTAGCGATATTCATAAATTTATTGGTATTTTAAGCTCGCCAGTGCTCATTATTGTGGCTTTAACTGGGGTGTATTGGAACTTTATTGGCATACAGCATGAACTAAGCGAGCATTCCGATGGTGAGCATTATCTTGTGAGCGCGCCACGCCATAGCCCAGTCATTTCATTTGAAGCATTGATGCAACAAACCGAAGCCGAGATTTCCAGCTATAAAGCAGGTTACCTTACCATGCCCTTTGAACCGGGCCGTGATATCACTTTTTACGGCGAGGTCGACAGCAGCAACCCGTTTAATAGCGAATACGCCAGCTTTGTTAGCTTTGACCGAACCACAGGCAAATTACTCGCCAAACAAGACATTCGTCAAGCAAGCACATTAACCGTGTTTTTAGACAGTTTTCGTAAGTTACACTTTGGCTATTTTGGTGGGTTATTGTCACGGATAATTTGGTGCATTATCGGTTTAATGCCGTTAATCCTTGGGTTTACTGGGCTGTATTTGTATTGGCATCGCCGCCAACAACGGGTTAAATCGGCACACAATCGTCGCCAACAAGTAGTCAGTGCATAAAACAACCAATAAAAAAGGATGACGATACCGTCATCCTTTTTGCTTAAGCACTAAAACAATTAACAAATATTAGCTGCGACGACGTAAGCCTAGTGCACCTAATAACATTAATGCTAAGTAGCCTAAGCTACCACCATCACCCTTTTTCTCTGGCTCAACTGGGTCAACAGGCTCAACTGGTTCAGGATCTGGGTAACTCAGTGCAATAATCACTGGGTCATGGTCTGATGCAGAAAATGCATTTTCAGACTTCACTAAGTCGCCAGTGTACTTGCTGCCATATTCAAACAGGTTAGATTCAACCGAGTTAATGTGCCAGTCATCAATACCCACAACTTTAGCTGCTAAACTCGCATTACCTAATGCATGGTCTAAGTTACCTAACTCGCCGTTGTAGCTGTACGAGTAAGTATCAGCACCGTGCACTTGCGTGTTTAAGTTAATTAAGCCGTAGCCCTTATCAATCACACTGCCCTCACGCTCATATACTTTGCCGTCAAGGGTTGTCCAAGATGCAGTACGAATAACATGGTCTGTTGTTGAGGCATCATAGTCAGTTAATACAGCAACGGGATCTTCTTTACCGTAGGCATTTAAATCACCAATCACCAACACATCACCGTCGACATCTTTAAGTGACTCACCTAATACTTTAGCTGCCGATACCCGGAAGGCATTACACTTACCTTGTAAATCAGCGGGTTCAGAATTTTCGTTAAATTCTGCCCAATCTTCAATACAGCCAGATCCTTTAGACTTAAGATGATTAACCACAATCGTCAGTTTTTCATCATTAATGCTAAAGCTTTGCACTAGGCTGTGACGTTGGTATTTGTCATAGCCAGGGCTTGATTCAACCACGTCATCTTTTTCACGAGTTTGTGCGCCTTCAGCAGCATGTTGCTCTGGTGTCGCAATCACTTGCGCTGCGCCATCTAAGCTAATGCGTGCAGGACGATATAACATGCCCACTGTAATCGCGTCGCTACCAATATACTTACCGTCATATTTGTCAGCATCTTCAATTTCTACAAAGCGGTATGCTTGTTCATCTGTCAGCTCTGCATTTAAGGCATCCAATAGGTTTTGAATGGCGCTTAACTCACCAAAGCCATTGTTGGCAATTTCCATTAAGCCAACAACATCGGCGTTCATGGCCACAAGTGCATTCACAATTTTGGTACGCTGCAATACCATTTCGTCTTCGGTTAACGCGCCGCGGTTGCTGTTTGATGGGTTAGCATCGCCACCTACTGCGTCATTAAAGAAGTTCAATACGTTAAAGCTTGCTACACGTATATCGCCCATATCTGCCACAGTTGGCGCATCGGTACGATCATCTCCACGAATAAAGTCACCGGCGGTAATCGTATTGGTGGCTAGAATACGGTACGAGCTGTAGCTGTAACCAATTACACCTTCAAGATTAGTGAGCTGATCACCCACACGGATATAACCAGTTTCAGCATTAAAGTCAGGGAAATAAGGCACTTCGCCATCGTTCGCCTTATAATCAGACTCAACAAAAAGCTGATTGGCAATATTGGCGTCACTTAATGCTACAGCGTCCGCCGAGTTTGGCTCGAATACTTGCGTGGGTTTCATTAATGGCGCTTTATGCGACAACACCATATTGTTGCGGTAACTTGAGTAATCAAAGCTAAAGGTACGCGTCACTTTCATGTCACTGCCGGCATCTAGCTTCACTTTCATGCCTTCAACACGCTCTAATGCTTCGTTAAGCGTTTCGCCATCTGCAACATAGAATTCAACCGCGGCAGGTACATCACCGACAACACCCACTTCAAATTTTTGATCGTCTTTAATGTCTATTTGAGTAGAGCCGTAATACTCTTTTACTTTACCTTGAACACACACCTCAGTACCTGGCTGAATGGTGTCTGGCGCGGCTTCATTTAGGTAAACAAAAATACCGTCTGAGGTATAAGGTGAGCCATCGCCTTGGGCATCTTGAATAAAGAAACCTTTATATAAACTGTCGCTTCTAGCGCTCACAATGCCTTTTACGGTAACTTCGTTAGCCGACTCAAAACTACCACTGACAATCAATGGACTTGAATCACCCGCGCCTTGAATATCATAAATATTGGTCAACGTGGCACCGTTACAGGTAAAGGTGCTTGGCTCCGGAGCCTCAGCTGCTTCGAGTGTGCCTAGACCACTAAAAGTATCTTCTTCGAGTTCAACCCATTGGGCAGCATTATAGGTTGTGCTTGCCGTTAAATCTTCTAGATTGCGCTGAAAAGTGGTGTTGGCTCCCCAACCATCTGGCGTTGGGATTTCGCCAATGACATCAACCAACACATCGTCTTTTAATAGTCCGACAGCATCGCCACCATTAAAGTACAAGTTACCGGTCATTGAGTCGGCACCCGTTGGTAAGGTGATTGCTGCGCTTGGGTGTAAAATCACTTTGACACTTTTAGCCGCAATTGAATCCGTCAAATCAACCATGTCTAGAGCCGCGGTGTCGCCGTCTTTATAACGTACTAATTTGTAGCCTGTTAAATCAACGGCTGCATCACCGCTGTTATACAGTTCAATCGCTTTGTTGTTGGAGCTCCCTTCAACATATTCACTAATTAACACATCTGCATTTGCCATCATTGGCAATGCTGCGGCCACAGCGAGTGAAACCGCCGTTAGTTTAGTCAGTCCTTTCATTTTTTAACCCCATATTTTGTAATAGAAATGCTATTTTTTTGTAATATGCGGCGCGATTGTCCCAAAGTTTTGTGACATTAAAAAGAACATTGATCACAAAAAATGAGCAGAAAAAATTACTATCTACTTGATTAACAGAACAAAATAATTCTCTTGGCAGGATAAGCAATAAAGTGCGATCAAATTCTCATTTAAAAACAGAAACTAAGCACAAAACAATACTTAAGGGTATTTCAAAACAATATGATAATCTTTGTAACACTTTTATTAAAAATAAAACAAGAGTATTACAACATGCTGTTTTGTAATGTAATTAATACTATCGCTTACCTTGAAACGATAAATGAATATGTAGATAATTAAACAGGCAAAGCTATGGTTTACCCCATTAGCAGGCGTTAGTAGTGATAAAAATGTTATAAAATGCAGAAAAAGAGAAGGCTCATGCAGTACAAACCATTAAAGCCATGTTCGAATTACGCCGATAAAAAACAATAAACCTCTTAAGCTATAAGATTTATTGTCGATATAAATATAGTCACTTAGTTGTTTTTGTCATAAGAATTGTAGTTTGCACGGTATTTTAGTATCAAAATACTGCCAGCTACTCTACTATTTGCATCTATTGTATTTACCGGTTTAGGTACCCTCGCTATGAAACAAGTTGATTTCAGGAATATTGATAAACTCTTCATAAAGATGTCGATTAACGACAAATTTTGGACCATCTTTGCGCTATTCCTAATCGTGTTATCCAGCGTATCCATCAGCAGCTATTTCAGCAAAATGGATCAAATTGAACAGCAATCGGTACAGATGCTAGAGCAAAAAGCCGCTGCTATGGTGCAAGCACTTGATTCAACCGGCCAACTTGAACAGGCTGCAAGTCTTGGGTTGCAAGTGTCTAGTCGCGCCCAAACCAGTAGTCGCTCACAAGACACCGTCACCGCGGTATACGCCTCAGCAGGCCAATATTACGTGCTTAGCGAATCAGTGTATAACCAAGAGTCAGATGCGAAACAAGCGGCTATGAACTCAATGTTA
The DNA here is from genome assembly GCF_014648035.1 of Shewanella algicola. Taxonomy (GTDB): domain Bacteria; phylum Pseudomonadota; class Gammaproteobacteria; order Enterobacterales; family Shewanellaceae; genus Shewanella; species Shewanella algicola. The sequence continues at coordinate 3,267 of NZ_BMQI01000009.1, read as the reverse complement.
CTGTCGTTTTTATGGATATTACCTTTTGCTTTGGTCATTTATTGGAACGCCACCTTTATTGGTGGAGCATTATGGGTGTTATGGGAAACCACAGAAAAAATCGCTAAAGGCGACCTGACCTCACGCTTAGGGTTCCACCCTGGCCGCGACGAGTTTGGCACCATTGGTTGTGCATTAGACAAAGCCATGGACACCTTAAGTGAGCTGGTTATTGCGGTTAAAACCAATACCGATACCTTGCATGCAACCTCAGACTCTTTTGCTCGCGATGCAGAGCAAAGCGCTGAGCAAATTGACTTACAGTATGCCTCTTTAGATTCTGTCGCCACCGCTATGGAAGAAATGACCGCCTCTGCTGCTGAAGTATCTAATATTGCGCGTAACTCTACTGAGCGTGTTGAGCAAGACTCAGAATACACTCGCCAAAGCTACGACAGAGCAAAACGTGCGATTAACGAAATTAAACAATTGTCTAAATACATTGAGCAAACGTCAAATTCGGTTAACACCTTAAAGGTCAATGCCACTAACATTAATGATGTGATTACCACCATTAATGCGATTTCAGACCAAACTAACTTACTGGCACTGAATGCGGCAATTGAAGCTGCACGTGCTGGTGAAATGGGCCGTGGGTTTGCCGTGGTTGCAGACGAAGTAAGAACCCTAGCGGGCCGTACTCAAGCTGCAACGGTTGAAATTCATAACATGATTGAGTTACTGCAAAGTGAAACGCTTAACATCGACAGCATTACTCAAGACACCGTTAAACAAGCACAAACCAGTAGCGACTTAATCAGTAACATTGGTACTGACATTGATGCGATTGCTGAGTCATCTCGTTCAATTATGGACATGAGCTTCCAGATTTCGACGTCATCTGAAGAGCAAAGTGCTGTTGCTAATGATATTGCTAAAGAACTGACTGACATTCGCCAAAAATCGAATGTCATCCGTGGATTGTCGCAGCAATCCTCACATGGCGTGAAAGATCTGTCTACAGCCTCTGCTAACTTAGGTAAGATTTTAAGCCGTTACCGCACTAACTAAAGTGAGCAGTTAATCAACAGGTTGTCGGGTTAATTAACCCGGCTAACTCAAAATAAAACGACGTGATATCTACCGATATCACGTCGTTTTTTATTAGCCTAATACCGAATTTTTACAGTATACTTTTCCACCACATTGGATCTATACCTTTTACCGCTTTCAGGCATAATCCGCGCACTTTTTATCATTATCATTAATCGCAACCTGTATGTGTGATATTTTATGACAGTTGAAACCTTTACACCCAAGCAAACAACCACGCTCGATATTCCAGGTAAAACCCTTGCAGCCAACAGCACAAGTACCCCTAACATTGGTAATCGAATTGGCTTTGTGTCATTGGGCTGTCCAAAAAATTTAGTCGATTCAGAGCGGATCCTCACTCAATTACGCACCGAAGGCTATGATGTCACCAACAGCTATGACGATGCCGATTTAGTTATTGTGAACACCTGTGGCTTTATTGACAGCGCGGTACAAGAGTCGTTAGAAACGATTGGTGAAGCATTGGCGGCTAACGGTAAAGTGTTAGTCACAGGTTGTTTAGGCGTTAAGAAAGATGAAATTGTTGAACTTCACCCTAACGTGCTAGGTGTTACCGGCCCACATGCCTATGATGAAGTACTTAAACAAGTGCACCTGCATGTTGAAAAGCCTAAACACAATCCACTGATGGACCTTGTGCCAGATCATGGTGTAAAACTCACGCCGAAACATTACGCCTATTTGAAAATATCAGAAGGCTGCAATCACCGTTGTACCTTCTGCATTATTCCGTCAATGCGTGGTGATTTAAACTCTCGCCCAATTGGTGATGTACTCGGTGAAGCGCAACGTTTAGTGAACGCAGACGTAAAAGAATTACTGATTATTTCACAAGACACCTCAGCTTATGGCATTGATGTAAAACACAAAACCGCATTTTGGGATGGCATGCCTGTGAAAACTCACATGCAACAGTTGTGTGAAGAATTATCTAAGCAAGGTGTGTGGGTACGTTTGCACTATGTTTACCCTTACCCGCATGTGGACGACATTATTCCATTAATGGCTCAAGGCAGCATTTTACCTTATCTCGATATTCCGTTTCAGCATGCCAATAAGCGTATTCTTAAATTGATGAAACGCCCAGGCAGCTCAGACAAGGTGTTAGAGCGCATCGTAAAATGGCGTGAGATTTGCCCAGAATTAGTGATTCGTTCAACCTTTATTGTTGGTTTCCCGGGTGAAACTGAAGAAGAGTTTGAAGAACTATTAGACTTTTTAGAAGAAGCACAACTTGATCGCGTAGGCTGTTTTAAATACTCGCCAGTAGAAGGCGCTAAAGCTAACGATTTACCAGACCATGTGCCAGAAGATGTTATGGAAGACCGTTTACAACGCTTTATGGCGGTTCAAGCACAGATCAGTGCCGACAAACTGCAAGCCCGTATTGGCCATGAGTATTTAATCTTAATTGATGAAGTGAACACCGAAGGTGCTGTCGGTCGCTCCTACATGGACGCACCAGAAATTGACGGTAAAGTGTATTTAACCGACGAGTTTGACGTGCAACCTGGCGATCAAGTTTGGGTACACATTATTCATGCCGACGAGCACGATGTGTGGGGCGTTAAAGTCGACGATGATCAAGACGAATAACCTTGATAAATTAGCCTCATAGCGCGTTAACCTCATAAAAAAGCCGATATCACTGATATCGGCTTTTTGTTTTGTTAAATCATTATTTCAATGAATTATTCTAACAAAGTTAATCTATGACCTAGTGTACTTGTACTGTCTGGTGTCAGTACAAAAGTAAAGTTACTGCCACCACTAATATCTAAAGTCTCAGACTGATAAATCAGTGTTTGAGTGCCGTTGTCAGCTTCATAGACGATATTAATTTCGTAAAAGTCTTCAGGTAATGTAGTGCTTTGCTCTTCAACGAAGTCTAAATCGGTTAACGTATATTCAGCCGTTTCAATGGTTTCTGAATCACGCACAAAATACACGCTCAGATCATCGTAGTCATAAGACAAGTTAACTACATCGACTTTATATTCATATGCACGTGGACGAAGGTCTTGAGTAATTTCCATCCCTTCCACTGAACCGTCTTCGTTTTGATATACAAGCACTGATTTCACATCATCTTGTTCAAACGTCACAAGCACGGCGTTTTTCAAGGTAGTTGTCGCCTAAGCTGTTAAGCTGCTTCTTTTTTGTTCTCTGGGT